>DBTQ01000024.1 GCA_002307135.1 Bacteroidetes bacterium UBA1312
GATGAGCCTACCAACCACTTGGACTTACCCTCCATTGAATGGCTCGAAAGATACCTGCAAAGCTACCCCGGGTCGGTAGTAGTGGTATCGCATGACCGTCACTTCCTCGACAAAATGGTCACTAAGATTGTTGAAGTTTGGCAACGTGACTTGGTACAATATAGTGGCAACTATTCCTTCTTTCTCAAAGAAAAAGAAGAGCGCATGGAGTTACAGCAACGTGCGTTTGAAAATCAACAGGATTATATCCGCCAGCAAGAACGTTTTATCGAACGTTTCCGTGCGCAAGCTACTAAAGCAGCACAAGCGCAAAGTGCCATCAAGCGCTTGGATAAACTAGATAAAATTGAAGCTCCTGATGCAAGCGTACCTGTAATGAACATCAACTTTGATGTAGGTATCCAACCTGGCAAAGTGATTTGCACACTAACAAATGTGAGTAAAAGTTATGGCAAACTAACTATATTAAAAAACACTACCGCAGAGATTATGCGTGGTGATAAAATTGCGTTGATAGGTGCAAACGGAAAAGGGAAGTCAACTTTACTGCGTATCATTTCTGGTGCTGAAGAAATAGAAGGAGAACGCAAACCCGGCCACAATGTAGAAGAAAGCTTTTATGCACAACATCAGCTTGAATCGCTTGATGTCAACAACGAGATTCTGGAAGAAATGAAAATGTGCGGCAGTGGCAAATCAGAAATGGAATTGCGCCAAATGCTAGGCTGTTTCTTGTTTAGTGGGGACGACGTATTCAAGAAGATCAAAGTATTGTCCGGAGGAGAAAAAGCACGTGTGGCACTGGCCAAAACAATTGCCGCAAAGGGCAACTTCCTGATGCTCGATGAACCTACCAACCACTTAGATATGCAAAGTGTGGAAATGCTGATCGATGCATTAAATAAATATCAGGGCACTTTAGTACTTGTATCTCATGACCGTTATTTTATCAGCAAAACAGCTAATAAAATATGGGAAATTGAAGATGGCATTATCAAAGAATTCATTGGCCCTTACAACGAATGGCTAATCTACAAACAAGAGAAAGCAGCGAAAGAAAAATTGGCACAGCCAACAACACCTGCAGCAAAAGTGGAAAAGAAAGTAGAGAAAAAGCAAGTTTCAGAAGACGAGAAAAGAGCAATCCGAAAAGAACATCAAAACAAACAAAAATCTTTTCAAAAGTTGGAGGAAGACCTCAACAAATTGAAAAACGAAAAAGCGGCGGCGGAGCAGCAATTAGCAGATCCAATTGTGTACCAAGACAAAGAAAAGTTCAAAAAAGCAGACGACTTCTACAAACAATTGGCACAAAAATTTGAAGCATTAAGCAAACAATATGACAAAGAGTTTGAAGAGCTCATGGCATTAGAAGAACAATTATAAATACGATTAAGAAATGATGAATGACCCTACTCATTCATCATTTCACTTTATAACCATTTGAATGTACCATTCAATACTTCATCACTAAATTTGAATTAAATGTTTCGTCGTCTTTCGCTATACCTTCGCCAACGTAGTGCTGCTAAAAATATCATTACAGAACTGAATAAAGCGGAGCAATGGCGATTGCAAACAAAACAAATTCAACATTCAGCAACGCAGCCAAACACGCTGGCAATAATTAGACTCGATGATATTGGAGACTATCTATTGTTCCGAAATTTTTTAACCACATACGCAAACGCCAAACGTTTTAATAATTGTAAAACCACACTAGTAGGGAACATCGCGTGGAAATCCATTTTCGAACAATTTGACAATAGTGACATCAATGAGGCGATTTGGGTAGATAAACATCAATACTATTCCGACGACAATTACAGAGTTACACTATGGACGCAATTAAGTGCTTGTGGTTTTGAAGCTGTAATTTGCCCTGCCAGAACACGATCATTATTGCTCGACGATACATTGGCATTAGCAACCGGAGCAACTACATTAATTGCAAACAGCAATACATTTCGTTTCCCTGAATGGAACAAGGTTTCAGATGCAATTTACAGCAGTATATATCAGGACCGTTTTGACACACATGAATTTGTATTCAATCGTAATTTTGTCAATTGGGTAACCACTGAAAACAACCAAATTCAAAGACCTTACCTACCCAAGCCTGCTGATGTTTCGAAAAAAAAAGACACTATCATTTGTTTTATCGGTGCTACAGCTAAAAGTCGTAGATGGTCTGTCGAAAGATGGATTGAGCTGATTCGACAATTAATACAGAAAGGGCATCAACCTACAATAGTTGGCGGCAAACAGGAAATGGAAACTGCGAAAAAAATAGCAGATGCTACTGGCGCCATTTCTATAGCTGGCAAAACTTCTTTAACCGAAACATTTGAATGGATAGCAGCTTCGAAAGCAGTGATATCTGGTGATACTATGGCCGCACATGTAGGGGTGTCATACAACAAACCAACGGTTATTATTTCCAACGGAGTCAATGCTGCACGCTTTGTTGCCTACAAAGAAAATGCACAAATTGATCGGGTAGCAGCAGTATATGCCCGCCCATATCTACACTATATAAATCGTACCAAGAATCCTTTTTTATACTTTGATGGTGTATCAAGTGACATGAATACGATTAATACAAAAGCTGTATTAACTGCTTTACTTTCATTAATTGAACAATAACTCAGGCGGAGTAATACGCTACTCTACCTTCAAAAAATAATACACACTGGTTGCTTTTGATCTATTGTGAATATTAATAAAATCGCCGGTCAATTCACTCACCTTAAACATATCCCCTTTCAAAACCATACTTAGTCGAAAGCCTCTGCTTTGCAGGTCTTTCAGTCCATCTTCCTGAGTCAATATATAATCTCCTTTTTGTGATGGCACATAACCATTTTCAAAAATCCGAATTACTTGTTGCGCATTAAAATGAAGTGAATTGAGCGGGTCGTGCATTCTGTAAGTAATAATACGATCGGCAGGTATTTGCTGCGCATGAATATACTTTCCAACAACAGTACCTACCTGATATTGCATCAATTGAAAATAGAAATGATTGGTCAGAAAAAAGTTGACCAGAATGATGACTACTGCACCGATCCACAATATCTTAGCCTTCAGCTGTTTATTGCGCAATACCAACAACCATATAGTAAGGCTTAGCCCCCAAAGTATAAACCAAACAATATTTGCAGGAAAAACAAACATCAGTATGAGCAAAACACCCGTAAACAAAAGATTACCGGCAACAATCATAGTGATGCGCAATACTCGTTCCAGCTTAGGGTATTTGCCCAGTGCATAAAAGTCGCGCAGCAATTGAGCACACATAATAGCAGCAAAGGGGAATGCCACAAAAATATAATGTGGTAATTGGTACTTTGACATACCAACAGCAAGATAGCAAAGTAAGAAACCTCCCGTGGAGAGCCACTCTTGCTCATTACTTAAGCGAAACCTCTGACGAACCAAACTTTGAATATTGATAAACAATGCAGGCAAAAACAAAAATATCCAGGGCAAAAATGACCAGAGCATATTTACCAGTTGAAACGACAAATCAGCTCCATTATTCCAGCTATTTTCACCTGTAATACGACCAAAGCTTTGTGTCCAAAAGAAAAACTTCAAACCAGAAATACCTGTTTTACCATCGATCCATTTGTTTGTATGCAAATCGTATTGCTGATAAAGCCCAATACTCATCGGTATTAATATGAGTGCAACAACAATCAACAACAATAGATAAGCCGGCTTAAATATATTGCGCCACTGGCGTTTCAAAATAAAATCACTACCCAATGCAAAGGCCGGTGCCAGCAAAGCAATAGGACCTTTAGTCATCATCCCAAATGCAATAGCTATACTAGCTCCTATTAAATAAACAATCCTTTTATTAACGAGCCACTCCTTCAGCAACCAAACTCCGGTAATAGTCCAACCCATCAATACCAAATCACAACGCACGTCATTAGTCATCAAAAACACCCCCTGACAACAACCCAGTATCAATGCAGCCATCCGCCCCGTTTCTTCATCGTACAATAATTTAGCCAAACGATAAGTGGCGAACAATGCCAATAATGCCAATAAAATAGAAGGTAATTTATATCCAAAATTGGTAGCCCCAAAACATTGGATACTCGCCGCACTCAGCCAGAAAAGCATAGGAGGCTTATCCAAATAATTATTACCCCTATCATAGATATGTAAATAGTCTTTCGTCTGTGCCATCTCTCGACTAATTTCGGCATATTGCGAAGCATCAATATCCATAATATCGACCCTGACGGCCGAAAAATAGAGTACAGCAAGAACTATAAAAATCCAAAAAGGTATGCGCGGCATTAAATACGTTTTATTGTCTGCAAAAATAGTCGCAATTTTAACCCATGTTGCAATTGAGTCATTATTCTTTTAATCTGCCTTTTGAATACCCATTTACCATTGCCAAAGGCACAAAAACACATCAGCCATCCTTGGTCGTATCCCTTGGATTGCGACATTGGCGTGGATTTGGGGAAGCACCAGCTATCAGCTATTACAATGTATCTGTAGAGGCCATGACTACCCTGCTGGAAGCCAAACGTCCACTTATAGAGCGATATGCACTGACCGATCCGGAACGTTTCTGGCATTTTCTACACCATTTATACCCCGGCGAGCATTTCCTGATTGCAGCCTTAGATATTGCAGGCTGGGATTTATTTGCACAAATGCGCAATATGCCCTTAAACAAATTATTGCAAATTCCTGCCACTCAGGCACCGCTCACCGACTATACCATTGGTATAGCGACCGCCGAACAAATGGCAGCTAAAATAATAGCGCATCCCTGGCCCATTTATAAAATCAAAATGTGCAAAGCGGACGATATAGATTTGCTGCGCGCCATGCGTGCCGTTACCGATAAGCCGTTCAGAGTAGATGCCAACGAAGCGTTCTCTTACGACGATGCAATAAAATTAATCCCTGAATTGCAACAACTTGGTGTTGAGCTATTGGAACAGCCGCTACAAAAAAACGAATGGGATGCCATGAAGGAATTGAAGAACAAATCCATACTTCCGTTATTTGCAGACGAAAGTTGTGTGGGCGAAAACGATGTACTTAAATGCAGCGAATCATTTGACGGCATCAACATTAAACTCACCAAATGCGGCGGCATTACACCCGCGCTCCGCATGATTAAGCAAGCACGTGAACTCGGACTCAATGTAATGATGGGTTCTATGAATGAAAGCAGCATAGGAAGTGCAGCCGTTGTACATTTGATGCCGCTCCTCGATGCGGTAGATGCGGACGGCCCTTTGTTGTTAAGTGAAGATATTGCCGAAGGTTTGAAATATGACCAAGGAAAAATAACAACAAGCGGCTATCCCGGGCTGGGCATTCGTTTTTGGGGCGAGCCCAAAAGCAGCAACAAGTTTAAATAAAATAAACGATGAACATACAAGAAAACATTTCCCTCAAAGCATACAATACATTTGGCATAGACGCCACTGCGCAGTTTTTTACGGAGTTGACAGATACCAACGATTTACCAATACTGGCGACAGCACAGCAATACAATCATCGGAAAATAATAGGAGGTGGCAGTAACATCCTGCTTACACAACCTGTAGCAGGCTTACTCATCGCCAACCATACCAAGGGCATTGAAGTACTCAAAGAAGATGAAGCACATGTTTGGCTCAAAGTAGCCTCGGGCGAAATATGGCACGAACTGGTATTGCATGTAATTGGTAATAATTGGAGCGGTATAGAAAACCTGGCATTGATACCCGGCACTGTTGGTGCTGCCCCCATCCAAAACATTGGCGCTTATGGTGTGGAGGTAAAAGATGTGATTGAATCAGTTACTTTTTGGCATTGGGAAGAAAAAAAGATGATTACGTTCAACAATGAAGAATGTCATTTTGCTTACCGAGACAGTATTTTCAAACAGGAACTGAAAGACCAGTTCTTCATTGTTTCAGTAGTATTTCGGCTCAATAAGCAAGCACAGCTCAACATCTCTTATGGTGCAATAGAGGAGGAGCTTAAAAAAATGAATGTGGACAACTATACACCCAAAGCCATTGCCGAAGCAGTGATCCGCATCCGTACCAGCAAACTACCAGATCCTAAAGTCATTGGCAATGCAGGTTCATTTTTCAAAAACCCGACCATCACTACTGCTCAATTTCAACAGCTGCAAGCGATTCATTCCGGCATCCCTTCATACAAAATAAATGAGAACTGGGTAAAAGTACCTGCCGGCTGGCTCATAGAACAATGTGGCTGGAAAGGTTACCGAAAAGACGACTATGGCGTACATCAAAAACAAGCCTTGGTATTGGTGAATTACGGCCACGCAAACGGCAATGAAATATGGGAACTCTCCGGTAATATAGTGGCTTCGGTAAAAGATACTTTTGGCATTGAGCTGGAACGGGAAGTGCAGGTGTGGTAAAGTTTAAGCCGGAATGCTATTCTTATATTTGGTAAAATAAATCTTCATGAAAACGATATTATTTTTTTTATGCTCATTTTTATTCAATGTAATTTCCTTTGCCCAAGGTCCTTTTAATATCAAATATTTATTCAACAAGAACGATAAACCTGATAAGCTTTTGCTTCAATATTTAGAAAATAATTCTCTTACAGATGATAAGTTTAATACTAACGGGATTTATATTATAAAATCTGATTCAAACAGGAATGACCCAGCATATTCTCAGGCTATAGTTTTTTATAAGAATGGCCTTGTTTATTTTAACGGTTGGGACTCATGGTCGTCCTACCATAATAGTGATCAGTCTGTTTCGAACTTTAATTATCATCTGGAACATAATACGCTGAACTACTTAAACTATAAATCATGGGGAGCATTTAGCATTCAAGACTCCAATATGTCTATATCGGTTTATTTACCGTTCTTAGGGGCAGGTTACACAATGAACTGGTATCATTTATGTCATTTTGAAGGCATTGTAAGCGGCGATTCCATAAAAGAATTTAAAATGACTCCTCCCTATCCAAAGTTGAATAAACTGGAGAGAAATTTTAATGAATCAACTTTAGATAGTTTAAAGCAACCCCACACTTTAGTCTATATTTATGCTCCGAAAAAAGCACTAATTGATTCTTCTAAGGTTTGGATTAATAAATACAGGAAAGAATCATGATGCACAGCCTGAACACGCTATAAAATCGAAAAAGTACCCCAATTTGGTATCACAAATTGTAACATCAAGTTGTGATACCGCCAGAATCCAATCGGCTTTAAAACGTCTAATAAATAATGCCGGTCTAACATCACAATTCAAAATCCTGCATGAATTGCAGTGTCTCTAAAGGTTTTTTATGGGCATTGGAACCGGCAATCAGGAATCCTTCAATACCCACATTTCGCAAATAACCATAGTCCATCACTTCCGAAATTGTTGGAGTCATTCCATCACCAATACTTGCCAACAAACCCGTTCCGACGATGAGTTTTTTATTATTGGTTTTGCACAGGTCAATCAAACGTTGTTGGAATACAAACATTTCATTTGGTTGAGATGATGTTGATAGATCTCCTCTTCCAAGCATTATGGTTTGACAACAATCCATAATTTCCAACAGGGCAGTATCGCCTAATACAGTTTCGATTTTAGGGATGATCTCCACTCCCGGTTGTATAGCCCTTAATTTACGGATATCATCAGCTTTTTTGGCGAATGATACTAATAACTTGACATTGCTCCGAATGTGTTTTAGATTTCGAACAAAAAGAATATCTCTTTCCGAATTTGCCTCAAAGGCAAAAGGCTTGTTTTTCACACTGATAGACCTGTTGGACGTTAAATAAAAGGAGTTGAGTGCTTTGCATGCAACAATATCATCTTTAACATATTTAACCACTAAATTTAATTCGTCGTCTGCAATACTAATGATGTCACCGGATACCAATTTTGGGAAGCTAGCATGACTAAAAAAGCTTACTGTTGGGATAACCGGTAACGAAGATTTAGTTGCTTGATCTACTAAATGGTATTCAATTCCCGATTGCACATCTAAACCCTTATGCAAATCACCAACTATAGGTTTATTACCCGGTAAATCAATCAGAATATCAATATCCAATCTATGCGCACTAATTTTCTCTTGAATTTCCTGAATACGAAGATTAAACTCCGCTTCGGATTTTCCCTTGTAAATAAGACGAATAGCTTTAAGACCACGTTTGTGCAATTCTGTTAGGCCATGAGCAAAGTCTCCAAGATCCCTAGAGTAGGTGAGTACCGGATAAATCATTTAGCTTTTATTTGGAACGAAGATAATTAATATAGTTGCCGAAAAGTACTGCATTTAGGTTGGAGATTAACTAATAAGGCAGTTTATATGAATAGCTATATTTTATAACAAACAAGCAAAAAACAATTTAATCCAGCAGCCGCTTTATTGCTTTAACTTCCGCTGCATTAGCTATCATCGTATTATCTACAATGGCCGATGAATGATAAAAATGAGCCTGAGTTTCCATCTGTAATTGAGCTATATTCAAAGAACGCAAGCCACCTCCGGGCATGATGCAAATACGATCACCAGCTTGTGCAACTAATTTTTTCAATGCAGACATTCCTTCTATGACATTAGCTGCGCCACCTGAAGTAAGTACCGTCTGAAACCCACAATCAATCAGTATTTCCAGCGTTTTATAAATATCCTTCGTTCTATCAAATGCACGATGAAAAGTACAGGGTAACGGATACGCAAAATGAATCAAATCTTTATTGCGCTCTAAATCTATTTCCTGACTTTCGGTAAGTACACCAAATACAAATCCATGCACACCCAGACGTTTAAAAGTGACAATATCATTTTTCATTTGTTCAAACTCGTCTTCGCTGTAATTGAAATCGCCACCGCGCGGACGGATCATCAGGTACAATGGTATATCAATACGTTCCCTTGCTTCCATTACCAGTTCCCAGGCGGGCGTTGTCCCCCCCTCCTGTAAATCTGCACAAAGTTCTATACGGTCAGCACCGGCTTCATGGGCTATTAATGCCGATGTCAGATCAAAACAAGCTATCTCCAGTTGGCGTTTCATATATTATTATTTAAGAAAATAGTCAGCGTCAATTAATTTGTTGCCGGTCGCGTCATTCAAGGCATAATTAAAGCCGCCTTGAATACAATAAGCTCCGTGTTCACCTTGTTTATTAAGCGCAATAAACCCAACTTGGATATCTTTAAGGTTCTTTCCTCTGATTTTAGTCAACTTCACAATACGGCTCACGGCCTCTTCACAAGCCTGCTGCGGTGTTTTTCCCTGACGCATCAATTCTACCACCAAATGGCAACCGGCAATACGTATTACTTCTTCTCCATGGCCTGTTGCCGTTGCTGCTCCAATTTCATTATCTACATATAAACCTGCACCAATGATAGGAGAATCACCTACCCTTCCATGCATTTTAAAAGCCATTCCACTGGTAGTACATGCTCCGGAGAGATTACCCTGGTTATCCAATGCAATCATACCAATTGTATCGTGATTTTCGATATTGACTACAGGTTCGTATTTACTCGTTTTCAACCATTCTTTCCATTCTTTTTCTGACGCTTCTACCAGCAAATTTTCTTTTGGGAAACCCTGTGATAACGCAAATTGCAAAGCACCATCGCCGACAAGCATTACATGTGGTGTCTTTTCCATCACCGCACGAGCTACAGATATAGGATGCTTAATATATTCCAAACAAGCCACAGAGCCAATATTCGACCATTCATCCATAATACAGGCATCGAGCGTCACCCGCCCATCACGGTCAGGTCGGCCACCATAACCCACACTGCGCTCATTAGGATCTGCTTCCGGCACACGCACACCTGCTTCTACGGCATCAAGTGCCCGACCATCTTTACTCAAAATAGCCCATGCAGCATCATTAGCCTGTATGCCAAAACTCCAGGTCGAAATTACTACCGGTTTGCGCACTATTCCTACGGTTTCTTTTGTTGTAGCGCTTACACAAAAAGGGTCGAATGCTAAGGCTACAGAAGCCATAGTTGCCGATTGGAGGAACTTTCTTCGATTACTGTGCATCATTTATTTTTTAAGCATATTCAATTACAACACGCAATATACAAACTAGAAATAAGGTGACTAAAAGTATTTCTTATTGCATGTAACTAACAATTCTATAGCGTGATAGTAATGTAAAATAAACAACACGATGAAGTTTGTAACTTCGTACTAAGAAATATTAAATAACTTATTGCCTGATGATCTTTTTTGAAATAGAAATTCGCGAAACAAAACACAAAGGCAGGGGCATTTTTGCGAACGAACACATTACAGCTAACCAAACGATAGAAACAGCTCCGGTTATAGTAATGAACGCTGAAGACCGTAAACATTTAGACCAAACACTTTTGCACGACTATATTTTTGAATGGCAACCCGAAGGTCTATCCCTATGCTGTATGGCATTAGGCAATGTGCCCATTTACAATCATTCCTATACCTCAAACGCGGAGTATTTTATGGATTATGAAGCACAAAGCATTAGTATCAAAACAGTTCGGGCAATTGCTGTAGGAGAAGAGATTACCATCAACTATAATGGCGACTGGGACGATGATACCCCACTTTGGTTTGAAGTAAAAGAATAAATCAGGTCAATTACAGCACCCCGCGCCACACATATTAGCGTATTGTTTTGGCATTTTTTTTAGATACCATTACCTTCGCGCTTCATTTCCGGAACAAACAAGCAAAATTTTCATCAAATCATGAATCGCAATATTCAATCTGCACTCATTTCCGTTTTCTACAAAGATGGTTTAGAACCTATCGTTCGTAAACTACACGAACTGGGTATTAACATTTACTCCACCGGTGGCACTCAGACTTTTATCGAAGAATTAGGCATTCCCTGCCAGAGCGTGGAAAGCGTAACTAGCTATCCATCTATATTGGGTGGCCGGGTAAAAACATTGCATCCAAAAGTCTTTGGCGGTATTCTTGCCCGTCGCGACTTGAAAGAAGACCAGGAACATATTGCAGAATATGGCATTCCATTGCTGGATCTGGTTATTGTTGATTTATATCCATTTGAAGAAACACTTGCAAGCACTACAGAAGAAGCCAAAATCATTGAAAAAATCGACATTGGCGGTGTTTCCCTGATTCGTGCAGCAGGTAAAAACTTTAAAGATGTTTGCATCGTAGCTTCCCGCCACCAATACGCTACGCTTTTAGACACTTTAAATAAAGGAGGCGGCGCTACCAGTCTCGAAGAACGCAAAGCCTTTGCTGCTGCTGCTTTTGCAGAATGTGCGCATTACGACATAGCTATATCCAATTATTTCAATCCCTCGTCAGCAATTAACCAGACATCAGAGAACAACACCAAACATGTATTGCGCTATGGCGAAAACCCGCACCAAAACGCAGCTTTCAACGGCAATCTCGACGAACTGTTTGAAAAATTAAACGGTAAAGAGCTCTCCTACAACAATATAGTGGACGTTGACGCGGCATGTGGCCTGATCGCAGAATTCACACAACCAGTTTTTGCCGTGATCAAGCACACCAATGTTTGCGGCATTGCCGAACGAGCCAGTATAGGCGAAGCTTGGGAAGCAGCCTTAGCGGGCGATTCGGAAAGCGCGTTCGGAGGTGTATTAGCCACCAATACCAATATTGATGCCGCTACCGCACAAAAAATCAGTGAAATCTTCTTCGAAATACTCATTGCTCCGTCTTTCGATGCTGATGCACTTGAAATATTAAAAAGCAAAAAGAACCGCATTCTTTTACAACAGAAGAAAGCATTAGTTCCTGCGGCACAACTTAAAAATGTACTGAACGGTACTTTAGAACAGGATGCAGACAGTATCAATTTCGTGGAATGGACGGAAGTCGGCGCACGTCCGGCAACAGACAAAGAACAAGAAGATCTTCGATTTGCAAACATTGTATGTAAGCACCTTAAATCAAATGCCATTGCTTTGGTAAAAAACAAACAATTGATTGGTAAAGGTTGCGGACAAACAAGCCGTATCGATGCACTTCGCCAGGCATTGGACAAAGCACGTCAATTTGGATTTAACCTGCAAGGTGCTGTACTGGCATCTGATGCGTTTTTCCCGTTCAATGATTGTGTGAAAATGTCGGACGAAGCAGGTATTACAGCTGTAATACAACCAGGAGGGTCTATGCGCGACAATGATTCTATAGAATATTGCAAAGAGCATAATATGGCTATGGTTATGACCAAAGCTCGCCATTTCAAGCACTAAAACGGCTTTAATTTGCACCGAACGCCCCAATTGTAAGCTTATGATCACAATTGGGGCGTTCATTTATTTTACTCGAACCAATCATTCACGCTTCACACTTTAAGTCATCCGTTAAGCGAAGCTGTATAAAACTGAAAAATACTTTCAGAAATATTCAGGAAAGCCATTTAAAATACTTACTTTTGCACACGTTTTGAAAATTAAGACTAAAAAATCATTAAGTTTTAGTGCTTTTTCCGTCAAAAACGTTTAAAATTATTTTGTTGTTTAATTAAAAAGCTGCACCTTTGCAGTCCTAAAAAAATATAAATATGGCAAGAGTTTGTCAGGTAACCGGAAAAAGACCAATGGTTGGGCATAAAGTTTCATTCTCTAACAAGAAAGCCCTCCGTCGTTTTTTGCCTAACTTACAAGTTAAGCGTTTATACCTAGCTGAAGAAGATATTTGGATCACGTTGAAACTTTCTACAGAAGCTTTACGTACCATCAATAAAAATGGTTTGTATGCAACTGTAAAACAATTGCGTGCTGCTGGTAAAAAAATCTAGTTTTAAATAAGTAAATACATTCAATAAAAATGGCAAAGAAAGGCAACCGCGTACAGGTAATATTGGAATGCACAGAGCATAAAAACAGCGGCTTAGCGGGAACCAGCCGTTACATTACCACTAAGAACAAAAAAAACACTCCAGAACGTGTTGAATTGAAGAAATACAACGCTATCATGAAACGTGTAACTGTTCATAAAGAAATCAAATAATATCTCCCTACCAACTAAAATAATTCTGAGTTATGGCAAAAGCAGCTAAAACCGCGATAAAAAAAGACCCTAAACAGGCCTTAGAAGCAAAAAACTGGACTAAAGTAATTAAAGCAGTTCGCAGCCCTAAGACAGGTGCATACACTTTCAAAGAAAATATCATTCACAAAGACAAAGTGAAAGATTATCTTTCTGATAAATAGTACCATACACCTCACTCTTTTTTGAGTAGCGATTAAATAATTAGAATAAGGCTAACCATAATTATGGTTAGCCTTATTCTATTGGAATACAGTTCTGATCGTTCAATATTCTTTTATGAAGCATCGTAAGTTTCTGCCTCTTATTATCTTAGGCGGTTTAATTTTTATAATTACCGGCATTTACTTTCTGAGTGGTTTTACAGCAAATGGCACATTACCCAAGCCTAATAAACGCAATTCAATAAATACAGAGAACTTAATACGCAATGATAGTTGTATCCATTTATTGCACAATGGCGACCTTGTCTTGCGCACAGGAAATGACGACATCAGCAATGTATTCAGACATCTTAATGCGCACAATCAGACCTACTCTCATGCAGGCATTGTCATGATCGAGCAAGGCTACCCTTTTGTTTACCATAGCATCGGCGGTGCGGACAATCCTAATGAACGACTCCGCAGAGATTCGCTCCCAATATTCATCTCTCCCAAGCACAATTTGGGATGGGCAATTGTCCGTTACAACTTCGACACAGTCCAGCTATTGGCTCTGCATAGAATTGTGGCCAATTTTTATATCCAAAAAATAAAATTTGACAATGATTTCGACCTGAATAGCAACGATAAGTTCTATTGTTCCGAATTCGTCTATAAATCAATAAACAAAGCCGTCGCAGACACCAATTATATTCCTCTATCTATCCATAATGGCAAACGCTTTGTTGGCGTGGACAATCTTTTTGAAAATAAACATGTACAAACAATTTGTGAACTACGCTACAAGTAATACCTTTGCGCAAAAATTTTAGAAAAATGAAAAAAATATTCCTACCATTGTTTGCAGTAGTTGCACTATCTGTAAGCATTATTTCTTGCAAGTCTAGCGGACCTCGCCCTGTGGCTGAAAAATTCCTGAACAGCTTGATGCACATGAATTTTGAAGAAGCAAAATCTGTTTCAGATTCTACTACAAAACAATTGTTGGAGCAAGGGGAATCTTTTATGTCTATGGTGCCAGATTCAGTAAAAGCTCAATCTAAAAATATTAAAGTAAATATTAAAGACGTGAAAGAGGAAGGTGACAAAGCAACAGTTACATTCAATACATCTAAGTTGGCTGATATCCAAACATTGAACCTAGTAAAAGTAAACGGCAAATGGTTGGTAAAAATGAGCAAAAACGAACAAGCTCCACCAATGGCCGACGAACCAATGCCAGCTTCAGGAGCTGATGCAGCAATGGATACAAGCAATGTTCCTCCGATGGATACTACAGCAGTACCTGCAAAATAATTATTAATAAGGTTACATAAAAAAATGGCGTTGAAATAATATTTCAACGCTATTTTTATTTAGATTGCTATTTAAGACTAACTCAAGATACTTCTTGAAATAACCAGTTTTTGAATTTCAGAAGTTCCTTCGCCAATGGTACACAGCTTAGAATCACGATAATATTTTTCTACTGGAAAATCTTTTGTGTAACCATAACCTCCAAATATTTGTACTGCATCAGTAGATACCTGCACACATATTTCGGAAGCGTAATATTTAGCCATTGCAGATTCTTCTGTCATAGGTAAATGTTTGTTTTTCAGATCTGCAGCTTGTAAAATAAGATTCTCTGCAACTTCAATTTTAGTAGCCATATCAGCCAATTTAAAAGCTATAGCCTGAAAATTAGCAATAGGTTGATCAAACTGATGGCGCTCTTTAGCATACTTTACCGAAGCTTCGTAAGCACCTTTAGCAATACCCAATGCTAGTGCAGCAATAGAAATACGGCCTCCATCCAATATTTTCATAGCCTGTTTAAAACCGTCTCCGACATCACCCATACGCTGCGCATCGCTAATACGGCAATTATCGAACACCAGCTCTGCAGTTTCGCTAGCCCGCATCCCCAATTTGTTTTCTTTTTTACCAGCAGCAAAACCTGGTGTCCCTCGCTCCACAATAAATGCCGTAACATTATTTTTCGTACGAGGCTCTCCAGTACGGCATAATACTACTGCCACATTACCTGTAATACCATGTGTAATCCAGTTCTTTGTCCCATTTATAATCCAACCGTCGCCATCTTTCGTTGCCACACATTGCATGTTTCCGGAGTCACTTCCCGTATTTGCTTCAGTGAGTCCCCATGCACCAATCCATTCTCCGCTAGCAAGCTTAGGCAAGTATTTTTTCTTTTGCTCCTCATTGCCGAAATATAAAATATGTCCGGTACAAAGTGAGTTATGTGCAGCTGTAGAAAGTCCTATAGAACCGCAAACCTTAGCTATTTCACTAACTACCGTTACATACTCAAAATAGCTCAACCCACTACCACCATACTCTGTAGGAACAAGTACACCCATCAATCCAAGTTCACCCATTTTACGGAATAATTCAACGGGAAACTTTTGTGTTTCATCCCATTCCATCATGTCGGGTCGAATGTGTTTGTTTGCAAAATCGCGAATCATTTCCGCTATTTGACTTTGGGTTTCTGTTTGTGTAAAATTCATAAGAGATTATTCTATTGTACAATAAGTTGCAATTTTACGATATTTTTCTTCATTCATCAAAGGCACTTGTCTCAATTGCTCCTTTTTATCAAATTTAAGCAAGCCACTTCGCAATAAAATAATATTGTGCGCCATTTTTTCACCAATGTATGGATGAATACTCAATTCTTGTTCTGTAGCAGAATTAATGTTTATCTTATGAATTTCTGTGGGATTTATGATTAAATGTGCCCGTAAGTAATCAAATGTTGTGTCGGGGAAATGGTACAATTCCAATAGCTGTGCATGATTCAGAAAACCACCCAAAGACTTACGTCTTTCTATTATTTTGTGTGCTAAAAACGGACCGATTCCCTTCATGCGCACCAGAGTTGCAGAATCTACCCTATTGATGTTTATTTCATTGGGCAATGGCACTTCATATTGTTTGGAGTATTGCTGCGAATATTGATTGGGTGCTGTATTTGCAATATTGATAAAAGGAGCTAGGCGCTCATACTCTTTTCTCTCTAACGAATACAATGCTCCGAATTCTTCTTTTTTATAAAAATGTTTGCCTTTGTTGCGCCAATTGAGCAAAGCATGTGTAGTCCGCTCATTTAACCCTAAACGAATAAAGCCGGTACTGTCTAACGTATTTGGATCAAAAGAAAATAGTTCATTGGGTACCAGACTAGGATGGAGTTCAGATGAAGAATCATCGATTTGCATTTGTTGCCAGGCAAGCCGGAGTTGTACTTCTTCCTCATTTGCTGGAGCGTGTACAAAATACCGCATACAAAAAGTAGCTATCCATAACAGAATAATTAAAGATACTAAGCCCATAAGACCCAAGCGTTCTTTTCGAGAAAAGCTGAAGTAGGATTTTAATTGTGGATCCATCAATGCAATGCTAAAAATAAATTAATACAAATTAATAAATTTTTATTCACAAAGAATTAAAAATATCAGCAGATAAATGATCCTCTCCCAAAAAAATCTTTAAAAAATCAAAGCGCGCTCTTCGGAGCGCGCTTTGATTTTTTAATTATAAATTTTGAGTTACAAATTCTTCACTAATTCCAAAGCAAATTCGCTGGTCTTAAGCAATGTTGCATCTTGCATCAGATTATAGAAATCAATTGTTACACGTTTAAGAAACTATATTGTTATTTACTCAAATAATATAATATTTCCTTTTTGCTCTCCTTGTAATATAAATTCTTCAAACTTACCTATCTCAAAGAATGGCAGGTAAATTTTTACAAAATTTTCATTATCAGTTGTAATAGAAAGAATTCTTAAATCGAAAAATGAAGAGAAAATATTCTTTGTGATTCTAATAGACCTGATGTTATTGGTACTCAATTTGACAAGACCTAAAAACGATTTAATTTTTATAAATTCACCTTCAAAGTAAGCAATAGGTATAAAATAAAAATAATAAAATGAAAATACAAAAAAATACACTATAGTAACTAGTAAAAGTATATATGTATAATAATTGGCGCGATAGGACACGAGCAATAAGCTAAGAATTACAGGAAAAAAGCCTGGTAATAAATAGCCTATTATTAAAGAATTATTTGCCCTGTATAATTTGGTCATATATATAATGAATGTAAAGAATAATAAAGGGCAAAGATAGTACTTTACCCTTTATTAATTATTAACTACAACAAATTTGCCCCAAAATATAGAGTATAGGAGTTTCTTCCGATGCTCATACAAATTAAAAGCTTTTGTATTGATGCTTGTGGTAGTGTTGAGTTTACAATAGCATTTTCACATGCGATAGAATAGTTCTGCCCATCAGCAAGAGTCGAGCAATTCATTAATGTATATAAATAATCACTAAGTATTGGCACTTCTGAAGCATCTAAATAACCGGCATTTTGATAACTATTTATTATTCCATCCATTCCATCCGAATTATATGGAGCAACAACTAGATTTGTATACGTTTGAATAAAATCAAAATTGTTTGCGAAATTAATATTAGACGTTGAAGCTGTATATAAGCTAGTGTATGCATTTACAACAAACGAATTAACATTCGTAGCATTTCCAGTTGTAATTGGATTTTGTCCATTTTGGTTCATATAACCCATTATAGTTGTATTGTGAAACGTTCCTAAATAATCGTATGGGTTGTTTGAATTACTAGAACCGCCATTAACTCCAATACTTTTGCTCTTACTGCCACCAAGTGCTCCTTGTTGGTATAAGTCATATATGGAATTGAGTGTTCCACATACAATCGAACCCAAAATACTACCAAATGCGCCCGCAGCTGCACCAACAGCATCAGCAGCCACAACACGCCCGCCATTGGGTTCAACTTTTTTTGCAAGACTGTTAGATGGTTTTGAATACTTTTGACTAATAATCTGTATCTGTTTTAAAGCATCAGTTTTCACAACAGTACTACTTTCCGGAGCCTTTTTGTCTGATTTATTACATGATACAAACACACTTGTCCCGATTAAAGCAAGCATTGATAACCCAAATACTAATTTTTTCATTTTTTAAACACATATTAATTTTACGCCTACTTTGTTTACGTGTATTCAGCTTGTTCACGTCAAAAATGCAATCAAAATTCTAATCCTCTTTCGTATCATTTACGCTTTATTTTAGTCTCTTCTTTTTATATTAAGTAGCTGTTGGAGTACTGCAGTTGTCCAATCAAGCCATAGGTGAAGTTTTTCTAAATAAAGAATTCTAAAAAAAGAATTAAATAATAAATTACGATGCAAAAATGCACGATAAAATTTATAAGAACATAAATTTTATAACATATTATATCGTATATTCCAATATTTTATTACCTTGCCGTTTTTATAAATAATGAATACAATCGGGGAAAGAATTGCCGCTGAACGGCATACAAAGAGATGGACACAAGTACGGTTGGCTAGCGAGTTGGGTATTACCCAAAGCCAATTGTCGGAAATAGAGACCAATAGTTATTCGCCCAAATGGGAACTGATAGAAAGGATTGCGGAAAAATTAAATGTCCCTGTTCATAAAATTTTACCCGCGACTACTTTCATAATTTGGAACAATGAGTTTAAAGAACACTCATTAGGTAATTACAATACTTACTCCCAAAATCAAGATGGATTAGCTCTCCTATCTGATCTGATCAAATCCATTGCAGCAATGACTGATGCCATAAAAGATCTGTTGGTAAAAAAATAGTACTCCGCCCTTTTATCAATCAACACAAAAGATAAACGACAAATTAAAAAGCGTGCCTAAAAGGCACGCTTTCACTTCTCAATAAAAATGATTTTATTACAAATTCTTCACTAATTCCAAAGCAAATTCGCTGGTCTTAAGCAACGTTGCATCTTGCATCAGATTATAGAAATCAATTGTTACACGTTTGCGTTTGATGGTTATTTTCAGCGATTCTAGGATTGCATTAGCTGCATCGTGCCAACCCATATATTGCAACATCATTACACCGCTCAATAATAGAGAAGACGGATTCATCATGTCTTTTCCTGCAAAACGAGGAGCAGTTCCATGAGTAGCTTCAAAAACTGCATGACCGGTTACATAGTTGATGTTGGCACCGGGAGAAATTCCAATGCCTCCTACCGCTGCGGCAAGTGCATCAGATATATAATCACCGTTAAGGTTCAATGTAGCAACTACCGAATAATTTTTAGGAGCCAATAATATTTGTTGGAGGAAGTTATCTGCAATACAATCGTCAATAATCACTTTACCGGATGCTTTAGCCAGCTTCAATGCTTTATTGGCTTCGTCTTCGTTATGCTCTTTTTTTACTTGCTCCCATTGCGACCAAGTGAATACCTGCTCTCCAAACTCACGCTGTGCCATATCGTAGCCCCACTGTTTGAACCCACCTTCCGTAAACTTCATGATATTACCCTTATGTACCAATGTTACAGAAGGGCGTTTGTGTTCTATGGCATATTGTATTGCAGAGCGGATAAGTCGTTCAGAACCTTCTTTAGATACCGGCTTAATACCAAATGAAGTCGTTTCCGGGAAGCGAATCTTCTTACCGACACCCAATTCGTCGGTTAAGAATGCAAGTAGTTTTTGGGCTTCCGGAGAATCGTAATTGAATTCTATACCGGCATAAATATCTTCTGTATTTTCACGAAAGATAACCATATCCACATCTTCCGGATGTTTCACAGGAGAAGGGACTCCTTGAAACCAATGTACTGGACGCAGGCACACATACAAATCCAATTCCTGACGTAACGCAACATTGAGCGATCGAATACCACCACCTATGGGTGTAGTAAGCGGGCCTTTTATAGAAATCAAGTATTCGCGGGCGGCATCTAAAGACGCTGCCGGCAGCCATTCTCCTGTTTGGGTAAATGCTTTTTCACCGGCCAATATTTCCTGCCATTGTATTTTCTTTTCGCCCTTATATACTTTTTCAATCGCAGCATCCAATACCAATTTGCTGGCTGCCCATACTTCAGGACCAATACCATCACCTTCAATAAATGGAATAATAGGATTATTGGGCACATTCAACTTAGAGTTGGCGCCCATGGTTATTTTTTGTGACATATTTTAGGAGAATTTCTTTTGTAGATTGAAATGATGTGCAAATTTAATGGATGCTATCCGAAATGTAAAACAGAATCTATCTCTTTACAATAATTAATTATTTAATATTGTATCGTTGATTTTATTGACCAAATCAGTTGCAATCTCAGTACCTAAAGCTACGCCCATGCCTCCCATACGGAATGCACCGAATACCTGATTAGAGAATGCTTTGACTATTGGCATTTTTGTAGCACCAAATGCCATGATTCCCGACCAGCATTGCTCGACTTCAAAAAGTGTTCCCGGTAATATCGTTTCTTGTAAATATTGCATTAAAACACGTTGAATAGCATCATTGGAGCCAAGATCTGTCGTCGTTTCTCCCTTAATATCAAGATTTCTACCTCCCCCTATCAATACGCTCCCATTGATTTCCCTAAAATAATAATAACCTTCGTCGAAGTGATAAATACCTTTGAACTTTAAATGAGCAATGGGTTTAGTAATCAGAACCTGTCCTCTGCCTGGAACAACATCCTCATGTGGCAATAATTGCCCGGCAAAAGCATTCGTACAGATACTTAATGTTTTGCTACGCAATGCCCAACAATCATTGCGAATAAGATCCGGGACAAATACGGTTACATGATTACTTCCTTCTTCGAAGCGATCCACACTTGCACCCGTTTTTATTTCAATATTCAATTGCAGTGCAAGATCAGTCAATGCACGTAGCATCTTGCCCGTATTTAATCCACCTTCGCAAGTATTTTCTATTAATGCTTTAGTAAAAGAGGAAGAAAAACCAAACTGCTTAATTTTATGATTCACTAATAAAAAAGCGGGCTTACCTGTTATTGGCAATAACAGTTTATTCAAAAAATCCAATTGTTCTACCGCAGACAACGCGTCTTCATGGATCAATTCATAGCTGCCATTTTCGACATAATCGATTGTACGATCACCCAATCGTTGACGCAAAGCCGACAAACCTTTTTTACGCATATCAAAGAGTGCAAGCACTTCGTCTTCTGTCATTTTAGTAAGATCATCAAGCAACTCTGTAGCCGAACCCATACATGCAAATCCGGCGTTACGAGAGCTAGCACCAGTTGTCATCAGACCTCGTTCAAGTACTAAAATACGGGCATTGGAATAATGTTGACGCAATTCAATTGCGACATTTAAACCAACAATACCTGCACCCACCACGATATGATCATAATCCAAAAACGATTGTTGCTCCCAATAACTAAACATGAATTTCTTATTTTCCTTCAAAAGAGTAACTGGCAAATAATAGCAATTATTGCAATCAGTATATTATTACAAATATAAGGTGTAGCAACCTGTTGTATCTGACATTATCAATTATATTTGCCGCATAAAAAAACAACCATGCCAGTAGCGATAGAAATTATCAATAAATCCACACATCCATTACCTGAATACCAAACAAGCGGCTCTGCAGGGATGGATTTGAGGGCTTGGCTGGAAACGTCAGTGACATTGCAACCAATGGAACGACAATTAATCCCAACCGGTCTATACATAGCATTACCCGACAACTATGAAGCTCAAATAAGACCCCGAAGTGGGCTGTCAATAAAGAGAGGCCTGACATTAATCAATGCTGTAGGTACTATTGACAGTGACTATCGTGGCGAATTGATGATACCCATTATTAACCTTTCCACTGAGGCACAAACAATAGAAAATGGAGAACGGATTGCGCAAATGATTATTGCCCGATATGAACAAGCCGATTTTTCGTTAGTAGAAGCACTGAGTGAAACGCAAAGAGGAACAGGTGGATTTGGTCATTCCGGAGTTCATTAAAATTATACTTTACATCATAATTAAAGAACCAATTTTGCTAATAAACTGAATATGTCAACAACTCCGCCCAATAAAATAATAATAGCAATAGACGGCTATTCGTCCTGCGGAAAAAGTACAATGGCCAAACAACTGGCAGCTCAACTTGCTTATACATTTATAGATAGCGGAGCCATGTACCGAGCCATCGCATTGTATTTTATAAGAACAAATGTGAACATCAATAATCAGGACGAGGTAAAAACCGCCTTACAAAATATTAAACTTTCTTTTATCTGGAATGAGCGCACACAACAGTCAGACATTTATCTGAATGAAGAAAATATTGCGACAGAAATCCGAGAGCTGAGCGTTGCGTCAAAAGTAAGTGCAATAGCAGCAATCGCTGAAGTGCGTTCATTTGCTGTTGCACAACAACAAGCAATGGGAAAGGATAAAGGGATTGTAATGGATGGTCGGGACATTGGAACTGTTGTTTTTCCGAACGCCGAATTAAAGATATTTGTAACTGCGGCACCAGAAGTGCGTGTACAAAGACGCTATCAAGAATTGATTGTTACAAATCTAGATATAAGTATTGACGATGTTCGAAAAAACCTGGAAGAGCGAGACTATATTGATACACATCGCAAAGAGAGCCCTTTGGTTCAGGCAAGAGATGCAATTTTGCTCGATAATAGCAACCTGAATAGAACAGAACAGTTAGCATTGGTAATGGCTTGGGCAAATGAAAAAATCAAAGACAATTAAAACGCATTGCAGTTGCACAAATGAAGAAATGTTATTGTTAACCTAATAGTTCTGAGAATATTATCAGGTTATAATTTCGTACTTATTTTTGAAAAAATAATACTCATGAAAAAAGCAATTTTATCCATAGGTATATGCTTATTCAGCATTACCGCTTTTAGCCAAACATCGAACACCGATGCTGCAAGACCAAGTCAAGCTGCCCCAGAAAGAATGCACAGACAAAAACAAATGCAATCTGTCGAAAAAAGAGCCAAAGAGTACACTAACGAACTAAAAAATGTATTGAACCTGACAGACGACCAGTATTCTAAAATAATGGCAGTAAATACAGAGTGTATCAAACGTAAAGACGCAGTTCGCCAAAGTGGTGGCGACAACGCCTCTGGATTCAAAGAAATTGCTCAATACAGAAGACAGCAATTTCAAACTATTCTAACCCCTACCCAAATGCAACAATTGAAAAATTATCAAATGACTCAATCAGACAATCGAGCAAGAGCACCACAAGGAGGGAACCAACCTAATGGCAACAATGGTGAATAAAAATCGCAATAAAAAGATCTTCTAAAATTAAAAAGAGCCGGACCAAAGTCTAGCTCTTTTTTTTGTAAAAAACGCGCTCAAACATTTACCTTTAGAAACAAAAATCCTGCTCAATGCCGATACAATTGCCTCAAAAACATAATGCCGCCGACACTACCATATTCACCGTAATGAGTTCATTAGCGCAACAGCACAATGCAATTAACCTATCGCAAGGATTCCCTGACTTCCCGATCGAGCACAACCTGATGCAACTGTTATATGAGGCCGCTAGCCATGGATTTAATCAATATGCACCCATGTCAGGCCTGCCTATATTGCGTGATGCGATTACTCGTAATTTCAAACAACGATACAATATTGATATAGATGCAGACCATGAAATAACGATAACGCCAGGTGCTACTTATGCTATTTACACAGCTTTTTCGGCAATTTTACGTGCAGGAGATGAAGCAATTGTTTTAGAACCGGCTTATGATAGCTATGTTCCAAATATTGAAATGAATGGGGCAAAAGCAATATTAGTTAAACTAGAAGCTCCGACATTCAGCGTTGATTGGAACAAAGTCAAATCTGCCATTAATACGCGAACTAAAGCTATTATTGTCAACACTCCCCATAATCCAACAGGTAGCATTTGGGGCAAAGACGACTGGCAGCAATTAGCCGAGCTCGTACGTGACACTGATATTATGATTATTTCCGACGAAGTATATGAACAACTCATTTACGATGGGAAACCACATTATAGTGTACTTCAACATCCGGAATTAAGAGAGCGGAGCTTTGCTATTTACTCTTTTGGAAAAGTCTTTCACAATACAGGTTGGAAAATTGGCTACTGTATTGCCTCAGCCAATTTGAGCAGGTCGTTTCGTCGTCTTCATCAGTTCCTGAGCTTCAGTGTAAATACCCCAGCTCAATATGCATTAGCGAAGCATATTATACAGCCAGGGTTACAAGCCGTAAATATTATGCTAGAAGAAAAAAGAAATTACTTTTTGAAGCTAATGCACAACACTCCGTTTAAAATGCTGCAACAGACAAATGGCAGTTACTTTCAATTAGGTAGCTTCGAAGGGATCAGTGATATGCCTGACACTGAATTTGCTCAATGGCTCACCACTGAATATGGTGTAGCGACAATACCTGTTAGCGCATTTTATGGAGACAAAACAGACAACAAATTATTACGTTTTTGTTTTGCAAAAAAAGAGGAAACATTATTAGCCGCTACTGAACGACTAAGCCTTGTTAAGTCTTGCTGATAAATTATCGCAAAATGTCATTATCCAGCTCACTACTTTTCATATTAAAACATCCGCTCAATAAAAATAAATCATTGAGTGCTCTATTCCGTTTTTCAAAATGGCAATTGCAATCTCGCTTTCGAAACCAAATTTTTAAAATCCCTTTTATTGGTACAACGCAATTTTTAGCAAAAAAAGGCTGGACAGGAGTAACAGGCAATATTTATTGCGGCCTACACGAATTCGAAGACATGAGCTTTGTGCTACATTTTTTGGGCGAAGGAGATTTGTTTGTTGACATTGGTGCCAATATGGGAACATATACCATTCTAGCGTCTGGCGTAAGGCGAGCAAATACAATAGCCATCGAACCAACATTGGTGACATTTAATATTTTACAACAAAATATTGAACTTAACCAGATCGATCATTTGGTTAATACCGAAAATATTGGCCTTGCCGGATCTTCTGGATTCCTGAATTTCAGTACACAATATGGCACCATGAATCGGGTCGTGACAGAAAAAGATAACAGGGAAGTTCAGCAGACAAAAGTAAAAACACTAGATGAAATACTCCGCAATCAAAATGACCAAGAGACTATCTTACTTAAGATAGACGTGGAGGGGTATGAAACAGAAGTACTTATTGGAGCCGAACAAAGTTTGACCGATCTAAGAATAAAAGCAATAATAATTGAGCTGAATGGTTCTGGTCATCATTATGGTTACGATGAAAATAGTATTCACCAACTTTTGATATCACATTCCTTCAAACCCTATTGCTACAATCCGTACACAAGAACATTGATGGAACAATCTAGCTTTGGCAAGCTCAACACAATTTATATCCGAGATATTGATGCTGCAATACAGCGCATAAAAAATGCCCCGAAGTTCACTGTTCTTGGAAAAGAATTGTAAACTTCGGGGCAAGCAATTTTATTTTATGAAATAGTCTGCCTATTAAAATACACTTTTAAAATAATCCCAGGTTGTTTTCAATCCTTCAGCACGATCAATTGTAGGTTTCCAACCTAATATTTCTTTTGCTTTAGTAATATCTGGTTTACGTTGTTTCGGATCATCTTGTGGTAATGGCTCATAAACAATTTTCACACCGGCACCAGTCAAATTCAATACCTCTTCAGCAAAATCTTTCAACGTAATTTCTGAAGGATTCCCAATATTGACAGGTAAATGATAATCAGAATGAAGCAAACGATAGATACCATCTACTAAATCGGTGACATAAGTAAATGAGCGTGTTTGAGAACCATCTCCATACACAGTAATATCTTTCCCTTGTAAAGCCTGATTCATAAATGTTGGTAAAGCACGACCATCATCCAGACGCATACGAGGTCCGTAAGTATTGAATATACGGACTATTCGCGTTTCTACACCATGAAAGTTATGATATGCCATTGTGATACTTTCCATAAAGCGTTTGGCT
The DNA here is from genome assembly GCA_002307135.1 of Bacteroidetes bacterium UBA1312. Lineage (GTDB taxonomy): Bacteria > Bacteroidota > Bacteroidia > Chitinophagales > Chitinophagaceae > Rurimicrobium. The sequence goes on from DBTQ01000024.1 coordinate 26,102, forward strand.
TCATCATATACTCCACGAGGACCAATCGGATTTACATTACCCCAATATTCTTCTGTTTGTGGATGTACCAATGGATCACCATAAACTTCAGATGTAGATGCAACTAATATACGCGCGCCTTTTGCTTTAGCTAAACCTAATAAATTATGCGTACCCAATGCACCAACCTTCAATGTTTGAATGGGCATTTTCAAATAATCAATAGGACTAGCTGGAGACGCAAAATGCATGATGTAATCAATCTTACCTGGCACATGCACAAACTTTGTAACATCGTGATGGTAAAAAGAAAAATCTTCGTGCGGGAACAAGTGCTCAATATTACGAATATTACCAGTAAGCAGATTGTCCATCCCAACCACCTCATAGCCCTCAGCTATAAACCTATCACAAAGATGAGAACCTAAAAAACCGGCAGCACCTGTTACTAAAACTCTTTTTTTCGACATAAATATTGTGTAATTAATTTAAAAAATCCTTAACCATTTTGTATCACTTTATTTCTCCCAATACTTTCATAGTAAAAGCCAAGCTCTTTCATTTTTTCCAGTGTATAAACATTACGACCATCAAAAATAACAGGAGCAGAAAGTGCGGCTTTAATACGTGCAAAATCTGGATTACGGAACTCGCTCCATTCAGTAACAATAATTAATGCATCTGCTTGTTCTAGTGCATCATATTGATTAGCGACAAAGTTTACTTTATCGCCAAAAATAGCTTTTACATTCGGCATTGCTTCCGGATCAAATGCGTTTACCTTCGCTCCAGCGCCCAATAATGTTTCAATCAAATACAATGCTGGTGCTTCGCGAATATCATCTGTTTCTGGTTTAAATGCCAATCCCCAAACCGCAAATGTTTTACCTTTTATAGCATCACCATAATAAGCATTTACTTTATTACCCAATATCAATTTTTGCTTATCGTTGACTTCCATTACCGATTTTACAATTTGGAAATCGTATTCATGTTCATCTGCAGTTCTTGCCAAAGCTTGCACGTCCTTTGGGAAACAACTTCCTCCATACCCAACACCTGGGAATAAGAAACGTTTGCCAATACGGTTATCACTACCCATACCCATACGTACCCAATCTACATTGGCGCCAGCACGCTCGCATAGATTTGCCATTTCATTCATAAAAGAAATGCGCATCGCGAGATATGAATTTGCAGCATATTTAGTCATTTCAGAACTACGTTCATCCATGTAATAGATTGGATTACCTTGTCGTACAAACGGTTGGTACAATTCGTCCATTAACTTTCTGGCCCGATCTGAAGTTGTACCTACTACCACCCTATCGGGCTTCAAGAAATCCTCTACCGCTACACCCTCACGCAAAAATTCGGGGTTACTGACCACATCAAATAATGACTTATCCAAATGCTCTAATATCACAGCAGTTGTCTTCTCTGCTGTACCAACTGGCACAGTACTCTTATTCACGATTACTTTGTAGGATGTAATGATTTTACTCAAATCTTTAGCAACGCCCAATACATACTGAAGATCAGCTGCCCCATCCTTACCTGGAGGCGTAGGCAATGCTAAGAAAATGATTTGAGCATCTTTAATTCCATCTACCAATGAAGTAGTAAAACTAATACGCTTTTCTTTGATATTACGCTCTAAAAGCACATCTAACCCTGGTTCGTATATTGGTGTTTGTCCATTACGCAATTGGTTTATTTTGTCTTCGTTAATATCGATACAAGTTACATTGTTACCTGTTTCGGCAAAACAAGTTCCGCTTACTAGGCCTACATATCCAGTTCCTATTATTGCTATGTTCATATTAATACTTCGTAAAATGTTGTGCAAAAGTAGTGAAACAGAAGCGTTATTTATAGCACTCCATAATTTTTTTTAGCTAATTCAAATACTGTATTTATATGGTATTCGCAAACCATGTTCCATTAATACAAATCGCAAAAGTGTACTGATTAAATTATAATGACCATCGCATAAATATGTTTTACAGACAACACTTGTTTGTTCATTCAAAATGGACAACCCAATAAGCTTTAACAGCTTATTGGGTACATTTGACATAAAATAGTTTAGCTTTGTCCATTCTTTTGAAGATTGTACTTTCCTGTACTGTAATCCCCTCCTTACAATTCAGTCGACGCTTACTTTTTTCTAAGTCGATTTTTTTAACTATAATAAAAACAAGCGAAATTGTATTTGCAAATAAGCAACAACAATGAGCAAAAACACAGAATGACATTTGAACAATTAAATCTTATTCAGCCGCTCCTAGGGCCGCTCGATAAAATGGGTTATGTTGAACCCACTCCAATACAACAACAATCAATACCACATATACTTGAAGGCAGAGATATTTTTGGATGTGCACAAACAGGCACTGGTAAAACAGCCGCTTTTGCACTACCCATTTTACAAATGCTGGATGCCAAAAGAGTTGGACCCAAAAGTGGAATTAAAGCACTAATACTCGCCCCGACCCGCGAACTGGCATTGCAAATAAATGAAAATTTTGAGCTTTATGCAGAGAACTTAAACATTAAGCATTGCGTGATTTTTGGTGGTGTGAACCAACATAGTCAGGTAAATGCATTAAGAAATGGGATAAATGTATTGATAGCAACACCTGGTCGTTTATTGGACTTGATGGGACAAGGGTTTATAAAACTAAACCAAGTAGAATATTTTGTATTAGACGAAGCCGATCGAATGCTTGATATGGGTTTTATCCACGATATTAAAAGGATATTACCCAAGCTGCCCGAAAAAAAACAGACAATCTTCTTTTCTGCGACAGCAGCACCAGATATTAAAAAACTTGCAGACGGATTATTAAAAAACCCGGTGAGTGTAAATGTAACACCTGTTTCGTCCGCTTCTGAGTTAGTTGAGCAATCCGTTTACTACGTAGAAAAAGATAAAAAACGCTCATTATTACAATATGTGCTTAAAAATAACGATATTGAGCACGCATTGGTGTTTACACGTACCAAACATGGTGCCGACAAAGTAGCTAAAGAGCTTAACAAAAGCGGCATTAGAGCTGAAGCAATCCATGGCAATAAATCGCAGAATGCACGCGAAAGAGCCTTGGCAGGTTTCAAAGACCGAACAATTCGGATATTAGTGGCTACTGATATTGCTTCGCGAGGAATAGATGTAGACCGATTGAGTCATGTCATTAACTTTGAAATACCAGAAGTTGCTGAAACCTATGTACATCGTATTGGTCGTACAGGGAGAGCTGGTTCGCTCGGTGTAGCAATGTCCTTTTGTGCAACAGAGGAAATACCCTACATGAAAAGTGTAACAAAACTATTGAACAAAAAAATAAATGTAGTAGAGTCGCATCCCTTTGCTTAACAACATTTATAAACATAACAAATAAGGGAAACAATTTTTTAAAAACAAAACAAAAAATGGAAACTGGAACAGTAAAATTTTTCAATGAAACAAAAGGATTTGGCTTCATTAAAGTAAACGGATCAAACCAAGAAGTATTTGTACACGTATCTGATTTGAAAGATGAAATCAGAGAAAATGACAATGTTGTATTCGAAATTCAAGAAGGCAAAAAAGGTTTGAATGCAGTTAATGTTCGTTTGGCTTAATGAAACATCGTTCATTGACTAAATGAGTTTATTGTCAAACTAAAAAATAGTCTCTACACAATAAATATTCATATTAATGCCTAAAAGCAATACCAATAATGGTATTGCTTTTATATTTTGATCCAACCTTCAATTAAAGAATCTTCAGCAATAATACGTGCAGAGAACCGATACAATACTAATTTCACAAAAATTATTAGCTAAATATGCTCAGCAACAACGACGTTCTTAAAAAATTACGAGTAGCCCTGTCGCTAAGGAATGACGATATTATAGAAATACTTTCGTTAGTAGATTTTGAAATAACGAAAGGAGCTTTAGGCGATTTCTTTCGCAACCCAGACCACCCAAGCTACGTAGAGGCTGGAGACCAAGTACTACGCAACTTTCTGAATGGATTGATTATTTACAAACGCGGAACACTATCCGACCCGAAGACTAATTAAAAATCAAAAATATGGACATCTTTATTGGAGGAATCCCATTTAAGTGGAGTGAAAAAAAATTAATTGAACTATTCGAAGTGTATGGCGATGTTGTTTCAGCCAAAATAGTGATCAATAAAATGACCCGCCAAAGCAAAGGATTTGGATTTATAGCTATGGCTAATGACATTGCTGCACATCAGGCCATTGAAGCACTAAACGGCAAAAATTTTGAAGGCCGAAATATAATAGTGAGCATATCGAATCCAAATAAACAAGAGCCCAAAGCATTAAAAAATAAACGAGTAGAGCACCCTAGCGAAAGCACAGAAAATAAAAAAGCCTGGAAACCTTTCAGAGGCAATAACTGGCGCGAATAATAGCATCAATGTTTATTACAAAATCATGCGTTCAAGAATTTTAATTACCTTAGGTTTTTGTATCACAATGCTAAATTGCCTACCGTGCTTTCATTTCAAAAGATAAAAACAAAACTGTTTGAACCAATAGATGCCATCACCACGGCTGTATTTTTGAGGCTATTTGGTTTTATTATTATTGTACAATCCATTAGTTATGCACGTTACAATTTTATAGAACAAGGCATCTTAGCTCCAAAATTTCTATTCTCTTTTGATTTCTTTGGATTTGTGCAACCATTGTCAGCACAACTAATGAAGTTGATGTTATTCATCATATTTAGCTCCGGAGTCCTTTTAATGCTCAACAAACTTGTGAAACTGGCGCTAGTCGGCTTCCTCATTTGTTTTTCCTATTTCTTTCTATTAGACAAAAGTTATTACAACAATCACTTCTATCTGTTTATACTGATTGGTTTTATATTTCTTTTCTACAATGAAAAACCCACAAATACAGGTAATAAGAAGGTAATACCATACTGGTTTTTATTGCTGTTACAAATTCAAATAGTAATTGTATATTTTTACGGAGGGCTTGCAAAGCTCAATAGTGACTGGCTAATCCGACAACAACCCTTGCGTATATTACTTGAAGGATCTAAAGAAAATGCACTATTACCAGACCTCAATTCCAGTTCGTTTGCCTTATACTTGCTCACCTATGGCGGCTTAATTTATGACCTTGCCATCGGCTTTATACTTTGGAATAAAAAAACGCGCAAAATTGGGATAATACTTTCTATTGGCTTTCATCTAAGCAATATCATCCTATTCAATTTTGGCGACAATGGAGATATCGGAGGATTCCCGCTCTTTATGATTTTCGCATTATTATTATTTATTGACCCAGAAACATTCCGTGCTACAATATTAAAATGGACACCTTCAAAAGAACAAAAAAGTCAACTCAAAAAGCAAAAAATTAGTGCACAAGAATTAGTCTCTTTTAATAATAACCAACAGCTGACCATCCTATGTTTAGGTATTTATATCACATTCCAACTACTTTTCCCTTTGAGACAATTCCTTTACAAAGGCAATACAAGCTGGACCGCCCGCGCTTCAAAATTTTCGTGGAGGATGAAAGTGCATAGCAAGAAACCTGACATTCGATTCTTTACAAAATCTAGCGCTAATGATTCTTTGAGAGAAATAAATGTAGGCAGAATAATAAACAGCATGCAACGATATTATCTAGCAGAAGACCCTGTAATGATTTTACAATTTGCACAATATATTGGAGAGGAATTAAAAGAACGTGGCATTCAAAATCCGGAAGTTTATGCACATGCTAAGGTGTCGTTGAACGGGAGACCATTTTATCAAATCGTTGACTCCACTACCAATCTATTGAAACTTGAACACCATTTATTCAAAGCTGACGATTGGATTATTCCTTTGAAAGATTGACACAAGGGATTACGTACTTATATAATAAAGGAACGAGACCAATAATATTGGTCTCGTTCCTTTATTACTATTACATTAAAAAATATGTTCTTCAAAAACAATTCCATGTTTTTCTAAACGAGTCAATATTGGACGATAAACCTCCGGCATGGTCGGGATCAATACACCGTGAGGCATTCTTATGCTTTTAGTCATCACTAGTTCCGTTAGAATTGCCATTGGCAATCCAACCGTTTTAGCCATTGCCGAATGCATGCTATCCTCTCCTTTCACCATCATAGTACTGATTAGATTATTGGTCACTCCCCTATAATCATAACTTACCTCATGTTGCATTACCACCATATCTTTATCGGTAGATTTCATAGCCCATTTTTCAGAAAGAATATCTAATAAAATATCACCAGAAGTCAATAAGCCTTCCCTTATGGGTGTATTCTCAAATAATCCTAACCATAATAGCATATCTTTCAATTTCTTATCTGATGTAGAGAGCTTATCCCAAACAAAATCCTCTAAAGAGCGACCACCATCAAAACCCACAACCTTTTTAATCCACTCAGCATTAGTCATTTGCTCTGTGGAAAATGTTGTTTTCATATCTGTAAGTCCGAGTGTAACCAAAGCATCCCAGCCTTTGCAAAAATCGGGATGTCGCAATGTAGCCCTCATGAAAGTGCTGGACTCTTGCAATTCATAAAGGTCAATATAACTCAAAGAATCTCTATTAGGATAGTAAGCGAAAGTACCAACACCATCGCAAACAACTCTTTTATTATGTTTAAACATATCATGATATGCAACATCTACTTTTTTACCGGCCTTAAGAAAGTGTGCACCGTCTTTACCCGCAGAAATTATATTTTTAGGATTCCAACTGAATTTATAATGCCATGGATTGTCGTCACTCTCAGGTGCAATAAGTCCTCCGCAATAAGATTGGAAAGATGTAATATCCGAAGCAACCTTCCTTATACTATCAAACATTTGACTGGCAGTCATGTGATCAATACCAGGATCTAATCCCATTTCGCACATGAACATTAAACCCGCATCTTTTACCTCCTGATGTAACTCACGCATTTCAGGAGATGCATATGATGATGTAATTAAATGTTTTTTAAACTGCAAGCAATCTTTAGCCAGTAGGATATGTAAATGGGGTGGCATTACAGATACAACCATATCAGAACGCTTTACCAAAGCCTGACGCTCCTGTTCGTTACTTATATCTAAAACCGCAATTTCAACATTCGCTTGATCCCTAACTTTAGATTTAATAGACTCCAAATCAGCATCTGCAATAATGAGATTCCACTTATGATGTATCTTCAATGAAGACTTCATAAGAAATTCAATCAGGTATATTGAACTTTTCCCAGCACCTACAATCAGAATAGTTGGCATGTTTTTAAAATATAATTATTTAAGACTCTCTTAGTTTAAGTCAAAAATCGTGCCACCAATGAAACATTAAAAAAATAATTTTAATTGAGTATATAAATATACTAAATTAGAAAACATTAAAAGTAAGATACATGAAGAATTAAGGTTATTTCACAAATCAAAATCATCATTTTGCAAATTACCCTCCATAAACCAGGTCGCACCAAAGCTTACTGTCATTTATTCCTAATTCGCGTTCTGCCCTGTCATCAATACCGATTTTAGCATTATGGTATTGTTTCGTTTTGGGCATAGGGCCCAGTACTTTCACAAATACAAACTTACCATTGCTTGGATTAGAGACTTTTACGACCTTCCCTTTTGGTATATCGTCAGAGAATGAGAATAGCAATTGATTAGAAACCTTACTTTGGGATTTGAAAAAGACAACCATCCCTGACTGTGTAATTAAAGATTGCCCATTTGATGTTTGATAAACAAAAATTTGTTCGAGCATAGATAATTCCTTAGTTGTATCCTTTACCTCAGGATGTGCAGCCGTGTTGGATAAAGTAGCTGGCACAACCGAGCTACGATTAGATCCTGTTCCTGTCTCAGGTACACTTTTGCGTAAGCCGATTGTATTATCCGGCTGGTATTGTACCCACCCCATTTTCAATATACAACCCACCGGCAAGTTGGTTTGCTGGATATTATTTAAAACAATCAGTTCTGCTTCGTCTAACGAAGAATACTGGCTTAATTCCGACAGCTTGTCGTTAGGTTTGACTTTATAAAACAATGGCCGCGCTGTAGATAAAACAGATGGTTCCGATTTTATAAAATTATAATTTCCCAATGGAATTAATAATACAGTAGGTGGTTCAATTTTATCTTGGAATGACATATCATTGGACTGAGCCAATACAACCGCAGGAACGCTATAACATTGTGCAATAGAAAATACAGTTTCGCCCTTTCTGACCGGATATTTTATAAATAAACGCTCGTCTTTCGCTGTTGTAAAAAGGCTATCTTTATTTTGCGCATCTGTAACAAATGCAAACAACAACATGAGCGCCCCTAAAAAGTATCTTCTCATATTACTTTCAGTTTGTTACAAATCTAACGCAGCGCTGTCATAAATAATTTGTAATATTTTTAAATTACTCTGCCCCATTGTCAAAACCATCAGTTTCAGCGGCATTCTTAACAATACCGTACAATACCGGAGGCTGCCTATAGATAGCATTCGACAGTTTATTGCCTAAAACAATGATCGTAAAATTGTCTTTTATAAAACGGTAGAAACAAGTATTATTGCCATGCCACCAACCATTGTGGTAAATAATCTTATAACCATCCGGATAGCAGAGCATCCGCCAACCCAAACCATAGTTTTTAACACCCGCCTTTTCAAATGAACAAGGACCATAGGCCACTTCAAGTGTTTCGTTGGAGAGAAATTTATTTTGATAAAAAGACTGGTCCCAACGGTACATATCTTCAACAGTACTATAAATACCCTTATCGCCATATACCCCGTCTCTAAAATCGTTAGGAAAAACAGCATATCTGCTGCCCGCCTGATAACTTATAGTAGCCGTATTGGGCAATCCCTTAGCAGGGTCATACACAAAAGTGTTTTTCATACCCAGAGGTTCGAAAATATATTTTCTTAAAAAAGCTTCGTAACGCATCTCTGTCACCTCTTCAATAATACAAGCCAGCAACATATAATTAGTATTGCAGTATTTGAAATGAGTATTGGCTTTAAATTCTACCGGAGGTTTATGTGCGATCATAAGGGTCAAAACCTCATCATTGGACAAAAAGCTTTTCGTATCTTTCCGATAGTTGGGTACCCAATGTTCGTAATTTGGCAAACCGGAACGATGACAAAGGAGCATCCGTAAGGTAATATCCGGATAAGGGAACTTTTTAAGGTAGGTTGTTACAGGCTTGTCTATATCCAAATACTTATTCTGATACAAATACAAAATAGCAGCACCGGTAAAGGTTTTGGAAACAGATGCCAATTGAACACCATTGTTGGCACTCAATGCCACGCCTGCCTGTTTATTCGCATATCCGACATATCGTTCGTAAAGCACTTTACCTTTATAACCGATCAATACGCTGCCATTAAACCCAGCCCTTGCCTGCATGTTATAAAAAGAATCCAATCGCTTGGCTATATGCTTCCATTCAGCAGAAGTCGTATCGTCATACACAAGCTTTATAGTACTCATTTGTACGGGCAACAATGGTAAGTGCGGAGGTGTTGCACTTGCCTTGTCGGAGTTGGAGTGGCAGGCGACAAAAAATAGAGATAATAATAGACTGGTATAATAACGCTGCTTTAGTTTTTTCATCCGGATAAAATCGTTGTAACAAGAGGTGCAAATATAAGTTTTCAACCGCAAGGCTGCTTAACCGTTAACAGCAATTTTAACAAAAGAAATAATATCACTAATGAATGATTGATAAAGGGTACGCAACAGTATTTCATTTTGTTCAAACAAATCAAATGCAATATCAATTTCAGGTAAATGTTGGGCACGACGCTGAAGACCATGCAAAGAGCGATGAATGCCCTCCTTACTTCTGTAATGATATAACCAATTGTGTTGGCGCATCGACTGAAAATAGGGTTCGAATGACGCAGGGAAATATGCTGTTTGTTCACCTAACTGTTGATACACGTTTTGTGAAAAATCAAACAACGCCTGTTCATCTTCAAAATGAGCCAAATCATTTGCCAAAAAATAATCCATCAGCGTATCAGTAATAGCACCTGCATACAAGCCGTATTGCGGGCGGAATATTTTTTTTGCTTCTGTAGTACTTTCGTGATTATCGGTATAATGATCAATAGCACGATGCAGCAACAGTCCTTTCTTTATACCCTCAGGGAAAGCATCGAGTGCGACAAGCCCTTTTACATGGTCGCCCATCATATTGCCCGTCAGCAACGCAGCATCTCCAAACGATAAATAAGCATGACCCAGGTAATTCATTGGTATAAATATATTTCGTATAATTATTCAGCCTCTAAATATAAAGAAAGCATACCACATTCGGCATTCTTTCTTTTATTGTGTTACTTGATAGGCAGTGTATGAGCTTTATGTTTTTTTTATTTCAGCATATTGTTGTGACCACTACGCCTTATTCTTTTTTTGGATATTTAATACATCGTTCTTACATTTGACACATACAAAAAATTACATCTTATTCCTACAAACGAATTAATAACTACTCAATTGGATCCTGGAGTGTTGGCTGCCTGTATCAATCAGCTGCAAGTTACTATTAACTATCTGACCAGCTTCAGCCAAAACCTCACATCCGAAGAACGCCAGAAATATGGCAGTATCAACGAGCAAAACAAACTACTGGTGGGCAAGGTGCGCGACTACCAACAGCAGCAAGCCAACCTAGCCAGCCCCGATGTGGATTGGGTAAAATTTAACCAACATTGGGCAAGCCGTAGCGGGTTTGCTCAGCTCGAAGCCTTGTGCAACAGTATTTTGGAACTGTGCAGCGATGCGCGGATATTGCACGATTTTAGTCTGTATCAAAATTCGCTGGTGGACTACGACTATACCAAGTACAAAGCCAACAGCACCCAAGGTGGCGGTGCATACACTACCAAAATGGAGGACATCAAACAATTTTTCCCCAATACGGGTGGTAGCAATACTACCCCAGTAACACCATAATTTTTCTATTTTCCGTTTTAATAAACACAAAAGTGTCCCCTCCTAAAAAAACTTGACA
>DBTQ01000038.1 GCA_002307135.1 Bacteroidetes bacterium UBA1312
TACGACCAGCCATACGCATACCTTTAAATACACGGCTAGGATAAGATGAACCACCAATAGAACCTGGTGCACGCTGACGGTCATGTTGACCATGAGATGCTTCCCCAACCCCACTAAATCCGTGACGTTTTACAACACCTTGGAAACCTTTACCTTTAGTTGTGCCAATAACATTTACTGACTCACCTTCAGTGAAAATTTCACATGTGATGGATTCTCCTACTTGTTTTTCTATGGAACAGTTACGAAGTTCTTTGACTACAGACTTAGGCGTAGTATTAGCCTTAGTGAAGTGATTAATTTGAGCTTTAGGCGTATTCTTTTCTTTTGCTTCGCCAAAAGCTATCTGTAGCGCATTGTAGCCATCTGTTTCAATGGTCTTTTTTTGCGTTACCACACAAGGCCCAGCTTCGATAATGGTACAAGCTATTTGCTTGCCACTTGGCTCGAATATGCTGGTCATGCCGATTTTTTTACCAATAATACCTTTCATTTTTTTATATTTTAAACCAAGCGCCTGGGTTGCTTTGTGTGGTCCAGGATTGGTATGTATTCAAAAAACTAAAGAACTTTTTATTCTTTTTGCCTTCTATTTTTAAGGGAAAGCTTCCTCTATTTAATTATGCTTTGATCTCTACTTCAACGCCGCTTGGCAAATCAAGTTTTGATAACGCATCAACAGTTTTAGATGATGATGTGTAAATATCTAGCAAACGTTTGTGTGTACACAATTGAAACTGTTCGCGAGATTTTTTATTTACGTGCGGCGAGCGCAATACTGTAAATATCTTTTTTTCTGTGGGCAATGGAATAGGTCCTGTAACGACTGCTCCTGTGTTGCGCACGGTCTTAACGATTTTGTCTGCTGACTTATCAACTAGATTGTGATCGTAAGATTTCAGTTTGATTCTGATACGTTGTGACATACTTTCAAATAGCTTAATCCGTCAAAAAATTTCGGACTGCAAAGGTAGGGAGAAAATTTAATTCACCAAAAAAAATTTAAAACTTTTTTGATATTTTTTTTTCGCCCGATAGATAATGATCAAAACTATTGCCAAGATGGACTTATAGGCTGCTCTCCAATCGTATTTTATCAATTAATTATTCACTCAATATCCGTACTTCTCGTTCCAACATTGTTTCAAATACTCACGTAAGCGGAGCTCTGCAGCATTATTACCCGGATCGTACAGTTTTGTGCCCACTATTTTTTCTGGTAAAAACTCTTGGGTGGCAAAACTACCTTCGTATGCATGCGCATATTGGTAACCTTTGCCATAATCCATGCTCTTCATCATTTTGGTAGGTGCATTGCGTATATGCAATGGTACTGGCAAGTCACCAGTTTGCCGAACTAGATCCTGGGCATGGTTAATAGCCATATAAGCAGCATTACTTTTAGCAGATGATGCTAAATAAGTAACTGTTTGGGCTAATATAATCCTGCATTCAGGATACCCTATTAATGTTACTGCCTGAAAACAACTGGTAGCCAGTAATAACGCATTGGGGTTCGCATTGCCAATATCTTCAGAAGCCAGTATCACTAGTCTTCTAGCTATAAATTTAGGATCTTCACCACCTTCTATCATGCGTGCCAGCCAATAAACGGCAGCATTGGGGTCACTACCACGGATGGACTTAATAAAGGCAGATATGATGTCGTAATGCTGCTCGCCGCCTTTATCATAAAGCGCCATTTTATTTTGCACCACATCTTGTACTATGGTATTATCAATTTCATGTGCTGAAGCAGGCAACGAAAGGGATACAAGCTCTAATAAATTCAACAATTTACGGGCGTCGCCACCACTTAACTGTAGTAAGGCATCCCACTCTTTGACATTAATATTTTTTTGGCGAAGTAGCTCATCTTGCTCCAAAGCCTGTAAAACCAATGCTTTTAAATTATCTTCATTCAAAGATTGCAGCACATATACCTGACAGCGACTGAGTAGCGCTCCTATCACCTCAAATGATGGATTTTCAGTAGTAGCACCAATAAGTGTTATAATACCCTTTTCCACAGCTCCCAGCAGGCTATCCTGTTGCGCTTTATTAAAGCGATGTATTTCATCAATAAATAGTAGCGCATGACCTGCAAAACGTGCCTGTTCTATAACGGCACGTACTTCTTTAACACCACTATCAATAGCGCTCAAGGTAAAGAATGGAATATCCAAAGATTGAGCTATAATATTAGCAAGCGTTGTTTTACCAACACCCGGAGGGCCCCAAAAGATAATAGAAAGTGCTTTTCGATTCGTAATCATTTGCTCCAGTACTTTGCCTGGCGCAACAAGGTGCTCCTGACCTATAAATGACGCCAATGAACGTGGACGCATACGTTCTGCAAGCGGGATATGATGAGTCATAAATATGCTGTTGTTTGTTATTCTATTGTTGCATCGGTACAATTATGGGCAAGTTTATTTACTTTCGTTACTCGTTTTTCAATAAAATACACCCTTTACTAAATGCAACGCAATTTACTAATAGTTGGACTTCTCTTCATTTCTATTGTCGCTTTTGCCCAAAAGAAAAAAACATCTAGTGCTGTCAGCCGACCTGACGCCAGCAAAAGTTTGTCTATTTCTGGCACAGCCTTTTTATACCCGGTAGATAATGCTATGGATGTGCAATTTGATTATAAACAAATCAATGCCCCCCTCCCCCAATTCAATGTTATTAATTATCAGAATAAGGATATTACACAAAGTTTTTTCAACGGCAGTAATCTGTTTGTAATTGTGTTTAACCCTGGTTGTGAACATTGCGAAGATGAGACAAGGCTCCTGATGACTAATATTGCGTTATTCAAAAACAGCAAAGTATTGATGATGGCAGCGCCGATAATGACACCCCAACTGAGTTACTTTGAAAGCAACGTAAAATTTAGCCAATACCCTGCTTTTACTGTTGCCATCGATAGTGCTAAAGTTTTGGATAAAATATTCAATTACAATAATTTACCTCAAATCAACATTTATAATGGCAAGGATAAAAGACTTCTGAAAACATTTAACAGCGATACGCCACTCGATTCTTTGAAGCAGTACATTCAATAATTAAAATTCAAGAAATATCGTTGTTTCTATTTAAGTAATAAAGCAGATACTGCGTAGTCGGCCAAAAGGATCAAAATACAACTCACCACCACCGCTGTTGTAGAGGCTTTACCGATTTCCAATGCACCTCCTTTTACATAGTAACCATAGTATGCTGGAATGGTAGAAATGATAAAGGCAAAAGCAAAAGCTTTAGACATGGCCACCACTAGATTATAAGCCAAAAAACCATTGGTAATACCCTGTATATATTGGCTGTGACTCAATATACCTGTAGAAATACCTGCAATATAGCCCCCAATAATACACACTGCAATTGACAAAATAATCAAACAAGGTACCATTATTAATGCCGCTATTATTTTAGGAATAACGAGATAGGTGCTGGTATTGATACCCATTATTTCAAGCGCGTCTATTTGTTCACTTACACGCATATTACCCAGTTCAGATGCAATTTTAGACCCTACCACACCTGCCAATACAATGCATATAACGGTGGGCGAAAGCTCTAGTATAGACGAGTCACGAGTAAGTTGCGCTACAATATATTTGGGTATCCATGGGCTGATTAATTGGTAAGCTACCTGAAGGGTCATTACCATACCCAGAAATACAGAAATAATCAGAACGATGGGAAGAGAACGAATACCAATATCATTACACTGCACCATAAATTCTTTCCAATATACTTTGGCATTTTCGGGCTTGCTCATGCCTCCCCAGAGCATGAGTGCTATTCTTCCAACATGATCGAAAAACCGACGAAATATCATAGGCGACAAAGATAAGGATTCAATACAATAATGATGCCACAACAGTTTTAAGAAAAGTGCTACTTTTGCCCCTGAGCTTAATTACTCCTTTGAATGAAACATTTTATTATACTGTTGCTGTTTACTTTGGTTCCTGCCGCGCTATATGCTCAGGGGTGCACTGTGTGTACACAAACGGCTGGTCAGCTTGGCGAAAAAGGTGCTCAGGGCTTGAATTTTGGTATATTATATTTGGCATTATTGCCCATTACTTTCATCAGCATATTGGGCTATGTATGGTGGCGTCACAATAAGGTTAGGCAGTAATTTTATTTCTTTTGCTCTGCATTATCAGACTGCGCATTTGCAATATCACTGATAAGCAGATTAATCCCATACCAGCAAAAAAGCCAAAATTCAAATCTTTGTCTTCTCGAAAGATGAGTATGGCGAGCAAGATACCATATACAGGTTCCATATTTACTGTAAGTGTAATGGTAAATGAGCTTAATTTTTTAAGCGCATTAAGTGCTAATGTCTGTGCCCAAACAGTACAACACAACGCTAATATCAGCAACCAAATCCAATCATTCTTATACCGCATCAGGCTACTAGGCAAGCTTTTAGCCACTTCGAATAAGTCGTTTTGCGCAGGAAGAAAATTTGTTGTAGGTAAATAATAGTATAATATAGGTAGCAATGCTGTGATAATGAGAAAACCCGTGGTCATTTCATAAAAAACCATTGTACGCACCGGATATTCCACAGCTATTCTTTTATTGAATATGGTAAATACCGAACTGAGTAACGCAGCAATAATACCCAATAGAATGCCTATGCCGTATAAATCTTGAAAATGATAAATTAGGTACATACCCAATAATGCCACTAGTCCCAGCGACAATTCTTTGAAGTTATACCTCGTTTTATTCATCAATGGATCGAGCAATGAGGTAAAGACACTTGAGGTGGATAAACAAACCAAGGCAATAGACGCATTAGAAAATTTAATGGCCGCGTAAAAAGCGATCCAATGTGCAGCCATCAATCCCCCAATGGTTGCCAGCTTACGCACACCTGCCATGGGTACATGTAGCCATTTGCCGCTTAACAATAGGATAACCAACATAAACAGGGCTGTTAACAGCATCCGGTACCAGACCAATATAGGCGCATCCAAGCTAATCAGCTTGCCCAATACGCCTGTAAACCCCCAAAGTAAAACTGCCAGATGCAGCTGCAGCAAAGCCTTTTTCATGATAAATAAAACTGCTGCTCCAATATTGGAGCAGCAGTAAAAGTATGCAAGTTAGCTATTCTTAGTAAAAAGTGTTTGCAGCATTTATGTACACTTCAACCCTTTATGTTTATATCACGTGCCTTGCTTATTTTTGGGTGTGGCTTTAGGGACGATCTCCCATCTAAATGTTTTCCGATGAAATGGTGTTAGTCCGAAGTTTTTGATTTGTTGTTTGTGCCATGGTGTCGGATAACCTTTATTATTGTTCCAGCCATATTGTGGATATTGAGTATGCAGTTGTCCCATAAAATCGTCTCTATAGGTTTTGGCCAGCACACTAGCCGCAGCAATTGAGGCATACTTGGCATCTCCCTTTACTACACATTGGTGCATAATACCCAAATAAGGGGTAAATCTATTACCATCTATCAATAGCAACTGGGGTATAGTAGCCAACAGCCCTACTGCTTCATGCATGGCCTTGAAAGACGCTTTAAGAATATTAATGCGATCAATTTCTTCATGATCAATAGATGCCACAGCCCAGGCGATCGCCTCTTTCTCTATTATAGGTCGCAACAAAAAGCGCGTCGCTTCATTAAGTTGCTTACTATCATTAAGTAACGGATGATAAAAATCGGACGGCAATATTACAGCCGCTGCAAATACGGGACCCGCAAGACATCCACGGCCAGCTTCATCGCAGCCAGCTTCTATCAGGTCTTTTTGAAAGTAAGGTTCAAGCATCTGTTAAGTATCAAGTTTTAGCCATCAGCAGTCCCTACCAAGCAACCGCCTCTTCGACAAATTAGTTTCTTTACCAAAATAGCATCGTACCTTTGCAGACATGCCACATCAATAGTAAAATAGTGGTACTTGTTGCAAAAATGAGAAAAAAATCGACACAAGAGTCTTTCTACCAAAGCAAATATGGGAATGCGCCTAAAGATGGCGACAACAAAGATGGCGAATCAGCAAAACGTCCTTATGATGGCGAACGTAAACCATACGCAAGAAAAGAGGGAGAAGAGGGCAAGCGTCCTTTCGAAAAGAGAGGAGACAAACCGTTTGAAGGAAAACGTCCTTATGATGGTGAACACAAACCATACGCAAGAAAAGAAGGTGAAGAGAGCAAGCGTCCTTTCGAAAAAAGAGGAGACAAACCGTTTGAAGGGAAACGCCCTTATGATGGTGAACGCAAACCATACGCAAGGAAAG
>DBTQ01000006.1:0-3813 GCA_002307135.1 Bacteroidetes bacterium UBA1312
GCGTACAGCGTTGACACCTTTAAGTTGTATTCCGCCATTTCATAGCTGATCCGGCACTGGTCGTAATTGCTTTTCACTTTGGCGATTTTCATCACCTCGGCAGGGATGGCATTGGGCTCTTTCAGCGAATAACCTTGCCCAATCAGAACGTCCTGCAGTTCAAGTTTTGCCCGCTCCAAATTGTCTTTAGCCTGCGCCAGGCTGTTTTTCAATTTAAATGCATCCAATGCTGCGATTTTTTGTCCTTTTGCAACCCTATCGCCGTTTTG
The DNA here is from genome assembly GCA_002307135.1 of Bacteroidetes bacterium UBA1312. Taxonomy (GTDB): domain Bacteria; phylum Bacteroidota; class Bacteroidia; order Chitinophagales; family Chitinophagaceae; genus Rurimicrobium. Next base: position 270 of record DBTQ01000006.1, read on the forward strand.
TACGTATATCTTGCCCACTACTTCGGACGATTGGAATTTGAGATCGGCTTTGTGGAGTGCAGAGACCGTACCGTTCGAAACCAACTCGTAGTGAAAGAGTTGGTATTTAAGAGGTCTGGTTTTGACTTCGGTGGGTTTGTCCGGCAGATTGGACGTGATTTCTGATTCCTCAGCATCCTCCTTTGTTTTAGAGGAAGAGCAAGCGCATAAAAAGAGGAGTATAGGAAATAAAACAAGTGCTTTTCGTGACATAACTGATTGGATATTAATATCTGATCTGTTTTAAACAGCTCCGCTCTGGTATATGCCACTCTCATATACCAGGAACGGGGAGCTGCTTGATGGTTTTCTAAAAAACTCCCAGCAAATAAAGTAAAAAAATGTTGGAATGGTGTTGGTGAAAAGTCACTCAATAGTCACTGATTTTTCCGAAATGATTTTATTTAAGCTTTCGATATTTCTTACTTATTTGTTTCGATGTTTAAGTTCTCCTCTTATGAGGAGCTTATTGTTTTTGATGCAGCTCTTGAGGAACGTCTACTTACTTATGAATAAAGTAAACCGCATTGGCCTGCTTTTCTCCATAGGCGCCACCAATTGGGTCTTGAAATTTCCATATAAGAAAAACCTTGTCTATTTAGGGGGAAACTTACAATATTGATATCATGTCGTCCTCTAAACTCCGTTTTACAATATTGTTGATAACAACACTCTCGTTTCATTGTAGAAAGACAAATTGGACGCTATCATCCTTTTCAGAAAGGAATATTAGTAAATTGTGTTTATAGTAAAGAGCATTGAATAATGGGGTATAACGAGCTAAAACTCTGGTTCGTTACTTTTTGTCACATTCTGGAAGTTAAGGTGAAATTTCAGAATAACCGGATTGTCATCATCCTTTAAGTTTTTAAGAATAGCTAATCCTTTTTTATCAAGAAGTTTCATGTCGATGCACTCTTTTATATAATATGGTTGGATACAGGCATAAAAAACATTTTTATCGAACATGAAGTAGTGCGGTTTTTTAATGTTATTTTTGAATGGAGCATCAATCAAAATATAGTTGTTGTTTTGTTTATTAAAAACAAGAGTTGCATATTTTTTTCTATACCTGACTTCTGATAGGATAATAGAATCATTAAAAGTGCTTTTTAGTGGTATGGGGTAACTTAATTGTCCAAATAGAAAATCGGCCTTTTCTCTGTCTGATGTATACTGGTCCAATGTTGACGTTGAAATGTTGCTTTTCCCAAAATCGAATTTCAAAATGGGGGTTAGTGTTAAGTCTTCAACATTGATTTCGTATCCATAATAAGTAGTACCTATAGGGGAAAAATAATATTTGTTATTTTCAAATCGGATGGGCATGTCCGTTTTTGTGAATTTTGAGTATATATGATCAACTGTCGTTTTTTTTAGGATGGTTTTTTTCTTACTGTCATATAGATGAATCTGGTTATATTCTTTGCTGAAACAAGATGGAAAAAGTAAATAGCGACCGTTATTCAATGGATAAAAATTGTGATAAAGGAATATCGGACTTTTTATCGTGATTTTTTCTTTATAGTTGAAGTGAATATCGTATTTTATGATTTGCTTCTTGGCTGTAAGTATTTCAATGTTGCCTGTTGAATCGTTATATGCCAAGCTTATCATTGTGAAATATTCTTTGGGCCCACTACCGATTACATTGGATGAATTTGATATGAATCGTCCTGCATTATCAAATATTGTAATAGTCATGTTGTGTTCCACATAGATATAATATTTATTCTTTATGTGAATAATGCGATTTAATTTACCTAACAGAATATTTTTGCTTGTTTCAAGTGGTATTATTTCGATTTTTTGGAATATTTCTTGAATATCGTATTTCTTTATTTTGTTTATTTCAATATGGATACTGTCGGTATCTTTTGATTTGGGCTGAGAACACGACGAGAGCATAAATACTATAAAATAAAAGAGTGTTTTACTTAGTCTTGGTTTCATGCTGCGCATTATAAGGTTTCTGATTTGGATAGACTTTTAACTCCCTAAGGCAAATTTGGTTTTTTGGAGGGGCATGTTTTTTATTATTGTTTTGGATATACAGGGCAATAGTTCTATTAATCTGTATATTGAGTTTTGCTTATTAACAAGGATTAGTGCATGTACAAGCGTCCAGTATTATGAGCTGGAATGTTAGTAATGAAGCAAATAATAGAAATTGAAATTTAGATCTATGCATGGACTTTTTTTAAGATTTTAGTGGATACCAACGGGATGGGTTCACCGGACTCGCTGGTAGTGATTTGTATGATGGAATCATTTTTTGCGTCGTATATTTTAGCTTTTATCTTGGCCATGGTGAAACTCTTCTTTCCAGATGGTATGTTTTTGTTTGGATAAAGAAGAGGAGATAAACAGAAGCAAAGGACTAATGCAGCTGCTTTTCCTATTATTTTCAACATCGTTAATTGAATTTGATGGTTTGGATCCTGTTAATTAGGACAAATAAAATAATAAAACGATGATAATTAACGTTTGAATTCTCACTCAATTCTCACAATTTTTTTTGGTAACGTTGGAAGATCCTAATGATGCCTGTTTTTATATGATGTGAAGTGTCCCAGCCGTATAGCTGTTTTAGCCCCAATATGGCTTCGGTCAGGCCGATTGCTATTAACGAAAGGCAAAAGAATTCGTTGGCTCTCGACCAAAAGCTTAACACCATCCGAAACTGAAAATAGAGAACCAACAAGAGCATCAGAAGGACCAACCGTGTCGTATGAATAGAAGGGCCGGATAACAGGAATTGCCTGATGATAAGCACTCCAAGCAATAAGTTTAGCGGATACAGTGCCGTTAGCCAGTCTGTCACTGTCTGCAAACACGGTTGCCAAAGCCAAGGCAAACGGAAAGAAAATCATTCCTTTCAACAAAGAGTTGCTCCTGTTCTTTCGCATTAGTCCACAACCTTAAGGAATCGCTTAAAACGATAGGTTCCACTAATTGGGTCTTTGGATTTCCATATGATAAACGCCTTACCAATGATATGATCTTCAGGCAAAAGCCCCCAGTAACGGGAATCTTTCGAATTCAAAACATGATCTCCAGCCATGAAGTAATAATTCATTTTAAAAACGTAATACGACAACAACTTTCCATCCAATAAAATACTGTCGGACCGGATGCTGATCGTTTTCCCTGTTTCGTAACGGATTTGATTGCGATATACCCGAAGATTGTTCATGGTGATTTTCAGCGTATCATTCTTCTTGGGAACGTAAATCGGACCATAGTCTTTGATGGTCCAAAAGTGCAGCGAATCTTTTGGAGGACACCGGAATTCTTTCGGTCTAAAATCCGTTTCATTCATGTTAGATAGTTCCTCTTGAGCCTTTCGATATCCCAATACTTCTTTGCATCCTTTCACTTTGTAAATGCCGTTTTCAATGAAAAAAGTATCTCCCGGAATGGCTACGCAGCGTTTAATATAAAAAACGTCCAACCGCATTTTCATTTTTCGAAAGTTGGGGAAGTTGAACACCAGGATGTCATT
>DBTQ01000006.1:3869-4999 GCA_002307135.1 Bacteroidetes bacterium UBA1312
AATTCTTTCGGTCTAAAATCCGTTTCATTCATGCCAGAAAGTTCCTTTTGGGCTTTTCGGTATCCCAAAACATCCCTGCATCCTTTTACTTTGTAAATGCCGTTTTCAATGAAAAAAGTATCTCCCGGAATGGCCACGCAGCGTTTAATATAAAAAACGTCCAACCGCATTTTCATTTTTCGAAAATTGGGGAAGTTGAACACCAGGATGTCATTCCGATGGATTTTACCCCATCCGGGTAGCCGCATGGCTTCTGGTCTCTTCTGATCAAGAGAATCGAGGTTCTTTAAAAAACGAGATCCAAGAGTTAGCTTGTTTATGATGATGTTGTCGCCTGGGTAAATGGTTGGTTCCATGGATGATGAAGGTACATGACAAGTACCGAACACGAGTATCCTTAAGCCAATGGCTATGGTGGTCGCGATGATCATTACGGCCACTCCCTGAACAATACTTTTGTGAATATTTCTCATTTTACCACCAAACCTGTTTGCCTTTTTCGTACGAAAATATTCGTTCTTCTTTCCCTCTGGAATGGTTGTGTAAATAGTAAATAGTTCCGGAAGGAACCTCTTTGTATAGCAGAATGGCCGCTTTTGCGATTTGTTTTCCCATGCTTTTCCATTCACCTTGATGCCAGTAAAAGAGTTCGTAAGTATCGCCTGCCAAAATGAAGTTTGTATCGCTTCGGGGACAAAATCGTACTTTCGTGATGATCCGTTCTTTTCCTTTACCCAGATCGAGTCCCACCCAGCCGATGGTGTTCTTCGTTTTCAGAAACCAGGTTTCCAGATTCCCATCCATTGCGTGTGTATATGGATGTTCGTCATCGTTGACAATGGAAGGGTATCCAATGATTTTTCCAGATAACTTCTCTTCTGGTGATTGATTATCTTTTTTTCCGTAGAATGCCACCTCTGCAAAATTGGCAGATCGTGAGAGAGCTGATTGAAAGCGTACATACCGGAATTTCTTTGGATGATGGACGGCAGAATCCGTGACTTGAAAAGAACGCTTTGTGATGGTGAATAAGATGGTGCTATCAGAGAAGTCCGGGCGATTGGCTCCTTCTGCTGTCGTTTTATCCAATCCCCATGCAAATCGTTCCACCTGAATGAAAAGCGGGTATT
>DBTQ01000004.1 GCA_002307135.1 Bacteroidetes bacterium UBA1312
GATTACCTTAGTTCTTACACAGCACGAATCGCCGAAAGGCTTACTGGTATTGCATCTAAGTACTATTGTACAAAAGAAAAAAACGGACCATTGGTCCGTTTTTTTGTGCCCATAAATGCATTTTTTTTACATTTTTTCAGAACATCTCCAGTTGCTGTACCGTATCCGGTGTCTTTATGATGGCATGACCACGATATATTTCCATCATACCAAATTGCTTATCGGTGACGCACATGATACCTACATGCCCTTTCTCTGGCAATATCGACTTAACTCGTTTTATATGTACTTCTGCATTCTCGCGACTGCTGCAATGACGCAGGTAAATACTGAACTGAAACATGGCAAATCCATCTGCAAGAATATCTTTCCGGAATTTGGCAGCATATTTCCGTTCCGTTTTCGTTTCGGTAGGCAAATCAAAGAATACCAGCACCCACATAATACGGTAAGCATTTAAGCGTGAATAATCAGTAATATTATACTCGTTTGCCATTATTACGCTTTAGGGAAATACAGGATAAAGCAGATTTTTAAGCTCCAATTCATAGCATTTTGCCAATGATGCGGTTGTTCTTTGTACGGCATTCATCAGGGGGCTTTTTTGTCCACCGATCATTACATCCATTTGCGGCAGGCTCAAAAGCTCCGCTTTCATATTGGGGGTAATTTCCAGGTATTTACCGTTCATCCGTACAATATTGCAGACTATTTTATCTACATAAGGACGGTATGGTTCCATAATATCATCGGCCAGGCAGTAAGCATTGTATTGATTACGGTGGTGTATCCCCAAAGTCGGCATCATGCCAGACGTCACCAAACTACGGGCTACAATTGCTCTGAGAATCGCGTATCCATAGTTCAGTAGGTTATTGGGCGGGCTACCCTCCCGCTCCCGTTTGAAATACAGGAAATCCGGGAAAACATTTTTCCAGTAATAAGCCGCAGCCTGAGCTTCAAGGTTATCACTGTCGCCGCTCTTTACCCTTTTAGCCAAAGCAAGCAATGGCCGTTCATCAGCACCCTGTATTCTCAAATTAGCAGCCTGATTATCAATTTTTGCGCTAACGGTTTGTTGCCATAATTGTTTTTTGAGGGGTAAAGCAGCAGCCAGCTGTGCCTGGAATTTCTGGCTCTGTAAAGTATTGCCGTCCAAGTTCAGGAATAAACCAACAGGATGATGGGTACTATCACAGGTGATCAATCCTACATTGTTGGTCAGTAGCTTAGCCATCAAAGCCTGTGTAATGGTGATCTGCTGATGGTCGAGTATTACTATACCAATATCTTCTATAGGCACTGTTTTACTTTCCTCGTCCTTCCGTTCTATCACCAGTTGCTCATGAGCAGTTTTGAGGTAAGCAGGATTGCCGAAATAGAGGGTGCGTTTAATCATTAAATCTAATTTTAATACTCTCCGACTTTTACTATATCTCCAAGATGATTAAGTCGAACTTTAATCATTTCACTTATTGCATTTAAACCCAGTTGAGGCTTAAATGCAATCCCATTCAATTCCTTTTTTTCCTCTACAGTAGTTTCCAAATGGTGTCTGAAAAAATAATTTTTACTTGCAATCTTTTGTACCCGAAACAAATTCGGGCTTATAAGCTTTTTATTTTTAGGATCAAACAAATCAATTTCTTTAGGGTTAAAAGCTGTCTTATCGTTGGGAAATACAAAGTATTCGTTTTGCTTCATTGTAAATAAAAACTGCCAACCCATTCCTTGGTTAAACGTTTTGTCAATAACAGGCTCTCCTGCATTTACAAGTTGTATAGCATCAAATAAAGAAACTACTCGTTCCTGTAAACTACCTTTCTCATCTGTGTAAATCGCTACGTGGTGATTATTGCTAGTACTTACAAACGAGCTTGATATTTTATTGCCCTTTTCATCCAAGATATCATTTCCTAAATGGTCTTTTTTGTAATGAAGTGATTCTGCATTTTTTATACCGCTGATGGTTACTCTTTTTATGGCTATACCTTTGGTTTCGTTCAGCCAGATAGGCTTTTTCTCTAAGTCGGAAAATGCTTTTTTAGAATCATTACTATGTTCTTTTAATCGGGCCAGTAGGATGTATTTTACTTTTTTATCCAGTACTTTTTCTATACTCTTAGCGTCTTTAAAGTTATCAGGTGTTACATCTTTCCGTATAGAATAATCTTCTTCCAACCATGTCAGATTTACTTTTTCCGGCAATATTTCTGTTTGGGCTTCATCCAAATAAATTGGATTTTTAGATAAAGCATTTTTTCCGGTAAAGGCTTTTTTTGCATCATTACCGTTTTCTTGTAAACGTCGCAATAACAAGTTTTTGAATAATGGATTGCTCACTTTCTTAATATTGGTTTCATCCATTTTTCCTCCAACAGTTTCTTCCTTGTTTACATAATACTGGTACTTTCCATAAATTGTTTCTTTGTGCAATTGGCCCCTAGGTGTAAGTTCAATTTTTACTTTTTCACCATTTTTTAATTTTGTTTTATTCTTGTTTTTAGTAACAACTTTATTTTTTGCCTTATGAGAGACTAATACATTTTCCAGATGCTCTTTGGCCTGTTCTCTGAAATTGGGGATAGGTAGTTTAAACTTGCGCTTTTTATTACCTTCCTTGTCCGTTACCAATTCGGTTTCTTTAGTTTCAATGGCAATAATATTGCTGTGTTCCTGATGTATTTCGTTTCTTCGGGCATTTAAAAAATTGAGAAATTGAATATGGCTATGTTTTGTAAATGCCACGGTTAACGCATCCATTGCATGGTGCCGATGATCATTACGTTTGCTCCAATCCGTAATACGCTCTTTAAAACTTCCATCTCTCTTTTCCACCATTTCAGTTAAACCTAATTTCTTAAACTTGTCGAAATTGAGCTCCTGCATAATATTGATTAAATCCCAATCTTCGCGTAGGCGGTCAGTAATGCTACCAGTTGTTGGCGTTACAATGCGGCAAATTTCATACAGCATATTCTTCGCTTTTTTTGCGATGTATTGACTGTCCCGTAAATCTCTTTCAATAAAGCCGTCACCAATTTCGCTTTCTCTTTTTTGTAATTTTTGAAACTTACTTTTTGAAATTCCTTCTTCTTTACTTTTTACAGCTAAATCAAATAAGGTTTTGGCTCTTTGCACAAATTCCTCTGCCTTTTCCATTCCAAATTTGCTTTCTATATAATCAAAAGCAGTTTTGTTGCCTTTATCTAAATTGTCGTGCCTGAACACAACTGTTTTATTAGAAAAACTATCATCAAACATTTTTGCCTGCGGAATGATATGGTCAATATCAATCTGTTTGCTGAATAAAATTTCTCTGGGAATATAAGTATTAGAGTAAAGGTCTTTATAGCCATTATTCTTCAATTCTTCATAAAGCTTATAACGGATAATGTCATTCCGGGTCGGATTGGGAATGCCAAATTCATTTTGTAAAAGTTTAAATATTTTGTCGTGAGCAATTTTTGCAGCGTTAATATTCGTGGTCATTTCTGCACGTTCTTTGGCATTCTTTTTCAAATCTCGAGCCAACTCAATTCTTATTTCATCAAACCTGAAGTGTTTAATAATATTCCCATCGGCATCCTTTTCGCTATTGGTTTCTATAATTGTGTTCACCACATTTACTACCTGATTCAGAATTTTTTCCACCACAGGATTGCGCAAACTATTTTTCTTCAATAATTCAAGCTTGTTACTTAATGGCCGGTTGGCAATTTCTTCTTTGGTAAGTGATGACGCAGAATGCCTGTAGCCTGCAATGGCTGCGGCTTTGTCATAGGTTTGCTCTTTAATATGCGGATAAATATTCCGCATTGCTTTGCTGCTTAAATTGCCATAATCGTCGGATAACGCTACATTGGCCAAAATCTGTGCATGTTCTTTTTTAAAGCCAAATTTCTTCTTTAGCAATTCATACAATTTTTCGTTACCACTTGCTGAATCGTCTCCTTCATAAGAATACAATAAATGCCACAGTTGATAAGATGCCTGCTGTTCAAAGGCTTTACCGTCCAACTCTGCATTAAACTCTAAAATTTCTGTATTAATCTTTAATATTTCAAAAATGCGGCTAACCATTTCTTTGATAGCAACAGCAGAGGTTTTTAACTCAGCAATATTAATTTCATCTTTGTCCGACAACTTTAATAGATCTTCATCATAACCTTCCTGTTCTAAAATTCTAAAGTAAGCATCATACAAAGCTTTAGCAGTTCTGTTGCCTTCAAGCTCTGTGTAATTTATTTCCCAGTCCTTTGCATTGTAACCTAATAGTTCAATGATTTTATTAGATTTTAAATTGCCTTTAATGTTCAATTCCTCAAACAAAAGCTGCTTAGTTTGTAAGTCAAATGGAAAAACTTCTTTTTGTTCCTCTAATAGACCAGCGGATTTTTTTTCCTTTACAACTCTTTTTTCACTTCCCTTTTTGCGGATTAAAACATTATTCAAAACCTGCCAGATCTTAAACTCCTGAAACAAAGGAGATGATTTTGGAGCAACACGCAAGCCGATTGTTTTCTTTACTTTCTGTCCGTTTTTTTCTATCTCAATTCCTTTGCTTTCAAATTCGCAAAAACTGATCAAACCCTTTTGTGATTTTAATTTGCGCTGATAGAATATAATAATATCCCTTATTTCAGTTTTTACTTCCTGCGTAAGTTCTTTGTGAAATCTAGCTTGCGTTTCCCATATTTTTTCAAACTCATCCATATAATCCTGCCTGTAGAAAACCTGATTTTTTAGTTTTGTGTGCGGATTCTGTTGTAATTGTTTATACAGGTATTGACCAACAGTTTCTTTATTAAAATACAATTCCTTACTTCTGTCACTGATGGCACCTAAATAGCCGCTTGAATTACTAAGGTTGCTGTTTATTTCGGTAATCACATACGCAGCTTCTTCTTTCAATAATTGTTTGTCCACAGCTTTAGCACGCCATTGATAAGCATTTATTTTTTTGTCTTCCCTTGTTCCTTTGTTCTCCGCCGTATTGAATTTATGCTTGCCCCAAAAGCTTGCTGATGTGGCTCGCTGTCCTTTGCCTATTAATTCTTTTTTGAACTCATCAGTAAAGATTTCAGGATAAAACTGTTTTTGACAATCCCAGACTTTATCAAACTCGGCCTGCAAGTCCGAACGGTAAAAATCAGGAATCGCTTTTTTGCCATCTTTCAGCAATTGAAAGGCTAGTTGTCCAGGCGTAAGGTTTCCTTCATATAGCCGTTTAGCAATTGCCATTCCATCAATAGCTTGCCCTTCGTCTTCGCTTTTGGCCTTACGACTGCTTTTATAACCCCGTTTTTTGTTGATAGCAAGCAATACTCTGGCAAAAGCGTCCAATGGAATTTCTGTAATTGCAGCATTGGCCCGGAATGCATAAGTGCTATGTGTTGTTCCTTTGCCATCTTCGGCAAGGATTGTTTCTGCCGAAATAATATTGGCTTTACGCAAAGCATCGATCAGGTTTTTTCTTCTGTCCTGATAACGGTCTAAACTACGTCTTGCTCCACGCTTTAATGTTCTATCAGCATTTACTGAAACGGGCTTGCCTTTTTCAAAATTGGTTTGTTCATCCGTAGTTAAGGGATTAACGCGTACCCCAATTTTCACAATAGAAGATTGTTCAGGTGTATTTCCTTCTATGATGTGTGCAAATCCGATAGAAGTAGTGCCAAGGTCAAGACCTAGAATGTTTTTCATAAATTATTTTGTTTTATTTTTTTTTGCTATTAGTTTTGTCTCTGAAAGCAAATCACAATAAGGATTATTCCGTTGTGAAAACATTTAGCGCCTCGCCTATCTGCGGGGCATTTTTATGCTTCTTATCCTGAATACAAAGCCATACAGATCATACATTAGTTTTCATTCGCACTAAAAGTAAAACAGCTTTGTTTAGAAAAACGAGGAAATTTCCACGATTTTCTAAAAATTGAAAAAACATTTCAATAAATAAGACCTTATATTAATAATCATTAAAAACACTAGCGAAATAGTGTGTTGTTTTACTTGTAATAGCCACATAGCAGAACTACTGTACCTAATAACAGGATTTGTAGTGTATCTATAAACCCCATCAACCTGCACGACCGTTATTACACTATACTTGGCCTCCGACTTGTAGCTTATCCTGTTCACAGACTGCCACATACCACATGCGGATCCTGGCACACCACTTATTCGTCAATGGCTTCAGGCTCCTTGGACTGCTCGCTTATTTCAGTTAACGTTTCCTCTTAGAGCATTGGCTGGCGTAAGGGTAAATGAATGTCACATCTTAGAAACTCCATCTACGGTAATTCTTAAATAGACATACCGGGTAATATTTTTTTGATTTTGGATTGTTTCAAAAAGAATAGCAACCCAAAGCTTTTTTCCAACATAATAAAACGTTTAACGTTAAACAAAATTGGAAATACTATCTCTTCAGAACAAGATGTTTATCTAATGAACATATTGTAAATCAATCATTTAATTAAATAATCGTGCGTCTTTTTTTAGAAACTACAAGTGCCACGAATGACGCACATTTATTTTGATTGATTTTGAAAAATTTGACTACCGTAACAAAATAAAAAAACCTATAAATCAATGGATTTACAGGCTTTTTAAGTTTTAATAATGCTTTTAGCAGAGAGGAAGGGATTCGAACCCTCGATACAGTTTCCCGCATACACACTTTCCAGGCGTGCTCCTTCAACCACTCGGACACCTCTCTAAAATGTGGAAGGGCTGCAAATGTATGAAAACAAACTTAGCTATCTAAATATTTTTTTTGCATTAGAAGTCGTTACCTCAGCAACTTCTTCAATAGTTATTCCTTTTAGTTCTGCTATCTTTTCCGCTATAAATGGGATATAACTACTTTCATTTCGTTTACCTCGGTAAGGCACAGGTGCAAGGTAAGGAGCATCTGTTTCCAACACTACTGAAGACAAATCAACAGTAGTCAACACTTCTCCCAAATTATTTTTTTTATACGTTACAACACCACCAATACCAATATACATTCCCAACTCCACTATCTGTAAAGCTTGTGCTGCAGTACCACTAAAACAATGAAATATTCCTTTCAATTGGCCATTCTGTTTTCGTTGCACCGTTTCTATACATTCCTGATTAGATTCCCTGCTATGAATAACAATGGGCAAATCATATTGCAAGGCCCAATCAATCTGCTGTTCAAAAGCCACTTGTTGCTGTGCAGCAAAAGTTTTGTCCCAGTAATAATCCAATCCAATTTCACCAACTGCGAAAAACTTTTGCTTTTTCAACCAAGCTTCTACGACAGCCAATTCTTCTTCAAACTTTTCTTTTACATAACAGGGATGCAGGCCCATCATGGCAAAACAGTTGTTGGGAAATCGTTGTGCGATTTGCAACATGCCTGTTATTGTTTGACTATCGCAATTAGGCATATACATTTTGCTAACGCCAGCATCAATAGCCCGTTGTATAACTATATCCTGTTCCGCTATTTCTTGTTCATCGTACAGATGAGTATGTGTATCTATAAACATATTGTGCTTAAATCGAAGCCAAAATTATAGCCTAACTTTGACTTTCATCGTTATTGTTAAAAAATGAATTGGCTTATTTTAATTATTGCAGGTCTGTTTGAAGTTGCATTTACAAGCTGTCTTGTAAATGCGAAAGAACAAAGTGGATCATTGGCTATATGGTGGACCGCAGGTTTTTTTCTAAGCCTTAGTTGCAGTATGTATTTGCTATATCTCGCAACTAAAACGCTACCTATGGGTAGTGCTTATGCCGTGTGGACTGGTATTGGTGCTGTTGGTACTGTTATAATGGGTATTATTTTTTTTAAAGAACCAGCCGATTTTTGGCGACTGTTTTTTATTGTTACCCTTATCGGATCTATAGTAGGGCTAAAATTTGTAAGTAATCATTAAGTGCACTAGGAGCGTTTTTTTGCAGTTCCTTCTATTTCCTGCACAATTGCTTCAATGTCTTTATCCCTGTCTTGAGGATCATATTCTCGTTTCAAATTATTACTGAACAATAAGGCTACTCCTTGCCAAACCACAGCATTAAAGCCACCCTTTACCTCTTGGATAATACTGAAACAATTTTGTCCCGTCTGTCGATTAATTAATTTCACCAACACGATACCTTGTTGAATGCTAAACTGTTCCAACTCTCCCTTGAATCGCTTGTTCAACTCCGTTTCCAGGTTTTTTAAATAGGCTTTACGTTCTCTCTTATCTGTTAATCGTTCAAGCTTTTCATGAACCCCCTTGAGCAGATAAGCTGCAGTAACAGCATAAGGATAAACTTTATAGACATTATATCTTAATCGTGCGTATGCAGCATCATTACGTTCATTCCGACGCTCCTCCCGACGCAGTTGTCGCGCATATCGTCTTGACCTCTTAGCATATACAATCACTTCATCAAGATAGACCATGGGAATAGTATCATTACCAACTACTACCGCACCCAATAATACATTGCGCTTGGTTGAGTCCTGCGCATTTACATGCGTCGTAAACAAAACAAGGCAAAACAGTCCTATAACAATATGTAGAATAATATTTTTCAACTCTTGTGCAAAATAACAACTAGACTTCTAAAAATATTATGTATAAAAAGTTATTATTCTAAAAAAGTCGAACCGAATATTATTCGGCTCGACTTTTCTGACACATTTTAATAACTAAAGCTTACTTGCCTAAACTTGCCTTTAGGCTTTCCAGTTTCGCTCTCTCAGCATCCAATGATTTTGAAGCCTTATCAACAGTCGAATTACTCTCTACTATTTTCTTTTCGATTTTTTCTTTGTCTTTAAGTAAATCGGCATTGTCGTTGTTGGTCTTTTTCAACTCTTTTTCTGCATTTTTAACCACATCTTCCTGATTCGCGATGTTTATTTTGATCTGCATAGTAGCAGCATCACTGACTAATCTATTCAGAAATGCAATAACATTAGCTGCAGTGGCTGCATCATTACTGCTACTAATAAAATTATCATAACCAGTAGCTACAAGCATCACAATCGTTGCATTTGTTTTCTTACCATCGACCTTGGTATAAATATCTATTTTGTTTGTACTCAATTCGGGGAATACAACTTCTTTATAAAGTGTATAACCTTTTGCGCTTTTTCCCTTGGGTAAGTTGGCGCTTCTTAATCTATCTTCCAACGTGATTTTAATCAAATCATCCGAAACCGGATAGTCGGCCTGAAAAGCCGTTTTTGTCTCTTTATTAATAGAAACACTTACCTCATGAGCATTTTGAGCACTTGCATTAAATGCAAACAAACCTGCAACTACAAAAGCACTAATTCTTCTCATCATTTTAGTTTTCATATTCTATATTATTTAAGTTTTTAAAACACTATCAAACAATATGCCAAAAAAAACAGGCAATCTGTTCTTACACAAAGCTAGTGTTTAAAAAACAAATTATTATCGAAAATTTTATACATTTGCTACAACTAAAAAACAATCACAACTATGGGCTTTTTAAAAGAATTTAAAGAGTTTGCCATTAAGGGCAATGTTATTGACTTGGCTGTCGGTGTTGTTATTGGAGGTGCATTTGGTAAAATTGTCACATCTGTTGTAGATGACGTTTTAATGCCCTTGATTGGCACTGTAATGGGTGGCACGAGTTTTGTTGACAAGTTTTATGCTTTCGACGGTAAAATATACAAAACACTCGAAGAAGCTAAAAAAGGAGGAGGGGCTGTACTTGCGTATGGTAATTTCATTCAGATGGTGTTCAATTTTTTAATTATTGCGCTATGCATCTTTATGATGGTAAAAGGAATCAATAAAATGAAACGTAAAGAAGCAGAAGCTCCTAAAGCACCGGCAGAACCATCCAGCACAGATAAGCTGCTACTGGAAATTCGCGATTTACTCAAAAAATAATACGTGGGCATTATACTTGAAAAAATAAATTCGTTCAAGAAAAACGGCAAACATGGGTTTGCCGTTTTAGTTGATCCGGATAAAATTACTGCCAATAAAATGGAGCAATTTGCACGGTCGTGCAATGATGCCAAAGTTGACTTTTTATTTGTGGGCGGCAGTTTAGTCCTTCAACACCAAATTGGTTTGTGCATCAATATATTCAAAGACAACAGCAATATCCCGGTTCTTTTATTCCCAGGCAACCCCTCACAAGTAAGTCCTGAAGCAGATGCCCTACTCTACCTCTCACTTATTTCAGGAAGAAATGCAGAGCTTTTAATCGGCCAGCATGTAGTGTCGGCTCCCATGGTAAAATCAAGTGGGCTCGAAGTCATTTCTACCGGCTATATGATCGTGGATGGAGGTGTTCCTACTACAGTTTCCTATATGAGTCACTCATCACCTATTCCTTCAGACAAATCAGACATTGCATTATGCACTGCATGGGCAGGTGAAATGCAAGGGAAACACCTCATATATATGGATGCAGGTAGCGGTGCCCAATGCCCCATAAGCGAAGCTATGATCCAAAAAGTGAGCAGCAATATCAATATCCCATTAATTGTTGGGGGAGGTATCAATACAACTCAAAAAGTGATTGCAAATTGCAATGCGGGGGCAGACATCATAGTAGTAGGTAATGCAATTGAAAAAGACGCATCCAGAATAGCCGATTTAAGTGCTGCGACCAAATACTGCTAGCTTTTTTTACTCTACATAGAGCAAATATTTCTTTCTTATTTTCTTAAACGATTCTATGGCTGGCTGCCATGTAGCACGAATCTGATCTGCGGTCATACTTTGTTCTATTTGTTTGCTCAGCATTTTCGTACCTGCCAATTTTTCAAAAAACGGATTAAAAAAAGCCTCTCTTTTAGAATACCACTGATAGGCCTTTATCAAATAAGACAGATCAAATTTTCCGTTCACCCGTTCAAAAGCAACATCCGCATCAGCTGCAACCAATTGCCCATAACAGTTTTGAGCAGCCAACAATGGATTACTAGCACCGATAGTACTTTTGGGTGTAAAAAAATAAGTTGCATGATCTTTAAAATCCGGATGCCCCCATTGTTGAAAAGGCATATTCGTTCCCCGGCCTACACTAACAACTGTACCCTCAAATAAACAAAGTGAAGGATATAAATAAACTGCAGCCATTGATTTAAGGTTTGGTGAAGGTGCCACCGGTAACTCGTAACGCATACTGTGCTTATAATTTTGACATGCAACAACTTTAATAGACAGTCGATCGGCATTCTTGACCCAATGCTCGCCCTTCAACAACAATGCATATTCTCCGGCTGTCATACCATAAACAACAGGCACCGGTTGCATTCCTACAAAAGAACGAAGAGCTGTATCCAATACCGGGCCATCCACATACGACCCATTAGGGTTAGGACGATCCATTACAATTAGTTGTTTATCATTTTCAATACAGGCATCCATAGCATATTCCAGCGTAGATATATAGGTATAAAAACGTACCCCGACATCTTGTAAATCATAGATAAGTACGTCCACATCATTCAATTGTTCCTTACTTGGTTTTTTATTCTTGCCATAAAGAGAGATGACAGGCAAACCTGTAGTCGCATCTATATCATTCTTTATTTTCGCTCCGGCATCTGCGACACCCCTGAAACCATGTTCCGGAACAAATATTTTCACCACATGTACTCCCGATTTCAGTAAGGTATCTAATAAAGAGCTTTGTCCAACAATAGAAGTTTGATTAATAATAACCGCAACATTTTTATGCTTTAATAGTGGCAAATACACGGTCATTTGTTCCGCACCAGTCGTTATTTTTAAGGACTCCTTTTCCAATCCAAATGCATAATTTGAAGAAAGCGCCAGAAACATAGCAAAAAAAGCACAATACCTAGCAGACACATGGACAAATATTAATTTAAACGACATAATTATTTAACAATTTTGGATAAAGGTAAAGTTCCTTTTCAGATATAATATCTTTAACTTGCAGCACATTATTTTAAAAAGATATGCAACAAGTAAAAAATGGCGATAAAGTTCGCGTACATTATCACGGAAAACTACAAGACGGATCAACATTTGACTCTTCTGAAGGAAGAGCTCCATTGGAGTTTCAAGTAGGTAGTGGTCAAGTTATCAAAGGTTTTGATGATGCCCTTGTGGACATGCAAACCGGTGATAAAAAAACAGTAGTAATACCAGCAGAACATGCTTATGGAGAAGCTTCTGACAGCATGTATATTGAATATCCATTGAGTGATTTTCCTGATGACATGAAACCTGAAATAGGCATGGAGCTACAAATGAGCGATGCCGAAGGAAATAATTTTCCTGTCGTAATTGTAGAAATAAAAAACGAGGTAGTAGTACTCGATGCTAATCACCCATTAGCAGGTAAAGAATTGACTTTTGATATTGAATTGGTAGAAATCATTTAAGACTGTTCTATTTTCCTATAAATAAAAAGCCCGACACGCAAGACGTTTCGGGCTTTTTATTTACCGATCTATTCAACCATTCTAACCATTTAGAATTAAGTTATTCCTCCAATTCATTTTTTAGGCAAGCATATCGTAAATTTGCGCCCTTATGTTGATTTCATTACAAAATTTAAGTTTTTCCTTCGGAGCACGTACCATGCTCGAAGATGTCAATTGGCAAATAGGCAATAATGAACGAATTGGACTTGTAGGTGTTAATGGAGCCGGTAAATCAACGGTGCTCCGACTGATGACCGGTGCATACTCTCCGGAAAGTGGTACCATAAATAAACCAAAAGATGTAAGTCTTGGCTTCTTTAACCAAGACTTATTGAGTTTTTCTACCAGCGAATCTATACTTAAAGTAGGCATGCAAGCTTTCGAGCGCGCTCATAAGATAGAGCAAGACATGAACGATATTTTGCTTGAGCTCGAAACTAAGCCTGACGACGAGAAATTATTAGACGATTATAGCCATGCACTACATGATTTTGAGCTAGCCGGTGGTTATGAAATGGAGCATAAAACCGCAGAAGTATTAGAAGGCCTTGGTTTTACAACTGAAGATTTGCAGCGCCCATACGACCAATTTAGTGGAGGTTGGCGAATGAGGGTTTTGTTGGCAAAAATGATGTTGCAAGCGCCTGAGTTATTACTTTTGGATGAGCCTACCAACCACTTGGAC
>DBTQ01000017.1:0-1411 GCA_002307135.1 Bacteroidetes bacterium UBA1312
GGAGCTTTTCTTTTAGCTGCGACGTAGGCAGAGCCTACGCCGAACGAGGGGTTTCTTGACGGTGGACCCGCTGGCGGAGAAACACCCTGAAATTTCCACTTATGCTTTTTGCAGTAATAATCCTGTAAATAGGGTGGATCCGGACGGAAAACAAGATGTCGTAACAACATATGAAGCTTATCAAGCCTATGCGGCTTCCACAGCGGCAGTAGGTTCTAAATCGAGTACAGGACAGGCTATTTTAGATCTTGGTAATTGGCTTGGCCATGCTTATGTTCAGGCCGTAAATCAAGTTATTGATAAGGCAGTAAATAGTTATAAAACGATTTCAGGGCAAAATAAGCAAAGTGTAAAAGTTATTGATCCAAAAGCGGGAAAAAAAGAGCAAGACAAACAAGACAGAAAAGCAAAAGAGAAATTAGATCAACAGCAGGCAAATGTGGAAAAAGCGATAGAAGAGAATACGCCTTCAGGGAAAGATGGTGATAATAAAGGGGGAAATCCCAAGGGTGGTATATTCGGTAAAGTTGCCATTGGGTTAGCTGTAACTCTTGGTACAATAGAACAGTTTAGCAATCCGGATGCCAGCAAAGATGCCCATGAAGCCCATGAGCAAAAAGCTCAGGAAAAAAAAGAACAAAAACCCCAAGATCCACCCCGGCAACAATCATTATTAGAGAGGTTTGTAAATTGGGTCGTAAATTAAATATCAACAATGAAATGAAAAAGTATATTATAAAGTTAGGATACAAAATTATGATACCTGTTGCTATTCTTGCAGGCATTTCTTTTGTTTTTGATAAGGAACTGAGTGGTTTTCATTGGGTGTTCTATGCGAGGTGTATCTTATTGATATTTGCTATTTTATTAATTATAAGTGGAATTCTTGAATTCATAGATAAATACTTGAAGAAATGAAAAGAAATAAATTGCTCAGGCTGATTTTGATGTACTCAGAATATATAATAAATTATTCCTTCTATATATACACTTTTGTTTATACGGGATTTATACTATTCAGGAAATCCATAGTATATAATTATTTATTTCTATTCTTCCTAGGGTTATTCCTTGGGTACAGATTTGCCGTGATTGCTCGCAATTATTTAAGATACAATGATTCTAAGTATTTGTAAATAAGGAGTTTGAATAAAAAAAGGTTCTAAATTGAAATTGACCGAGCATAAATATAGATATTAAATATCAGAAAATTACGATGAAAATAAATTGGAAAAAAATAAGTGATAGGTCTATTGTTCCGATGATAGTGCTTTTAGTATCCCTCGATGGGCGTAGGCAGCGTGCGGAAGCGTTCGGCATAGCTTTTAGCTATGTCGTAGTTAGAATCAAGGCTCTGCTTTGAATTTGGCAGATTTGCGTTTCTATGATGAAAAGCAGGAGCTTTTCTTTT
>DBTQ01000017.1:1666-3443 GCA_002307135.1 Bacteroidetes bacterium UBA1312
GGCAGAGCCTACGCCGAACGAGGGTCATGAAGCAATGGACCGATTATTTCCCTTACGGGAAACCTATTGCCAGCGAAAATTACAACCCTTCCGCCCAGCCCTACAAGTTCGGGGGCAAGGAGCAAGAGGCGATGTTCGGTCTCGACCTGTACGACTTCCATGCACGGCAGATGGACAGCCGGGTGGGGAGTTTCTTGACGGTGGACCCGCTGGCGGAGAAGTATTATAGCATTAGCCCGTATGCGTATTGTGGAAATAATCCATTAAGATTTGTGGATCCAACAGGAATGGAATTTGTTTTAAGGGATGACCAAATTGAAGGATTAGAAAAATTACACGAGATATTGGATTCCTCCAAACCTTTTAAAAACGACAGGTTTGTTTTCTCTAAAGATGAAAAAAATAAACCCAAAAAGGAAACAGAAACAACTTCTTTGCCATTGGTTTTAGCTACTACGGGGGAGATAATAGGGGCATTTGCAACAGCTGTAGTATCAACAGCACTACTTGTATTAACCTTTTCAGGTGATACTCCTCTGTATAAGCAGGCAGATAATTATATTCCGCCTCCAAATAGTTTGGATGGATTTCTCGATGCTACAAAGGTAAAGCCAAAGGCAAAGAGAGCTAGATGGCATTTGCCAAATGGAGATATCGCTGAATGGGATTCTCAGCATGGTGAACTCGAAGTATACGATAAGACTGGGAAAAATCACAGAGGAGCTTATGATCCTAAAACAGGTAAGAAAAAGAAGGATGGAGATCCAAAGAGAAAAACAGAACCAAAATAATAGAAAAGATATGAACATCGAACGAGATATAGTCTCTTACGACAAAAAAACAGAAGATTTAGTAGCTATTTTTCCTATTAGTATAGGTATAGATATTATTAGACAATTGTTTCTCCCGTATGAAAATGATCCGTTGTTTTATAATCCTTATGAAATAGATAAGGAAAAATTAAAATTATTAAAAAAATACATTGATATTGATATTGATTTTAATTTTGAAGTATTTGATTATTATTTGGAAGCGTTTTCTATTTAAATTAGGTGGGATAATGTGCCAAATTTGAACTCTGATGAGCTTAGGCTACTGCTAGCCCTTTACTACCGAATCCTCGTGTGGTAAAAGGAAAAGAGAGATATTAACATTTAGAATGAGTAGTTGTAGTATAGATAAAAGAGGGGAGACCACGCGTGAGTACATGTGCGGCAACGGTGCTGCAGTGACCCTGGCCGAAAATACATACGACGACCTCGGCCGCCTGAAGACCAGTAGGCCGGCATCAAACGAGCTCCTAAAACTGACCTACGGCTACAACGTCCGCTCGTGGCTGAGGGACATAGCAGGGCAGAAACTCACCGAGAGGCTCTATTGCAACATCCCCTTTGAAAGCGGCACGCCACGCTACAACGGCAACATTTCCACCGCCATGTGGAACCTGTGGGATTATTACCTCGGGTTCAACTACACCTACGACAACCTCTCGCGGCTGACCGCCGGGGAAAGTTTCCTCCGGTGGGAAGACGATGCACCGATGACCGACTATGGCGCATACGACACTTGGTACCGTTACGACCGCAATGGAAACATGACAGACCTCTCCCGGCTGGAAGACCTCTCGCTGGAGGAAGTCGGCATATCCCACAGCGGCAACCAGATCTCCCGCATAACGAACATGGGAGACCTGTATCCAGACTATTATTCGAGCTTTGTCAGCTACTCGGACAGCAGTTACGCTTACAATGCCAATGGATCGATGTCCTACGACCCG
>DBTQ01000012.1:0-71416 GCA_002307135.1 Bacteroidetes bacterium UBA1312
CAAGGCCTCGATCAAGTCTATGGCAGCTATGCCAACCAACTGGAACAACAAAAAACGGCCATGCTCCAAGGTCTCAGTAAAGAATACAACCTAGATCCCCAAGCGCTGACAGCAAGCAACGGAGATGTCAACAAACTAATAGCCGGTTTACCTAGTATAAAAGACACCGCAGGATTAATCAAATCCGCGACCAATCAATTGGAGCATACAGCTGATACCACGAGTGCCGCCAAAGCCCTCAGTGAGAAAAAAGCCAAGCTCGACAAAAACCGCAAAGACATAGCAGAAAAATACGCCAAAATCCTCGCCTTAGAACAAAAAATAGAAAAGTACCGTGCTCTTTTAGCCAAATACAACAACCAGAACAGCCTGGATTCAGCGACCAACTACAGCAAACTCGCTAAACTAGACCAGAAAGACCCCAGCTATAAAGACATGAGCAAAGCCGCAGCAGCCCTCCTACCTGAAGGTCAAGTCAAAGGCTTTGTAACCGGTCTCACCAACTTTGACCTGGGCATCATCAACAAATACGAATCGGACTACACCATGGCCGGTCAAACCCTCAAAGGCCTCAGCCTTGGCTATGACATCGGCATCGCCAAAGTCGGCGTATCGGCCGGCAGTGCAGAATACGCCTCCCGCGATGGCAGTATCGACCGCTACAGCACCATGCTCCTTCGCTTAGTGGAAAATCCGGCGCGACAGACCCCTCTATGCCGAAACAAATTGACCCCTTTTGCTATTGATTATCAATACTAAAAGGGGTCAAACCAAATTGGAAGAAGGGGGTCAATATTACTGGAATCTCCAGTAGGAATATCTGAGCTAAGAAATTCCGTAATTGGTTCGAATATTTCGTCCGGGGATTCCATTATTCTTGTTTACAGACTATTTTTAGAAGTAATTTTTATTATTGAACCAATAAAATAAATATTTTTTCATTTCATTTTATTATAAAATAACATAATTAATAAATAGTTTATGTGATGTGTTTAAAGTCTGTAATTGTAATAATACTTTAAATTAATATTTTTTTATAAACTAAAAGATTTAATATTAATAATTCTTTGAACAGGGACTTGGTTAACCTTATCTTTGCTAGGTTAGTATGTTTTTAATACGTGCCCTATTTTTAATTATATTAGTTTCAAATTTACTTGGAAACTCTGCTACTGCGCAGCCTAAGCCAATTTTGTATAATTGGAATATAACAAACAGTAGTTTGAGGAGTAATACTGTATATGCTATAGAAACGGATAGTCAAGGTTATCTATACTTTTCTACAGAGAAGGGCGTATATCGTTATACAGGCGTAAATATGGAGCAAATACAATTGGGCTCATATACCAACGCCTGTTACCTTAATTTATTAAGAGATCGAAGTGGCGCTATATGGATGCTTCCATATAATAGCCCTCTTGTAAGGTATTTACCCAATAATCCATTATTTATAAATAACCCCAATAATAAAGCGCTCAACCCTGTTAAGCATCCCACTCTCTTGTATGGTTTTCAAAATGAAGGACATTCATTTAATTTTTTATCGTCATGGGGAGATGATTATAAATTGTATTCGCTTAAAGGGCTAGAACAGGAAAATCGTACTATAAATTTTTACAGAAAGTTTATTGAAAAGAAATTGGGTAAAGGAGCAGAAGCGGATTCTATTACTCAAATAGTGCTGGATGAATTTAAAAAACCTGACATTTATAAAAACATAATACGAATTCATCAACAGCGCTATTTATTTATTAGTCATTTAGTATATGATTTAGAAAGTGGTAAGGCAATATTACTCACAGATATAAAAAAAATGGGTATTAAAGGCTTTGTGACTGCAGCCTTTGAAAAAGGAAATCGGCTTTGGTTGGCAGTAATGGGTGCAGATGGAGGATTGTATCGATTTGAAAAAAAAGACAGGAATCGGCATTATAATCTTATTGGAAAAGAGTTTGACAAAGATAATGTTACTGGTGTTATTGAGGATAATTACAACAACTTATGGATAACAACTTTTAGTAAGGGTATTTTTCAGAAAAGTTATAAGGCACAATACGTATCGGTGTTAGAATTAAACGATAGTATCAATATTACACAACTTTCAGTATTGAAAGATAATAATCAAATTATAGCATCAGATATTAAGACTAATCTATGGCTAATAAATTGGAAAAATGGTTCTTTAAAACAATTGTACTCTGGTAATATTTTTACGTATGGAGTTGCACAGTTAATTCAAAGCCCATTGTCGCAGCATTATGAATATTACCCAATTAGCGGTAGTAGGATAGAATTTGATGAATTTGGGAAATTAATAGACAATAGTATTAGAGCTCCTTTGGGTTGGACAACCAAATACTCTTTAGTAAATTCAAAAGGAACATATCTCATAAGTAATGGCTCTGTCAGCTTTATTGACAATATTAATGGAAAATGGAAACAATATTCTTTACCTCAAAAGCCTTTGTCTGTTAGTAATATAGGAGATACTCTGATGTTAGTAAATACTGGTCATAGTCTTTATCGATTGTTACCTGATACAGCAGTGTTATATATGAATTGTAAGCTTGCAGAAGGGCAAAATATAGACTTTGTAGGTAATGGCTATGATCAGTTGTTGTTGCTCATCTCGGATCGCCTTTACACACTTTCCATGCAGAATGAGCTTAAGGAATTATATACCATACCCGAAGACCAAATCCTTACCACTGCATTGCCCTATAAAGATGGATATTTATGTGTGCTCATTAATGGATTACAGTTTATTAATAAAGATGGTACACTTATTGGGAGTTATTATTTACCAGACAATATGCTCAAAAATAAAATTAGCAGCTATCAATTAGTGAAAGATTTATTTTTTGTAAGTGATGGGCATGCTATTTTTCAAATAGACTTGGAGCATATATTGAGCAGCTATCAACATCCTGAATGCAAAGCTGTTCTTTGTCGGCTTAATAATAAAGAAATTGCAAATGATTCAAATCTTATTATAGAATATAAACCAAATCAATCTCTGATATTGGAGTATCATTTTTTTGAAACACAAAATAAATCTAATATTACTTACACACTAAGTAATGAGGATAATCAAATTTTGATAAAGGAACAAATTAATGACAGAAGTATTAGTATTAATAATTTGTTGCCAGGTGCATATACGCTTGTCTTGTATGTACCTGGTAATGATGGTAAAATTTATCCGTTTAAGCGATTTATAACAGTGTTACCACAATGGTATCAAAAACATAGTTGGCAATTACTAATTGTTATATTATTGTTTTCTTTATTGATTTGGGTAATATGGATATGCTGGTCTTACATTTACCAAAAAAGAATTGCGACAATGATTATCAAAGGACAATTATTGCATTTGGAGAGTAAGTCACGATTGAATCAATTAAAGCCGCATTTTATATTCAATGCCCTCATCCCTTTGCAGCATCATATTCTGATGAAAAATGAAGACAAGGCGTTGACTTATTTGGATGATTTTTCTCAATTGATGAGAAAGATGTTGGAGATGTCGGCGCAGGATACGATTAGCTTAAAAAATGAAATTGACTTTTTAAATAAATACTTACTTATCCAACAAGCAGAACAGTCTTATTCATTCCAATTTAGTATCACCACGCAATTGAGTGAATTGGAGATGTTCTCTATAAAAATCCCGAATCTATTGCTTCATCCATTAATTGAAAATGCAATTATGCATGGATTGAATAATAGTAAGAAAAAAGAAGGCTATATCAACATTCATATTTCAAAAAAAGACAATTATTTGACAATAAGTATAGCAAATAATTCCAAAAAAATCCTAGAGCAATACATAGTAAAACTTATGAAGGGGCATGCACTCCATATTATTCAGGAAAGAATTGCATTAATGAACACAAAGAAAGATCCCAATGTTGGTTTATTTTTTGAGACTAATGAAACAAACTTTGTCGCAAAGGTTATACTTTTAATTGATGAAAATTAAAAATTAAACATTATGAAACGTTGTCTTATTGTTGAAGATATAGAAATGGCAGCACAAAGCCTTAAACTATTGATAGAAAAAACGGCTCCTAGTGAATTTGAGATATTCTGGGGACAAGATGCTGATGAAGCCATTGAAATAATTCAAAATCTAAAACCCGATTTAATATTTATGGATATTCAACTTGGAGGTGCAAATGGATTTGATATTTTGGATAAGATGAAGGGTTATTATAAACACGTAATATTTACTACAGCCTACTCAGAATATGCTATTAAAGCGTTCAAATATCATACAATTCATTATCTAACCAAGCCCATTAACAGGAACGATTTAGCAGAGGCCATCGAACGTTTCAAAAATAGAACTGAAGAAGATCTTGGTGGATCATCTACTATCAGCAGCTCTCTTATTGACGGATTGAAACTGTTGACATCTCAAGTGGTAAAACCTAATAGCAGCAGCGATAAGATTTATGTACTTGAGGATGGTGCATTTATAAGTATTGATGTGAATGATATTTACTATCTTGAAGCACAGCGTAGTTATTGTGATATCTGTTGCTACGATAAGAAATATAACAATACTAAAACGCTAGGGCATTTTCAAACACAACTTTCAGAGTATACTCAATTCAAAAGAATACATAAATCCTTTGTTGTTAATTGCAACTATATAAAAAGTATAAAGAAGGGGTTAAACAGTACTATTGAATTGAGTAATGGTGTTGTATTACCTATATCAGGCAGTGAAAAAGACGATTTGTATGCTTATCTAGGTATTTAAGTTAGTGTCTTTTTCTATTGTTGCTCAAGCTCTTTCAGAAAAATTCGAGCCGTCTGTATATATGTACTACCCGGATAATCGATAATTAATTGTTCGTAATATTTTTTAGCCTCATCAGGCTTTTTGAGCGATTGTTTATAAATTTCCGCCATTCTGAATAGCGCATCATCTGCCAACACGTCTTTCCCATATTGCTCCACTATTTGTTTTAAATAATTGATTGCTTTATCATAGTCGCGGTGTTTATTGGCTATTTTTGCGCGCAGTAATAGTATGTCATCGCTCAATGGATGCTTAGGGAAAGCTATTGCTATACTATCCAACAAATGTTCTGCTTCTTGGTCTTTGTTTTGAAACAATAATAAATCTGCATACGCAAAGCGTTTTAAAGGTATCAGATTACTATCGGGAGGTACATTCTCTGTTATTAATACAGATAGAAAAAGAGCATCATTTGCTATGAGCTCTGATGTAGAGGCCTTTAGTACAGAAAGCTGTCCTTGTGCCATTTCAAAATCTCCTTGATAATAGGATAATTTGGCATTTCTAAATCGTGCTTCTTCTCCAAGCACATCCTCACGGAATGTTTTATCCACTTGGCTGTAAAGTAAAGCTGCGTCCCAAATATTTCCAGTAATTATATAGTAATCACCCAGCTGTAATTTACAATTCCCGGCAAAAAATTTATTCGTTCCCTGGTTGTTAATCGCACTTTTTAGTAATTCTATTGCATGATCAATATTATTGGCGTATTGGGCTTCAAGCAATGCATAATCATTAACTATGGGTGTGCCGATGCTGTGAGGGTATGTTGCAAAATAATCTGCATAATCTTTTTGAAGCGTACTTACATCTGATTGGGTAAAAGATGGGTTTGTAACAATCTGTTGTAACTTAGTTTTGAGTAATACCTCACGTGCCTGAGTATAACGAGGGTTGGTATTGCCATATCCAATAACAGTGTTGTAGGCTTTGATGGCTATTTCATATTGCTCTTTTTTAAGTGCGGAATTAGCAAAATCCATCAACAATCTGCCTTTGTCTGTATTACGTTTCTCGAGTGCTTGCACCTGCGTAAGAGCTTGATCCCAGTTGTCCTGCAAAGAGAATATCCAGACTAACAGATAGGTATAATAAAAATTATCGGGTTGTAGATTGACTAATTTAATAATAGCTTTTTGAGCCAGTTTTATTTTTTCAGAATCTTTACCTACCAGTTCCAGTAATGTCGTTTCGACACTTTCTTCACCGCGCATCATAGGCATACCCTGATTGGAACTAATAATAGTACTAATAGCTTTTTCTGTTTGTCCTGCGAGGTTATATAGTCGCGATAGAGGTGCACTATACAATGATGGGTTTTGTGTTATTTCAATCGCTCGTTCATATACTTTTATAGCATAGTCCTCATTTCCCGAATTGCTTAGTGCATTCCCCATTTGTTGGGTCAGGTTATCATCGCCATTTACATATTTAAGTGCATGCTCAAACAGCTCATTGGCTTTTTTACTTTTATTGTCGGCCTTATATACATTGCCTAAATCTATAAGATACATTGGATTGTTGCTGTATCTTTTTTGCTGATCTTTTGCTAGATCTTCTGCTCGCTTGTAATCTTTCAGCTGTATCAAAACAAACAGATAGTCGTTGTAAACATCCACATTATCTATGTTTTCATTGCGCAAGTCTTTATATAAATTCGCAGCTTTTGTATAATCTTTGTTTTCCAGATAACTGTGTGCTTGAATCTGTTTGTCATTTTGAGCAAACAAAATGAAAGGCACGCATGATAGCATTATTGTAATAAGTATAAAAATATTTTTGGAGGCCTTCATTCGTTGGTTGCAACAATTTTTCGGTGGAGTAGGTTATAATTATTTCGTGCTACTTGTTGATTGCGATTCTACAAGTTGCATTATTTTGTCCAATTTAGGTTCTAAAATTATTTCTGTGCGCCTGTTTTTAGCACGACCAGTTTCAGTACTATTGTCCGCAATGGGGAAAAACTGACTCCGGCCACTGGTAATAATACGAGTGGGGTTTACCTCATAGTTTTTAATAAGAATACGTGCAATGGCAGTACTACGTGCTACACTCAAAGCCCAATTATCTATGTATTTTTTGGCTATGGCTATTGAATCGGTATGCCCTTCTATATTTATATTTATGTCTGTATTTTGATTGAGTACCTTTGCTAAAGTTGCTAAAGCTTCGGTACCTGCTTTATTAACTTCTGCACTGGCAGAAGGAAATAACAATTGCTCCGACATACTTACATATACTTTGCCATTTTTTAAGGATACCGTCAACTGGTCTGAATTAAAGTTGATTAATGCGTCAGCTATAGTTTTACGCAAACCCTCTGTTTGTTGTTTTTGTTGTTCAATTAGTCGTTGTAATTCTTGTAGTCTTGCTTGTTGACTGGCAATGGTTTCATTGCTTGAGGTAAGATTTTGTTTTGTTTGACTCAGTTCTTCTCGGCTTTTGTTGAGTCTGCTTGCTGTCATCAGATTTTCTTCTTCTATTTTACTCACCGTTCCTTTTAGTCCTAATATTTCATTATAGAAATTGACACTATCTTGGTGTAGCCGAGCAACTCGATTTTGTGCTGCAAGATATTTTTTTTGGGGTACACAAGCATTGAGCGAAATGACAATTAGCAATAATAAAATGGTATATGGAGCTTGTTTCATCAAGATTATTTTATGTAAATGAAACATGAAGGTACTAAACTATAAATTTTGCGGTATTATTGTTACAGGAAAAATAACAAGTCTATTTATCAGAACAAATTGTTGCTGAAAAATAGGTGGATGCCATTTTATAATTCCGAGCTTAAAAAGCTTTGACCTATTTGACATAGTATTCAAAAAACCATATCACTAAGGTGCAGGAATCGAGAGCTGGTTTTGCCAAAAAATGAAATTAGAACGGAATAAATTATTTAGTGCTTTTTGCGGTAGGTTAATTATTTTATATCAAGGCATGATAAGCAATAAAAGCAAATAGGTAAGCGATAGAAGACATATAGACAAACTGTATCAGTGGATATTTCCAACTACGTGTTTCTCTTTTTACTATAGCTAAAGTGCTCATACATTGCATTGCAAATACATAAAATATCAGTAAGGAAACGCCCGTTGCCAAGTTATAGGTTGGTGTTCCATCAGCGCGTCGTGCAGCACGCATTTTGTCGCGTAATGATGCGTCGGTATTCGTGCTTTCTCCAACACTATAAAGTGTGGCCATTGTGCCGACAAAGACTTCGCGCGCGGCAAAAGATGTAATCAGTGCAATGCCAATTTTCCAATCGTAGCCCAATGGATGGATTACTGGCTCTATAGCGTGCCCCATAATGCCGGCAAAAGAATGTTCTAATTTTTCCGTTGCATAAGCTCTGTTTAATTCCACTTCTTGTGTAGGTTGCAACTGATGCAGTACGGTATATTTTTCTTGTAATGCTTTCATCTGTTTTGGAGGTCCAAAAGAAGATAGTACCCATAAGATCATTGATATAACCAATATTACTTTACCGGCATCACTCACAAATATTTTTGCCTTTTCTACCATTGTTATGCCCACATTTTTCCAGCGTGGGGCACGGTAAACAGGTAACTCCATTAAGAAAAAAGTCTTCTCTTTTACCTTAATAACTAGATCCATTACCTTGGCTACTATAAGTGCCATAACAAAGCCAAGTAGGTAAAGCCCCATGAGTACCAGACCCTGAAGATTAAATATACCCAAGAAAGATTTATCGGGAATGACTAAACCAATTAATATAGTATAAACAGGTAACCGCGCAGAACAGCTCATTAATGGGGTTACCATAATTGTTATTAATCTTTCTTTCCGATTTTGAATTGTTCGTGTAGCCATAATTGCAGGCACTGCACAGGCCATGCCACTAATGAGTGGCATTACCGAGCGACCATTGAGTCCTACACTACGCATCAATCGGTCACTTAGAAAACTAATCCTCGCCATGTAACCCGTGTCCTCTAATATGGTAATCAGCCCAAACAAAATCATTATTTGTGGAATGAAAACTGCAATACCACTCATGCCTGCTAACAGACCATTGATTAATAAATCAGTGACTAAACCGGCAGGTAAAATAGCCGTTAATTGTGTGCTCAAAAAGCTAAACCCTTTTTCTACCCAACTCATTGGATAAGCAGAGAGAGAAAAAATGCTCTGGAATAAAAGAAATAATACGGCTAACAAAATAAGATTTCCCCAAACCGGATGCAACAATGTTTTATCAAACCTTTCGCTGCGCAATGATTTTTTCATTGGGCTTTCTTCTATTACGCAACGTTGCAAAATCTCGCCGATGCGCCTATAGCGTTGCAGTATTTCTTCGCCTTGTATTTTCGATTTTGCAAAGCCATTTTCACCAAGTATGGCGGAAATCTGTATCCGCTGTGCTGCATTGATAAATGGAAGTTCTGTATAGTTGCAGCAGATATGTAGTGCGGCGTATTCACTTTCGGCTTCGGCAATATTTTTTATATCGGTAATCCAACTCCCACACAATTTTTTTACATCAATAAAACTGGGGTTATCAGCTTTATTTTTTTGTTGTTCAACGGCTTCAATACTTTTTTTAAGATCGTCAATACCACTATTTTTTCTTGGGTTGATGGCAATAATAGGTACACCAAATTGTCTTTCGAGCGCAGCAATATCTATTTGTATCCCTTTCCTTTTTGCAATATCCAACATACTTAGCGCAATGATAACGGGTATATTTAAATCCATTATCTGTGTACAGAGCAGTAAGTTTCGTTTTAGGTTTGAAGCATCTGCTATTACAACGGCTAAATTTGGTTTGTCAAGGCTCTTTCTATTTAATAGTACTTCATAAGCAACTTGCTCGTCGGCGCTTTTGGGATAAAGGCTATATGTACCTGGCAGATCTATAATGTTGACTAACTTACCGTTACGTAAGCGACAGCTACCTGTTTTTTTATCGACGGTAACACCCGGAAAATTACCTACTTTTTGATTTAAGCCGGTAAGAGCGTTAAATAGAGAGCTTTTCCCACTATTGGGGTTACCTACGAGTGCTATGGAAAATGTCGATTGCATGTACGAATTCGTGGGCAAAGGTACTTTTATCTATGCTTAAAAAGGCCGTTAATACATTGCTAGTAAATCTTCTATGTTAATGCAATATTTTTATTGTCATCAGAAAGCCATTATCTGCTTGTATATTTGCCACTTAATTTTAACTTTGCTTTTTACACCAAATAGAATTTCATGCACTCAATCATACTTGATATTACTGCAAATTCGCCTATCGACTATATGCCGATAGCCCTTCAAATATTTCTTGCCGTAAGTATGGTGGCGATTATGATGGGAGCTTCTCACTTATTAGGGCCTAAACGAAAGACAAAAGATAAACTAGCCAATTTTGAAAGTGGAATTAAAGCTATCGGTAATGCTCGCCAACCTATGGCAATCAAGTATTTTCTGGTAGCTATTTTATTTGTACTATTCGATGTGGAAGTTATTTTCTTTTATCCTTATGCAGTCAATTTCAAAGAATTGGGTACAGATGGGTTTTTAGCAGTGGTTATGTTTGTGGCTTTTTTCTTTACGGGCTTTGCCTATATTATAAAAAAAGGCGCACTGAATTGGGAAGATTAAAAAAATAAGATGTAGATCTGATAGCGCAACAATGCAATAGCATGAAGTAATTATCAAATTTACTCATCAACAATCATTAATTTATTATGGGTCGTCCGGTACAATATAATACAAATATCAAACCTGCAGAAATACCTGAAGGGTATTCTGGTGAGGGTTTTATGGCTACAAAATTGGATCAGTTAGTAGGCATGGGAAGAGCAAATTCATTGTGGCCATTACCATTTGCTACGTCTTGCTGTGGAATTGAGTTTATGGCTACTATGGGTTCCAATTACGACCTAGGTCGATTTGGTGCTGAGCGAATGGCTTTCACACCTCGCCAATGTGATGTTTTGTTAGTTGCGGGTACTATTGCAAAAAAATTAGCACCAGTTTTGCGTCAGGTGTATTTACAAATGGCAGAACCTCGTTGGGTGGTAGCAATAGGTGCTTGTGCATCCAGCGGAGGGATATTTGACAGTTATTCTGTATTACAAGGTATTGATCAGGTTATACCAGTTGATGTTTATGTGCCTGGTTGTCCACCTAGGCCGGAAGGCATTTTAGAGGGTATTATGAAAGTTCAAGAACTGACTAAAAATGAAAGTATTCGTAGGCGGACACATCCAAAGTATGCGGAACTAATGAATAGTTACGGAATAGAATAAAAGTGCGATATGGTGTGATAACCTTTGCAAATGAATAAATCATCCAATTAAAATGAGTTTAACGAACGAATATATACAGGGGCGTTTATCAGAAAAATTTGGCACTGATGTGTCTGATTTTGAAGAGACGTTCGGCATTTTTTCTTTTAATATAAAAGCTGAAAAAAATATTCAGGCTTTGCAATTTTTGTTTGAAGATAATGCACTCGGCTTTCAATTTCTGACAGATATTACTGCCATTCATTACCCTGATCGCGTTGCTCAGGAATTATGTGTAGTGTATCATCTGCACAACCTTGTAGCCAATAAAAGAATCAGGATGCGTTTGTCTGTGCCAATTGTTCAGCCGGACGTTAATTCGGCCACATCACTATATTCAAGTGCCAATTGGATGGAACGTGAGACGTATGATTTTTTTGGTGTAATTTTTGTTGGACATCCGGATCTTACACGTATTTTGAACGTAGATGAAATGGATTATTTTCCAATGAGAAAAGAATATCCAATGGAAGACCCTACTCGTAGCGATAAGGACGATGCGATGTTTGGACGATAAAAATTTTATAGAAACATTTGGCAACTCAGTTAATATTCTGAAATAATAGATAATGCCTGACCAACATAACCAACATATACAACTCGCTGAAGAGTCTATTGAAAAACAGACGACCACGCTTAATATGGGGCCTACGCACCCCGCTACCCATGGTATCTTCGAAAACGTATTGGAGATAGATGGAGAAATCGTTTTGAGTTCTACTCAAAAGCTGGGTTATATACACCGTGCTTTTGAAAAAATTGCCGAACGCCGCCCTTATGGTCAAATACAGCCCCTTACGGATCGACTTAATTATTGCTCCTCGCCTATTAATAATATCGGATGGCAGCTAACTGTTGAAAAACTATTAGGGCTCGAGATGCCGAAACGGGTAGATTATCTACGTGTTATTATTATGGAACTTGCTCGAATCTCAGACCATTTGGTTTGTAATTCGGTAGTTGCTGTAGATACAGGTGCATTGACTCCTTTCACTTATGTTTTTCAAATGCGTGAGCGTATTTACGAAATATACGAATCTGTTTGTGGCGCAAGGTTGACAACTAATATTGGTCGTATCGGAGGTTTTGAAAGAAACTTTACGGATGAAACTTGGAGTAAGCTCAATGAATTTATGCGCTTGTTTCCGAAGTCACTAGAGGAGTTCGAAACATTGCTCAACCGCAACCGTATATTTATGGATCGCTGTATAGGCGCAGGAAAAATCTCTGCTGAACGAGCACTCAATTATGGATTTACAGGACCTAATTTGCGGGCTACTGGTGTAGATTATGATGTTCGTGTACACACTCCATACAGTTCATATCAGGATTTTGATTTTAAAATTCCAGTAGGTACAGTAGGTGATGTTTATGATCGCTTTATGGTGCGTAATGGTGAAATGTGGGAGAGTTATAGCATTATTCAGCAAGCAATAGCGAAAGTAAAAGATCTCGATCCAAGTATTTATCATGCAGATGTTCCTGCATATTACCTACCAGAGAAAAAAGAAGTATATACCAAAATGGAAGCACTCATCTATCACTTTAAAATAGTGATGGGTGAAATAGACATAAAAGCAGGTGAGGTATATCA
Source organism: Bacteroidetes bacterium UBA1312 (assembly GCA_002307135.1). GTDB lineage: Bacteria > Bacteroidota > Bacteroidia > Chitinophagales > Chitinophagaceae > Rurimicrobium. The sequence continues at coordinate 12,710 of DBTQ01000012.1, forward strand.
TCCTGTTGAAGGAGGTAATGGCGAATTAGGTTTTTACTTGATTAGTGATGGAGGAAGAACCCCATTCAGACTGCATTTCCGCCGACCATGCTTTATTTATTATCAAGCATATCCTGAAATGATTAAGAATGGATTGCTCAGTGATGCGGTAATAGCATTGAGTAGTTTGAATGTAATAGCAGGGGAGTTGGACGCATAATATTTTAAATTTAAAATTAAGACATCGGAAGTACTAAGACTTTTGATTGTTCACTTTTGATATATGATACAGTTTTCTCAAGAAAAACTTGATAAGGTAAAAGAGATCATAGCACGTTATCCAGAAGGAAAACATAAAAGTGCATTGATTCCATTATTGCATTTAGCTCAGGAAGAGTTTGGTGGATGGCTAGATGTGCCTTCAATGGATTATGTGGCAGGATTGCTGGATATTAAACCTATTGAAGTATATGAAGTTGCTACTTTCTACTCCATGTTTAATATGAAGCCTGTGGGCAAATATGTATTGGAAGTTTGTCAGACGGGGCCTTGTATGCTCAATGGTAGTGACCAGATTATTGACCATATAAAAAATAAATTGGGTATTCAGGCAGGAGAAACATCTGCCGATGGATTATTTACGCTTAAACCGGTAGAGTGCCTTGGTGCTTGCGGTTATGCACCGATGATGCAGTTAGGGAAACACTTTAGAGAACATTTGACAACAGAAAAAGTGGATTCCATATTAGAAGAATTGAGGTTGGCTGCAAAAAATTAAGTGAGATGACTTTTGCCGAAGTAATGAAAGAGCTGGAAATGCTTGGTACAGAACAAACCAAAAGGACCTGGGCAAATCATGGTGCAACAGGCAATTTTTGGGGTGTCAAGATTGGTGATATGAAGCTCATTAAAAAGAAAACAAAACATAACCACGAATTAGCTTTAGCTCTTTATAAAACGGACAATGTAGATGCGATGTATTTTGCGGGTTTGATTAGCGAACCACAAAAAATGACCAAAACAGATTTACAATATTGGGCAGATAAAGCTACCTGGTATATGCTTGGCGAATACATGGTGGCTTGGGTAACTTCTGAGAGTAATTACGGACATGAAATGGCAATAGAATGGATTCATTCAGAAATACCACATATTGCTTCTATTGGCTGGAGTACTTATGGTTGTTTGCTTGCGCTGAAGAAAGATGAAGAACTGGATATTAAGGAAATAAAAAGTCTTTTATCTGTAATTCAGAAAACAATACACGAACAGCCCAATCGTGTAAGATACACGATGAATAATTTTGTTATTTCTGTCGGTGCTTATGTAATTGAATTGACAGAGCTTGCTAAAAAAGTGGCGCAAACAATTGGTAAGGTGAAGGTGGATATAGGTAACACAGCGTGCAAAGTACCAGATGCCATACCTTATATCGAAAAGATGGAAGGAATGGGAAGGATTGGCCAAAAACGTAAAACAGTATTTTGTTAGTAATAAAAGCGATAGCAAATGGAAGCGATAACACCTTATTTAAGTTTTAATGGGAATGCTGCAGAGGCATTGGCTTTTTATGCATCTGCTTTTGATGGAACAATATTATTTCAGCAGAGCTATGGCGAAAGTCCTATGGAAAGCGCTGAAGAGTGGAAAGATAAAGTAATGCATGCCAGTTTTCAGGCAGGTGATCTGACATTTATGGTTTCAGATATTATGCACGGTCATACGGTAATTCCAGGAAGCAATATGAGTTTGTCGCTTAATTTTAAAGATGTAGCTAGTATTGATAAAGTGTTTGCCGCATTAAGTGATGGTGCTAATATTACTATGCCATTGCAAGATACTTTTTGGGGAGCACGTTTCGGGATGTTGGTGGATAAATTCAGTATCAACTGGATGTTTAATCATGATTATGAAAAGAAAGGAGACAACTAAATGTCTTTCGATCTGAACATACAAGTATCATTACCCGCATCGGCGAAGCAAGTTATGTATTTGCTTACCGATCCGAAAAAGATAAGAGCATGGAGCGGTGCTGATGCAGTGATGGAACTCAAAGAAGGCGGTTCATTTAGCATGTTTGACGGTTGGGCAACAGGAATTGTACAACATTGTTCAGCAAATGAATTGAGTTATACTTGGGCTCTGGATGAATGGGAAAAAGGAACAGAACCATCATTAGTAAATATTGTGTTGAAGCCTGATGGAGAAAATACTTTGGTGATTTTAAATCACACTAATTTGCCTAATCAAAAAGAAACTGATGAACACAAGAAGGGCTGGCAAGATTACGTATTCGTACCGCTCGAAGATTATATAATGGCATTTGATTGATGAGGTCGTGTATAGTAAGTTTTTGGTAATGGAAATTATTGAATAGAAAGAGTGTGAAGGCTGAGTAAAAGGAAATTAAAAAATTGAAAGACAAGCTTCGAAATAAAATTTTGATGATTGGTTTTAACTGCTGACATAGTATGAAATTATTATTAGAAAACGCACACATTGAAGGGATTCGCTATTACGAAGCTTACCGCAAAAACGGTGGTTATCGTGCGGTAGAAAAAGCCTTGAAAATGACACCCGATGAAATAGTGGAGGAAGTAAAGAAAAGTGGCTTGCGTGGTCGTGGTGGTGCAGGATTCCCCACGGGAATGAAATGGAGTTTTCTCGCAAAACCGGATGGAGTACCCCGCCATCTCGTAGTCAATGCGGATGAATCAGAACCGGGAACTTTTAAAGACCGTTACCTGATGGAATTCCTGCCGCATCTTTTTGTGGAAGGAATGATTGCATCCAGCTATGCACTGGGCAGTAACACTACTTACGTTTATATACGCGGTGAATATGCCTGGATTCCTGATATCCTCGAGCAAGCTATTGCAGAAGCAAAAGCAAACGGCTGGCTGGGTAAAAACATTCAGGGATCGGGATTTGATTGCGAAATTTATGTGCACCGCGGAGCCGGAGCATATATCTGCGGCGAAGAAACCGCATTGATTGAGAGTCTTGAAGGAAAACGTGGTAACCCACGGATCAAACCACCATTTCCTGCAATACAAGGTGTGTGGATGCGCCCAACTGTAGTCAATAACGTGGAAACGATTGCTGCCGTTGTTCCTATCCTGAATATGGGTGGCGAAGAATATGGTAAAATCGGAGTGGGCCGTTCTACAGGAACAAAATTAATGTCCGCTTGTGGTAATTTGAAAAGACCGGGTGTTTATGAAATTCCATTTGATCTTTCTGTAGAAGATTTCATCTATGGTGACGAATGGTGCCAAGGTATTGCCAATGGCAAAAAACTAAAAGCATGTATTCCTGGAGGTTCATCTGTACCCATATTGCCTGCTAACCTTTTACTCAAAACGGCTAAAGGCGAAACACGCTGCATGAATTATGAGAGTCTTTCTGATGGTGGATTTCAGACTGGTTCTATGTTAGGATCGGGTGGGTTTATTGTATTGGACGAAGACCAATGTGTGGTAAGACACACCATGACTTTAGCTCGTTTTTATACGCACGAAAGCTGCGGACAATGTAGTCCCTGCCGTGAAGGAACAGGTTGGATGTACAAAATTTTGAAGAACATTGAGACTGGTAAAGGCAAGATGAGTGATATCGACTTGCTGTGGGACATTCAGAGAAGGATAGAAGGTAATACCATTTGTCCTTTGGGTGATGCTGCGGCATGGCCTGTTGCAGCTGCTATACGCCATTTCAGAGACGAATTTGAATGGCATGTATTGAATCCGGAAGAGTCGCAAAAAAGAAATTATGGATTAGCGCATTACGCAGATCCGTTGGAGATTATGGTATCGTAATTCATAAAGTAGTAACGCTTAATGAATAGGAAATAATAGTAGCGCAGATATAAACGCATTTAAACAATGTCTGAAACACCGAATTTTAAAGTAACAATAGATAATATTACCATAGAGGTACCTGCAGGTACTTCCATATTGGAAGCTGCGCGCCGTGTTGGTGGCGAAGTAGCACCCCCTACCATGTGCTATTACAGCAAGCTGCAAGGCAGTGGTGGTAAATGCCGTACCTGTTTGGTAGAGGTAAGCAAAGGTTCTGAGAAGGATCCGCGCCCTATGCCTAAACTGGTAGCCAGCTGCCGTACAGGTGTGATGGATGGTATGGAAGTGAAAAGCATGACTTCCGAAAAAGTATTGGATGCACGTAAAGGTGTAACTGAATTTTTGTTGTTGAACCATCCGCTTGATTGCCCTGTTTGCGATCAGGCAGGTGAGTGCCATTTACAAGACCTAGGTTACGACCACGGTAATGAAGGCACGCGTTATGAATTTGATCGCCGCACTTTTGAACCGGAAGATATCGGGCCAAATATACAATTGCACATGAACCGTTGTATCATGTGTTTCCGTTGTGTATTTGCTGCTGAACAACTGACTGATTATAGAGAGCATGGCATCCTCGATCGTGGTGACCATGCACGAATCAGTACTTGTATCAGCAAATCATTGGATCATGATTTTATAGGAAATGTGATTGATGTTTGCCCTGTGGGTGCCTTGACCGACAAAACTTTCCGGTTCAAGAACAGAGTGTGGTTTACGAAACCGGTCGATGCGCATTGTAAATGTGATAAATGTTGCGGTGAAGTACGTTTGTGGATGCGTGGCAATGAAGTGTTCCGTGTTACCGCCCGCAAAGATGAATGGGGAGAAGTAGCTACAGCCAGCAATGGCAAAACAGGCTGGATATGCAACGAATGTCGTTTTGAGAAGAAGAGCTTGAGTGACTGGACCATTGAAGGCCCGAGTAAAATAAGCCGACATAGTGTGATCTCCCAAGGACACTATGAAGGTGTACATGAACCCCAACCGGAATTATTGGCAGAGGTCATTGGCAAAGAGCCGGTGTTCACGATGAGTATTCATAATATCAGTGAAGTAAATAAACCCAATGTGCATTTGAGCCAAATTGAAGGGCCGGCACATTCTGATGATTTTAAATAAAACAATAGAATTTTTTTAAAAAGCAGTTTAATTTTTGCGAACTAATTACATTTGCGCACAATGATTTTATTAGATATAGATTGGTTTTTTATTTTAGGTAAAGCCGGGCTTATTATGGCTATTATTCTCACCTCTTTTGGTGTGGCTGCTTATGCTACATGGGGCGAGCGTAAAGTTGCTGCTGTGATGCAGGATCGTTACGGACCTAACCGCGCGGGACCTTTTGGTTTACTACAACCATTGGCTGATGGGCTTAAACTTTTTATGAAAGAAGAGATTATACCGACCAACTCTACCAAATTCTTGTTTCTGTTGGCGCCATTTTTATTTATGCTCACTGCTTTGATGACAAGCGCGGTCATTCCTTGGGGCCCGGACATAGCGTTGGCAAATGGTAAAACATTTTCATTGCAAGTGGCTGATGTAAATATTGGTATCTTATTTGTATTTGGTGTGGTGAGCCTTGGTGTATATGGTGTGATGATAGGAGGATGGGCTTCCAACAATAAATTTTCACTATTGAGTAGCATACGTTCTGCTTCTCAATCTATTTCCTATGAACTGGCTATGGGCGTTAGTCTTATCGCTTTATTAATGTTGAGTGGTTCATTGAGCTTGCGAGAAATCGCTAGTCAACAACATGGTTTCTGGAGCAATGGCTATTTTACCTGGAATTTTTTCAAACAACCGTTAGGCTTTTTGATCTTTTTTGTTTGTTCTATTGCAGAAATGAACCGCGCCCCTTTTGACCTTGCAGAATGTGACAGTGAATTGAATATGGGTTATCATTTGGAATATTCTTCTATGAAACTGGGTTTATTCTTATTTGCGGAGTACATCAATATGTTTATTGGTTCTGCTGTGATGGTTACTTTATACTTTGGTAGCTATAATTTTCCTGGTATGGATGCTCTGGCAGCTTCTATACATCCAATATTATTTACGATTATTTGTGTGAGTGTCTTTTTTGCAAAAATTACGGCGATGATCATTTTTATCATGTTCATTCGCTGGACACTACCACGTTTCCGTTACGATCAGTTGATGAACCTTGGCTGGAAATCATTGATACCATTGGCTTTGATCAATATGTTACTTACCGGAGCCGCAATATTGTGGATTTTTAAATAAAAGAGAATAGGAAGACGAAATGGAAAAATTAACCAACAGGTCGGCTCAAATTAACCGTAGTCCAATGACGCTCAAAGAGCGCATATACCTGCCTGCCATCTTCAAAGGAATGAGCATAACAGTCGGTCATATCTTTAAAAAGAAAGCAACCATACAATATCCAGAAGAAAAACGCTCCTTCAGTCCTGTTTTTCGTGGCCTGCATATACTCAATAGAGATGAGCAAGGCCGTGAACGTTGTACCGCTTGCGGTCTTTGCGCTGTAGCCTGTCCTGCTGAAGCCATAACAATGGAAGCTGCAGAACGTAAATCTGATGAAAAAGATAAATATCGTGAAGAGAAATATGCTGCACGCTACGAAATAAATATGCTCCGTTGTATATTTTGTGGTGCCTGCGAAGAAGCCTGTCCTAAAGATGCTATTTATCTTTCCGAAACAGTGATGCCTGCAAATTTTACCCGCGAAAGCTTTATCTATAAAAAAGAAGATATGCTGATTCCTAATCCCCAAAATCAACAAAAAGCATAACCACGACCTATGGATATTTTACAGATACTTTTTTGGTTGCTTACCGTTATGGCTATTGGTTGTGCGCTTGGTGTAGTGCTCAGTCGTAATCCGGTTAACAGCGTAATATTTCTCATTCTTACCTTTTTTGCCATTTCCGGCCATTATCTTTTACTCAATGCACAATTTTTAGCCATCGTAAATATTATTGTTTATGCCGGTGCTATAATGGTATTGTTCCTCTTTGTAATCATGCTTATGAACCTTAATGCCGATACAGAACCGCAAAAAAGCTGGTTGGTGCAACTTGCAGGTGTTATATCCGGTGGTACATTATTCCTAGTTATTATCGCGGCTATTAGCAAAGTTGGGCATTTAGGTGTGATTGATAAAAATGCTACAGATATTGGATTGATTAAAAATCTTGGAAAAGTTTTATTTACCGATTATGTATTCGCTTTCGAAATCAGCAGCGTACTATTCCTCACAGCAATGATAGGTGCCATAGTAATAGGTAAAAAGGAAGCGGAGTAACTATTTTTAGTTGTTGACATTTAAATTTTTGAAATAAAATGCCCATACAATATTACCTTTTTTTGAGTCTTGCATTATTCTGTATCGGAATAATGGGCGCATTGATGCGTCGTAATGCCATTATCATTTTTATGAGTATTGAATTAATGCTTAATGCGGTCAATTTGTTGTTGGCTGCATTTTCTAAAATGTATAATGATGGCGCTGCGCAAGTTTTTGTGTTTTTTATAATGGTAGTTGCTGCAGCAGAAGTTGCTGTAGGATTGGCTATTATAGTAATGATGTATAGAAAAGTCCATTCAGTGGATGTGAATATTTTGAACAGACTAAAACATTAATAATAGCGGAGTACGAATAACGCATTTAGCCGACTTTGACTTTTGACTTTGACTTTTGAATATGATACAATTAGTTTACTTAGTACCGATGTTTCCATTGATAGGTTTTCTTATCAATGGTCTTGGCTGGAAATCTATGCCTAAACAGGCTGCCGGTTTTTTGGCCAGTCTGATGATATTGGCATCTTTTGCCGTTTCTTTAGGCATTTTTTTTGAAGTCAAAGGCGGTGTGGCAGATACCACTGTTCCTCTTTTTAATTTCATCCATGCAGGTAAATTGATGATTCCTTTTGCGTTTAAGGTGGATGCGCTGTCTTCCTTATTTCTGCTCATCATTACAGGCGTTGGTTTTTTAATTCATGTTTACTCTACCAGCTACATGCACAACGATGAGGGTGTGGTAAAATACTTCGCATACCTTAATCTGTTTGTATTTTCCATGCTCTTGCTAGTATTGGGTGCCAACTATTTAATTATGTTTATTGGTTGGGAAGGGGTTGGATTGTGCTCTTATTTATTAATTGGCTTTTGGTTCAAAAACAGAGATTACACCAATGCAGCTAAAAAAGCATTTGTGATGAACCGTATTGGTGACCTTGGCTTTTTGGTAGGTATGATGTTGGTATTATATAATTATGGTACACTCAGCTATCAGGAATTTTTTGGTCAGTTGCAAAGTAATCAGGTAGCTGTTCCCAACAATACTTATACTTGGATTGCTATTTGCTTTTTTATAGGTGCTATGGGTAAAAGTGCTCAGATACCACTTTACACATGGTTACCTGATGCGATGGCGGGTCCAACACCGGTATCTGCATTGATACACGCAGCGACGATGGTTACTGCAGGTATTTATATGATAGCCCGTAGCTCTGCTTTATATAATCTGGCTCCTTTAGCACTCAACTTTATTACTATTATCGGCCTACTTACTGCTATTATAGCGGCATCTATAGCCATTAAACAAAATGACATTAAAAAAGTATTGGCTTATTCAACAGTGAGTCAGCTCGGTTTTATGTTCTTGGCAATTGGCTGCGGTGCATACACTACTGCTGTATTCCATGTAATGACACACGCCTTCTTCAAAGCATTATTGTTCTTGGGCTCTGGATCGGTGATACATGCTATGGGTGGCGAACAGGATATTAGTAAAATGGGTGGCTTAGGTAAGAAAATGCGCATTACGCAATTAACGTTCTTTATAGGCTGTGTAGCTATTGCAGGCATACCTCCTTTTGCGGGGTTCTTCTCAAAAGACGAAATACTAGCAGCTGCATTTGCACACAATCCGGTATTGTATTATGCTGCATTAGCTGCTGCGTTGATGACCGCTTTTTATATGTTCCGTCTATACTTCCTCACTTTTACAGGAAGCTTCAGAGGTACGCACGAACAAGAACATCATTTGCATGAAAGCCCTGTAGCCATGACATTTCCTTTGATTGTTTTGGCCATTCTGGCAACTGTTTCCGGTTTTGTAGGAATGCCTGAAGTATTTGGCGAACATCATTTACTAAACGAATTTTTGTCTGGTGCAGTACACAATACCGGCGAGCATCATCTGGAACACAATACAGAATTGATGCTGATGGGATTGTCCGTTGGCTTGGTAATAGTAATGATTGTATTGGCTTATGTACGCACTAAAAAACCAAACTTTGCACCTAATAAAGGATTGTCGAAAGTGCTTGAACATAAATGGTATGTTGATGAAATTTATGATGCAATCATTGTACGCCCTGTTGTTGCAGGAAGCAAATTTTTGGATAATGTTATTGAACGAAAAGGTATTGATGGTGGTGTAAATGGCATCGGCAAATTATTACGCTGGGGCAGTGATAGGATGCGCTTATTACAGAATGGGCAAGTGGGTACTTACTTGTTCACTATGGTCATTGGTATTGTATTGATTTTTATCATCGGTTTGTTTTTTATCAACTTTTAATCAATAATCTCCATCGGAAATTTATTTAACGAATAACATGATATTGCTACTTCTTATACTTATTCCTTTACTGACAGGTTTGCTTACATTTTTATCAAAAAATGCCGCAAAAAATATTGCGCTTGTCAGCTCATTCATCACATTGGCTTTAGCGGCTTATGTAAGCGCCAATATTGGTGGCGCCAACGTACAAGCATGGAGTTGTCAGTGGATACCCGCTATTGGTGCTCAATTGAGTGTTGCTGCAGATGGTATGGCTGCAATGCTTTGTTTATTGACCGGTATTATTTTCCCCGTAGTTCTATTAATTAATAGAAATAAAGAGATTGAAAATCAGGCGTCTTATTATGCATTGATATTGTTAAGCCAGGCCGGTTTAATGGGCGTGTTTTTGGCTGCCGATGCATTATTGTTCTACTTCTTTTGGGAGTTGGCATTAATCCCTGTTTATTTTCTTTGTTCGCGTTGGGGTGGAGAACGTAGAATTGCAGTAACATTCAAGTTTTTTGTTTACACATTTGTTGGTAGTTTGATGATGCTTGCTGGATTGATCTATCTTTCTATGCAAAACACGGGTGCCAATTCTATGAGCATTGCCAGCATTATTACAGTAGGCAAGTCGCTTCCGGGTGTACAGCAGCAAATAATATTTTGGTTATTATTTATTGCATTTGCTATTAAAATGCCCATCTTCCCTTTCCATACATGGCAGCCCGACGCTTATGAACAAGCACCGACTCAGGTTACCATTATTTTAAGTGCGTTGATGGTCAAAATGGGACTCTACGCGGTATTGCGTTGGTTGATACCCGTATTGCCTTATGCAACTGCTTATTGGGCTAATACTGTAATGACTTTGGCTATTATCGGTATTGTTTATGCATCGTTGATTGCAATGGTACAAAGCAATATCAAACGTTTAATTGCCTATTCGTCGATTGCGCACATGGGTTTGATGTGTGCGGCTGCATTTGCCGGCAATGATTTATCGCATCATGGGTTGTTAGTACAAATGTTTAACCATGGCATTAATATTACAGGTATGTGGGTAATTGTAAATATGGTAGAAAGCCGCTATGGTACGCTCGATTTGAAAAAAATGGGTGGATTGGCAACAACGGCACCGGCTATTGCTATTGCTTTAGTAGTTATTGCATTTGCGAATATTGCTTTACCACTTACCAATGGTTTTGTAGGAGAGTTCATGCTGTTTAGCGGTATTTTCCAGGGAGCTTCGCAATATCACGTTATATTTATGGTAATAGCAGGTTTGGGCGTAATATTGGGAGCGATTTATACACTCAATATGGTGCAAAGTGTTGCTTATGGCGAAAATAATTCTGGTGCGGCAATTGTGTCTAAAATGTCAGGTGCTGAATATGCGGCTATTGCAATTATTATCGCCTTAATTATTGTTTTGGGTATTTTTCCGCAACCATTGTTAGACCTTGTGTTGCTGTAGTAAACAATAATAAATAAAAGGAATTACAAACAGTTTAAGCTATTTTAAAGATACACGCTACAAATTATGAAGGCAATTATTGCGGCAACTATATTCGGAGTTATAATGATGTATGCCGGTTTTGCGGTAAAGGAAAAGAAATCGATTGTTGCGATAGCAACTATACTTTTGTTGCTTTTGTTGGGGGTGAATATTTGGGAATACAAAACAGTTGTACCAAATGCGCCTTCTTTGTTCAATTTCCAATTGAGGGTTGATTCATTTACTATTTGGTTCGAATTACTGATGACTGCTTGTAGTCTATTATATGTATTATTAATAGGCAAAGACATAGCTAAAGTTGGAAAGCACGTTGGTGAATATTTCGCGCTGATATTTTTCATTTTGGTGGGTACCTATCTTTTAGCTTCTTTCAATAACATGCTTATTATGTTTATTGGTATTGAGCTTATTTCAATTCCACAATATATTTTGGCGGGTAGTGATAAACGTAATCTTAAAAGCAGTGAGGCGTCACTCAAATATTTTCTGATGGGTGCGTTCTCAACGGGTATCTTACTCATGGGTATCACGCTCATTTATGGCGCAACTGGTACTTTTAATATCAGCAACTTCAACTTTTTGCAAACGGAACATATCAACCCCTTGGTATTAACCGGGCTTTTGTTTTTAATTATTTCTTTCTCCTTCAAAGTATCGGCTGCGCCTATGCACTTTTGGACTCCGGATGTGTATGATGGTTCACCAACACCTTTTACTGCATTTATGGCTACCGTAGGTAAGGCTGCGGCATTTATAGCATTCCTTCGTTTATTTCATACTTCGTTTGGTGCAATTAGCGGTAGTTGGATGATGGTATTGGCCATTATTACAGCAGCAACACTATTGATAGGAAATATTACTGCGATATTTCAACAGAGCGTAAAAAGAATGTTGGCTTATTCTTCAATTGCTCAAGCTGGATTTATGCTGTTTGCGGTAGTATCTGTCAATGCGATTGCATGGCAAGGTATAGTTGTTTATTCTGTGGCATATACGATTGCCACTTTGGGTATGTTTGCTGTACTCCTGAAATTGAAAGACTATACCTTCGATGGTTTCAATGGTTTGGCGAAAAAAGATCCCCTATTGGCAGGTGTTACTACTGTATTCATATTTTCATTGGCGGGAATTCCACTTACTGCTGGATTTATGGCTAAGTATTATATGCTTCAGGCTCTTGTAATGCAAGGCAAATTGATGGGGTTAGTCATCTTTGCGTTACTTATGGCAGCCGTGAGTGCCTATTATTACTTTAAGGTAATTATAGCCATGTATTTTAAACAAGGTGAAGCAGAACTTAATCCGGACTATACGACCAGTGATAGAGTGCTATTAGTTGTAACAGCAATACTCGTTATTTTATTGGGTATTGTTCCACAATTGCTTTTACCGGCTGCAGTATAGTATATCTAATTGTATCTAATGTCTTGACTGTATGAGTTTATTCAAACAGCTCGTTATTCGGAATATTATCTCCGAAACTTCCGACACAAAGACATTTGTCTTGGATCCGAAATCTGCTGACGATTTTTTTGAATATCAATCGGGGCAATTCTTAACCTTGGTTTTTCACACAAAACAAGGAGACGCAAGACGTAGTTTCTCTATTTCATCATCATCTGTTGTGGGTGAGCCATTGTCTATTACCGTTAAGCGGATTGATAATGGTGCATATTCCCGTAAACTAATAGATCATGCTGTTGTAGGCGATGAATTGTTGACTATTGGCGCATCCGGTTTTTTTATTTTACCCGAAAATATTAATACCTATAAGCAGGTTATTTTCTTTGCTGCAGGCAGCGGCATTACACCAGTTTTTTCCTTGATAAAAACTTTATTGCATACTGCTCCGAACCTATCCATTGTATTGATTTATAGTAATAGAAATGACCAGACTACTATCTTTTATAATGCGATCCAACAGTTAGCAGCATTATATCCAGATCGGTTTAAAGTGGAATTTTTGTTTAGCTCTAGCATTAATCTGGCAAGAGCACGACTCAGCAAATGGTTGTTGGAGCAGTTACTCAAAGAGTATGCAATAGCAAGTCCGAATGAAACATTGTTTTACATTTGCGGCCCTTATGACTATATGCGTATGGCATCAATTGAATTGATTGCAGAAGGAGTACCCCTTGCTCAAATTCATAAAGAAGATTTTGCACCATTAAAGTTAGTACCCAAAGAATTGCCACCGGATACGGATGCACATCAAGTGTCCCTCAGTATTAATGGTTTTGTTCATCAACTAATCGTCCAATACCCGGATAGTATTTTGAAAGTGGCTAAAAAGATGGGACTTGAAATGCCTTATAGTTGCGAAGCCGGACGATGCGGTACCTGTGTAGCATTATGTAAAAGTGGCAAAGTGTGGATGAGTTACAATGAAGTACTAATGGATGACGAGATTGCTAAAGGGCTTGTACTTACCTGTACCGGATATCCTGTAGGATCTGATGTATCTATCATCATTTGATTCTTTCCATGAGAAAGAGGGAACTCCACAAATATTTTCACTAATTTAGCCGTCTAATTAAGTATCAATACATGAAGTTACTTGAACATAAAATTGCACTTATTACCGGTGCAAGCCGCGGTATAGGAGAAGCAATTGCACTAAAATTTGCAGAAAACGGAGCGGATATAGCTTTTACGTATTTGTCTTCAGATGAGCGCGCAAAAGCGTTGGAACAGAAATTACAGCAGTTAGGAGTCAAGGCAAAAGGTTATAAATCCGATGCTGGAGATTACGCATCTACAGAATTATTGACAGCAGCAGTATTGAACGATTTTGGTGCTATTGATATCTGTGTTAACAATGCGGGCATCTCTCGTGACAATTTGTTACTTCGTGCTACACCGGAGCAATGGGATGATGTAATACAAGCCAATTTGAAATCGGTTTATAATTTAACTCGTCAGGTAATAAAACCAATGATGAAAGCTCGTGCAGGCAGTATCATTAATCTGAGCTCGGTAGTAGGCATCCGTGGTAATTCCGGACAAAGTGCGTATGCAGCATCAAAAGCAGGTGTTATTGGCTTTACTAAGTCTATTGCTATGGAAATCGGAAGTCGTAATATCCGTGTTAATGCAATTGCACCGGGTTTTATAGAAACGGATATGACCAATTATCTTAAAGACGGTGATACTTCCAAATGGTTTGAAAAAATACCCATGCAACGTTTTGGTAAGCCTGAAGAGGTAGCTAATGTGGCACTATTTTTAGCCTCGGAATTGAGTACTTACGTTACAGGTCAGGTGATCAATGTGTGTGGTGGCATGACAACATAATAAATGTTTAGGAGCCTTAAAGTTTTTATCAAAATCTTTAAGGCTTTTTCGTACAATAAAGCTTTAATTTCGCGTCCTTAAATAATTTTCAATGCAAAAAATACGTGCGGCTATTACAGCTGTCGGAGGTTATGTTCCAGATTATGTGCTTACTAATGCTGAGCTGGAAACAATAATAGAAACAACTGATGAATGGATCACTTCTCGAACAGGCATCAAAGAAAGACATATACAAAAAGGTGAAGGTTTGGGTACTTCCGATATGGCAACAGAAGCTGTAAAACAATTGCTGCAAAAACGTGGTATTGACCCAATGGAAATTGATTTGGTAATATGTGCTACAACTACCCCTGATATGCAATTTCCTGCAACTGCAAATATAATATCTGATAAAGTGGGTATGAAAAATGCTTTTGGATATGATGTAAATGCAGCGTGTTGTAGTTTTTTATACTCCCTTACTACAGGAGCACAGTTTATCGAAACCGGTTTGTATAAAAAAGTGATTATAATTGGTGCCGATAAAATGTCTTCAATAATGAATTACGAAGATCGTACTACCTGTATTATTTTTGGAGATGGTGCAGGCGCAGTTTTGTTAGAACCAAACGATGAAGGTAATGGATTGATGGATTCTATTTTGCGCAGTGATGGTGCGGGTCGTGCTTTTTTACATCAAAAAGCCGGTGGTTCAGTGAAGCCTGCTACCATCGAAACGGTGATGAACAAAGAACATTATGTGTATCAGGAGGGTCAAACGGTATTCAAATTTGCAGTAAAAAATATGGCTGATGTCTCTGCAGAAATAATGGAGCGAAATAACCTAACATCAGATGATATTGCATGGTTGGTACCACATCAGGCCAACTTGCGCATTATATCTGCAACTGGAGAGCGTATGGGTTTGCCCGCAGAGAAGGTAATGATCAATATCCAGAAATACGGCAACACTACTAATGGTACTTTACCTCTTTGTTTATGGGAATGGGAATCACAATTGAAGAAAGGTGATAATCTTATTCTAGCTGCATTCGGTGGTGGTTTTACTTGGGGTGCTACCTATATCAAGTGGGCCTATGACGGAAAATAGTCAATACCTAAGAGATAAAATAAAGCGGACAAACCCAAGGGTTTGTCCGCTTTATTATGCGTGCTTTTATTTCAGTGTTGCAATATGATTTTCTACTTTTATGAGAAAACCTTTATCACCAAAATCAGATGTACAAACAACATCTTTGCCATTTTTAATAGCCGGATCAAAAACTAAACCGCTTGCGAGATCATTGATTAATTGATCAATACTATTTTTGACTTCTTGAGGTTTTACAGGTACGGATGTTTGCTTTCCACTTCCCGGCAATCGCTCATATTTTCTGTTTTCTATTCCGTCGAATTTGTAATAAACTACTTTTCCATTACTTCCAACAACAAATTGATTCAGATAAATATAGTATTCTCCATCTTCCAATCTATTGAACAATGTTTTATTTCCCTTGAATAGGCTTTTAACATAGTATTCAATACTGTTTTTAGACAGAGGGGCTTCATCCACGTCCTTATCAGTGAGTATTTTTTCGTGGTTCATTATTGTGGGAAATGGATCTACTTGCATCATAGCAGTGTCCCATTTACCGGTTGTGGGATCTTGAATAGTAACAGTGTCCGGCGGAGGTGTTGTCAGCTCAAATACATTTCCTTTGAAGGTTACTTTATTTCCATTCTGAACTCGTTTGTTATCCGAAACATCTTTTGAAAAACATGATACTGAAATAACCATAACAGGGATGGCAAGCAGCATTTTACTTTTCGACCAGGTCGATGATTTACGTGTAAGCATAATGATTCTGTTTTTTATGGGTGAACGATGAAATGAATGTGCAATACTTGGTGTATTTTGTAAGAAAGATTGCTCTACTAAAAAAGCACCATAATCGGCTAAAGGCGCTGCAACTACAACGTCTGCCTGATACTCGTGTACCATTAATAATCTTAGTCTGTAGATATAGGGTAATGGATGAAACCAGAAAATAATCTTTACCAACTGAACGACCAAAAGGTCTATGCTATGTAATAAATGATTGTGGCGCTTTTCGTGCATTAGTATCATAGACAATTGCTCCTCGTCGTATGGTTGCTGCGCACTCAGAAAGATTAAGCCAAATAAAGAAAACGGACTGTGTACCTGTTGTGTTTCAATTATATGGAGCCCATCTATATTTGTTTTATTTCCTTCTTTATACAGGCGAATTGTTTTGAGTAAGTCTGCAAGTAAAACACATAAGCTCAAGACTACACCGGTTATGTAAATTATCTTCAACCAAAAGATCCAATCTAAACTTTGTGTGGGTTTTATTTGTGCTGCAGTGACTAAATATTTTTTGATTTCGATTGTTCTTTCGAGTCCATTATTGGGGGTCGTTTCTTGGTATAGTCTCTTTTCGTTTTCTAAAGACAAAAATGGAATAAGCATGCCTCCAATAAGGGTTCCCAGCAGGTAGATTCTGTTGTAATTATGAAATGTATTTCTCCGCAAAAACAAATCGTAGCAGAGTAACGAAAGCAGCCATATAGCTGAACAGTTGATGAGGTACTGTAGCATAATTATTTCTTTTTATGGTCGTCAATAATTTTCATAATGTCATTCAATTCTTTCAAATTGATGTCTTTATTTTTTACCAGAAAACTAACCAGTTGTTTTGGTGAACCACCGAAGTATTTTTCCATCAGATTTTGTACGCCATGTGTTGCATAATCTTCTTTTGTAACAATGGGAAAGTATTCGAATGTTTTTCCATACGCTTTATGGTTTACAAAACCTTTCTTTTCCAAAATGCGTACTACAGAAGATATGGTGCTGTGTGGTATATCCGGTGTCCCCAATTCATTCATAATATCCCGGACTAAACCTTTTTCTATTTTCCAGATGGCTTGCATTACCTCTTCTTCTGCTTTAGTAAGTTGTTGTAACGTTTTATTTAGTTTCATAACGTAAAGATACGTTGTTGTATTTTGTAACCAAATTTTTTTCAAAATTTTTTATTACGAGTGAATGAGCCCAGGAGTTGGATAAATGAAAAAGCGAGTATAATTAACCATAAGGTTTACTATACTCGCTTTGTGGTCCTGCCAAGAATCGAACTTGGATCTAAAGTTTAGGAAACTTCTATTCTATCCATTGAACTACAGAACCAAATTGTTTAGGAATGCAAAGGTAATTGTCTATGTACAAATTACCCACTCTATTTTGTCAATTTTGAAAGCTATTGGCCCAATTGTTTAACATCATCTGGCCTGATTGGGTACCAATACTTTCAGGGTGAAATTGTATCCCTATCAATGGCAGACTTTTGTGCGCACAGGCCATTACGATATGATCGTCGAGCGAATGAGCAATGGCGACCATCTCGGAATTTTCTTTCAAATCTATAGCCAACGAATGATAACGCATTACCTCAAATGGATTGCTGATACGAGTAAACAAATTGTGGCTATCGTGTGCTACCATACTCGTTTTACCATGCATTGGGGCTGGCAAATGTATTAATGGCGCACCAAAAAACATGCCTAATGCCTGATGGCCTAAGCAAATACCCAATATTGGAATTTTATCGTGAAAATGAGCAATAGCATCTAGTGAAATTCCTGCTTGTAGCGGCGTTTGTGGACCTGGTGAAATAATAAGCCGTGATGGGTTGATCGCAGCTAGTTCATGTACGGACACCTCGTCATTACGTAATACTATGCATTCATGACCCGTAAGTAGCAAATAGTGATGCAGTATGTAAGTGAATGAATCGTAATTATCGAGGAGTACCCACATGCTCAGGTAATTGCTGGTTTACATTATTGAAAAAGTGGCTCATATCACCAAAAATATTCTTAGCAAAAGGAAGGATACTACCTATTTTGTCGAATACCCATGGCGCAATAGGCTTTACATAATTGTATGTTTTGGATGCTACTACTGTTTCCGGAGCAAGAATATGACCATGGTTGAATAACCATAACACAGAGCTCCAAACAGTAATTCCAATAAATGAATACAAAATGCCACCTATTAATTTATTGACACCACCTAATAAAATAGTACTAGTAAACTTTTCAATCATCTTCGCTAACATGCGTGACAACCACAATACGCCAATAAACAATATTGCATAGCTAATAATGGGAGCCAAAGCAGTTGATGCCCATCCTTTTTCGAATAAGTAAGACGATAGTTTTGCAGAAAGAGCCATAGCGCAAGTAATGCCCAACAATATGCCCAATAGTGAAAAGGCGGCTACAATAATCCCTTTCTTGTAGCCGCGTATAAATAGTAAAATGATAATGCTGATAGCAATAATATCGAGGGTCATTATTTGAATCCGTTAATTGCCCGACAATAATGCTTTTACCGTTTCTGAGATGGCTTTTCCTTCTGCTTTTCCGGCTAATTGTTTAGAAGCTACGCCCATTACCTTTCCCATATCGGCGGCCGATGTGGCACCCACCTGAGCAATAATGGCTTGAATATTGCTACGTAACTCTTCAATACTCATCTGTGCAGGTAAGAATTTTTCTATGACAATTAATTCCTCCCGTTCTTTTGCAGCGAGATCCTCCCGGTTTTGCTGTACAAAAATATCCAAAGAATCGCGGCGTTGTTTTGCCATTTTTTGTAGCATTTTCAACTCTACCGCCTCAGTTACTTCACCGGTAAAACCTTCGGATGTCTTCTCATTAAGTATAGCGGCTTTTATAGCGCGGAGCGTGCGCAAAGCCACCTCATCTTTAGCTTTCATGGCTTCTTTCAATTGCTCCATTACTTTTGCTTCTAACGACATATCGGGTAAGTTTTTGTTTAAAAATATATTACGCTTCTTTATTCAGTGCTTCGGCAGCTTGCTGATGGAACTTTTTTGCAAAGTCTTTGATAGATGTTGCTAATTCTGTATTTTTTGTAGCTCGGGCAAAAGTGTCTGCCATACCAAAGAAAGTCTGATAGAAGAAATCGTTCATTTCATCTACCATCATTTTTTGTGTCCAAAGATCTATACGTAAAGCAGATTTCTCTTCACCATCCCAAATGCCCAATAGAATTGCTTTTGCTTTTTGCATGCCATCTACGCCACCGTCCGGTGCATTCCATTCGATAAGCTCTGGCATCTTATCTGCATCAAGTGTTACATCAATATTGATTGTTGATTTGTTCATTTTGTCCTGTTTGTATTTTTAATTACTATTACTACATTATTGTAAAAAGAGTGAGTGTTATACTCGCTTCATGTTTTTATTGAGTTGGTTGACACATGCGGTCATATCCTTTGGTAACGGGGCTTCTACAATTATTTCTTTTCCGTCTTCTTTGTAGAACATAAGTCGATAAGCATGTAGTGCTAATCTGCTGAGTAAAGGTTTTTCCTCTTCATCTTTGCCAGACATACGGTATTTTTTCTTGATGCCGGAAAGCAGGAACGGTAAGCCATCACCATACAAATCGTCAGCTACAATAGGATGTCCAATTGATTGCATGTGCACACGTATCTGGTGTGTGCGTCCGGTATGTATTTGAAATTGTAATAGGGTATGTAAAGGCCATTGTTCTACTACTTTATAATCTGTAATTGATTCCTTGCCGTGCCGCGTTACTACCATTTTTCCCTTTACTGCCGGGTGTTCGGCGATCGGCTTTTCTATTGTTCCCGATTCTGTGAGTACTCTCCCATGTACCAATCCGGCATAAAATTTGCCCACATTGTGTTCTTGAAACAATTGTGACATATAACGATGGGCTGTTTCATTTTTTGCAAAACAAAGCACACCACTAGTATCTCTGTCTAGGCGATGAATAACCCATATTTTTTGTTGGGTTTTGAGTTCTAACAATTTATTGATGGACGGAGCATCTGTATTGAAGCGGTCAGGAATAACAGGTATTCCAGCTGGCTTGTTCACCACTATTAGATCGTCGTCTTCGTATAAAATTTCCAAATTCATTTCGGCGGCAAAGTTAATCCAATCTGCTTATTAAAGCAGCTGCATCGCTTATTTAGCTTTATGGCGATTATTTCAATGCTCTAATGGCGGCTAATGATTGTTCCAGACGTTCAGCTTCATTCCCGCTTACATTTATCCATGGGATGCCAGATGCCTGAACTATATCCTTATAAATGTTATAAAAATAAAAACGCATTTCGGGGTCGCCATGTTCTCGCTGTGCATCTTCATCTGCGATCCAGGGCATATCGATGTCACAAAGCACGTAAAAATCGTATTTACGAATAGCAATCTGTTCCAAAATCCAGTTGGCAACTGTTCCATACTTATGTTCGCTCCAAACCTTCAGCACATAT
The DNA here is from genome assembly GCA_002307135.1 of Bacteroidetes bacterium UBA1312. Taxonomy (GTDB): domain Bacteria; phylum Bacteroidota; class Bacteroidia; order Chitinophagales; family Chitinophagaceae; genus Rurimicrobium. The sequence continues at coordinate 33,263 of DBTQ01000012.1, forward strand.
AGATCAGTGTCACAAATCAGGTATTTATTCGCTTGTTGACAGTACTGATTTTCCGATTCGACTTGACCTTTAGCTATTGCTAAAAGGTCTTGTTGATCATAAATGTTTTTTTTATTAACGAGGTATTCGCGTGCAAATTCTTTTACCCAAATGGTTTGTAATCGTTCGGCCAATGCCGCACTCAACGTACTTTTTCCTGTAGATTCCGGACCTATTACGACTATTTTTTTTATTTGATCCAATTGCTTTGTGGCTACTTTAAAGTTTAAACAAAATTAAGCAGTATAGTTATAGTAACAACTTTAACTGATTACATAAGAAACCCTCAGTAACGCATTACTGAGGGTCTGAAAAAAGTAAACCAGAAACTTATTTTTTCACTATTCTTTGTTGTGCAATTATTTCATTATTGTTCATCACTTGTACAAAATATAAGCCACTAGGATATTGTTGCAGATTTAGTGTGCTTGGAGTGTTGTTTGCTCTTTCTTCAATGATTATTTGCCCTAATGAATTGAATACTTGTATCGTAATATTGTTTATTGATAAGCCGCCCAATTCAATTTGTATGATTCCATTTGTAGGATTGGGGTAAATTGCAATTTTATTAATAAGTGTGTTCTCTTCTATAGCAGTGGTATTGCTTTGGCTCATTTTGTGTACGAAAATATCAGCAGCACCAGCAGAGTTTAAATTAAGTGTACCTGAAGTACTTGGGTCGAAATTAGCGGTTCCTTCAAAATAGCCGGTAGTATAAATATTACCGGAGTTATTGACATAAATAGAACTTCCTTCAACATCTAAATTGCCCCCCATACTTTTTGCCCATACAAAGTTCCCGGCTGTATTTAATTTTGAGATAAACACATCATTACCACCTGTGGCGCTACCCAAACTATAAACGCCTGCTCCAGGATCGAAATCTACACTTCCTTTGAAATAGCCTGTGGTATATACGTTATTTGACGAGTCTAAGGCAATAGATGCGCCATTATCATTTGATGCGCCTCCAATTTGTTTAGCCCAAACAAAATTTCCGGCTGTATTTAATTTTGAAATAAAGATATCGGAGCTTCCGGTGGCGCTCAAATTAAATACTCCGCCATTTGGGTCGAAATTAGCGGTTCCATTAAATCTGCCGGTAGTATAAACATTGCCTTTTACATCTACTGCAATACCGGACTGATAATCGTCGGAAGTGCCGCCCATGTGTTTGGCCCAAATAAAATTACCGGAAGAATCTAGTTTTGAAATAAACATGTCGGCAGATCCTGCTGAGGTAAAAGATGCAGAGCCAAAGGTTGGATCGAAATTAGCGGTTCCCCAAAAATAGCCCGAAGTATATACATTATTTGAGGTATCTATTGCAATAGCAACACCATAATCATTTGAGCTTCCCCCCATTTTCTTAGCCCAGACAAAATTTCCGGAAGGATCTAATTTTGAAACAAAAACATCGGCAGATCCTGATGCAGTTAAATAAGCTGTTCCTGCGTTGGGGTCAAAATCTACACTTCCATTGAATGAACCAGTAGTATATATGTTTCCTGATTTGTCTATGGCGATGGATAGTGCTTTGTCATCATCGCTGCCCCCTATCGTTTTTGCCCAAACAAAGTTACCTGAGGAATCTAATTTCGAAATAAAAATATCCTCGCCGCCCATTGAACCTAAAAATGCAGTACCTGTTCCGGGGTCAAAATCTACAGTCCCAAAAAATGTACCTGTCGTATAAATATTGCCCTGCTTGTCAACCGCTATCGAATAGGCATAATCACTTGATGTTCCTGCAAGTGCTCTCGCCCAAACGAAATTTCCAGCAGCATCCAATTTTGTAATAAAAACATTACTAGTTCCCGCTGAGGTTAGATTAAATGTTTTGGTGGGATGCGGGTCAAAATCTACCGTTCCCTGAAAAGATCCGGAACAGTATATACTTCCCGACTTACTGACTGCAATAGAGTTTCCATAATCTCCAAATGTTCCTCCCATACTTTTAGCCCATTCTAGGCTGGGAGATTGTGCATGGGCACATAGGCACGTGACTATAACGCCAGCAAGTGCTGTTAATTTTTTCATGGTTGAGGTGTTTTAGGTGTATAGTGTAAATTCCAAATTTTACTTGGGAACTCATTGATTAAGACGTTAGTTCAGAAAAAATGGTTGGGTTGTATTTTTATTTTTTTTAAAAAAGTTAAAACATCAAAGTCATATTTTATTTTAGAATGCTAGACACTACTTTGGGCAACAAATCAATTTATCATCATGGAGCAGACAGCTTCTTCTTTAGACATTCGCGAACTCAACAAAAATTATAACAGAATAAAAACCCGTGGTAATAACAAAAAAGCGCAACAATTGTTTGTTGCGCTTTTTGAAAAAGAATAAATAAAAGTTAGTGTTTTACTATTGATTTTTGGATCAGTACTTCATTATTACTCATCACTTTTATAAAGTATAATCCAGAATTGTATTGATTTAAGTTCAAAGAAACAAGGCCTGAATTTTTTACATGTTCATTGATCAACATTTTTCCTAAAGAATTAAAGACCTGAATTTCTATATCATTATTTGAAGCTGCACTTGTTTCGATTTGAATGATCCCATCAGTTGGGTTAGGATAAATATTTCCCATTGCGACCCCAGGCGGGCTCATGATGCCTGTTGTATTTTGACTTATTTTATGTACAAAAATATCACTGCTGCTACCAGTAGGAGTAAGATTATAAACACCTGCGTCCGGATCAAAATCTACTGTTCTTAAAAAAGATCCTGTTGTATATACATTCTCTGAAGGATCTACTGTAATGCAATGCCCATAATCTTCTGCTGCGCCACCCATACCTTTTGCCCAGACAAAATTCCCAGCTGGGTCTAGTTTTGAAATAAAAATATCATAAGAACCAACAGACACTAAGTTATAAGCACTGCTACTCGGGTCAAAGTCGATGGATCCCTGAAAGAGCCCAGTCGTATATACATTGCCTGACGCATCCGTTTTAATAGAATGGCCTTCGGCATAAAGTGTTCCTCCGAACTGTTTGGCCCAGATAAAATTTCCTACGGCATCTAATTTTGAAATGAACATATCATAAGTACCGGTATTGGTCATATTATAGGTGCCTGCATTGGGATCAAAGTCTACAGTATTATAAAAATATCCGGTGGTGTAAATATTATTTGACTGGTCAACAGCTATACCAAACCCAAGTTCATAGGAACTTCCTCCGAATTGCTTTGCCCAAACATAATTTCCTGCATTATCCAGTTTTGAAACAAAAATATCGTTGTACCCAACGGCTGTTAAATTAGATACGCCTGCACCAGGGTCAAAGTCCACAGTGCTATAAAAAAATCCGGTAGTATAAACATTGCCGCTATTATCTACTGCGATAGCATTAGGCACAGTTATTCCGTCTCCTCCTATTTGTTTGGCCCATACAAGATTTCCTGCTGTGTCCAGTTTACTAATAAAGACATCCTTAGCACCTGTGGCAGTCATGTTCAATGTTGCAGTCCCCGGATCAAAATCTATAGTACTGGTAAATGGCCCTGTCGTATATACATTGCCTAGTGTATCTACTGCAATCGCATTGCCAATACAGGTACCTGCACCCACTATACTTTTTGCCCAGATAAAATTCCCTGCTGAATCTAATTTGGAAATAAACATATTAGAGCTGCCAGTAGCAGTCAGGTTGTATGTGCCCGCACCCGGATCAAAATCTACTGTGCCTGCAAAATAACCGGTGGTGTATACATTGCCTTTTTTATCTACTGCAATGGCATTTCCACAATCGCTCATAGTGCTGCCTAATTGTTTTGCCCAGACAAAATTCCCCGAAGCATCTAATTTAGAGATGAACACATCACTACCCCCAGCTCCAGCTACAGTCATATTGAAGGTACTCACACTCGGATCAAAGTCTGCAGTTCCCAAAAAGTGCCCGGTTGTATATGTATTTCCTGACGCGTCTGATGCAATAGAGAAGCCTTCACAGCTTGAGACCCCACCCATATTTTTTGCCCATTGAAAGTGCGGTGTCTGGGCTTTGGCACAAGAAAGCATGGCGCATAGATAGCCCGTAAGCAGTAACTTTTGTTTCATGTTTTGATAGGTTTATAGTTAAACAAATATAAGTTGTATTTTTTAAAAATCTAAAGTGTTGTTTGCTTTTTATTGCGCCCCAACCTATTTTTAAAAAAAGTTAAAACATCAAATTCATATTTTATTTTAGAATGCTAGGCACTACTTTTGACAACAAATCAATTTTTCATCATGGAGCAGACAGCTTCTTCTTTAGACATTCGCGAACTCAACGAACGCATTCATCAAAGCAGTGCCTTCATCGACTTGCTGATGATGGAACTCAACAAAACTGTAGTAGGACAAAAACACATGGTAGAGCGCCTGCTTATTGGTATGCTTGCCAATGGTCACGTATTACTCGAAGGTGTGCCCGGTTTGGCAAAAACGCTTGCTATTAAATCTCTAGCTACAGCTATTAACGGACAATTTGCCCGTATTCAGTTTACGCCTGATTTATTACCTGCTGATATTTTGGGTACCATGATTTACAACCCACAGAGCCATGAATTTGCTGTTCGTAAAGGTCCAATTTTCGCCAACTTTATTTTGGCCGATGAAATAAACCGTGCGCCAGCCAAAGTGCAATCTGCTTTGCTCGAAGCTATGCAGGAACGCCAGGTGACTATTAGCGATCGCACTTATCCGCTTGCAGAGCCTTTTTTGGTATTGGCTACACAAAACCCTATAGAGCAGGAAGGAACGTATGAACTGCCAGAAGCACAGGTGGATCGTTTTATGCTCAAAGTGGTCATTACTTATCCTAAAATCGAAGAAGAAAGACATGTTATCCGTCAGAATCTTAATCCTGATGGTAACCTCAAAATAAATCCTGTTGTACAACCTGATGATATACTGAAAGCACGTAAACTGGTGCGGGAAGTGTATATGGACGAAAAAATCGAACAATACATTTTGGATATCGTATTTGCAACCCGTTTCCCGGAAGATTATAAATTGGCAAAACTAAAACCGCTGATTAGCTATGGAGCTTCACCACGTGCCAGTATCAGTTTGGCTTTGGCTGCCAAGGCTTACGCTTTTATTAAACGTCGTGGTTATGTAATACCTGAAGATATACGTGCTATATGCCACGATGTATTGCGTCATCGTATAGGCCTTACTTATGAAGCTGAAGCAGAAAACATTACTAGTGAAAATATCATTAATGAGATACTCAATGTGGTAGAAGTCCCATAGTAGTTCTTCCATTACTAGAGTAATTAAAAAACTAAGCTGCAATAGCTCTGAAAATGCCCTGTTATTAAGCATTTCAGAATATTGCAGCTTTTCAATATTAATTTGACCCGATTTAAGTACTATTCAACTTTTTGTGAGCCCTCTTCTTTAGGAGCCCTTTTGCTACCTGCATACAATTCATATTCCAATAGGCGGCAATCAATGATACTCGTGTAAAATTCAATCCTGCGTTTGGCTTTAAGTCCTATTTTTTTAGCAAGATCCAAATTACCTGTAAAAATGTAACCCAGATACCCGCCACATTTTTGTTTCATAAAATTGCCAATACGTGCATAGGTTTCTTCCAACTCTGTTTCTTCACCAAGCCGTTCACCATATTCCGGATTGATAAATAAAACACCATTGCCGCCCTCTGGTATTGTAGTATCGGCAAAATCGCATTGCATAAAATCTATCAGATGCTCCACTCCTGCCGCGACAGCATTGCGTTTGGCATTGGCTATGGCCATATCGCTATAATCGCTGGCGATGATGCGTAAAGCAGGCACTTTTTTTACCTGTTCTTTTAAGAAGGACATTTCTTTCCAGTAAACAGATTCGTCATAGCCTTCGAGGTGCATGAAGGCATAATTGCTACGAAATAAGCCCGGTCTTTGATTGGTAGCGATCAGTGCAGCTTCAATAGCAACGGTACCAGAACCACACATCGGGTTGACAAATGGAGATACTTTATCCCAACGAGTTGCCAAAATGGTAGCTGAAGCTAACGCTTCCAACATGGGTGCACGACCGGGTATTTTACGATAGCCATGTCGCGCAATTGAGTCGCCGGAAGTATCGACAAAAATTTCTGCTTCTTCCCCTTTCCAAAAAAGATGAATGACGGCACCACTTAACTCAGATCCGGTAGAAGGCCTTGTACCATTTTTCTCGCGTAGCCGATCTACTATAGCATCTTTTACCCGAAGGTTGGCAAACATACTGTTGTTGATTGTGTCGTTCAGTACATTGCTGGTTACAGAAAAATAGCCTTCTTCAGGTAAAATTTCTTCCCAAGGACAATCATATAAATTATTATAAACCGCATCGGCATCAGGTGCATCGAACTGCATGAGACTATATAAGACCTGACTGGCACAACGAAGGTTCAGATTCAGGCGGATACAATCATTTACCGTGCCAATAATGCGGACACCGCTTACAAAAGCTTCTTCGATGGTAAATCCTAGATCTCTCACTTCTTGTTCGAGGTAAGGAGCAAGACGTTTATTGCAAGTAATAGTAATGGGTGCAGCAGTAGTATATAATGACATAAGTGGCAAAGGTAATTTGTAAACACGATATTGAGTTGATGAGATATAGATGTTAGCAAAACGAGTATTTTTGGATTATATCCTGATATGGAGGAAATTTGGATACTCATAAAGTTCTATAATGGCTGTTACCCCAATACCTGAATTATTCAGATCAGAAGATATAGTGTATCATTATACGAATGTAAATACTGCTGTTGAATATATTTTAGCAGAACAACGATTACGCCTATCTCCAAGAAAAAACTCGAATGATCCGATTGAAAATATTAAACCAGTAATCCCTAGAAGTGAAATTGGCGACCCTTTTAGGTCATCAGTAATTGATGCTGATAAAGCCCGGGAAATAGACAGACGGGCACATGAAAAAATTGCTTTTGCAAAACAAATTTGTTTTTGTAAAAATGATGAAGAGCAAGTAAACCCTAATACTAATCCTAAATATCCTTTAGAGTATTTTGGTTTTTTAAGACCTCGTATGTGGGATCAATACGGAAATAAATATAAGGGAGTCTGTTTAGCCTTTTCTTTAAAAGCTTTAAAAAAGGCTGCTGCTAATTTTCATCACGGTGAAGTAGAATACTTGAAATATAATCATCTCGAAAGAGTCAATTTCAATTATTTAGAAATCAATGTTAACCGTATTGAAGCGGTTGGCTTGCAAAACTATTGGGAAGAATATTCTTCTATTATTGAGAAAACTGTGCTTAGAAAGCATATAGACTATAAAGGTGAACATGAGTACCGTTTTCTTTCTTACACAGACAAAAAATTTGATTATATCAATATTGAAAATTGTTTGAGAGGAATTATTATGCCTCAAAATATTGATTATATGAGTGAGTATATGCGCAGTGCACTCAAAACTTATGCTGAGAAAATGGGGATTGAACGTATTTCTATTTATTGGAGCCATTCTGGTATTGATATCAGTGACAATAGAGTGATAAAATTGTCTTGATAATATTTTTAACGTGCAATAATTCCTATTCACTAGCTCCATTCCTCAAAAAAGCATTTTACCTTTGCGCTATGCCTAAAATAGCTCATCGTGGCGAGCAGATGCCGCCCTCTCCAATTCGTAAGTTGGTTCCATTTGCCGAAGCGGCTAAACAGCGCGGAACTAAAGTGTATCACCTCAATATTGGTCAACCGGATATTGAAACACCCAAAGCGATACTTGATGCCGTACGCCATTGCGATATGAAAGTATTGGAATACAGCCATAGCGCGGGTTTTGAAAGTTACCGTAAGAAACTGGTAGAATATTACAAACGCAATGATATTGATGTCAATCACAATCAGATCATTGTTACTACAGGTGGTTCTGAAGCCATATTGTTTGGTGTGATGTGTTGTATGGATCCGGGAGATGAAATCATCATTCCTGAACCTTTTTATGCCAATTACAATGGTTTTGCGGTAAGTGCAGGTGTAAAAGTGGTACCTATTCCTTCCAGTATTGAAACAGGTTTTGCCTTGCCGGCCATTGAAGCTTTTGAGCAAGCCATTACACCACGTACGAAGGCCATTATGATCTGCAATCCCAATAATCCCACTGGCTATCTGTATAGCATGGAAGAGCTGGAAGTATTGAAAAATATTTGTCTTAAACATGATCTATTCCTGTTTAGTGATGAGGCCTATCGTGAGTTCTGTTACGATGGTCGCAAACATATCTCTGCATTGAGCATTCCCGGGTTGGAGCAACATGCTATTTTGATGGATACCATCTCTAAACGCTATAGCGCTTGTGGTGGACGTATTGGTGCTTTCATTACACGCAATCAGGATGTGTTGAATTCTGCTATGAAATTTGCACAAGCACGACTCAGCCCGCCAACATTTGCACAAATATTAGGTGAGGCAGCAGTGGATTTACCATTGGATTATTTTGATAGTGTACATGCTGAATACAATGCGCGTCGCGACTTGCTCGTAAAACGTTTGAATGCAATGGAAGGCGTTATGTGCCCTAACCCGGGTGGTGCATTCTACGCTATGGCGCAATTGCCGGTAGCCGATACAGAAGTATTTTGTCAGTGGTTGCTCGAAGAATTTTCTTATAATGGATCAACTGTGATGATGGCTCCTGCTGCGGGTTTCTATGCTACTCCAGGCCAAGGAAAAAATGAAGTTCGTTTGGCTTACGTGCTTAACCTCGATGATATAAATGGTGCAATGGATTGTTTGGAAGCGGCATTAAAAGTCTATAAAAATTAGTAACATCAGATGAACAACAACATTGCTGCGCCGACAGATGAAGGACAAAGCGCAAAGAAAAGAAAAGCAGTTGCTTATTGGCTTTTGGCAGGTGTGGCAATGGTGTTGATTCAAACATTACTTGGAGGTATTACAAGGCTCACCGGTTCTGGATTGTCCATTGCAGAATGGAAACCAATATTGGGTGTATTTCCGCCCATGAACGACCACGATTGGAATGCTGCATTTGAGCTATATAAACAAAAAGCTGCCGGGCAATTTGTTTATCAAAATAGCGATTACACGCTCAGCGATTTTAAAGCTATCTATTTTTGGGAATGGACGCACCGGGAATGGGCGCGTGTGGCTTTGAGCGGTGTTTTTCTTTTTGGATTTGCTTATTTTCTAATCAAAAAATATTTCGAAAAGTGGATGATCAATCCGCTGATATTACTCTTTGTATTAGGTGCATTGCAAGGTGCTGTAGGTTGGATAATGGTTGCCAGCGGTCTTAATCCTGAAGACACACATGTCAATCATATCAAACTCGCTATGCACTTTATGTTTGCATTGGTATTACTATGCTATACCCTATGGTTTGCACTGAAACTATTGATTCCCGAACATAAAAGAGTGATCAATAAAAACCTGCACAGCCTTACTGTTGTGTCACTAGTGTTATTGACGATTCAATTGGTATATGGTACATTTATGGCAGGGTTAAAAGCTGCGCCGGCTGCACCTACCTGGCCGAGTGTGAATGGAGTCTATGTACCTACAGATTTGTCTCATTTTGGTGGACAAATATTTAGCGGTATTCATTTATTTACCGACCAACCTATAGCCGTACATTTTATACATCGCACGCTGGCATATCTGTTGTTTTGTGTAATTGTATTTTGGTGTGTACAATCGCTAAAAGCTGCGCGGCAAAGCCAATGTATATTATTGCGCAAAGCAGCTTTCACAACTTTGGGCATTACCTTATTACAAATATTGTTAGGGATTTTTACTGTATTGAATGCCAATTTGATGACGCAAAACAAATTCGGGCGCTTTGAATTATTGGCGGAGCTGCATCAAATGGTGGCCATTTTTTTATTGATATCCTTGGTAGTCAATGTTTATATATTGAAGAAGCGATAATAAAGTCTTTTATTAAAATAAAAAAAAGGAGCGTTGCAATAGTATGCAGCACTCCTCTTTTACAATGAATGAGGTTATTTACTTTTTCCATTTTATAGTACAGCCAATAGCCTTGGTTTCTTGCACAGCTACCTCAGCTCCTGCATTCAATGATGTGATAGCAGCAGCTACATATTGTTGTTTAGCCGCGCTTGCATCTTCCCAATTATCATCAATAGCACCAACATAGCGTACAATCATTTTATTAGTATTCAGGTTTTTTTGTACCAGAAAAACATGCGGTGTACGTACTGCACCAAATTTTTTAGCCACCTCTTGATTTTCATCGAAAAGATAAACGAAAGGAAACTTTTTTTGTTCCGCACGCACCTTCATATTCGCATAAGAATCCTGAGGCTCGGCTTTGGGATCATTGGAGTTGATGGCTACAACAGGATATCCTTCCGGTGCATATTTTTTATGTAGCTCAATAATTCGATCTTCATAAGCTTTGGCATACGGGCAGTGATTACACGTAAATACAATAATGTAGCCTTTGGCATCCTGCATTCCGGATAAAGAAACATTTTTACCGTCAATGTTACGGAGTTTGAAATCGCTGATTTCAGCACCAGGCTTATAGCCTTCTTGTTGGGCAAATACGTTGACTACGAGTGCGCATAAAGCGATAACAGTCACCAATACTTTTTTCATGTTTTTGTTATTTTATTTGTGGTTATTGATAAAAGATTCCAATTCCTTTTTGCTGGAGAAATACGATTCCCGGAAGCTCAATTTACTTCCCTTCTGATATAAAAATGTTGCAGGAATGCTCCCTTCCCAGGAAGGTTCCAATTGATTGATCCATACATTGGGATCGCCTGCGGAAAATAAATGAGCTTCTATATTTATTTTTTTCTTTTCCAGAAACGTCGTTGTCTGAGCCAGTTTGTCATGGGCGTCCAGACTCATGAGTATGAACTTCACCGGCTTGCCGGCATATTCTTTACTGAGCTGCATGAAATAAGGCAATTCTTTGACGCAAGGTGTACACCAAGTTGCCCAAAAATTCACGACATACAAAGTATCATTATCCTGTAAAACCCGTTGCTTATATTGTTCCAAAGAATAAATATCAACCGATTCCCGCTTTTGCGCGTCACTCGGAGTCAGAAAAAAGCTCAACAGAATAAGTGTAAAAAGAGTGCGCATGGCAAATATTTTTTCAAAAGAATGCAAGACAAATATAACCATATCAGTAAGCGAAAGACCGCTTTTTGATTTTTTTGTGAGTCATAAATACTGATAAACTCAGGTTTGATTTTTTAAATGCAGTTGGGGTTAATACATTTGCATTCTTTCAAACAAACATTACATGGCTCATCAAAATCATAAAATCGGAACACGTCTCATACATGCCGGCGTATCACCCGACCCAACTACAGGTGCTATTATGACACCTATTTACCAAACATCTACTTATGTACAAGCAGCACCTGGCGATCACAAGGGCTATGAATATGCACGTACCCAAAACCCTACACGTGCTGCATTGCAGGATGCGCTGGCTAATATTGAAAATGGAAAATTTGGTCTTTGTTTTGGTAGTGGCATGGCAGCTACTGATGCAGTTGCAAAATTATTACAGCCCGGCGACGAAGTCATTGTTTCTAACGATTTGTATGGCGGCACTTATAGGATTTTCACCAAAGTATTTGCCAATTATGGAATCAAATTTCATTTCATCAATATGCAAGATGCTAGTAACATCGCAAATTATGTAAATGAAAATACGAAAATGATATGGGTAGAAACACCTACAAACCCATTGTTGAATATTATTGATATAGAAGCGGCAGGTAAAATAAGTAAAGCAAATAATCTACTGCTTGTAGTGGATAACACTTTTGCTTCGCCTTATTTGCAAAATCCGTTAGATTGGGGTGCTGACATAGTATTGCATTCTGCTACCAAATATCTGGGGGGACATTCTGATGTAGTACATGGCGCATTGATTGTGAAAGATGCAGCACTCGAAGAGCGTTTGCGTTTTATACAAAATAGTTGTGGTGCTGTGCCCGGCCCTCAGGACTGTTTCTTGGTATTGCGTGGTATCAAAACGCTGCACGTACGTATGCAGCGCCATTGCGAAAATGGTAAAAAGATAGCTGAATACTTACGCGCACATCCTAAAGTAGCTAAAGTATTGTGGTGTGGTTTTGAAGACCATCCCAATCATGCTATTGCCAAAAAACAAATGCGTGATTTTGGTGGTATGATTTCCTTCATATTGAAAGATGACAATATTGAAGCGGCATTGGAAGTGTTGAAAAAAACACAGCTGTTTTCTTTGGCAGAATCACTTGGTGGCGTAGAATCCTTGATTGGACACCCTGCTACTATGACACATGCTTCCATACCCCAGGAAGACCGTATTGCACGCGGGCTCAGCGATTCATTGATTCGCTTGAGTGTGGGTATCGAAGATGTAGAAGATTTAATCGACGATTTGAAACAGGCGATTGGATAATAATTGAAAGCACTTTTCATATAAACAAAACTGGCGACATCTTAGATGCCGCCAGTTTTGTTATTTTAGATTGCCTATTATTTTTTCTCTAATTCAGCGATTCTTTTTTCCAGTTTTTCAATCAATGCTTGTTGCTCCTGTACAGCTTTCACAAGCGGCATTACAAAATCGGAATAACGTACAGAATAAAGATCTGCTTCACTTTTGGGTACATCCACACCACTAAAATCGTAGCCGGATACCTTTGCAGCGTCGGCTACTTCTTGTGCTATAAAACCTGTTTGCGTTATTTTTTCGATGTCATATTTTTCCGCCCATTGTGCGGTATCGACTTTCCCTTTAGCGGCAAGCATCTGGTATTGCTTGTGTGCATCTATGTGATAAGTAACTGGGCGAAGTCTTTTGATAAAATCCAGTCCTGGTACATTTTCTTGTATGTCTTTTTTGATGCGTTTATCGGAGTAGGTGCTCCAGGCTACCTGCCCGCCTATCCATGTCATAGAAGTATTGCCTATTTCGGCGCGATTGGATGCCATTGCTGATCCGCCACTACCGGAGCCAACGCAGATAGTGTTATTAAAGGATATGGTCATACCCGCGCTAGCACCAATGGCAGTATTAGAGTTACCTGATGTATTGCCATTAAGAGCATAGGATCCTATAGCCACATTGGATGAGCCGGTATTATACATCAATGTAGAAGTTCCTATACCCACGTTATTGGTACCGCCATCGCTAAATTTAAACGAGGCATATCCCATACCGATATTATAGCCTCCTGTAGTGTTAGACATAAGGACACCTTCCCCGATGCCGATATTATCATCACCGCTTGTATGCTGCCGAAGCACGCTTTCACCAATGGCAATATTTGTGCTACCTGTGCTACTCCGCTCTAGACAATTTATTCCGATGGCCACATTATACACACCACTAGTAGCAGAATCAAGTACCATATACCCCATGGCTGTATTGTAATTTCCAAGAGTCGTGGAAGATATGGAAGACAAGGCTCTGTAACCGAATGCCGTGTTACCTCCTAATCCTGTGCTTGAAGGTTTGAGGCTGTTTTGACCAAACGAGGTATTGGTACTTCCGATGTGGCCGGCAAAAACATTGTTTCTTTTAAAAACGAGGTCATTGCTATCTGTAGTGCCAATAAATTTACTGTCGCGGTTTGTACCAGCATTGCCTTTCAATCGCCATGTATTGATTACAGTATCGCTTAGTGCGCTACCACTCGTTTTAGCATACAATGCATAAGGCACACTTAATAATTGAGTTGTACTGCTGATGCTATAGCTCGAACCACCTGTTGGGTCGGTTTCTGTTTTAATAAAATAAGGCCCTGTCGACCAATCAATAGTAGCCATTGTGCCTGATACAACTGTACCACCACCAATGGCAGCAGTAGCCACACCATTGCTATTGGTAGTAACTGTTTGTGTTTCTACGTAAACTGCAGTACCGCTAACAGAACTTTGCAACAGACTAAATTTAATACCTACAGGTGCACTTTTTATAAGCGCACCGCTTGCATCACGGATTACAGCTTGGTAGCTCATTTTATCAGGAGCTTGTGCCCATATTGTTTGGCTGCAAAACAATGCAACGAGTAAAAGAATTGAGAATAAAAATGATTTTTTCATGTAAGGTGATTTAATTCTTTTTAATAATTTTAAAAGTTTGAACAGTTTTGTTTGGATCTTTTACCAACAACATATAAGTAGCTACAGGTAAGGCCGCCATTTGGATATTTGTTTTTGAGTCCGTTATTTTTTGTGTTTCGAGCAAACGCCCTGTCGCATCATAAAGAAAATAGCTTAGGGCTTCCGCATGAAAGTTGTCTATACTTAATACGACGAAAGAGCTTGCAGGGTTTGGGTAAACGCCCATAGATAAACTAATCTCAGGCACTGCACTAATGCCCAATGTATAAATCTCGAAAGGTTGTTGTACACCTTCATCGACACTGCCATTGGAGCCGGTAGTATTGGAATTGGCCAATTGGCCTATGGTATAGCTGACACTGCCGCTACTGCTGCTGGCGTTGCCGCCTGCTGTATTTACAGATTCCTGTGCACGGGCGTGGAAGGCTGTACACATAGAAATGACAGTGAAAATTTTAATTAAATTGATCTTCATGGATTTGCTTTTACAGAATATAGCAACGATGCTCGCAAAAATAGGACATTATAATTTTTGACCAATAAAAAATGTTCATTTATTAATTTATACAAGCCCATGTTCTTTTAAACAGCTACTCTAAATATTATGATGGATATTTACAAGTCTTAAAATGGACAGCAATGAAATTTGTACTCTTAGCTATTATCATAGCATTAGTTGTTTACCTCTTAAAAAGGAGACCCCAAAAATCGACGGCTTTAGTTGATACGAAATCCATGCATGAACTGTTGCAGCAGCATGTCAATTTTTATCAAAGGCTCAATTCTGATGAGCAGTTGTTGTTTAGAAATAGAGTACAGCATTTTTTGGACACAACAACCATTACTGCTGTAGGTAATTTTTCGCTTACCGAACTGGATCAATTATTTGTAGCGTCCAGTGCTATTATTCCCATCTTCTCTTTCCCCGATTGGGCTTATAATAACCTCAATGAAGTATTGCTATATGCTGAAATGTTTACCAAAGACTTTGACCCTAAAGAAAGAGATAAAAACGTTATGGGTATGGTCGGATCGGGTGCAATGAATAGAATGATGATACTCTCGCTGCCTGCACTCCGGGCTGGTTTTGAACAGGATGGATCTGGTAATACGGGTATTCACGAATTTGTACATCTGTTGGATAAAGCAGATGGTGCCACTGATGGGGTGCCTGAATATATGTTGCCCAAAGACCTGATAGCGCCCTGGATAAAATATGCGCATGAAGCGATACATGAAATAAAAACGAACCACTCCGAAATCAATCCTTATGCAGCCACCAATGATGCAGAATTTTTTGCAGTTATATCCGAATACTTTTTTCAGAAGCCACATCTTTTGCAAGAGCATCATCCTGAATTATTCAATATTTTGGAACAAGTTTATAAACCTATAGTTTAATTCAACTGCAAAATATAAATGCACAATAATTACCTAGAAATGTTGCTGTATTGAAGACAAAAAAACTCCGAAACAATTACTGTTTCGGAGTTTTTCTATCTAAACTAAAGGACGTTAGTTTTTGCTATTGTCTGCATTGCCTTTAAGAGGATATGTAAAGTTCATTTCAGGGCCTTTTCCATAAGCTTCAGGCACCAAGTAGAATCCCTTTTCGTTGGCTGGTTTTTCAACTTCGTTTTCTATTCTATAATAGTTGGCTGCAGCGTCTTGACGAACACCGGCTACTTGCCAGCTTACCTTTACATTGGGCTTGTCTGTTTTGATTTTAAAAGTTGTACCACTTATTTCTTCCGAAATAATAGCTTGTGCAAATGTGCCAATACAAGTCAATTGGTATTTAAAATCTTTATTTAGTGCCGCGAAATAGCTAGGCAAAGTAATGGTTGCATCACCTGTAGCAGAAGTAGTAACATTGCCATTGTAGATGTTCATCATATCATTACTTTCCACTGAAGAGTGGTACAAGTACTTGTTAGTAGGGTCTAGCGGGTGATCTATTTTGAAGGCTTTAATACTTGAGCTTGCTGAAGTTGCATAGATTTTATTATTGAAATAAGCGGCGT
This sequence comes from Bacteroidetes bacterium UBA1312, assembly GCA_002307135.1. Lineage (GTDB taxonomy): Bacteria > Bacteroidota > Bacteroidia > Chitinophagales > Chitinophagaceae > Rurimicrobium. The sequence goes on from DBTQ01000012.1 coordinate 49,414, forward strand.
AATTACTGGCTCCAGTTACGCAAGAACCATATACACCATAGTTCGCACTTGTTCCATTTGTAGCAGTTCCATATACACCATAGTTAGTGGCACCAGCAGCAGATGCATCACCATAAACACCATAAGCCCCACCGGAATAAGAAGAAGCACTATCAACTAGTCCATATACGCCAATAGCGTTTACACGAGATATAGTCCCTTTATTGCGACCAAAAATACCTCGCCATCCTCCTTCTGCATAGATACCCGAAGCACTTGAACCACTTGATGCTCCCGTAACCATTAATGTACCTTGGTATAATGGTACTGTGCCATATGTTCCTAAACCATTTATATGAGTAAGAAACATTGAAGAAGGGGTAGTTGTACCAATGCCAACCTGACCATTATTTTTTACGGTAAGTTTTGGAACAGCAGCCGTTACTATATTAACATCTTTGCCAGCACCTGAAGTACCAAAATCCATACTCAAGGTGTCATTATAGTTACCCATATATCCCATATAGGTGCCTCTGTTATAAAAGCCTTGCCAAGCACCGTAGGCTCCTGATGGTACAAATTGCAAAGCAGAGATTTGATTTGTACCACTCACTGTAAGCGGGGATATTGGTGTAGTCGTGCCAATACCAACATTACCGGGATTATTATTATAGATATTTGTTCCCGATTTTGTCCAAGGTGAACCACCTGCGTTTGCTGCATATAGTGCGTAAGGTACGCTCACCATTTGTTGGCTGCCAATACTGGTATAGCCCGATCCTGTGTTCAATTCTACTTCAAGAAATCGGACACCTGTTGTCCAATCAATAGCTGCCATAGTACCAGTTACCGGTGTTCCACTGCCAATGGAGGTGTTCAAAATACCTTGTGCTGTAGTAGTAGCAGTATTTGTTTCCTGATACAGCGTAGCACCCGTTGCAGTAGCATCATGGATGGTAAATCTAACCTGTACCAAAGTAGATGCTAACGCAGCACCCGAACTGTTGCGCACAGCTGCTTGGTAGTTAATAGAATTTGGGGCTTGTGCCGATACTGCTCCTGCCAGTAGCATTGCAGCGAACATAGAGAATATTAACTTTTTCATATTTAAATTGGTTTTTGATTTTTCTTAGAAAAAAAAGTGTTTTTGGAATAAGTAAGAATTACTGTTTTACGAAGCGAATGCTTTGTAATAAGCCATTTTTATCGTCATACAGATTGACGAAATAAACGCCAGTGGCAAAAGCTTGTATCGGGATCGTTCTTTTGTACGTTTGAGCGATTTCCTCTGCTTGTTGGTCGGCCAACAATATTTGACCGGCCACATTGCTCACCGAAACTTTTAGTGCAAAAGATGCTGCGGCATTTATGCTCAGCGTTACTTGATCTTGAGCAGGGTTGGGGTAAAGGGAATAATTCACCAATACACTTTGCTCTTTTATAGCGGTTGTGTTTGCAGGGTTCTGTTGAAAGCCTTGAGACACCGTAAAACTACCGGCAGTACCTGTAATGGTAGCAGCTTCGCCAACAGTATAATCTACCTGCATACTCGCACCACTATAACTACTTCCTGATGCGCCTAAAACCTGTCGTTCCAAACTTTGGGCATTTACGTCAACTGACAGAATGAGTGCCAGTATTAGTAGGATTTTTTGCTTCATATTATTTGATGTTTTAAAAAGTGAACAATAAATGGTCAATTGATTTAAACGATAACACAAAATTAGAAAGCTGATTTTTCCTGATTAATAGGAAAAACACCCATTTTTATAGGACTTTCCCCCCTATTTTATTTTTGAAACCATTTAAAAAGCTCTTTTAAAACAATACATATCAATTACCTTTGCGCAGCTTATGGATACCAAAAAAGTAAGAGTTCGTTTTGCACCCAGCCCTACTGGCGGTTTACACCTTGGTGGTGTACGTACTGTATTATACAATTATCTTTTTGCAAAAAAACATGGAGGTGAATTTGTACTGCGTATAGAAGATACGGATCAGAGCCGTTTTGTTGAAGGTGCTGAAGAGTATATTATGAAGTGTCTGGAATGGTGCGGCATTGAGCCTGATGAAAGCCCGCTCAAAGGCGGGCCATTTGCACCTTATAGACAAAGTGAGCGTAAAGCCAATTATGCACAATATGCGCAACAACTCATCAATGATGGGAAGGCTTATTACGCCTTCGATACCCCTGAAGAGCTGGAAGTAATGCGCGAAAAATATAAAATGGAAGGGCATAGTGCTCAATACGATAATCGTACAAGAGCATTCATGCGCAACTCACTCACACTTACTGCTGATGAAGTCAATACATTATTGGCTGCCAACACACCTTATGTCATTCGTATAAAAATGCCTGTTGGAGAAACACTTTTGTTTACGGACATGATACGTGGAGCTGTAAGCTTTGATACCAGCCTTGTCGATGATAAAGTATTATTGAAGGCAGATGGAATGCCTACTTATCATCTGGCTGTGGTAGTAGATGATTATCTAATGAAAATCACACACGCCTTCCGAGGCGAAGAATGGTTACCAAGTGCACCTGTTCATTTGTTGCTCTGGCGTTACCTGGGCTGGGAAAATGACATGCCGGAATGGGCTCATTTGCCACTCATACTTAAACCTGATGGAAATGGAAAGCTCAGTAAACGCGATGGAGACCGTTTAGGTTTTCCTGTTTTTGCTATGGATTGGATCGATCCGCGTACCAATGAGCAAACAACAGGTTTCCGCGAAAGAGGATTTTTACCGGAAGCATTTGTAAACATGTTGGCATTACTCGGCTGGAATCCCGGAGTGGAGCAGGAGCTATTTTCTATGGAAGAAATGGCAGCACTCTTTTCTATGGATCGAGTACACAAAGGCGGAGCCAAATTTGATTATGAAAAAGCCAAATGGTTCAATCATCAATATATTCAAAAGACAGATAACGTACAACTGGCCGAATTGATAAAACCTCAATTGGCTGATAAAAATATAATTGCAACCGATCAAAAATTGATTCAAGTAATTGCATTGGTAAAAGAACGCTGTCACTTATTGAATGAGTTCTGGGAGCAATCCTATTTCTTTTTTGTTACACCTCAAACTATAGATACCGCTGCTATTCAGGCTAAATGGAGTGACACGGCAAAATCTTTTTTTCAGTCGTTGCAAACGAATTTTATCGCATCGGCTGATTGGTCACACGATAATATTGAAACGATATTCAACAATACTATAATAGATGCCGGTATTAAAAAAGGAGAAGCAATGTTGCCTTTTCGTATAATGTTGGTAGGTGGTAAGTTTGGACCAGGTGTTTTTGCTATAGCTGAGTTGATTGGGAAAGAAGAAACGATTAAAAGATTACAAAATGCGTTGGCATCTTTATAAAAATATCAGGACTTATCAACGTACTTTTGCCAACGAAAATTAATAAACATTCAAAAACAGATACCAATGCAGTACACCGCACATATCAACATTATGCCTTTAAAAGAATTGCTTGACCCACAAGGCAAAGCTGTAAATAACAGTTTACATAACCTTGGTTTGAGCCAAATTCAAAACGTACGAGTTGGTAAGCACATTACATTGATGGTAGAAGCAAAAGATAAAGCAGCAGCAGAATTGCTGGTAAATGATGCCTGTAAAAAATTATTGGCCAATCAAGTAATGGAAGCTTTCGATATTACTATTAGCGAAGCATAATTCATACTATCGACGTGCATCTTTATTTAGTTCCATCACCTGTCGGAAATCTCGGAGATATGACTTTCCGGGCAGTAGAGGTATTGAAACAGGTAGATGTCATTCTTTGTGAAGACACACGTACAAGTTCTGTTTTGCTCAAACATTATCAAATCCAGAACCCGCTTACACCCTATCACCAGCACAACGAGCATAAAATCGTGCAGCATTTGGTAACACAAATGCTCGCAGGAAAAACATTTGCATTACTCACCGATGCAGGAACTCCGGGTATTTCGGATCCTGGCTTTTTGCTGTTGCGGGAATGCTTGAAAAATGATATTGCAGTTACCTGTCTTCCCGGTGCTACGGCTTTTGTTCCGGCACTTGTACAGTCCGGACTCCCATCTAATAGATTTACTTTTGAGGGTTTCTTGCCTCAGAAAAAAGGTCGCCAAACTGCTATGAAGGCCTTAGTAGGCGAAGAACGTACCATGATTTTTTATGAATCACCACATAGATTAGTGAAATCATTAAAAGAACTCGCCACATTCCTTGGTGGGGAGCGTCAGGCTGCGGTTTGTCGTGAAATCAGTAAAAAATTTGAAGAGACACGTAAAGGTACTCTGCTTGAACTAGCCATGCACTACGAATTAATTCCTGTTAAAGGCGAGATAGTTCTTGTCGTTGCAGGTGCAAACTTCTAGATGCCATATTAATTCGTTTAAATTCCAATATATTTCTACCTTCAATTTCAAGTGAATAAATAGACTTTAAGTTTATGCATTTAGTTAATGTTATCTCCGAGTGAATTCTCCTCGGATTTGGTATTTTTCGAATTTTTTCCTTAATTTTACTTCGTATATTATTTTGCGTGGAGTATTGAAAATCTATTATTATTTAGAACATCGTATATTACTTGGCATCTGATTTATTGTAACCTATTGTAACCTATTAGTTAATCGCTCTTTTATTTTTTGAATTATAATTTCAATAATCATGAAATTTTCAACTTCTACATCGAAAGAAATAGTAACCATGAAACCATTAATATTTATTAAAAATGTAGCAAATCAGTCTGGATCTCCGGCTAAAAAACATAGTCATTATAACGTTTTCTCCGCTTGGTTTTTAAGATTTCTAACCTTGTGTGCGTTATTTATTTCGGGATTTGCGCAGCAGAGTTCTGCAAGTTTGGTTACAATTGGTGCCGCATATAGCACTGGATCCTCGGTAACTGGACTATATCCTAGATATCAATATTCTTCCGGAGAATCCATTTATACACCAGCGGAAGTAGGTACCGGCGGCAATATCACCACATTCGCATTGAATAAAGGAAGCGGGTCGAGTACTACAGCTATTGACTCGGTATATATTTATATGAAGGAAACCGCTTCATCATCAATACCGAGTACACCTTCATTGACTGGATATACGTTAGTATATAGCGGCGACTTTACAAATTCTTCCACTTCAGGCTGGCAGACAGTAACGTTAACTACACCCTTTTCATATACCGGAACCGGTTATTTAGATTTGCTTATAGTTCGCCACAATGGTACGGCAATGAGCTCTTCAGTATATCCAAGATATTATTATGACTATAGCAGTTCTGGAGCCACGCCACATAATTATTATTATTCTACCTCTGATTATTGGTCTAGTTGGGGTACTTCATCAGCATCGGCAACTAGCAGTTATAGTGGACCTTATTATCGTCCTCAGATTCAAATAACAGTATCCCCATTCCCGGCATGTTCTGGTAAACCTACAGCTGGTACTGCGGTTGCATCTACAACAACAGCGTGTCCGGCTGTACCTGTTACATTATCATTGTCCGGAAGCACGCTGTCTTCTTCAATTTCCTATAGCTGGGATACTTCAAGTACAGGAACCGGAGGTTGGAATTTAGCAGGCACAAGTACTACATTTGCTGGTGTTTGGTCTTTTGTACCCCCTACTGGTACAACATTGTATTATAGATGCAGAGCTACCTGTAGTGCTTCGTCTGATACATCAACTACAGTAGCCGTTACTGTAGGTAGTTCATCATTGCCTTATTTTGAAGATTTTGAAAGCACTTCTTATGGTGTGTTTCCTCCGTGTACTTATGCGACATTTGTTAACTCTTACGAAGGTTTTTATGTGTACGACTATACGAGCTACCCGTCCTCTTTAACTAACCATACTGCAGGTGGTAGCAATTATCTCTTTGCTGGTTACTATTTAGGCATGAATGATGGTACGCCTGATTTCTTTTTTACTCCGGCATTTCCTTTAATTGCGGGTAAAACTTACCAATTCTCCTATTGGTACAATACTGATGGCTACGGTCCTTATACTGCTGGGGCATATTACGGTACTGCCCAAACAAAGGCCGCTATGACTACAGCTATCGGCCCGGATATCTCACCCAACAATACCAGTTACCAACAATATGTTGCTGCATTCTCTGTACCTACCGATGGTAATTATTTTATGGGTATTGAAATATCTCAAAATACATATTGGTATGGAATGGCAATTGATGATATTGGCTTAATAGAATTACCTCCTTGTACAGGTACACCATCTTACGCTGGGGTTGCAAATGTTTCCCCTACGGTAATATGTAGTGGACCAGGATCTACTGATTTGTCAATATCTGGTACCCCTGCTGTAACAGGTTTAAACTATCAATGGTACGAATCATCTAGTGCTGCTGGGCCATTTACATTAATTTCCGGAGCAACAACGTCTCCTTATACAAGAACTGGTATTAGTGCAACAAGATATTTTTATTGTACTGTTACCTGCTCTGCCGGTGGCTCTGCTGTCAATACAGATACAGTAGTAGTGGAAGTAGCACCACTTACACCTCCTTATGTGGAAAATTTTGAATCTACATCTCCAGGAGTAAACGTACCATGTGCATCCTATACTAGAGGTTGGTCATCTGGTTATGACTGGTGGATCTATGGAGGAGCTCCCTATTCTTGGATTCCTAGCTTAGATAATCACACCCCTGGAGGTAGCAATTGGCTCTTCGGCGGATATGATCTTGGTTCTGGCGGTGGCGGAGATGAATATTGGTTTTCGCCAGGCTTGAGCTTAACTGCAGCAAAAGCTTATCAATTGACTTATTGGTATAATACGGATGGATATGCTTCTTACGATTTTGGTGCAAGGTTTGGAACGGCTCAATCGAAATTTGCTATGACTGATGTAATTGGTACAGATATTACGGACAATAATACTACTTATAAACAATTTTCAGGTGGCTTTGTTGCCGGCACTACAGGTACTTACTATATAGGTATAAAATATAAAGCTAGTGATTATTGGTATGGCTCTGCTATAGACGATATTGGTTTGGTACAATTACCACCTTGTGCTGCAAAACCATCAGCTGGTATTGCCAAGGCTTCTCCATCGTTGGTGTGTAGTGTAGGAGGTACAACAACCTTAAGTCTCGTTGGATTGTCTTCAGCATCAGACCTTACCTATCAATGGCAGGAGTCTTCTGACGGAGGTATAAGTTTCTCTGATATCGGAGGGGCAACAACTCCCAGCTTTACAACTGGTTCATTATTTACTAAAATGTGTTACCGCTGTATTGTAACATGTCCATTAGTAAGTAGCCCCAATGTGGATACATCAACTATTGTTTGTGTGTCGGTAGGATCTATCATTCCTCCATATATCGAAGATTTTGAAACGGCAACAGCGGGTGTAAATCAACCTTGTGCCGGAGCAACTAATTGGGGAGGTACTTATTATTTTAATACAAGAACATCGCCGTTAAGTGATTATTATTCTTCAGATTTAGATAACCATACTCCCGGTGGTAGGAAGTGGCTTTTAGGTGGTCCTGATTTGACCATTGGAACTGGTATGAAAGATTATTGGTTTACTCCTGCTATTGCGTTAACAATGGATTCAACCTATGAATTTTCTTATTGGTATCGCACAGACGGTTATCCTTATGGATCTGCTCCTTGGCAAATGGGAGCTTATGTAGGAACCGATCAGGCAGACTGGGCAATGAGTCCATTAGTTGCGGACAAAACAGTTTCAAATACTACTTACCAACAATTAATCGCAAGATATAAAGCTCCTGCTTCCGGTGATTATTATTTTGGTATCTATGTTAGTGGTAACTATGGTTATGGATCTGCTATCGATGATATAAATATTATTCAACTACCTGCTTGTACCGGTGCTCCTACTGTTGGAACAATTTCATCTAGTCCTACTATGCTTTGTAGTACTGGTACTGCAGATTTAGATATGGATTTAGGTGGTGTAAGTAAAGTAACCGGTTTAAGTTACAGATGGGAATGGACTTCTACTGATCCGACAGGTTCAACTTTCGTTCCTGTGGGTTCAAGTACAGCTATTGATGTTCCTGCATTTACCACTCCGACATTATCAAGTACAACATGGTTTAGATGTATTGTAAAATGTACCAATACAGGTGACTCAACTATTTCGAGTGTTTTGAAATTGGATGTGGGTGCAATAGTGCCACCATATATCGAGACATTTGAATCTGTTACTCCTGGTAATAATGCACCATGTGCAGATGCTACTTTTTGGAGCCCTTGGGGTGATGGATTTTATACTCATGGAGGTTCTTATGGTTCTTGGGTACCAAGCCTTGACAATCATACCCCCGGAGGGAATAATTGGCTCATGGGTGGATACTACGTTTCTATAGGCGGTTCGAATGACTATTGGTTTACCCCCGGATTGCAATTGACTGGTGGAAAATTATATCAATTCTCTTATTGGTACAATACTGATGGATATGTGTCTTCAAGTTATCCATTTGAATTTGGAGCATATATAGGCACTGCACAAAATGCGGCTGCAATGACTACAGCAATTGGCCCAGTTATTACACCAGGTTCACCTACAAGTTATAAACGATATGTTACTAAATTCACACCTGCTACATCTGGGGTGTATTACATCGGCATCTATGGAAAATCAAACTATGATTACGGATTTGCTATAGATGACATTGGACTTCAAGAAGTACCACCATGCTCTGCTCCGGTAGTAGCAGGTACAATTGTTGCAACCCCTAATCATATATGTTCACCAGGAAACACTACTTCTTTAGATTTAGCGGGTAGTACATTGGCTACAGGCCTTACCTATACTTGGCAATCCGCTACTACAGCTACAGGAGCTTATACATCTACAGGAATAGGCGCTCCTCCTTATACGACTCCATCATTAAGTATTTCCACTTGGTTTAGATGCATTGTTACATGTACTGCTAGTGGTAAATCAGATACATCAGCACCATATCTAATAGCTGTTGGGGCATACAGTATGCCATATTCTGAGGATTTTGAAAGCACAGCTCCCGGCGATCAGCCACTGTGTTCAGATGCTACATATTGGGGTACTAATCCATACGATGGATTTAGAATTCTTACAGGTGATCCTACTTATAGCGGATTTTCCAACCATACTCCGGGAGGTAAAAACTACATGATTGCTGGAGAATACTTGGGCTACTATGGTTACTACAGTCCATTGACAGATGATAACTATTGGTTTACTCCCGGTTTGAATTTGTTATCTGGTTACAAGTATGAATTGTCGTTCTATTATATGGGCTATTCTAGCTACAGTCAAAGAATCGGCGTTTATTACGGTACGTCACAAACTGCAGGTGGTATGACCAATATACTTATGCCATTCACTTCGATCTCTAATAATACTTACCAATTATTTGATACTACTTTTGCACCTTCTGCGACGGGTGTTTATTATATTGGGTTTAGAAAATCGGCGGCATCTTTAGGCTCTTATAGTGGTCCTGGTATCGCATTTGATGACATTAATCTAAATTATGCACCTTGTGATGGTATGCCAATTGCAGGTAGTATATCTAGTACATTAGCTTCAGGTACTGCTTTATGTAAAAATACTCCTTTAAAGCTCTCGAATTCTGGAGCTACAGTCTCCATGGTTCCAGGTATAAAATATCAATGGCAACGTAGAGGCTTAGGCATACCTCCTGCAAGTTGGTCTAATATAATGGGAGCTACTGATTCTACTATTTCTGCCGATACTTTAGTTGGGTATGAGTATCGCACGGTTGTAGTTTGTACGAATACGAATGACTCTGCCTATACTGCTGCATTCCAAATTCCGGCATTGCCTGCTCATCCGCCGGTAACAATAACCCCATCTGGCACCATTGCCTTCTGTTTAGGGGATACTGTTAAACTAAATGCATCTAATTTTACTTCTGCAGTGTACGATTGGATGTTAGATAGTGTGAGCATATATGGTTGGAAATTTAGTGATTTGGGGGCTACTAACCCAGGTACATATATAGTGAAAGTTACCTCTCCATTATCCCCATGTCCGGCGTATTCTGCTCCTGTAACACTTGTACAGACTGACCCTGGATATGAAATAACAATTACCACGCCAGCGGATAGTATCTTGTGTGTTGGAGAGTCAGTTACATTAACTGCATCAGGAAGTAAGCCTGGGCTTGCATATCAATGGAGAAAGGATAATGTGAATATACCAGGCGCTACAGGTACAAGTTATACCGTTACTACGGGTGGCTCTTACAGAGTTACAGCCACAGATGGAATATCTTCTTGTGCAGCAGTATCAAGAAATGTGCTCTTCATCGTTAACCCTAATCCTCCGGCAATAATTACTGCACCATTAGGGGCGACTGCTTGTGCTGAGGTAGGAGTTAAGCTCAATGCAAATACTGGGGGCTATAGCTATCAATGGACAAGGTCGGGCTCAACAATTGTTGGATGGACAGACAGTTCGGAGGTCATTTATAATTCCGGCGTGTATGCTGTTAAAGTTCGTACGGCTGACGGTTGTGTTAGTGTCTCCTCGACAATAACAGTAAACATATTACCAAGCCCCGTACCTGTGATTGCAAAGTCAGGACTTACATTAAGTACAACACTAACAACATTCAGCTCTTACAAATGGGTTCGTACAGGTGCAGGTGGTGTTACTACAGTTGAAGGACTAAGTCCAACACTTACATTGACTAAAAAAGGTACTTATAAAGTCATAGTAACAGATGTAAATGGCTGTACTGGTGAATCGTTGCCAATAGATGTGAATGATGATGGGTTAAGCGTTGCCAATGTTATTATCAATGGATCTGACATCAAAGTATATCCTAATCCTACTGATTCAAAAGTCTTTATCGAAAGTCCGGTTGACGTGAAAGTAGAGGTGAAAGATGTATCTGGTAAAACGATATACAGCCAATTGAGTGTAACTGAAGTGGACATGACCAAATTTGCAGATGGTGTTTACTTATTTATGATAAGTGACAAAACTGGTAATCAACTATTGAAAGAACAACGCGTGAGCAAGGTTACCAATAAGTAATAATCTCAATCATTTAGCTAGTCATACGGCGACCATTTTTGGTCGCCGTATTTATTTATCTGACCCCGTTGGTCATTAATTTCCTTTCTGTAAAAAAAATGCCGATATAGTTTTTCTTTTAGGATATTTTTCTTATTTTGCATTCTATTAATGTTATTTTTAGTGAAAATTTTGCCAAAAAATTGTAACACCATGAAAAAAATATTTACACTCTCCCTAGTCGCTATACTCTTTTGGGGTACTAAGGCAATTGCTCAAGTTCCACTACTTGGGTCTTATAATATTCCTGGGCCTAAATTTCCTAATTTAAAAGTGTTTTTAGATACTCTTAATTATAATGGAGTTTCTGGTCCTGTAACGGCAAACTTGAAACAGAATGAAATTGCCCCTTCTGGAGGTTATATTTTGGGAAGTGCTACACTTAATGTGGGTGCAAAGGCAACAAGTCTTACAAGCCAACTAACAATAACAAGTGTTGCTGGTTTCCCACATACACTTACTGCCAATGCAGGAACAGGTGGTACTGATGCTATTTTTACGATACAAGGGACTGACTTTGTAACCATTCAAGGTATAAATCTTAAAGACACATCTACCAATACGACCAGTACTTCAATGATGGAGCGCGGTTATTCTATTGTAAAATTTAGTACACCTACCGGCAATAAAGACGGTGTAAAATCACTTTCTATTAAAGGTTGTACGGTTACGCTCAATAATACCAATACTACAGCTGCAACAGGCGTAGCACCATTTGGAGCTGCGGGTATATATATTGGTAACTGTTTGTATGGTGCTACAACGGCACTTTCTTCATCTGCATACGATACCTTTTCGCATGATGGTATTTATCTCAATTTAGACACTATACAGAATGTAAATCAGGGCGTGTTCGCTTATGGTATTAATATTGCAATAGATGGCATTAACAACAATGACAGAGGCATCACCTTACAAACTAATCTTATTCAAAACTTTACACACAATGGTGTTGCACTTCAATTTTTCAACAATGATCAAGTACTCAGCAATATTATAAATAATACTTTGGGAGGTGGTACAGCTCCAATTACAAACAATCTATTTGGCGTTATTTACAACAATGGAACTGCGACTAACAATACGAACTGGACTTGCAGTAATAACAATATTAATTTAACGATTAACAGCACTAGCACCAGTCCTTACATCGCTACCGCTATCAGTACTCAAGTGTACGGTACAGGTACAACTACTATTTCAGGCGATACCATACAAATGACATCAAGTGGTACAAGCGCACAATTGAATGGAATATTCAACCAGAATAACTTAGGTACATTGGCTATTACTGGTAATGTCATCAAAAACTTTACTACACAAACGACCAATACACAGGCTGTGTTGGGTATATTTGCCGGAGGATATTCCACTTATCTAACAATAGGAACTAGTACTATTGCTTCATATCCTACTACTTGTACTGTATCTGGAAATTTGATAGATAATTTTAATGTTTCAAGTGGGACTGCATCCAACACAAGTGTCGTAATGGGGTGCTTAGATGATAACCTTACGACCAACCCATCCAATTTTACCAACAATACAGTAAGCAATATCGTTATTAATGCCAATAGTAATCGTTTCTCTGGCTATGGCGGAATTTGGAATTATGGCGCAGTTTCTCTTCCTAGTGTCTATTTGCGTACAGCAACAGTGACAGGTAATACTTTTAAAAATATAAGTACAATAGGTACAAATGATACGACCCCTGTATATATTGTTCAACCAAAAGGTACTTATCCAAGCAGTGTTACTCTTATTTGTTCCAGCAATTATATTACGAATGTTTCTACAAATGGTAACATAATTGGTTTTGCATTAGATGGCGGATTAACTGCAACATTGGATAAGGATACGGTTACTAATTTAAGAAGTAATAATCAAACATTACTTACTCCTTTCGTAATGGGTATGTCAAGTGGTCTCTTTCCCTCCAATACTACAACTGTATATAATTACACTACTGTAAATTTGACAAACAGTTCTTTCGCTGCACTTAAAGATACAGATGTGGTTAGTCCATTTGGAGCCATTGTAGCAGCGGCATTCTTTGCTCCGGGTTCATCAATTACGATGGCTACTTCTAATGTCTATAATAATACGTTTAGGGATATTTCTACCAATGACACTACAGGATTGGCGTATGGTATCAGATACAATGGAGGTACAGCTACATCCAACATATATAATAATATGATTTCAGATATTATTGCTGCTGCGGATACTTTATTATATAATTCTTCATTTGGTATTGATTTGAATAACTCGGGAACCAATAACGTGTATTACAACACTGTTAATATGGTAACAAGTGCTACCACTGCTATTGCGGGTTATGGTTCAACGGGGTTACGTTATAATTCAGGTACAACCAATACTATTCAAAATAATATATTGCGAGTGAATGTGACCGCGGGTACATTAAATAATGCTGCTGCTATTCGTGCTATTGCTGGAACTCCACTTTCTGCACCTTCTATTGCAGGTTTCACAGCAAGCAATAATATTTATTATACACCTATTGGCCCAAGAAACTTTTTATATGTAGAAGGAACGACAACAGCGAGTTTAGCGAATGGCTACAACTTTAGTGGACTAACTCCAAATATCACTCAAAACATTGTAAACGATACCTTCTTTAATTCTACTTGTAATAGAAGTTCATACCATAAATTCATGAATGGAGTAGTGGCTAGCAGAGAGTCAGGCACATTTAGTGAAAATAACCTAACTGGAGCATCTGGTATATACACGCCAACGGGTATCTCTTATGCAGAATCTGGAGGAACAGCAGTTTCAGTAATAACTGATATGTCTGCAACATCGAGAGGCTCTAGCCCAGATATGGGTGCCTTACAATTTGCAGGAACTGTACGCCCTACCCCTAGTGTAATAGTTGTTTCAAGCACAGGATTAGATACTGCTTGTACAGGTAATTTGCCTAAACTTTCTGCAAGTATTCCTGCTTTTTTCAATCATGTTTCTTACCAATGGTATAAAGACACGAGTAAAATTCCGGGGGCAACTACTACCACTACATTCGTAAGTACTATCAGTGCAAGCTATACAATGCAGGTATATGATTCATTGACGGGTTGTACCTATTCATCAGCACCTTTCAAAATGACAGTAATGCCGCCGCCACCTGCATTTATTACTTATTATGATTCTTTGACATTTTGCCAAACCAGCGCTGTTGCATTACATGCCAATTCCGGCAGAGGTTATATTTATCAGTGGTATAAAAATGGTATTGCAATACCTGGAGAAACAAATGATATTTATGTAGCATCAACAACAGGAACTTATAGCGTTCAAGTAAATACCGCTCTTGGTTGTCCAACTATGTCAACAACGCTAAAAGTGAAAGTTTATCCTTTACCTACACCAACAATATTCTTAATTGCACCACGTGTATTGAGTACACAGAACTACTATTTATACCAATGGTATAAAAATAACGTGTTAATTCCGGATGTTCCCGGAGCATCATCAACAGGTCGGAATTATTTAGCGCCGACAGATGGGGCATACACAGTGGAGGTTACCGACAGTAATGGATGTACTGCCAAATCAACAATTTATTTGTTTAGTTTGGGTATTGACAATGTACAACTCGGAGCATCTATAAAAATATATCCAAATCCAACCACTGGACTCCTCAAAATAGAAAGCCCGGTAGCCCTTAATGCCAGCCTTACTGATATTACAGGAAGAGTAGTATTTACCACTTCTGAAATAAAAGAAATGGATTTAAGTAATTATGCCGAAGGACTCTATATATTATCACTTACAGACAAAGAAGGCCGTCTTGTAAAAATTGAAAAAATCACAAAAGCTAAATAGGTTTTAAGTATATAATCAGTTTTTCAAAAGAGCCGAAAGAAATATTTCTTTCGGCTCTTTTGCCAATTTAAAGTTGAAATTCTACGACTGAATTATTTTTTATTTTTATTTTCGATATTTTCTTTACCTTTGCCCTCCCAAAAAGTTGCCAGGCTGTTCTATACTACATAGAATATCCGCAGTTGCTGTCTGGTGCTGAGGGAATATTTTTAACTACATAATTTTTATGGCAACAACAAACCTACAGAGCTATGAGCTGATGGTTATCTTTACTCCTGTATTGGCGGAAGACGACTTTAAAGCTGCTCAGAAAAAGTTTTCGGACTTGATCAAAGAACATGGTGGCGTTATTACGCACCAAAATCCATGGGGACTTCGTTCTCTTGCTTATCCAATCGAGAAAAAAACAACAGGCCTTTATTGGGTGTTGGAATTTGATGCTCCAACTGAGCTCAATGCAAAACTCGAAATTCAAATGAACCGTGACGAAAATGTAATGCGTCACATGGTGAATAAATTGGACAAGCATGCTGTGGCTTACAACGTGAGAAAGCGTAATAAGAACAACGAAGTAGCCGCTTCTTAAATCATTTTAAAAACTATTCTTACAATGGCTAAGCAAAACGACATTAAATATTTAACTTCTACAAGAGTTGAAAAGCGTCAGAAAAAATACTGCCGTTTCAAAAAACTTGGTATTAGATATGTAGATTACAAAGACGCAGAGTTTTTGAAAAAATTTGTAAACGAACAAGGTAAAATGTTGCCACGTCGTATTACAGGAAACTCTCTCAAATTTCAGCGCAAAGTAGCGCACGCTGTTAAAAAGGCACGCCAAATGGCTTTGTTGCCTTACGTTACTGACCTTTTAAAATAAGAAATTGTAATGCAAGTTATACTAATAAAAGACGTAGATAATTTAGGCGGACTAAACGAACTTGTAGAAGTTCGTCCGGGATACGCCCGCAACTTCTTGATACCTCAGAAGTTTGCCATCGAAGCGAGTTCTACCAACCTTAAAGTGTTGGACGAACGTCGTAAACAAATCCAAAAACGTGAAACTAAGCTTTTGGCTGAAATAGCTAAAGTAACTGAAGCGTTGAAAGCATCACCTGTAAAATTGGGTGCTAAAATTGGCGTTAGTGGTAAAATATTCGGTTCTGTTACAGCTATTCAATTGGCTCGTGCTATTCGCGAACAAAAAGGATATGAAATTGACCGTCGTCGTATCAGTATCATTGATGAAATCAAAGAAGCTGGTACTTACAAAGCAAATATCGATTTCGGGAAAGAAAATATTCTTGAATTAGAATTTGAAGTAGTAGGCGAATAATACTTAGCTTAAAAATGATCATACCCCTTTGTATGCAATATACAGAGGGGTATGTTTTTTTTAAATACTAGTTACAATTAATTTTCAAAATGCGTATTTTTGGTAGTTGTAAATTTTACACACGTAATGGATAAACCCATTTTTCTGATTATGCGTTACTGCTTATTAATATTGTTTACCTTTTATTTAGGTATCACTTCAGCTCAAGGTCTGACAGTCGATGCTAATGCACCCATTAAAAATCTTAAATTGATAAGAGAGGAAAGTGATGGTAAAGGCAATATTACACGCATAGTACAATACAACAAAGGGAATATTAAGGTTACAGAAACAATTTTAATAACAAAGGGGCCTAATTTAAGGGTACTCAATATACCCATTCGACCCGATACACTTATAAAGAGTCTTTTAGAAATCGTAGTTAGTAAATCGCAATACAGGGTTGCCTTATATTACCGGAATCACATTATTCGTTTATATAAAGCAGTGTTTGGGCCTAATCCAATGTTGGATAAGTGTATGGAAGGTGACCGATGCACGCCTGAAGGAGGTTTTAGAATTGCTAGTAAAAACCCCGCATCTAAGTATAATAAATTTATGTTGCTTAATTATCCAAATGACTCTGCAACGATACGCTTTAATAAATTAAAAGCTGCTGGTAGAATCCCTGCTCATGCACGTATTGGTGGAGATGTTGGTATTCATGGGATATGGAAGGGTGGAGATGATATGATAGAAATGGGTGTTGGTTGGACAGATGGTTGTGTTGCACTTAAAAATAAGGATATTGAAGAATTATTTTCATTTGTAGGGGTTGGTACTAAAGTGACAATCAGACGTTAGTATTAGATTGAATGCGGGTTATAGTATATATATTACATGTATTTTTATTGCTGTGGACAGTATATTGAATTAGTTTAAATAATTAAAGAAAAGAGCGATGGAAGAAAGTAAAAGACAAAAGCAGGTAGGTAAATTGATACAACAAGAGATGAGTGACATTTTTCAACGTGCAGGAATGAATATGGTGCAGGGGGGGATGGTGTCGATTTCAAAAGTTTCTATGACCCCAGATTTGATTGAGGCACGTATTTACTTAAGTCTTTTTCAAGTGAAGGATAGCGCTCTGTTGATGAAAGATATAAAGGAAAAAACCTGGGATTACAGGAAACAACTTGGGGAACGAACCAAAAATCAATTACGCAGAGTTCCTTATTTAGAATTTTTCGTTGACGACACACTTGATTATGTTTTCAAAATGGAAAACATTTTTAAAAAAATTGAAGAAGAACGCGAATCAAATAAACCATCATAGTTATAACCAATGAATAGCACATTGGTCTGGCGGCTTGCCGTTCGTTATATGAATGGGAAAGGATCTGCAAATGCAGTACCTATTCTTTCGCGTATAAGTATGGTAGCTATTGCAGTAAGTAGTTGTGCAATGCTAGTGCTATTTTCTGTATTCAATGGTTTTGAAGGTTTGGTAAGTGGTTTATATAAAGCGTTTTACCCCGACATAAAAGTATATGCAGCTAAAGGTAAATTCTTCACCGCTAACCCTGCTTTATTGCAATCTATAAATAATGTATATGGAGTACAGTTACTTAGTTGTGTGCTACAAGATAACGTGCTAGTCAATAATGAGGAAGAGCAAATAGTGGCAACATTAAAAGGTATTGACAAACAATATGCTTTAGTTAATAATATAAAACCATTTATTGTCTCTGGAATGGATTCCGTAGTGACATTACCTGTACCCACAGCTATTGTGGGCCAACAAATCGCTTCGAAACTTGGGCTCGATGTCAATAATGTTTTTAGTAGATTATTACTCTATTATCCCAACACAAAACTAAATAATTCATCCCTCTCACCTACAGAAGCCTTTCAGTCTGTCAGTATTAAACCTGATGGTGTGTTTCGTGTACAAGAAGAGTTTGATAGTAAGTATATAATTGCTGACATTAGCATTGTACAAGAACTCATGCATGAACAGGGTAAAATATCATCCATAGAATTAAAATTAAAAGATGGAGTTAGTGCCGCTAGTGTTCAAAGTCAATTAAAAGAAATATTAGGCGTTGGTTACAAAGTTGAAACTAGATTTGAGCAGAATAAATCGGTATATATGGTCATGCGTTCGGAAAAGTGGGCAGGTTATGCCATTCTTCTTTTCGTATTACTTATCGCTTCATTTAATATGATTGGGGCATTATCCTTATTGGTTCTAGAAAAACAAAAAGACATTGGTATTCTGAAAGCTATGGGGATATTATCTGTAGATATTAGCCGATTAATATTAATAGAGGGTGCTTTATGGTCATTAGTGGGTGGTATTGCAGGCATAATCATTGCATTAATACTTTGTTTTTGTCAAAGTCATTTTCATCTAATCAAAATAGAAGGAGCATTTATTATTGATAGTTATCCTGTAATAGTGCAATTTTCAGACATATTGGTGGTTTTGATTACCGTAATATTAGTTGGGTTTGTTGCAGCTCTTTATCCTGCCAGACGCGCTGCGCAAGGTGCATTGTCAGATATAATGTCTGGTAAATAAATCTCGGCGATGATTGAAAATACAACCAGTCTATTTTTATATCTCTTTGTATGAGCAACATTGACTTGAGTAAGTACTTTAAGAAATAGCTTTTTGTTTTTTGAGTTATAGACACTACTTTTGCCTTCCAACAAAATTCCTCAAGCGGCGGTGGCGAAACTGGTAGACGCACTACCTTGAGGTGGTAGCGCCTATAACTGGGCGTGGGAGTTCGAATCTCCTCTGCCGCACTTTTTAGACCAATAAGAACGACGGTTCCTATTGGTCTTTTTAATCTTTTGTAAAGAAAATATTTTTTCTTGTTTTTTTTATTTTATTATATCACCTTTGCGGTTGAAAACATGATTGGTTTTTAGTTAATTAAAACCAGTTATATTGTACTTTAACTTTAATTACCATGAAAAAAATCAACACTGCAATACGCAGAATAACTTTCTGCGCACTTGGGTTTGTTCTGTTATCTACCATAACAGCCAAGGCACAAATTATTAGCACAATTGCTGGTACAGGTACTTCTGGGCATACGGGTGATGGCTCTGCTGCAGTTGCCGCTACATTGAACTACCCATCAGGTGTAGCGTTTGACGGTTCTGGTAATATGTATATTGCTGAATTTTCCGGAAATTATATCCGTAAAGTAAATACGTCTGGAGTCATTACTACTTTTGCTGGTACGGGTTCTGCTGGTAGTACAGGTGATGGCTCTGCCGCTACCTCTGCAACGTTAAATAATCCTAGTGGCATTGCCGTTGATGGTTCCGGAAATTTATACATAGCAGAAGCTACTGGTAACCGTATCCGTAAAATAACAGCCTCAACTGGTGTCATCAGTACTATAGCTGGTACAGGTACAGGAAGTAGTACAGGCGATGGCTCTGCCGCTACTTCAGCCACATTGAATTTTCCTACAGATCTGGCATTCGACGGATCTGGCAATTTATATATATCAGAAAATGGCGGTAATCGTATCCGTAAAATAACGACCTCAACAGGTGTGATCAGTACTATTGCAGGTACAGGTACCGCAAGTAGTACAGGCGATGGCTCTGCAGCGACTTCAGCAACATTGAATAACCCTGCAGGAATTGTATTTGATGCTTCCGGTAATTTATATATTGCAGAAAACGCCGGCCACAAAATTCGTAAAATAACAGCCTCAACCGGTGTTATCAGCACTATTGCAGGTACAGGTACGGCTTCTTCAACAGGTGATGGTGGTGCAGCTACTTCAGCCACCGTAAAATATCCACGTGGTTTGGCTATTGATGCATCTTCCAACTTGTATTTCAGTGAAGAAAACGGGTACCGAATCAGAGTAATCAATACAAGTGGTAATGTTGCCGCATTTGCAGGTACCGGAACTTATGGATATTCCGGTGATGGTTCTGCCGCACCTAGTGCTACTTTTAAGACTCCTTATGGTATCGCATTTAATTCGGGTAATCTGTTTATTGCCGATCTCAACTCTTATGTAATTCGTAAAGTTTGTAATGCACCTAGTCCAACCGTTTCGTCAACAATTTCTTATTGTCAAGGAGTAACAGCAGTACCACTGACCGCTACAGGTACCAATCTGCTTTGGTACACCTCTGCAACTGGTGGAATAGGCAGTACAATTGCTCCAACACCTAGTACATCAACAGTCGGCACAACTGTATATTATGTAACTCAAACACCTACAACATTTGGATGTGAAAGTCCACGCATCAGTATCTCTGTAGTAATCAATACAACTCCTACTGCTCCAACAATAGTAACACCGGTTACTTATTGTTCGGGTGTTACTGCTTCTGCTCTTACAGCTACTAAGGTTACAACAACCGATACTTTGTATTGGTACACAGTCGCTACCGGAGGAACTGGAACCAAAACTGCACCAACTCCCAGCACAGCATCTGCAGGTACTACACCTTATTATGTAAGTGAAATATCAACTTTAGGTTGTGAAGGACCACGTGCTAATATTAATGTGGTAGTCAATGCAACTCCTACTACACCTACGGTAACTACACCTGTTACTTACTGTTCAGGTGTTACCGCCTCTGCGCTAACGGCGACTTTGGTCAATCCTACAGACACATTACGTTGGTACACAGTAGCTACAGGTGGAACTGGTAGTACAACTGCACCAGTCCCTAGTACAGCATCTGCAGGTACTACTTCTTATTATGTAAGTGAAAAATCGACACTAGGTTGCGAAGGCGCACGTTCTGCTATTAGTGTTGTTGTTAATGCAACACCTGCTGCACCAACGGTAACAACCACTTTAAATTATTGCCAAGGAGTTACTGCTTCAGCCCTTACCGCCACTAAAATTACAGGTACAGATACTTTGTATTGGTACACCGTAGCTACAGGCGGAATAGGAAGTACAATAGCCCCTACACCCAGTACTGCGACAGTAGGAACAGTATCATATTATGTAAGTGAAAAATCGACATTAGGTTGTGAAGGACCTCGTGCAACCATTTCTGTAAATACAAAAGCTATTCCGGCGGCACCCACAGTAATTACCCCGGTAAATTATTGTCAGGGAGCTACTGCTGTTGCACTTACAGCAACTAAAGGCGCAGCATCTGATACTTTATATTGGTATAATTCAGCTATTGGTGGTAGTGGTACAGTTACAGCGCCGACTCCAAGTACTGCTACATTGGGTAGTACCAACTATTATGTAAGCGAACGAAGTAGCTTCAGTTGTGAGGGCAGCCGTGCCCCAATTACTGTCAATATAAATGCAATTCCAGCTGCTCCTACAACAACAGCTACAGTTAACTATTGTATAGGTGCAACAGCTACAGTACTTACCGCCACACCAGTTACCGCTACAGATACTTTGTATTGGTACACCGTGGCTACCGGAGGTACAGGAAGTACAACTGCTCCAACGCCAAGTACTGCTACTGTGGGTACTACATCTTATTATGTAAGTGAAAGAAGTGTTTTCGGTTGTGAAGGGTCTCGTGCAGCAATTACCGTAAATATTAATCCTTTGGCTACAGCTCCAACTGTGGTTTCTCCAATAGCATATTGTCAGGGTAAATCTGCTAGCGCACTTACTGCTACTAAAATTGCATCTTCTGATACCTTGTATTGGTACACTGTTGCTACAGGCGGAACCGGAACGACAACAGCACCAACTCCTAGTACAATAACAGTTGGTGCTACTTCTTACTATGTGA
>DBTQ01000012.1:71759-72620 GCA_002307135.1 Bacteroidetes bacterium UBA1312
CGTCTCCTGTAGTCTATTGCCAAGGTGTTACAGCATCACCTTTAACTGCAACAACAGCATCACCCTCTGATACATTATATTGGTACACGGTAGCTACAGGAGGTACGGGGACGACAACGGCACCAACACCTAGCACTACAAGTGTAGGAACTACTAACTATTATGTAAGTTCAAGAAGTAGTTTTGGTTGTGAAGGCTCTCGATCTTTAATTGCTGTAAATATTACGGCTGCACCGGCTGCACCTACTGTTACAACTCCTGTAAATTATTGTGTGGGTGCTACAGCTTCGGCCCTTACCGCCACTGGTACAAATGTACTTTGGTATAGTGCGGCTACCGGTGGTACTGGTAGTACAACAGCCCCTACTCCAACTACTGCAACAGCGGGATCAATTAGTTATTATGTTACTCAAACCCCGGTATTGGGTGGTTGTGAGAGTCCTCGTGCTGCTATTGTTGTGGTTTCTAACGCACTTCCGATAGCACCTGTTGTTACATCTCCAATAAATCTTTGCCAAGGGGTCACTGCTTCGGCACTTACTGCTACTAAAGTTTCTACTACCGATACACTATATTGGTATTCATTACCTACAGGTGGTACGGGTAGTACTACGGCTCCTGTTCCGAACACCGCAACAGTACGTTATGATTCTTTCTATGTAAGCCTAAAAACAATTTTTGGTTGTGAAGGTCCTCGTTCAGTGATTACTGATACTGTACGTGCATTACCTGCCAAACCAACAGTTACTACTCCTGTAACTTATTGCCAAGGAGTTACAGCTTCAGCACTTACTGTTGTTTCAGGATCTAATTTAAAATGGTACACTGTAGCTACGGGAGGTACAAGTACTGCTACAGTTA
>DBTQ01000001.1 GCA_002307135.1 Bacteroidetes bacterium UBA1312
TTTTTAGAAAGCGCGCTCACCAAGGTGGGATTGCTGAGCGCAAAGCGATAATTGATCGCACCCATACCGTCTCGATCAAACGGCAGGCACATCTGGTCGGCATCAGCCGCAGCAGCGTCTATTACCAACCCAGACCGGTCAGTGCGGGTGATTTGACATTAATGCGCAACATTGATGCATTGCACCTGGAGCATCCGTTTATGGGCTCCCGCATGCTCCGGGATCAACTCAACCGGGCCGGTTGTGCAGTAGGCCGCAAGCATGTCGGCACGCTGATGAAGCGCATGGGCGTTGAGGCCTTGTATCGAAAGCCGGGGACCAGCAAGAAACACCCCGGCCACAAGATTTACCCCTATCTGCTGCGGGGCTTGACCATTGACCGCTCCAACCAGGTTTGGGCGCTGGACACAACCTATATCCCGATGGCGAAAGGGTTTGTGTACCTTGTCGCCGTTGTTGATTGGGCCAGCCGGAAAGTCCTGGCCGCAAAGATTGCGATCACCTTGGAGGCCTGCCATGCGGTCGACGTGCTGAACGAGGCGTTCAACCGCCATGGAACCCCGGAGATCGTCAATACTGACCAGGGGAGCCAGTTTACCGCAGCCGAGTTCGTGCAAGCGGTTGAAGATCAGGGATGCAGGCTCAGCATGGACGGTCGTGGCGCTTGGCGGGACAATGTTTTTGTTGAACGATTATGGAAAACAGTGAAATACGAGCGCGTGTATTTGCATGCCTATGACTCGGTCCACGAGGCCCGCAAATCGATCATGCAATATCTGGACTGGTACAACCGCTCCAGGCCACATTCGCAATTAAAGAAAAAAACACCAGACGAAGCGTATGCCGTGATGCTGCCGACGGTCGAACAGGCAGCCTAACAACAAGCAGAGGCTCCACTTAAAAAACAAAGAAAACTGTCCGAACGAACTAAGCCACCTCTGTATATAAAATTCGGGAAACACGTTCTTTACCCAATTTCTTTGGTTGAAACAAGGGAAAATAGCTACCTCAAAGGGAACACTGCCCAATGAGCGCTGCGACCAGTGTGCGACCAGTATTTTTTTTTACTGATCGCACATGGCCGCAACATCTTGAAATTACTGGAGCCGATAAGCGGACTTGAACCGCTGACCTACTGATTACGAATCAGTTGCTCTACCATCTGAGCTAAAGTGGCTTATTTAGAATGTTTTAAAGAACTTTCCCTTTTTGTTTTCGGGATTGCAAAAGTAGATAAGAATTTTAATTCTCCAAAATTTTTTTTACTTTTTTTAAAAGATTTTTCTTGCGCAGGCAATATGCAAAATAAAGTACCTTCGCAGGCGTTATTATCAAAAAAAAAGTGTGAACAGAATCAGGCACTATATTCTTTTATTTATTGATTTCTTTCATCCTCCTTTTGCTAGATGGATTGATCAGCAGACATTTCGTTATTTGGCATGTGGGGGAGGGAATCAATTACTTAATATTTTTATTTATTGGTTTAGCTTGCACATGTTGTTGCATGAACTTGATAGTAGTATCCTATTTATACATGGGAAATCGGTTACAACAATTGCTGTTGGCGCAGATATAGCATCATATATTATAGCCTCGTCAATTACAATACCTATAGGGTTTATACTTTCGAAATATGTAGTCTTTCAGGAGTCAAACTTAAAAGGACGGATTCAATTATTTCGCTATGCTGTACTTACCGCTACATGTTTTTTCTTAAATTACCTTTTCCTAAAACTATTTATTGATGTATTGGGCTTTTATCCAACACCATCTCAAACGCTTACTATTATTGTATTAGCAGTTTTTAGCTACATTGTTCAGCGAACTTTTACCTTTAAAATAAAATCGAGTCCAGAAGATATAGCCGTTTCTATAGATACATTTGAAGAGTAGTTGGAATAAAAGGGATAGTCTAACTCTGTTCAATAAAATCAATACATTTGTACTTAAAGCAGTGCTTCATTTTTAAGCCCATGTCCAAGAAAATAATATTAACCTTATTTGCCGTTGTAAGTTTGCTCGTTAAAGTAAATGCTCAGACGTTTTATCGATGGACAGAATGGGGAGCTTCTGTTGGTGCGACCCAATACTTTGGAGATTTGAATGACCATTATGGGTTTCACTTTATTCGTCCTTCTTTCGGCGTTTTTGGAAGATACCATCTTAATCATTATATAGCACTACGTTTGTCTGCAAATTATGCACAGGTGGGTTATGATGATAGCTATAACAGCAACGCATACCAGCAAGAACGTAATCTGAGTTTTAGAAGTAACATTTTTGAAGGTGTTTTACAAGCTGAATTTAATTTTTTTCGTTTTGCAACAGGGGAAGAAGATAGTAGATGGACTCCTTATTTGACAGGGGGGATTGGCGCATTTTATTATAATCCATATACTACTTTTGATGGCGAGAAGTATTATTTACGCCCACTAGGTACAGAAGGCCAAAATCTTGGTAGTGAGTATTCGTCAAGAAAATATAGTAATGTTGCTATGTGCTTTCCTATTGGAGTGGGTATAAAGTGGTGGGCGGCTCCTGGAGTCAACATAGGATTTGAGATTACTGATCGATTGACAACTACAGATTATTTGGATGACGTAAGCACAACTTATGTAGGGGCTAATAAATTTGCACCTGATCCTACAAAATTAAATGCCGCTTATTATTTACAAGATCCTTCAATACTGAAAAACCCGGCAGAGCCACTTGGTCGAGCAGGAAAGCAAAGAGGTAATAGTTCCACAAAAGACCAATACATGATGCTGCAAGTCCATGTATCATTTCAATTGAAGACCTATAAATGCCCTGTTAATATAAGTGCATGGCGTAGTCTTTATTAAACATTTATAGCAGCATTTAGCCAAGTTTCATCAAACGTAGTTTCGTATTGTTTGTAAAAGGCAATGGCAGGTTCATTCCAGTCAAGTACTTGCCATGATATACCATGTAATTGTTTTTCTTTGGCTTCTTCAATAAGTTTATTCATCAGTAATTTGCCGACCCCTTTATTGCGGTGTTGTTCTGTTACTATTATATCTTCCAGATACATACGTTGTCCTTTCCAAGTACTATAGCGGATATAATACAATGCCATTGCTATTACTTTACCTTCAAATTCTGCAACAAAAGCCCAGTAAACAGGATTGGATCCAAATCCGCTCTCTTCAAAATGGGTTAAACTTACGCTCACTTCATTTGGCGCTTTTTCGTATAAGGCCAGCTCTTTTACCAGTGTCAGCATTTGTGTACAATCATTTTTTATTGCGGCTCGTATGATATACATTAATTGGTTGTTTTGTTGTGTACGGCAAAAATAGCGGTCTTTTATTTTGGATACTTAGTAATGTTTGTAAATGAAAATAATTGGTAGCTAATATCCTTCGAAAAGTTTTTTTGTATAAATATTCGTCTTTATAAAAAATTAACGTCCTCCAATACTTTCAATACGTAACTTTGTTCCCTAATAATTTTGGTAACAAACAATTTCATGTTTAACTGAAGTGATCAATAGCACAACACATCCCCGCTTTATCGCATATCATCCTTCCTTGCAAGGTGTTGTATTTCTTTATAACGCTACCCCACAGCAATTAGTCCGAAGACGGAACCTATAATAGTCGCTCCCGGGAGGTCTTTCGGGAGATGTCATAGAATTTATTTGGATCATAATGGCTAATTATTTTAGTCATTGTGCATATTCGTTTTATTAATTATTATAGTGTCAAGTGGAACAAAAAATAACCGTTCGTATAGCCAATAGTGGCGATATTCATTTTGCAAATATCATCACTGATGAAATGGAAGCATCTGCAAAAGCCCGAGGTACGGGTATTGCTAAGCGAAGCCCAGATTATATAGTACAAAAAATGCTCGAAGGCAAAGCCGTAATAGCCCACACCGAAAAAAAATGGGTTGGGTTTTGCTACATAGAAGCTTGGGGGCATGAGCAGTTTGTCGCTAATAGTGGATTAATTGTTAGTCCTGAATTTAGAAAAAGCGGTGTTGCTAAACTGATTAAAAAATGCATATTTGATTTGTCGAGAGTTAAATATCCGAATGCTAAAATATTTGGATTAACAACAGGTTTGGCAGTCATGAAAATCAATAGTGAATTGGGCTACGAGCCGGTTACTTATTCCGAACTTACCGATGACGAGCAATTTTGGGCCGGTTGTAAGAGCTGTGTGAATTATGACATATTGATGAGTAAAGAAAGAAAGAATTGCATGTGTACAGCGATGCTTTATGACCCTAAAGATCATTATACAACCGAAGAAACAACTGCTGATTTTAAAAAGCACTCTAAATTGTACGAACGATTTATGCGGTTCAAACAAAATAAAATATTACGTGCGTTTAAAAAAAATGGAACACCTAAAATAAAGCTGTTCTTTTTCAATCTGTTTTGGTAATCCTCTATTAAAGTTTAAAAATATACAATCAAGCATATCATGTCTCAAAAGGAAAAAATTGTTTTGGGTTTTAGTGGTGGTCTCGACACTACATTTTGTGTAAAATATTTAACTGAAGACTGTAACTACGAAGTACACAGTATTATTGTAAATACAGGTGGGTTTACCGAAGATGAGTTGCAAAAAATTGAGACACATGCCTATCAACTGGGTGTTAAGTCTCACACAACTATTGACGCAGTAAAAGGGTATTATGATAGTATCATTAAGTACCTCATATTTGGTAATGTCCTTAAAAACAATACTTACCCTTTAAGCGTGAGCGCAGAGCGATTGAGCCAAGCATTGCATATTGCCGAACATGTGAAAAAACTTGGGGCTAAAGCAGTGGCTCATGGTAGCACTGGAGCAGGTAATGATCAGGTTCGTTTCGACATGATTTTTCATATCGTGATTCCGGGCGTGACAATCATTACTCCTATTAGAGATCTAAAATTGAGTCGTGAAGCGGAAATTGCATATCTGAAAGAAAGGAATGTAGAAATGAATTTTGAAAAAGCGGCGTATTCAATAAATAAAGGATTGTGGGGTACTAGTGTGGGGGGGCGAGAAACATTAAATAGCAAGGGTGTTTTGCCCGAAGAGGCTTGGCCTACGCAGGTTACCAAGCATGAAAGTGAGGAAGTAAAGCTGACTTTTGTAAAAGGAGAACTACAGTTGATTAATGACCAATCGTTTAGTCATCCTACAGAGGCAATTCAATATTTACAAGCTATTGCAGGTGCATACGGTATTGGGCGAGATATTCATGTTGGTGATACAATAATTGGTATTAAAGGTCGTGTCGGATTTGAAGCAGCAGCCCCTATGGTGATTATTAAAGCACACCATGCTTTAGAAAAACATGTGTTGACTAAATGGCAATTAGGTTGGAAAGATCAATTAGCACAGTTTTATGGCAATTGGTTACATGAAGGTCAAATTTTGGACCCTGTAATGAGAGATATAGAAGCTTTCTTGCAAAACAGTCAAACCAATGTAACTGGTGATGTCTTTGTTCAATTACAACCTTATCGATTTCAGATCATTGGAATAGAAAGTAAATTCGACCTGATGAGTGCTGAGTTTGGTAAATATGGTGAAATGAATACCGGATTTACAGGTGAAGATGTTCGTGGTTTTAGTAAAATATTTGGTAATCAAACAGCCATTTATCACCAAGTGATGAAAGCTAAAAACTAAGTCGAATCTATTTAAAGTAGCCATAAAAGGGTAAATGAGTTTTTATGCAACACAAAATTAAAGCAGGTATTATAGGTGCCGCGGGTTATACCGGAGGAGAAATGATTCGTTTATTAATTAATCATCCTGCTGTTACCATTGAATTTATCAATAGTAAAAGCAATACCAATAAATATGTCTATGAGGTGCATAAGGATTTATTAGGCGATACAACATTGAAGTTCACGGATGATTTTGAAAGTGCAGTACCTAATGTTGATGTAGTTTTTTTGTGTGTTGGTCATGGTGATGCAAAAGTATTTTTAGAAAACAATAATATTCCTTTGCATGTGAAAGTTATTGACTTATCACAAGATTTTCGTTTAGTGCAAAATCAAAATTTTCGGGACAGAAATTTTATATATGGCCTTCCTGAATTAAATAAAGATCAGATTAAACACTCAACGAGTATTGCTAACCCGGGTTGTTTTGCTACTGCAATACAATTGGGATTATTGCCGTTAGCTAAAGAAAATTTATTGGGGAATGTTTACACGACTGGTATTACAGGGAGCACCGGCGCTGGACAAAGTCTGAGTGTTACTTCACATTTTAGCTGGAGATGCAATAATATTTCGGCATATAAAACATTAGAACATCAGCACATCAATGAAATCACACAATCGGTTAATCAATTACAAAGAGATATTCGATTGTCAACTGATGGATCAGGCGAAGGTATTTGGTTTGTGCCTTGGCGTGGCGATTTTTCCAGAGGTATTTATGTGAGTTCAACACTGGAATGTAAACTCAATTTGATCGAAGCAAATAATTTATTCCATGAGTTTTATCAAGATGCTGCTTTTACACACGTTAGCAATACAATGATAGACTTGAAACAGGTGGTGAATAGCAATAAATGTTTAATTCATATTGAGAAGGTTGGCAATAAAATTGTAGTTCATTCTGCAATAGACAATTTGTTGAAAGGTGCTTCAGGGCAAGCCGTACAGAATATGAATATCATGTTTGGACTTGATGAAAAAGAAGGATTAAACCTGAAGGCAAATTATTTTTAATCGGATACAACTATTTAAAACAAAACAATAAACAATTAAGATAGATGAAATTATTTGACGTTTACCCAATTAATGACATAACCGTAACAAAGGCACTTGGTTCCTACGTATGGGACAAAGAAGGAGTTCAGTATTTAGATATGTATGGAGGCCATGCAGTCATTAGTATCGGTCATTGTCATCCACATTGGGTAAAGAGAATAGAGCGACAGATGACTCAAATCGCATTCTATTCCAACTCTGTTGTGATTCCAATTCAACAACAATTGGCTACTAAAATAGGGGAACTGAGTGGTAAAGATGATTATCAATTGTTTTTGTGTAATAGTGGTGCGGAAGCCAATGAAAATGCTTTGAAATTAGCATCTTTTCATAATGGTAAAAAGAAAGTGATTGCATTCAACAAATCTTTTCATGGAAGAACTTCTTTAGCAGTAGCAGCAACAGATAATCCATCTATTGTTGCACCAATTAATGAAACGGACAATGTTATTTTTTTACCGTTTAATGATGAGGTCGCTCTTCGCCAGTGTTTTAAAAAATATGGTGATGAAATTTCTTCCGTTATTGTAGAAGGTATTCAGGGAGTAGGTGGAATTAGAATTGCGGAAAATTCATTTCTTCAATTGATACGTAAATTGTGTGATGATAACAATGCAGTGTACATAGCTGATAGTGTGCAATGTGGCTACGGACGCAGTGGTAAATTTTTTAGCCATGATTATGCAGAGGTGAATGCAGACATTTATACAATGGCAAAAGGAATGGGTAATGGTTTTCCAATCGGTGGTATTTTAATTGCGCCGCATATACATGCTAAGCATGGCATGTTGGGTACAACGTTTGGAGGAAATCATCTAGCATGTGCAGCAGCATTAGCTGTCTTGGAGATTATTGAGGAAGAGAATCTTATAGAGATTGCCAAACAGCGGGGCATGTATTTGTTGCATAAATTGAAAGCAATCGAAGGCTTGGAAAATGTGAGAGGAAGAGGTCTGATGATTGGTTTTGATGTGCCTGAACATTTGAAAGATTTGCGAAAAAAATTGCTTCATCAGTATAATGTGTTCACGGGAGAAGCAAAACCAAATGTCATTCGTTTGTTGCCTTCATTGGCCATATCAAGAAAGCAAGTGGATGAATTTTTGGATGTATTGAGTGAAGCTGTAAAAGACCTTAATGCTAACTAAAACTATAAATGAAACAGTTTATTTCCGTTAATGATGTTGTTGATATCAACGCTTTGGTATCAAAAGCTTTGGACTATAAATCAAATCCATTAAAAGATAAAAAATTGGGTGCTGATAAACGTATTGGATTATTATTTTTAAATCCGAGTTTACGCACTAGGCTGAGTACGCAGGTTGCTGCTCAGAATTTGGGCATGGAGGCCATAATCTTTAATGTGGACAAAGAAGGTTGGGCATTAGAATTTGAAGAAGGGGCTATTATGAGTGGCAATACTGTAGAGCATATTAAAGATGCCGCGCCAGTCTTAGGAAAGTACTTTGATATACTCTGCTTGCGAACATTCCCGTCGCTCAAAAATAAAGAGGATGATTATAGCGAGCTATTTATCAATCAATTTATAAAATACTCCGGTGTTCCAGTCGTAAGCTTGGAGAGTGCAACGTTACATCCATTGCAAAGCTTGACGGATATAATAACGATAACTGAAGATATCAGAAAATCGAAGCCGGACAATAAAAGAATTAAAGTTGTGTTGAGTTGGGCACCACATATAAAACCATTGCCTCAGTGTGTTGCTAACAGTTTTGCCCAATGGATGAATGCTTGGGGTGAAGCGGATTTTGTAATTACGCACCCAGAAGATTATGAACTTGCTGAAGAATTTACAAAAGGTGCAACCATTACGCAGAATCAAGATGAGGCACTGAAAGACGCGGATTATGTATATGTAAAAAACTGGAGTACTTATACGGACTATGGCAAGGTCTATGATAATGATCCTAAGTGGATGCTTACGGAAAATAAATTGTCCCTTACCAACAATGCCAAAGTGATGCATTGCTTGCCAGTAAGGCGAAATGTTGAGCTGAGTGATGAAATATTAGATAGCGAAAGTAGCTTGGTTACAACTCAAGCGGGTAATAGGGTCTGGGCTGCACAAGCAGTGCTAAGCGAAATATTAAACACGAAACAATCCTAAAAATGGAACAACTCATTGTTGTAAAGATAGGTGGCAATATTATTGACGATGATAAAAAACTAGCGTCGTTTATTACTTCATTTTCAGCTATACCTACAAAGAAAATACTCATTCACGGAGGAGGTAAATTGGCTACTAAACTCGCTATTGAACTCGGTATTGAACAGCAAATGATAGACGGACGGAGAATTACGGATGCTGAAACATTGAAGGTGGTGACTATGGTATATGCGGGCTATATCAACAAAAATATTGTTGCACAATTGCAAGCGCATAATTGTAATGCGATAGGATTGAGCGGAGCAGATGCTAATTTAATTGCAGCTGTAAAACGCCCTATGAAAAATGGTGTTGATTATGGTTTTGTAGGAGATGTTGTTGCTGCACCATCAGTGGCTAATTGGCAGCTATTATTGGATAACAATTTCGTTCCCATCATTGCACCGATCACGCACAATAATGAAGGGCAATTGCTCAACACCAATGCAGATACAATTGCTCAGGAAGTAGCCAAAGCACTGAGTAGCATTTATGATGTTCAACTAATCTATTCGTTTGAAAAGAGTGGCGTATTGATGGATGCAGATGATGATGATAGTATTATAAAAAGCATTACACCACATTATTATCAAGCATTGAAAGAGCAAAAAATAATATTTGCAGGAATGATTCCGAAATTAGATAATGCGTTTGAAGCACTAAATTGCGGTGTTAAAAAAGTAGTTATTGGTCATGCAGAAAAATTAACTCAACTTATAACCGGTACGGCAGGAACAGCTATTACGCATGATGATGACAGCAATAAATAAACTAAACGAAGATGCAATTCAATTGCTAAGGGATTTGATCAGCACTCCATCTTTTTCGAAAGAAGAAGATAAAACGGCCGCACTTATTTTTTCTTTTTTAGAATCTAATGGAGTCGCTCCTCTAAGATATTTAAATAATGTCTGGGCTGTTAATAAACATTTCGATAAGAGCAAACCTAGTATATTACTCAATAGCCACCACGATACTGTAAAACCAAATCCTCAATACACGAAAAATCCATTTGCAGCAACAATAGAAGATGGTAAACTATATGGTCTGGGAAGCAATGATGCCGGCGGTTGTTTAGTATCGTTAATGGCCACTTTCATATATTTTTATGAAGCTGAAAATTTGAATTTCAATCTCGTAATTGCAGCTTCAGCAGAAGAAGAAATCTCAGGGAAAGATGGTATTGAAGCATTGCTGAAGAATATTTTGTTTTTGCAATCATTAAAAGGCAGCGAAATAACAGGTGCGATTGTTGGAGAACCTACCTTATTGCAAATGGCCATTGCAGAAAGAGGGCTCATGGTGCTGGATGCAACCGCAGAAGGTAAAGCCGGACATGCCGCTCGCAATGAAGGGGAAAATGCAATCTATAAAGCGATGCAAGACATTGAATGGTTTCGCAGCTTTAAATTTGATAACGTATCTGACCTGTTGGGTGAAGTAAAAATGAACGTTACAGTTATTGAAACAGAAAATAAAGCGCATAATGTAGTACCTGCATTTTGCAAATTTGTTGTGGATGTAAGAGTCAATGAATTATATACGCCGGAAGAAGTATTGACTATAATAAGAAAAAATACGAAGAGTAATATTGTAGAACGTAGTATGCGCTTGCGTTCCAGTTCTATTGCTTTTACTCATCCAATTGTACAGTCGGGCTTAGCTTTAAATCTTTCTTATTATGGTTCACCTACAACAAGTGACAAAGCATTGATGGATTTTTCCGCACTAAAAATGGGGCCAGGAGATAGTGCGAGAAGCCACTCCGCAGATGAGTTCATTTTTGTAAATGAAATAAAAGACGGTATTACACTTTACATACAATTGCTCGAAAAGGTTTTACAATAATCCTATTAAATTCAATGCTATGAAACTCTGGCAAAAAGATATTGATGTAAATAAAGCAGTCGAAAATTTTACTGTTGGTAATGATCGTGAATTTGATGTATTACTTGCACCATTCGATGTGCTGGGTAATATCGCTCATGCGCAAATGCTGGCTACTATTGGTTTATTGACGATTGAAGAATCGAAACAATTGGTCGCTGAACTTAAAATTATTTACGAAAAAATTCAGTCTGGTGTATTTACTATAGCCTCAAATGTTGAAGACGTTCATTCGCAAATCGAATTCTTATTAACTGAACGCCTTGGTGATATTGGAAAAAAAATACACGCCGCACGAAGCCGTAATGATCAAGTATTAGTTGATGTGAAACTTTACTTGAGAAATGAATTGGAGGAATTGGTAAATGCGATTCAACCCTTCTTCAAATTATTATTGACTCAAAGCGAAGCATTTAAAAATGCACTCTTACCTGGATACACACATCTGCAAATAGCGATGCCTTCTTCATTCGGATTGTGGTTTGGCGCTTATGCAGAGAGCCTTGTGGATGATGTAATAACCATGCGTGCAGCTTATGAGGTGGTTAATAAAAATCCTTTGGGTTCAGCTGCGGGATATGGTTCTTCATTTCCAATTAATCGAACTTTGACCACACAATTATTGGGTTTTGCAGATTTGAATTATAATGTAGTCTATGCGCAAATGGGTAGAGGCAAAGCGGAGCGGATAACAGCGCAAGCATTAACCAATCTAGCAGATACCCTTGCGCGCATGAGTATGGATATGTGTTTATATCTGAATCAAAACTTTGACTTTGTTAGCTTCCCCCCTGAATTGACAACAGGCAGCAGCATTATGCCACACAAAAAAAATCCTGATGTATTTGAACTCATTCGCAGTAAATGTAATCAGATAAAAACATTACCGAATGAAATTATGATGATGACCACAAATCTACCTTCAGGCTATCATCGCGATTTGCAATTACTGAAGGAACATCTATTCCCTGCGTTCAAAACATTGAAAGATTGTTTGCAAATGGCCACTTTAATGTTGGGTAATATTAGCATCAAAGAAAATATTTTATCGGACGAAAAGTACAAATATTTATTTAGTGTTGAAGAGGTAAACAAACTTGTGTTAAGCGGAGTGCCATTTCGCGATGCATACAAACAAGTAGGTAGGGTTATAGAAGCAAATGAATTTCAATACAGCACTGATATTCATCATACACATGAGGGTAGTATTGGCAATTTATGTAATGAGCAAATTAGTAGTGCAATGCAAAATGCACTTGCTCCATTTGGTTTTGAACAAGTGCATCAGGCTATAGCCAAGCTTTTGGCTTAATTTTGTTTAGTTATTCTTTCTGATTCTTTGATGCTGTAGAAACCATTTGCTTGCGTGAGGCAGGTAAGTGTCAAATCATTGACGCAAACATGTGGAGGTAATGTCGCACAATAATAAACTGCATCAGCAATATCAGTTGCTTGCAAAGCATTTACACCTTCATACATCTTTGCGGCACGCTCTTCGTCGCCACCAAAGCGCACCAACGAAAACTCCGTTTCTGCCATTCCTGGATTTATTGCAGTAACCTTTATTCCGTAAGGTAAAAGATCAATGCGCATCGATTGTGATAGTGCATCAACTGCAAATTTCGTTGCACAATAAACATTCCCATTTTTATAGGCGATTTTACCAGCAGTCGATCCGATATTAATGATGTGTCCGCTACAATTCGCCCTCATCATAGGAGCTATTTGTCGTGTTACATACAGTAATCCCTTTATATTAGTATCTATCATTCTGTCCCAGTTGTCTGTATCGCCCTCGTCGATAGTAGCCAGTCCTGCAGCCAGTCCGGCATTATTCACTAAAATATCAATTTGAGTTACCGATTTTTTTAGCTCATCAATTGCTTTTTCAGTAGCCACTTTGTCTCGCACATCAAAACAAAGACTAGTTACTTGCACATGATATTCATTTTCTAAACTCTGTTTCAATTCTTGCAAACGCTCATTGCGCCTACCATTTATTATAACGTTATATCCATTTTTCGCAAATAGGGTAGCGATAGCTTTACCAAACCCCGAAGTTGCACCGGTAACAAAAATTGTTCTGTTCATTATTTAATTTTCAGACTGCAAATATATAATTACTTGTTTTGCTTTAGGATCAATAAATTTGCATTAATGAATTTGAGTGAAAAAGAACAAAAGGCATTGATTAGAAATTTGCCGGAAGATCTACAATGGTCGGAGGATGAATTTATTTCTGAAACAGACCTATTGAATGCCCTTGCGCACAAGGTGGAATACATGCTGCATTACAATAGCGGCGTTTTTTTTCAACTCATGTACAAAATGGATGTACTAGAACCGAAGCTACGAGTTGCGATGAAGCAAGCTGATGTTCCCATGAGTATTGCCAAATTAATATTAGAGCGTCAACTGGAGAAAGTAGTGTCGCGCAGAGCTAATCCTGCAAAAGCCGCTGATGACGAGGAATTGGTTTGGTAATCGACTTTATTAATTTATTAATGCCCGATTGGTGTATGTCAATTTTTTTCGATTGCCAACTAACAAATTATAGATTACTTTTGCAACCTTAAATAATAAAATTATATCCAGCATATATGGGTCGTATATTCGAAGTTCGTAAATCAACAATGTTTGCCCGCTACGATCGCATGGCAAAACAATTTAGCCGTATAGGTAAAGAAATCGTAATAGCTGTAAAAAAAGGTGGTTCTGATCCGAACACTAATCCAATGTTGCGCCGAGTGATGCAAAATGGTAAAAGTGTCAATATGCCCAAAGAGCGTATTGAATCCGCCATTAAAAATGCACTTGGAAAAGATACGAGTAACTATGACGAGGTACTTTATGAAGGTTATGCACCTCATGGTATTGCGGTATTAGTGGTTACAGCTACCGACAACACCACACGTACAGTTGCAAACGTTCGTATGCACTTCAATAAATGTGGTGGAAGTCTTGGTAATAGCGGCTCAGTAGCTTTTATGTTTAAACATTTGGGTGTTTTTAAACTCAATCCGGAAGGCTTAAGCATTGAAGATTTGGAATTAGAACTCATTGAATCAGGATTGGAAGAATTGGGAGAAGATGCAGACGGCAATTTGATTGTTCGTTGTGCATTCACTGATTTTGGTAATATGCAAAAAGCCCTTGAAGAAAGAAACATTACACCAATCTCTTCAGAGATAGAATGGTTACCTGAAAATACCATTTCGATTAGCGAAGAACAAGCAGAAGAAGTGTTTAAATTAATCGCACGTGTGGAAGAAGACGATGACGTGCAACAAGTTTTCCATAACATGGCTTAAATAGGCAATTGCCCTATTATTCCAATTATCTATATCAGCCAATGCTCCAAAATAAAAGAAATTTTTCGCATAAACCTCGCCCATCACTGCCACTTTTAATTGGTCGTAAACCAGTATTGGAGGCATTGGAGCAAGGTGCATCTATCGAAAAACTCTTTTTGTTGCGTACCGCAAGCGGAGAAGAAATAACCAGTATCAAACAATTGGCAAGAGAAAGGAATATTCCTATAAGCCAAGTGCCCATAGAAAAACTGGATAGCTTTACAAAAGCACAACATCAGGGTATTGTAGCTTGGACTAGTTTATTAGAGTATATTGATTTACAGGAAGCCATTTCATTTGTTGTTGATAAAGGAGAAACACCATTATTCCTTTTATTAGATGGGGTTACTGACGTTCGTAACGTTGGAGCCATTGCTAGAAGTGCCTTGTGTTGTGGCGCACAAGGGCTTATCTTACCCACATCAAATGCCGCATCCCTTACTGAAGATGCTATTAAGACCTCTGCCGGAGCATTACGTAATATCATGCTTTGCCGAACACCATCTGTGCCGCAGGCTTTGGATGTTTTGAAACTTAATGGTATTCAAATTTTAGGTACTTATATGAAAGGTAG
This sequence comes from Bacteroidetes bacterium UBA1312, assembly GCA_002307135.1. Classification (GTDB taxonomy): domain Bacteria; phylum Bacteroidota; class Bacteroidia; order Chitinophagales; family Chitinophagaceae; genus Rurimicrobium. Next base: position 14,739 of record DBTQ01000001.1, read on the forward strand.
TATCCCAATCTATGATGCTGATCTTAAAATACCAACAGCAATAGTAATGGGGGCTGAAGATACGGGTATCAGTAAAGATGTGATACGCCGTGCCGACCAGTTGATTAGCATTCCTATGGCCAAAGCATTCGATTCGCTTAATGTATCTGTAGCTGCAGGAATGATGCTTTACGAAGCAAGCAAACAAAGAATACTGGGATAATATTAATTCATTAAACACTTGCATTCTCAAAATAATATATTTATCTTTGAGAGAATACTGCAAGTCTATGAAAAAATTATTATTACTATTTCTTTCTATATTGCTATATGTAGAGCCCATTTGGGCGCAAGATTTTCAGTATTCTATAAGTGCATCTCAAGTTCAATTTTCTGGAACTGGGTATATTAATATTCGCCAAGATTCTTTAGCAACAATATATACAGCGCCACATTGGAACGCTACAGGATTAAGGCTACCGGCAGGATTTGTAAGTGGCTCAATAATGAAAGTTGGAGCTAATTTTACCTTTAATTGTAGCCAAGCACCAGACTCATTGAGTATTCGTGCATTGGGTTCGGATTCCATAAACTTACCTATGCAAACAGTGCATTTAGTCCCCAGTTCGTCTTCATTTACCTGCACTTATAAGGATACATTGGCTACCAAATCTTTTATTGCGGGTACAGTCAATTATTATGCGCCATTTAATTTTTACTGGCAAATCTCATTCGATCATGGGGTCACTTGGATAAATGCAGATACAACTGATCACAAAATATATGTTACACGTTCTGCTCCTATGGTAGAAACTGCTAATTTCAAGTACTTTCATACAGTATTGGAATTGAGTTGTAAAGATGCAAAGGGAGAAACCACAGATACGGGAATAATTAGTAAATGCTGGAATGAATTTTTGGATCATGTAGTGCTTAACTATAAAGGGGATTCACTATTTTATTATAAAACATTTAATAGCCCTTACGTAACCCTTCCCAACCTTTTGCGTTACCGTAATGCAGAGTGTTATACTTTCGCGCAACTGTTTTTGGCGCTCATCAAAATACAAGGAGTGGTGCGTACAAATAATTATGTTTATATCACTCCCAATCCTGTAGCAAGTCCATGTGGGGGTACAATAAACCGTTTCTTAGTAAAAAACTGGAATTTTGGAGTCAAATCAGACTCAGTTGCTTGCCCTAGCTTCCCCTATAAAAATACATATTCAGGTAGTTATATCACTCCAAGTGGATATGTATTTACTACTGCTGACGCAACAGATCAGGTTGGAATAAATGGCCAATGCAACAATAATCCTTCTTCATTTTTCAATAATCACCAGATTACAAAAATAGATGGAGTTTATTATGACGCTTGTTACGGAGTCACGTTCAAATTGTTGACAGATATTAAAACAACCGCTTTTGATGGATGGGGAATACAGTTATCTGCAAACACCTATAATTTTACTACAGACATGAGTAAAGACGATTTGCAAGAATCAATTACCACTTGGTAAATAGTATTTTTACGTACAAATTTTTCAGAATGAAAAACACATTATTAGTATCGCTATTGCTAACAATTTTCGCACAATTCGCTTTTGCTCAAAAAGCAATTGAACGTAAAATTATTATTGAACATGCACAATTTTATTATTGTACAGTCAATAATGATTTGCAATTAGCAGAACTTCATAACGGTAATGTGCAACAAAATATCAATAATGTATCTGCTTATAATATTCTTCCCGTAGGGCGCGAAATTTCAGACCCCTTTGTGCCCCTGTGTTTTGATATAAATAAAGGAGAGATGCTTGCAATTAACTGGATACTCAATAGCAATAATAGTCGTAACGATGCATTGAAGAAAATAAATTTGGCTGAAGCAATAAAATCGCAAAACTTAAATCCTGCCCAAGTTTTGGAACAAAGTTTTTTAATCCCGCCAATCGCGGCTTATGAGCCATGGCAATTTATGTTGCGACGGAATAATACATTAAGTAATAACTTTTTTGATATCGCATGGGGCAAAGACAATACAGTCTTATTAGCATTGTGCAATCAAAATGAACTATTTATTTGGATGTATAATGGAAGTGAATGGAAACATTCGGATGCGATACCCGTAAATTTTCATCAATATTTTTCATTAATAGCAGTGGGAACAAAAATAGGGATATTGTCGTCAGAAGGCGTTTTAAACACCTATAGTGTTACAGGTAATCAGTGGAAACTCCAAAAGCAAATCAAATACCCTATGAATTTACAAACGTCCACTTTAGTAATAGATAAGGACAATCAAAAAGTATTGTATTTGAATAATAACGATGTTGAACAATCAAAACTATCGTTGACTCAATTGATGAAGTCTAAGGCAAAAAAAATTATTCTTTAAGCGAATTGCTGCTGTAGGAATGATTAAGATATACTAGCAACTTTTAAAATAACAAGTTATGAAATCATTTTTTATAGCAATCTTCTTGCTTATTTCGGCTTCGATATCGTTTGCTGCTAATCTCACAGCAACAACTATCGCATCCGGCTTTGGTAAAAGTGACGGAAAAATTAACTTGGTGATTACAGGTGGTTTTGCTCCATATACGATTACATGGACAGGCCCTTCAGGTTACACAAATAATACGACACATCCGGATTCGCTTGCTCCTGGTACTTATTGTGTTACTGTTTCGGATTACTATTGTGGAGTAGCAACACTTTGTGTTGTTATTAAAGAAAACCCCAATACATCAGTTGCAGAAATTAGTAATGACAACTGGTCTGTTTATCCAAGTCCATTTAGCAATAGATTTCATGTTGATTTTGGTACTCGAATAACGGGGCTTGTTCGGCTTCACTTATATGACATGCTTGGCAAATCAGTATTTGACCAATCTGTAAATACCAATAATCAGAGTGGCTATGACTTTGATCCTATGCAGCCGCTACCTTCTGGTATTTATATTTTAAGTCTGCAAACGCAAGATGGAATCCGACTTGTTCGTCGATTGTTGTGCAGTGGATATTAATTTCGTGTATTAAAAAATGCCTTACTCGGTAAGAGTAGATTTTATACCTTTGGCAAAATTTCGAAATAACGATGCGCCAACTTTGGTGGAAAATACTATCTATATTAATCTTGAGCTATGTACTTATTGCCGGTATTTTGTCGCCGGTGCCGGCTCGTGAGATACTCAATGAAACGATTCGAAATCTTTATTTTCATGTACCCATGTGGTTTACTATGATTATCCTGTTTTTTGCGTCGGCTGTTTATGCCATTAAATATTTGAGAAGTAATAAAATACAACACGACATTATTTCTTCTACACTTGCATCTACCGGTATCTTTTTTAGTGTTTTGGGTATGCTTACAGGTATGGAATGGGCTCAATATACTTGGGGGGCGGCTTGGAGCAATGACCCTAAACAGTTAGGAACGGCTCTGTCCATGCTTTCTTATTTTGCCTATTTAGTATTGCGTGGAGGAATTAAAGATGAAGATAAACGTGCTAAAATAAGCGCTGTTTATAATATATTCATTTTCGCGTTAATGATACCGCTTATCTTTATTTTACCGCGTATGGTAGATTCTTTACACCCAGGCAATGGAGGTAATCCGGCATTTAGTAAATATGACCTTGATAGTCAGATGCGCTTAGTATTTTATCCTGCTGTGATAGGTTGGATATTATTAGGTTTTTGGATGGCATCATTATTTGCAAGAGTAAGATTGATAAGCCAAGTGGAACAGGAACCTGATTTTGATTTTATGAACCATTAACAAAAAAATAGCCAATGAATCGTTTATCGATAATATGCACCATATTGTTCGTTTTCTTGTTTATTAATGAGTCGCAAGCTCAGGATATGGCAGATACCATGAGGAGTAATGGGAAAATATACGTTGTTGTTTTTGTTTTAGCGACTATATTTGCAGGAATTTTTGCATTTCTACTATATTTAGAACGCAAAATTAAAAAGCTTGAATCAACAACTAACGCTAAAACTAAAAAAAATTAAACTTTAAAACTCATGTCAGGAACTTACAGTTTTTTCCAAGGAGTAGAACGCAATTTCGATAAAGCGTCTGTCTACACACGATTTGAAAAAGGTATTCTAGAGCAGATCAAAGCGTGCAATTCTGTTTATCGAATGAAATTCCCTGTTCGGATTGGCGACAATGTGGAAGTAATAGAGGCATATCGTGTTCAACACTCGCACCACAAGCTACCATGTAAAGGCGGTATTCGTTATAGCATGGACGTAAACCAAGACGAAGTAATGGCTTTGGCGGCATTGATGACTTATAAATGTGCTATTGTCAATGTTCCATTTGGAGGAGCTAAAGGTGGTATCAAAATTGACCCTAAAAGATACACTCCATTTGAATTGGAAAAAATCACCCGTCGTTATGCTTCTGAGCTAGTGAAGAAAAACTTTATCGGTGCAGGTATTGACGTCCCTGCTCCTGATTATGGTACTGGAGCTCGTGAAATGAGCTGGATTGCAGATACTTTTGCAACGCTGAATCCGGGTGATATCAATGCATTGGGTTGTGTAACTGGTAAACCAGTAAGCCAAGGTGGTGTTAATGGTCGTACTGAAGCTACAGGTTTGGGTATTTTTTATGGTGTTCGTGAAGTAGTGAATATCGCAGAAGATATGAAAAAACTTGGTCTTGATCCAGGTATTGAAGGTAAACGTGTTATTGTACAAGGTTTAGGTAATGTTGGTTACCATGCTGCTAAATTCTTCGCAGAAGCAGGAGCAATCATTGTAGGTCTGGCAGAATACGAAGGCGGTATCTATAGTGAAAAAGGGCTTAATTTAGAAGATGTAGTGGCTCATCGCAAATCTACAGGCTCTATCTTGGGTTTTGCAGGCGCTACGGATATTAAAAATAGCTTTGACACAATGGAAATGGATTGCGATATCCTTATTCCTGCTGCATTGGAAGCGGTAATCACAGCTGAAAATGCACCACGTATCAAAGCAAAAATTATTGGTGAAGGTGCAAATGGACCGTTGACTCCAGATGCAGACATCATTTTAAATGCCAAAGGCGTAATAGTAGTTCCTGATATGTATCTAAATGCAGGTGGTGTAACCGTTTCTTATTTTGAATGGTTAAAAAACTTGAGTCACGTACGTTTCGGTCGTTTAGATAAGCGTTTTAGTGAAAATCAAAATACTTCTATTTTGCAATCATTTGAGAACTTGGTAGGCAAAAAAATAACTGACGTAGAACGTCGACAAATTATGCATGGTCCTGATGAAATTGATTTAGTTTATTCAGGATTGGAAGATACAATGATTGGTTCTTATCACGAGATTAGAGAATCATTATTGAGCTCTGGAGCGGAAGATTTGCGTACTGCTGCATTTGTTGTTTCCATCAACAAAGTAGGTGTTGCTTATGAACAATTAGGTATTTTCCCATAGGGACAAAACCAAGCTTGTTTAAAATACAATCCGCCAATTAATCTTGAATTAATTGGCGGATTTTTTTGTCTTGACCAAAATGAATAATCGAATAATGACTCTTTATCCATCCTATTGCAAAAAACATTTGCTATGGTGTGCTTGTCGGACCAAAAGTAGGTTTTGATTTTCCTTTATTGAATTGGTATCCTATAGACAATTGAACAGATGGGATTTGGTAGAAATCTTTCGATAAATGTTTCCCTCCATCCGTACCCGAATTATCCCAAAAAGTTTTAGTGATTCTTAAATCTACTTGGAATGCAGGTGTAATTTGATAGCCAAGTCCAAATATATATCCAATACCAAATTTTGAATTGAAATCTTGTATGTCTAATTGCTTTGTCATAGTAGTATACAATGGGATGCTACTTTGTATGCCTCCTGATGAACGAGTACTTGATGCGGGGTAATATGTACTCACTTCTTCCGCATTAACAGTAAGGTAGTAAGCTAGATTAATACCTGTCATCAGATAAAACTTATTGATGGCATATCTTAATGTTATAGGTAATTCAAAACTATGTAGTGTAGAGAAATTATAATAATGGTGTGTGGAATCAGTAATCATGGTAAAGTAATTATTTACTCCAACAGTACTGTCTTTGTTTACTGTTACGTTCGTATAATCATCGTTTACAGTTTTCCTGTTGCCGCTTCTGTTGAAATATTTCAATTCGCCCATAAGGCTGAGGTGTTTATTGAAAACGATTTCACCGGTCAGTCCAAGTTGCATACCTGTGAAACTATTCGTTTTAGACAAAGAATAATTTCCTCCTGCAGTTGCGCCAAAGTAAAATAACGCATGGCCAATATCATATTTTACATTATTTACGACTTCATTTACTTTATCGGCACTTATAAACGACAGACTGTTTCTCTTTTGTTTCTTTTTATTAATGCTTGTTGTTACGCTTTCACTATTGCTGTTATTGTTTTTCTTCGCAGCAGCTAAATTGGGTTCTGTTTTGGTAGTATTATTTGCAGCAGCTAGTATAGCAGCTTTTTTATTTTCTGCGGCAATTTTTCTAAGTGTACTTCTTCTTTGTTTTCTTGTGCTCGTTGCAGCTGTCGTTTCTTCAGCCAGTGTCTTTGACTGCTCATTCTTTACAATAGCAGTTTTACCAATGCTAACAGTATCTGTTTTATAAATTGTCTTACGAGGCACACTTTTATTCGTCTCAGTACGCTCTACAACGGTCAATGTTTTAATACTATCTAATGTTTGTTTTGCAGTAGTTGTCGCAGGTTTATCTATAGTTTTGTTTTTTGCAACAACATTATTTTTTGCATTAGTCTTATTGTCAAGAGTAACAGAATGTTTTGCCTTGTTTGATTTGTCAACTTTTGTTTTAATTGTGTTGTTACCACTATTTGTGTTATTGGATGACGCAAATAGTGGCCTTGGTTTCTTGTTTTCTTTAGTAGTGGTGGTATTGTCAGGGGCTGTTATTGCGATGCTATTGTTTGTGTGGTTATTGCTAGTTTGTATTTTATTCGGCAGCTTCACTTTGTTTTGGTTTAACGACAATGGTTGATTTTTTCTCGAACTATTGCCATTAGCTTGATCACCTTGTTCGTTAATCCGGGCAACATTCTGCTTGTTGAAGGTATTTTGAGCTGATTTATTTATACTACTATGATTATTTCGTTGTTGAGCTTCCGCACTATTGCTAAATTGTCCTTGATTGCTGCTTTTTGATATTGTGTTACTAACAGCTAGTGCTGAGCTATTTCGTTTTTGTTTAAGATGTGTAGTAGTTGTAGCTGGCGTAATTTGTTCATTAGCCATATCATTAATAGAACTTCCGTTCTCGTCTCTGTTGTCGTTACTATTATTTAATGTATTGGCAGCTGCTACTTTTTGAATGCGCTTAGCGTTTGATAGTTGCTCTTTATTAATATTTACTGTATCAATATTTTGATTGTTGTTCTTTAAAGTCATCATTTTATATCCGCCCACACTAAGCAATGCTAATAATAGTGCTGCGCCAATAAATGCGAGCGGTTTGCGCAAACGAAACCCCATAGGAACAGCTCTTTCAGGCATTTCCTTGTCTAGCAGATCTTTCATCTTGAGCCAAGCAGCAGGGTCGCGTCTTTCTTCTTGCTCCCCAAGCTTTTCTCTGACAAAATCGTCTATGTTGATCATATCCTTATTCATGTAGGATAACGGTTTATTGAGTGATATTTAATTGTAATCGTTCAATCTTTTCTTTCAATATGCGTCTGCCTTCCGACAAATGCCATTTGGATGTCCCTTCACTCATGCCAAGTAACTCTGCTATCTCTTTGTGTTGCAATCCATCCATAACACTCAGGTTAAATACTGTTTTTGTTGTTTGTGGTAATGTATTTACCAATTGTAACAACTGGTCATAATACATTCGATCGCCATGATCCTTTCGTATATATTCTTCTTTCTCAACTAAAACTACTTTGTCATTATATCGTTCATGCTCTTTCAAATAATCAAGTGCTGCCCGTAAAATTATTTTTCTCAACCAACCCTCGAAAGAACCTTGGAACGAGAATCGATCGATTTTTCTAAAAACTTTCAAAAATCCATTGTTTACCGCATCTTCAGCCAACGAATGATCGTTTAAGTATCTATATGCTACTAACATCATACGCGGCTGAAACAGCCCATATAATTTCTCCTGTGCGCTACGTTCATTACGCACACAACCGGCGATAATGTCTTGAAGATCAGCAGGATTAGCAGTTTCAGAGTATGAAGTTGCAATAGGCAATGAGTGTATTGGTTTAAAATCACACAATAATAAGACGCGCTTTTGTGGAAAAAGGTTGGGTAAAATGTGTATTGCAACATTTATTAACAACTGATTAACTGTTCGTGCCAACCATATTTAAATCCATCAAACAACAAATGTATTGATTTCAATTCGCATTACATAATGTATTTTATTTTATATGAAAGTGCCTTGTTACAGTAATAATTAAAACGTTAACCCTAAACCAAGTCCCCAATTATGTTGAGGCATGGGACGCAAATTGACCACCTCATATTTTTCATTCCAAATATTATTGCATTGCAAAGAACACATCAGTACTTTTTTTCGCAAAGAGTAACTGTAGGCAATGTGTAGATTCCCAGTTTGATATGGGGCAATATATTGAGACTCATCTGTAGTTGTAAATCTATAACCGGTATAAGTGTGATTATAGTTGATGTAGATTTTTTTGTAACCCAATCCTATATTCCCCTGCCCATTATAACGTGGAGTGTAAGGTATTTGTTTACCTATACTGCCGTCATTGGGTATATCGCTGGCACGAGTGGTCGCTAAAATAAATGATGTATTGATTCCTAAATGAAATTGCCATCGCCCGGTTTGCCAAACAAGATTATTAATAGATTCGATACCTCTACTCTGCACTTGAGCAATATTATGGGGTGTCCAAATAGAACCCCCAAACCAGAGTATCCAGTCGTTAATCAGCCGATTAAAGGCACTGAGGTCATGGTTGAGTTCTAAATGCTTTGCTATATTTAATTTTAAATGGTAGCCTGCATCCTCATTCCAGCCCTGTTCTGGTTTTAAGTTAATATTCCCTCCTGGTTTGTAGTACCATTCATTGAGTGTAGGTGCTCTATAACTGCGTTGTACATTGGCTCTGAGTTCTAAAAAAGAACACAATTGATAAGACGCATTCAAGCCAGGTAATAGTATTACCTGCGTATTTATTTTTTCAAACCTTGAGCTAATTGATATTTGCAATCTTTCTTGCAGCGCTTGATATTTATAAGCGACCGCAAGAGCTATTTTGTTTTGGTACCTAGTTGCGCTATCTCCATCTGGTTTAGTCCAGGAAATATTTATTGGCAGGAACAAGAGTAATTGATGATGTTGATTGAGCACTTTCTTCCAGCCGACCTCTTGATAATATTGATAACTGACATTAATTGATGACAGTGAAATTTGTGAATCGGAATAATGTGTCTTGTCCTGTATGAATGCCGTTTTTATATAGTAATGTTCTGTGGTGTTTTTTTGCTTTTGCCAATGCAGTAATAGTCTTAATGATTCATCTTTTTGTTGCTTGTTGGATGATACTTCGAAGAGTGCTGGAGGTATTTGTCGATTATAGTATTGGTACCATCCGGCAATATTTAAACTTGTAGAATTGTTGATTTTATAAGTACTATTTAGCAATGTATTCACGCCACTTAAATATGCATTGGCCATTTTCTGTTCTTTCCCATTTAGGTCGGTATAATCAAAATTGTTTTGAGCCGACTGGCTCATTATTCGGGCGTTTATTTGCCAACGTTTACTAGAATAATTTGATTGTAAAGAGAGTTTATAACTAGCAAAACTGCCTATTTCGGTAGCGATTTTATTTGAAAATTTATGTAGGCTATCAAAGCTGGGGCTGGCATTCTCTAATAGCAGTGCACCACCAACATTACCACTGCCAAGTAATGCAGATGAACTGCCATACACGACATTTATTTTATCGAAAGAATTGACATTTAGTAACGATATATCCGTCATTCCTAATGCTGCATTATTAAGAGGAATGCCATTCCAGTAAACTTGTGATTGTGCGGAAGACGCTCCTCTAAAATTGAGTGTGGCTATACTGTTGATGCCATAAGACTTTATGAATACAGGAACTTGCTGCGCCAATAGGTTTGCTAAATTTTGCAACGTATATTGTTGCATCAGTGTTGAATCTATACTCAGCACTTTCATGCCCGGAGCAAACGTTTTAATCTTTTCGTCGTTTGTTTCAATATGTTTTTTTCGTTTGTATTTTACTTCCTGAAGTATCTTGTCTTGAGCTTGTGTTGAGCAAAACGAAAATAGCATCGTTAATGTCAATGCTATTTTGAAAAATGAATAAAATATGTTGTTCGAAAAAAACAAGACTTATCAATTGAAGTAAAAATGACCTGGACCTAAACCTACATTAAAATTATGTAATAATACTCCTCCTGTATTGTATATCGACACGGTGCCATTTTGTATAAATCCTTTAGGATCGCCAACATAGATGTTGCCACTATTGGGCTCTATACCTAAGGCCCAATAATATTGATTGACAGAGCACCCAATCAATGCAGATCCAGGTAGGGATATATCATCATAACGCATTCTGTAGATACCATTATTAATTGATCCGCCGGCATAATTTACTTCAATAAAGTAAAGTGTATCACCAGTAGCATTGAACATCGGTTTTATTGCTTCAACCTTTGGCGCAAAAGAATATGTTTTTAAAAGACTTTTTGTTGAAATGTCCAATCTATTGAACGTTGTGGTTTTCCCTTTGGCTGCGTTACCCGCTAATACCCATAATTTCCCTTCTCTATCTTTGCTTATCTCTTGTGGAGCCGTACCTCCAATCGTAATACTATCAATAATTGTATCGGTATTTGTATCTATTTTATAGAGTTTATTGCATGCAGTATCCCAGTTGCAGATATAAGCAAATCCATCTGCAATTATCATCCCTTCAGGATTTTGATAAGGCATACTAATTTGTTTTTCTACTGTATAATTGATTGTATTAATTACGAATACTTTGTTGCTAAATAAACTAGAAACATAGGCTTTGTTATTGCTAACAGGTAAGATGTATCGCGGTTTGGATAGATTAATTGTATTGATTTGCAGCCAGTTTTGTGGATTTAAAATGATAATCTTATCAGAGTTATTGATGCAGAAAAAATATTGGTTGTTGATCTTCGTTATGCTTTGGAAAACATCTCCTAATGTTTGTCCGTTTGCTGATTGGTATACATCATTATAAATACTATCTTTTAGTGGAAAATAAACACTTAAAGAACCATTGCCGTTACCTAAGCTACCTTCACATGCAACCAATACTTTTACAGAACTGTCGTTAGGAACAGGATGGTTGTTTTGGGGTATATTGTCTTTTTTACATGCTCCCAAAAATGAAATAATGCAAAGCAAAAAAACGATTACAATTTTGATATTTTTCCTATCCATTTGTTGCCTTGACTATTGCTTAAAGTAATATAATACAAACCATTTGGTAGTTGCAGCAAAGAGATATTTGTTGGGTTTTGTATTGATGCCCCTAAAATAAGTCTGCCTGTAATATCACTGATTGAATATTGGTAAATATTATTGTCTTTAGTATCAATAGTGATATAGTCCGATGTTGGGTTAGGGTAAACTCTGATTGATAAGTTTTGGTCAATATTAGTTATACCAGTTGTTTTCTGGTGGATAACAGCTACCGCATCAAGGTCAAATCCCCCCGTTGCAAAATTGGTAGGGTAAGGGTCATTTATTTTGTGGCCATTCGCATCTAAGCTGGCATGTGAACTTATATCTCCGATAACGTCTATAATCCTAATATGAGTAATGTTATTGATGTCGAGTCCTATAGTCCCAGCTAAATCATCTAAGTTGAAAGGTGTGCCATACTGGCTTACATACTTTCCCGCTAAATTGTGTAATAATCTAGCATTCATATACATCCCTGATCCAGCTATTTGCAAACTAGTTGATGTGTTTGAGATACTTGGGAAACGGAAAAAATGTTCACCATCAGAGCTTACTTCTACAAACGCAAGTTCCAGAAAGGCCTCTTCAGGGTTGGCGGGATTTGTAAATCCATTTTCAAAAACAGCAAAATCCGTCCCTGTTCCATTATAAATTGGTTGTGCAAATTGCAATACCGCAATGCCACTATCTCCAAGGCTTATGATAGAGCCATCAGCTGGTCCAATTGCCATAGTGCTATCTCCTGTACTGGTGCGTCCTAATGTGGGGTCTGCAATGTCCTGCCATCCTCGTTGAATACTACACTGTGTAGCCCAGGCAGTTATTGAACTACTACTTTTATGAATTGCATCACTGCCCGCTACGCCCGCTTGTGGCGCATATTGCGCTTGAGCAAACGGGTGTAGTAGTATTAAAAGCAGTGGTGTTAATAAGCGTTTCATTAAAATATTTATTGGCTTTATGCACATGAATGCATTACTGTTTTACAAAACGAATCGTCGTGTTTTGTATTGCATTCATTAGTGAAAGTATATAGGTACCGGAAGGTAGTGTGCTTGTATTGATAGCTAATTTATTGCTTGTTATTGCATATTGTGCAACGACTCTTCCAGCGTAATCGATAATTATAGCTGAATTCACTTCATTGCCATTCGTTTCTACAAAAAGTGTATTGCTTGCCGGGTTTGGATATATTTTGATGCTATTGACAGTTGCTGGTGCTGTATTGCCAATTGAAAGCCCTGTTTCATTAGTGATAAAATTGTCCATGCAGAAGTAAGCTGGAGTATTCATGCCAAAGCTGCCATTGTCGGACGAACTTAAACGGAATTGGAGGCTGTCTGCGTGTCCTAATGGAAGTAGGTTTACCCATTGCCATTCCCTCACGATATAATTTTTGCTACTGTCTTTAGCCCTGAAGTCAGCAAGAAAGAACGTTACTGAGTCGCTTTTAAGGCTACCACCACTATATGCGAAAATATCTACTTTGAACCAATCAGAATCATGCCCGGAAACTCCGCCAAATTTTTTACCCACAAAATCACCATCGCGCATACTATTGTAGGCATAAGTACTATTCGTGATATAAAAACCATTTACAGATTGACCTAAAGCTACACCCGTAAGCTTAACAATATTATTAGATCCATAAGCTACAACATATTTTGCAGACCCTGCAAATCCGCTTGCAGGTTTGGCAGAATATTGATTGGTGTAGCCACTAGTAACACTGTCTGTCCAGTTAGAGTAGGCAAAACCACTTGACCAGTACCCGCCATATGCAGTATCATATACACAAGGGAAATGTGCGAGACCACTATTAAATCCAACATCTGTAAGTGGTGCACTATAATTGATGTAAGCAGTGTCGGCTTTCGATAAGCTCAATGCCTCAAAGTCTGCAATCGTTTGAGCGTTTGCAGCAAGGCTGAACATAGCGACAGATAGAGAAACTAAAATTTTGCGCATGGCAGTTGTATTTTTAAGTTTAAAAAGTTACTTAATACAAGCTTGCGATAAAGATTTTAGAGAAAAAAACAGAATACCGAAAAACGGATTTGGTGTCGTTTGCCCATGCTTTTAAAATCCCGAAAGCAGCTATTTAAAACGTTTGCTTGGGCAGGTCTTCTGACTTGTTTCACTTTTGCGCCTTCCCATTGCGTTTATGATTACGAAACAGTGGCATTAAGATATTTGCAAAAGTATTGAATGAAACTTACAGCATCGGGTAATGTTCAGGATTTACACCTGATTCCCTTTTAATTGCTTCGAAAAGCAAACCTAAGCGGAGGCAAATGTAGTATGAATTTGTAGAAATGAAAATTTTATTTGTAGGCGTGTATTTTGGAAATTTTATTCTGTTTAGCAGAATGCTAAACTCGCTTTTTAAAATCGTTGTAACTTCGTTGTTCAATTTTTACTTAAATATGGCAGAATATAGTGTCGGTGAAGCTCTCAAATTATTGATGGCAAGATCGAGTTGGGGCGCCAAGGCAAATGAAATACGCCTAAAACAGGAATGGGAAACTATTGCTGGTAAAACTATAGCACGCTATACAACAAATATTCAACTCTCCAACCGAGTAATAATTATATATACAGATGTCGCTCCACTCAAACAGGAATTGATTTTAGGAAAGGATGTGCTGATTAATAAAATTAATGAGCATTTTAAAGAGACGCTCGTGCTGGATTTAAAAGTGAAATAGAATTTGCCGATTAATGCTCAATATGAGCTGAAATTTAGTTCGGTAAGTAGTTATAACGTTCTTTAAAAAGTTAACTTTTGTTGTAAATGGTTGATTTTCAATGGAGATTTTTTAATAAAAAAAGTCAAAAAAGTTGCTGGTAAATAACTTTTTATTACCTTTGCATTCTTAAAAAAATAAAAACAAAGTTTACAATGTCTCATTTTTCAAACGAACAAAAGATAAACATCTTTAAAGAATTTGGTGGTAACGAAAAAAACACTGGTTCTATCGAAGCTCAAATAGCAATGCTTACAGAGCGTATCAATCATATTTCTAAGCATTTGAAAAGCGGAAACAAGAAAGATTTTTCTTCTAACCGTGGTTTAATGAAAATGGTAGGTCAACGTAAACGTAAATTGTTGTATTTGAGTCGTACAAACTTGACTAGCTATCGCGCATTGCTCGAAAAACTAGGTCTTCGTAAATAATATTTTTGCATTAAGTATATTCCCAACACACGTGTTGGGAATATTTTTTTATGTATCTTGTACCGATATTTTAAAGGGAAACAAAGCGAATGTCCTGTAAATACTGGCTTTCGCTTTTATTCTTTAATACAATTGATTAAATATTTTACCAATCTGCCATTAGCGGTATGGTCGATTTTCGCTGAAAAACAAGCCCGCAATTTTGATGACAAATTTAAACAACCCCAATTTTATGACGCTGAATCCAACTTCCGTATCATTCAAACTGAATGATGGACGAGAAGTAACAATCGAAACGGGTAAACTTGCCCGCCAAGCCGATGGAGCCGTAACTGTACGCCTCGGTAATGCTGTAATCCTGGCTACTGTAGTAGCAAATCAAGAACCTAAGCCTGGACAATCTTTTTTCCCGCTTACAGTAGATTATCAAGAAAAATTTGCTTCTGCAGGTCGTATTCCTGGCTCTTTTTTCAAAAGAGAAGGCCGTTTGAGTGACTATGAAGTGTTGATTTCCCGTTTGATAGACCGTGCATTGCGTCCTCTTTTTCCTGAAGACTATTATTGCGATGTTCAAGTAATTCTTACACTTATTTCTTCCGATATTGAAGTATTGCCAGATGCTTTGGCTTGTCTTGCAGCTTCTGCAGCTTTGGCTGTTTCTGATATTCCGATACAAGAACCAATCTCTGAGTGTCGTGTAGCTCGTATCAATGGCGAATTTATAATTAACCCTACGCGTACTCAAATGAAGGGTGCCGATATGGACTTCATTATCGGTGCGACTTATGATAATATAATGATGGTAGAGGGTGAGGCTAAAGAATGTCAGGAAGCTGATGTGGTGAAAGCAATTGAAGTTGCTCATGAGGCTATTAAAATACAAGTAAAAGCACAACAAGAGCTCAGAACTAAATTAGGACTTCCCAGCAAACGTGAGGTCGTTGCAGTTGCTGTTGACGCAGACTTGAAAGCAAGAGTAGAACAATTTGCTTCGGCTAAAATGCTCGAAATCAGCCAAAGCGGAGTTGCTAAGCATGAACGTAGTGCTGAATATAAATTGTTGCAGGAAGCTTTAAAAGCCCATTTAAGTGAAGGACTTGAACCTGAAACTTCTTTGTCTGCTGACGTATGGTCTGAAGCAAAACGTCATTTTGAAGATTTACAATACCATACTGTACGTAATATGATTTTGGATAATGGTCGTCGTCTTGATGGTCGTAAAACGAATGAAGTGCGTCCTTTGGCAATGGAAATTAATTATTTGCCTTCACCACATGGTTCTGCATTATTCACTCGTGGTGAAACGCAATCTTTGACTACTGTTACTTTAGGTGCAAAAGAAAGTGAGTTGCTTATTGAAACAGCTGCGGAATCCAATTATTCCAAATTCATTTTACATTATAATTTTCCTCCATTCTCTACCGGTGAAGTAAAACCGCAACGAGGTGTTGGACGCCGTGAAGTAGGTCATGGTAATTTGGCGAAACGCTCTTTGGAACAGATGATGCCGGGTTTGGAATATCCATATACAGTTCGAGTGGTATCTGATATTCTTGAATCAAATGGATCCTCTTCTATGGCTACGGTTTGTGCTGGCTCACTAGCTTTAATGGATGCTGGAGTTCCTTTCCCAAAGCATGTAAGCGGTGTTGCAATGGGGCTTATAAGCAGAGCAAGTGATAAGAAATGGGCTGTATTAACAGACATACTTGGAGATGAAGATCATCTTGGGGATATGGACTTTAAAGTTACCGGAACACGTGATGGTATCTGCGGTATTCAGATGGATATTAAAGTGGATGGCCTTAGTATGGATATAATGACTCAAGCATTAGATCAAGCACGCCAAGGCCGGTTGCATATTTTGGATGCAATGTATGAATGTACTCCGGCTTATCGCCCTGAATTGAAACCTCAAACACCTCGTATCGAACAATTGATCATTGATACTGAATATATTGGAGCAATCATTGGTCCAGGTGGAAAAATCATTCAGGAAATACAACGCGAAACAGGAACAGTTATTTCTATCGAAGAAAAAGAGCAAAAAGGTTTTGTAAAAGTATTCTCGGCAAATAAAGATGGTATTGATAAAGCAATGGCTTGGATAAAAGGTATTGTGAGTGTTCCTGAAATTGGTGGTGAATATGAAGCTACAGTGAAAAGTATTATGCCTTATGGAGCCTTCGTTGAATTTATGCCTGGTAAGCAGGGGTTATTACATATTTCTGAAGTAAGCTGGAGTAGATTGGATAATCTTGAAGGAGTACTAAAAGAAGGAGATGCTATTAAAGTTAAATTACTTGACGTAGATCCTAAAACGGGCAAATACCGATTAAGCCGTAAAGTGCTTATGCAAAAACCTGAAGGATATGTAGAACCGGTAGAGGGAGAACGCCGTGAACGTCGTGATCGTCCGGAAAGAGGAAATGATCGCGGAGAACGTAGAGGTGGTAATAATAGAGATGATCGTTCACCACGTGGAGATAGACCAGTAAGAGCTCCTCGTGAAGATCAGCCGGCAACAGAAAATAACAATAATAGCGACGCAGATATTAAGCTATAATTATAGCTCGTTATTGCGATAAACATTCAGTACCGCCACCCTAAAAGTGGCGGTACTTGTTTTGTAATAGATGCTCTTTTGTTAGTTTTCTTTGATATATTCTATTATCTTTGCCAGAGTTTTTTTATTAGAAAAAATGATCTCTAAACGGCTTCATTTTTAGTGTTTAGAAGGTCAAAATTAGAATCTTATTTATGGCTAAAACTGCATTAATAACTGGTGTAACAGGTCAAGATGGCGCATACTTAGCAGAATTATTATTGCGTAAGGGTTATATTGTACATGGCATTAAACGTCGAAGCTCTCTATTTAATACAGACAGAATCGATCATTTATACGAAGATCCACATATCAATAATCGTCATTTTATTTTGCATTACGGTGATTTGTCCGATAGTTCAAATCTAATTCGAATTATTCAGGAAGTGCAGCCTGATGAAATTTATAATCTTGGTGCAATGAGCCATGTAAAAGTAAGTTTTGATGCACCTGAATATACTGCTAATGCGGATGGTTTGGGTACATTACGTATTTTAGAAGCAGTCCGTTTGTTGGGGTTAACGAAAAAAACAAAAATATATCAGGCATCAACTTCTGAACTATATGGTTTGGTTCAGGAAGTACCTCAGAGTGAAAGAACACCTTTTTATCCTAGGTCGCCCTATGCCGTTGCTAAAATGTATGCTTATTGGATTACTGTGAATTATCGCGAAGCTTATGGGATGTTCGCATGTAATGGTATTTTATTCAATCATGAAAGTCCGCTTCGTGGGGAAACTTTTGTAACGAGAAAAATAACTAGAGCAGTTGCTCAAATGGCATTGGGTTTACAAGACAAATTGTTTGTAGGTAATTTGGATGCCAAACGTGATTGGGGTCATGCGAGAGACTATGTGGAAGCTATGTGGTTGATGTTACAGCAAGATACACCTGAGGATTTTGTTATAGCTACTGGAATCACAACTACTGTTCGCGAGTTTATCAAAATGGCATTCTCCGAAGTTGGTGTAGAAATAGCATTTATCGGAAGGGGAGTTGAAGAACGTGGAATCGTAAAGTCCGTTACCTCTAAGTATCATTTTACGGAAGGGCAAGAAATTGTGGCCGTTGATTCCCGTTATTTTCGTCCTACAGAAGTTGAATTGTTGATTGGAGATCCAACAAAAGCTAAAGAAAAATTGGGATGGCAAGCAAAATGCACGCTACCGGAATTGGTAAAAGAAATGGTTTTATCCGATATTGATGCCTTTAGAAAAGAAAAAATGTTGAAAGAGGCGGGTTTTACTGTTTTAAGGCAATTTGAATAAACCCTAATAAACGGGAAATTATACTCTTACAACAATGCAAAAGGAAGATAGGATCTATATAGCAGGGCATAATGGGATGGTAGGAAGCGCCATTCATCGTCGTCTAAAGGTATTGGGTTTTCAAAACATAATACATCGCAGTTCATTAGAATTAGATTTAAGGGACCAAGCCTCAGTCACTCAGTTTTTTGAAGCAGAAAAACCAACTTATGTTTTTTTGGCTGCTGCAAAGGTTGGAGGTGTTTTAGCGAATAATACATTTAGAGCAGACTTTTTGTATGAAAATCTGATGATACAAAGCAATATTATTCATCAATCCTATAAAACTGGTGTAAAGAAATTAATGTTTCTGGGTTCCTCATGTATTTATCCTAAGTTAGCACCTCAGCCATTGAAAGAAGATTATTTATTGACAGGAGTGTTAGAGCCAACAAATGAACCTTATGCTATTGCGAAAATAGCAGGTATCAAAATGTGTGATGCTTATAGAAGCCAATATAATTGCAATTTTGTATCCGTGATGCCTACGAATTTATATGGACAAAATGACAATTACGACCTCAACAACTCGCATGTGCTACCTGCTATGCTCCGTAAATTTCATGAGGCTAAAATAAATAATTTACCTTCTGTAACGCTTTGGGGAACAGGTACACCGTTTCGTGAGTTTTTGCACGCAGACGATATGGCAGACGCTTGTGTATATTTAATGCAAAACTACAATGAAGCCGGGTTAGTAAATATTGGTATTGGTAGAGATATTAGCATTAAAGATCTGGCATTAATGATAAAGGATATTGTTGATTATAAAGGACATATAGAATGGGATCATACAAAACCAGATGGCACTCCTCGTAAATTAATGGATGTAACCAAACTGAAATCATTAGGTTGGGAAGCTAAGATTGATTTGAGAAGTGGTATTGAAAAGGTCTATAATGAAAAGTTTTCCTTTAAATGCTTTAGTTATCCCTAGAAATGTGATTTCTGTATAACTGAGCGTGGCGAAGCCGTAAAAACACTTAAGATTTAATGAGTGACATTGCAATAAAAGTAGAAGATTTAGGGAAGCTTTACAGACTTGGAGAGGTTGGTACAGGCACTATTAGTCATGATCTCAATCGCTGGATTGCTAAAATCAGGGGTAAAGAAGATCCTTTCGCAAAAGTTGGAGAAAGTAATGACCGTACATCTAAAGGAGAAAGTGATTACGTATGGGCGCTTAAAAATTTAGATTTTGAAGTAAAGAAAGGAGAAGTTTTAGGAATAATTGGTAGAAATGGTGCTGGCAAAAGTACTTTGCTCAAATTATTAAGTAAAGTAACACAGCCAACTACAGGTAATATCAAAGTCAATGGACGTATTGCTAGCTTATTGGAAGTTGGAACAGGATTTCATCCTGAAATGACAGGTCGTGAAAATATATTCCTAAATGGTGCCATTATGGGTATGACCAAAAGGGAAATTAAATCCAAATTTGATGAAATAGTTGATTTCGCCGGTGTAGAGCGGTATGTAGATACGCCAGTAAAGCGTTACAGTAGTGGAATGTATGTTCGATTGGCTTTTGCGGTGGCAGCTCATTTAGAGCCGGAGATACTAATTGTAGATGAAGTACTTGCAGTTGGAGATGCCGAATTTCAGAAAAAATGTCTTGGTAAAATGAAAGACGTTAGTGTGAATGATGGTAGAACCGTTTTATTTGTTAGTCATAATATGGCTGCAGTAAAAAGTTTGTGTACAAGATGCCTCGTTATGGAACATGGTAAAATGAAACTTAATGCAGAAGTTGAACAAGCTGTAAGTTATTATTTGAGTGGCGACTCAGATATCATGAATAAGAGAACCTTTGAGTCCGTAAGTACAGACGTGTTTAATCTGAAAGAAATTTCATTCAATAATGTCGGGCAAAACATCGACGAGCCGCTTACAGAAAATTCTTCAATTGAATTGCATACAAAATTGGTTATCAATAGTAATCAACCGGATCGGTATCATATTACCTATCATTTATATAATGAAATGGGCGAGGCTATGTTTTCCTTTTCTCATATCCCATATATAAATCTGCAGAAAGGTGTTAACCACCTTTTATGTACATTTCCTGCATCTTTTTTTCAATCTGGGCAATACTACTTATCCTTATTTGTAGTCGAAGATAGACGTCAAGCAATACTTATTGAAAAAGATATTGTTTCATTCACGATTGTGGATGGAGGAAGAGATATTGGCGTGTATATGGGTAGAGAACCTGGGTACATTAAGCCACAGTTTAAATGGATAATAGATTAATAGTATATGATAAATGTAACGAAAACGTATTTGCCGCCATTTGAAGAATATACTACTATGCTTAAACGAGCATGGGATAATGTATGGATTACAAATAATGGAGAGCTGGTTAAAGAGCTTGAACAAAAATTAAAAGAGTACTTAGGCTTACAGCATTTATTATTTTGTAATAATGGTACTATCGTTCTTCAGATGGCATTGAAAGCACTCAACATCACTGGAGAAGTTATTACAACACCATTTTCCTATGTGGCTACTACTAATGCGATTTTGTGGGAAGGTTGCACTCCCGTATTTGTAGATATTGATCAGAATACATTTTGTATAGATCCTTCAAAAATTGAAGCTGCTATTACTCCCAATACGCAAGCAATAATGGCTACACACGTGTATGGATTGGCATGTGATGTTGTAGCTATTGAACAAATAGCATTAAAGCACAATCTCAAAGTAATTTATGATGCGGCACATGCGTTTGGTTGTGTAGTTAATGGGAAATCTCTTTTAAGTTATGGAGATATTAGTACTTGTAGCTTTCATGCGACAAAACTATTCCATTCCGGTGAAGGTGGTTGTATTGTGGTAAATGATGATGATTTGGCACATAGATTACTGTTATATAGGCAATTCGGGCATATTGGAGATGACTATTTTTCTTTGGGCATAAATGGAAAGAATTCTGAAT
Source organism: Bacteroidetes bacterium UBA1312 (assembly GCA_002307135.1). Classification (GTDB taxonomy): domain Bacteria; phylum Bacteroidota; class Bacteroidia; order Chitinophagales; family Chitinophagaceae; genus Rurimicrobium. The sequence goes on from DBTQ01000001.1 coordinate 36,238, forward strand.
TCCATGCTGCGATGGGACTTTGTATGATTGGAAAGGTGGATGATATTATTGAAAATAGAAAAGAACGAGTCAAATGGTACAATGAGAAACTTGATTTTTCAAATGTAACGCGTCCAGAAATACCCAAAATGGATAAATATAATTACGCCTATTATCCAATTGTTTTAGAAACGGAGGATATGCTTCTAAAAGTACGGCAGGCTTTACAAGAACAAGGAATAATACCGCGCAGATATTTTTTCCCATCATTGAATAAATTGCCATTCGTTGCTAATGCTGCTGCTTGCCCTATTAGTGAAAATATTGCTCAAAGAGTATTAGCACTCCCATTATATTATGATCTTTCAGTTGACGATATAGAAAAAATCACTGGAATTATTAATTCTGAAGTAAACGATTAAGTTTTATATGAAAAATATTGTTGTTTTCGGGTGTGGATTACACGCAAATTGCTGTATTGATGCAATTGAAAGAGAAGGAAAGTATAACATTGTTGGTATTATCGATTCAATCAATCCAGTTGGATTGGAAATTTATGGGTATGAAATTATAGGTAGACAAGAAGATCTAATTAAGCTAATTAAAGACTATCGCATTGACGGAGGAGTAATTGGGATTGGAGACAATTGGTCTCGCAAAATTGTCTATGATTGTGTAATAAATCTTGTGCCTAATTTTGAATTTGTTAATGTTATCCACCCCTCAGTGATAATAGGGAAAAATACAAAATTGGGTAAAGGAGTTGTTATTTTGGCGGGATGTATTATTGTTAATGATTGTATTATTGGCGATTTTTGTCTTTTCCTTACTGGAGCACAACTTGATCATAATTCAGTTATGCATGATTTTGCTAGCATCTCTGCTGGTTCAATTACAGGAGGAAAGGTAAATATTGGCAAGTATTCTGCTATAACTTTAGGAGTAACAATAATGGATAGGATAACAATAGGGCAGAATACAGTAGTCGGTTCTGGTTCTCTTGTAGTAAAAAATTTACCTGATAATGTACTCGCTTATGGGAGTCCTGCAAAAATTATTCGAACACGTGATTCCGGTGAAAAAATTCTTAAGTCCCTGTAATGATACAAAATGAATGGTTGAACTAGAAACGCAAGTACCCTTATTAAGCATTTGTTGTATTACATATAATCATGAGAAATATATTTCTCAGGCTGTTGAAGGTTTCCTGATGCAGGAATGTAATTTCGATTTCGAAATTGTAATAGGAGAAGATTGTTCAACAGATAGAACGCGTGAAATACTATTGGAATATAAACGCAAATTCCCAAATAAAATCAGGTTAGTATTCCCAGAACAAAATTTAGGTCCTGCTGGAAATTTCATTAATACATTTGACAAATGTAAAGGGAAATACGTTGCATTTTGCGAAGGGGACGATTTTTGGATTGATGTAAATAAACTTCAATTTCAAGTCGATTTTTTAGAGGAAAACCCTGAATTCTCGACATGTTTCCATACCGTTTACGAATTGAAAAATGGGGAAAAAACATTGTCGGAAGTTGAATATTCAAAAAATGACGGAGTATATACTATATATGATTTTGCTTTGCGTAGTTTTATTTTCACCCTCTCAATTGTCTTTCGAAATAATTTAAAAGGTGAATTTCCAATTTGGTTTAAAGATTGTGCATTGCCTGACTTCGGATTACACATGCTTAATGGTCGATTTGGGAAATTTAAAGGTTTTAATAAACCTATGGCAGTGTACAGAATTCATGAAACTGGAATTTTTAGTATGAGAAGTCATGAGTATAAAGTGGCAGCAATCGAAAAAACGATAGAAGTTTTAAATCCTCATTTTGATGAGGAAATTCGAGATATTTTTAGGCTGCAAAAGCAAAATCTTTACGAGCATCTTATTCGCTACTATTATTTGGATAAAGAATGCGACAAGGCCGAAACGTATTTGAATAAAGCGATTGAAAATAATCCTGAATTCGCTCAAAAAGCGGCTTTGGAAATTTTGCCATTGATTATTAAAAATATTTATCAATCGAACAGATACAAGATGGGGGATCGTTTAGCATCTCTTTTTAAATTTGTAAAAATGAAGAAAGATTGATAATACCATGATCAAGAAAATTATTAGGGCAATATTGTTTTGGGCAAGGCCGGAAAAATTCGGACAGGATGGAGTACACCATACTTCCACTGTACACGAAACAAAATTAGAACAGCCTATAAGAATCAACAAAGAATCCTATTTTTATAATTGTCAAATCGGTTCTCATACCTATTTTGCGGGCTTCAATACCGTAATGAATGCAACTGTTGGGCGATTTTGTTCCATCGCTCAAAATGTAAGTATTGGTCCAGGTATGCACCCAGCTCATACATTTGTTTCTACAAGTCCATATTTTTGGTCTCCGGCAAAACAATGTGGCGCTACACTTGTCGATAAACATTTATTTAATGAAACGGGGACAGTAAAGATTGGTCATGATGTTTGGATTGGACAAAATGTTGTAATTATGGACAATATTACAATTGGTAATGGCGCAATAATTGCAGCTGGCGCTATTGTAACAAAAGATGTATTACCATATTCGATTGTAGGAGGAGTTCCTGCAAAACTGATAAGAATGCGTTTTGAAAAGGAGCAAATTGCATTTCTTGAAGAGATAAAATGGTGGAATAAAGATGAAATGTGGTTGAGGGCTAATTTAAAAAATATGTGCGACATAAAACAATTCATGTCGCATACACAATAAAATAGACTATTAATGTTTTGGAATAAGAAAAAGAAAGAAAAAATTGGAGTACTATATATTTGCACTGGCAAATATGATATTTATTGGGAGCAGTTTTTAAATTCATCGGAAACATATTTCTGTCCCAAAATAGAGAAGCATTATTTCATATTTACGGATTCCCATAATATTCAAGCAGCCGATAACATTACTATTATTCCACAAGAGCGACTTGGCTGGCCGGATGATACGTTAATGAGGTTTCACATGTTTAATAGAATAAAAGATTTGTTGACTGACTTCGATTATCTTTTTTTCTTGAATGCAAATATGCAGTTTCGAAAAAAAATTACCCCCAAACAAATTTTACCAACTTCAGCCGAAGGCTTGGTAGCCGTTATTCATCCTTATTATTACGAAAGTCCTATTGGTGCCCCATTTGAAGAAGATAAAAATAGCCTCGCTTATGTAAATTCAAGCGCAGCAAGACATTATGTGCAAGGGTGTCTCAATGGAGGAACTAGCAAAGAATACTTATGTATGTCTGCGGAGCTTGCTGCTAATATTGACCAAGATAAAGCAAATGGCATTATTGCAGTTTGGCATGATGAATCTCATCTTAATGCCTATCTTGTAAAACATCCTTCTTACAAGGCATTAAATGCGGGTTATGCAAAGCCGGAAGGAAGAGAAGGTTTCCCTTTCAAAGAAAAAGTGGTTATTTTAAATAAAAACAATCAGGGAGGCCTGGCATTTTTAAGATCCTAATTTTAACTTCATGCAGAGATCTTTAGGTTTAGATTTTTTACGATCAGGGGCAATTTTATTTGTAATGCTATGTCATAGCATATATATAATTTATGATATAGTACCTGGTCTTATTGGTAATGTGTTGTTACAGTATGGAGGTGTTGGCGTAGATCTTTTCTTTGTGTTGAGCGGTTTTCTTATTGGGCGCATATTTCTTAAAGAAGTTGTCATGCATCCGGGAGAGAATATCCAAAAGATGAAACATTTTTGGAAACGAAGGTGGTTCAGAACCTTACCCAATTATTATTTGTTTTTTCTGATACACCTGATATTGGTTATGCTCGGTTTTGGAAAAGATCAATCAGGACACACTGCTTATGTACTTCAGTCGGCAACATTTTCAGAGCTCATAAAATTCCCCTTTTTTCTTCAAAATTTCATTTCCATTTATCCATCTTTTTTTGCACAATCATGGAGTCTTTGTGTGGAAGAATGGTTCTACCTACTGCTACCTGCTGTATTCTTTGGTTATTTACGATTTAAAGGGGCAAAATCACCTCGTGCTATTTGTAGGTTTCTTTTTATAACCGTACTTGTATTGATTATTTGGAAATGGGCTTGTTATTTTCTATTGCACGATTTTTATTTCCCTGGAAAAGTTATTTTCAATTTTGATCAAATATTGATTGGCGTTTTATTGGGAGCACTGTATTTTTTCTATGAAGAACAAGTGAAATCACTTAGGTTGGTTAGTCTTATTATTGGTGTTGCCATGTTTTTAATTGCAAATTTTATTATGGTCAAATTTTTATTGATCAGTCATCCACTTCCTGGAGTAGATCTTATTATGCGTTTGAGCTTTACATTGAGCTTTGCATTATTAACACTCTATTTTGTAGATTTTAAAGCAAGTATTAATAAATTCACACAATTAATAACAACAATTAGCCAATCTTCTTACAGCATGTATTTATCGCACATGCTGATACTTTTAATTTTTGTAGACAGGTTTTTGCTAAAGATCCCAATTCTTGCAGATACAAGTTGGGGTAGAATGATAATTTTCGTTTTATTTTTAATTGTTACAATATTCATTTCATACATAAATTTTATTATGTTTGAAAGGCCTATTATGAACTTAAGAGATAAAAGAATTAATTTTAAAAAACCTGTCGAAATTGTTAAATAAACAGATTCATTTTAATACGCACATGGGACGTATGGGTAACCAGATGTTCCAATATGCTTGTGCAAAAAATCTTGAAATAAAACATGGATATGTATGTTCAATGGATGATCTGTCTAAGCTTGAATACTTTGAGCTGGCTCCAGGTGAACATTGGAAAAATAAATTGAAAAGTAAATATTTTTTTCATGTTGCTAAAAGATTGAAAGGAATGGATGTGCATAATCTTCAGTTTGAAGATATGCTGCATGATTATGCCGGATGGCTAACTCAAATCAAAAAACCGGCTATGGTTTGGGCATTTTTTCAAAGTGAGCGATATTTTAAGGATAGTGCAGCAGTAATACGGCACTATTTCAACATAAAAAAGCAATACCAAGTATCATTCAATTCATTTCTGCAAGGGAATAAATTGGAAAAAGGCAAATACAATGCAATACATTTGCGCAGAACAGATTACAAAGGTTTTTTAGTAAAAGGACTTGAGGGAGATGACTTTACTTTACCCGCTAGCTATTATGAAAAAGCGATGAAACTTGTCGATATTACATTACCATTAGTTATTGTTAGCGATGATCCGGAATATTGTTTGAGTCAATATGGCAATTTGAAAAATGTTATTATTTCCAAAGAGGATGCAATTACGGATTTCCAAATTTTAAGTAATGCCAAAGAGTTAGTAATTAGTAACAGTACATTTGCGTGGTGGGCCGCTTGGTTGAATCCATTTGCTACAAAGATTCTTTGCCCTGAATATTTTTTGGGTTTTAAAGAAAATAAACAAGTGCCTATTAATATCTATCCTGAAAAATGGCTAGCAATAAATGTTTATTAAAAAAAATAGATGAAAAGAATCTTTGGTTTGGACTTAATGCGTGCTTTCGCCATCGTTTGGGTTCTCTATGTTCATTGCGCATATATTGTCTATCCATTTTTCCCGAAAAATATGGAAGTAGTATATAATTATCTCAATTGGATGGGAGGCTATTACAGTGTCGATTTGTTTTTTGTATTGAGTGGTTTTCTTATTGGCTCATTATTTGTAGAGGAATTTATTGTGGATGCTATTCGTAATGTTTCAAAACAGATAAATTATTTTTGGATTAAAAGATGGTTCAGAACCTTACCCAATTACTATCTCTTTATTATTCTTAACGTTGTTGTATATTATTTTATTTCCAATAAGAATTATCTTTATTTGGTGCCTAAATATGCTTTCTTTCTCCAAAAGTTGAAGCCAACAGATGAGTTGGTCATGTTTGGTGTTTCATGGAGTCTCGCAATAGAAGAGTGGTTTTATCTTTTTTTACCAGGAATATTTTTATTGCTTTATAAAATTACAACAAATAAGAAACTGTCTTTTGGTGTTCCATTGGCGCTTATGTTCATTGTGCCATTAGTTATGAAGGTTTGTTATATTACTACACATGCGCGTTACGGTATGCATGATGAATTCTTTAAGTTTACCACGTTTGCTCGATTGGATCCAATAGGATACGGGGTATTGTTTGCATACGTATGGCACACTGATTTGCGTTCTTATTTGTTGAAGAATAAAAATAAGCTCGCCTTGACTGGGTTAATTGTGTTTTTTATTGCAATAGTTTACTCATTTTTATTTTTAGCAAAACCAGTTCAGAACTCCATTGCATATTCTTTTATAAGCTCTATATCAAGCATTGCACTATTTTTACAAATTCCATATCTCATTGAATTTAAGCCATTTAAGAATAAAATAGTTTGTAGGGTTATCGAAACATTGAGTAAAATTTCATATTCAATGTACCTCTGTCATATACTCGTTTTGGAATTGGTAGAATATTTTTCGAAGGGTATGGTGCTTTTTGATTCGAATATCGGAAGATTAATAAAGATTTTATTAATTTACACTATTTCAATTTTATTTTCGCTGCTTCTTTATAAAAAGTTTGAGAAACCCTTTTTGAATTTAAGACGTAAATTTGCTGTTTAATCGTAAGATGGATCATTTAAAAACAGTTCTTGTTACTCAAAGTTTTGGAAGAGAAAATGAATATAGAAGAGTCTTATTTACCATATTAAGCTACGTTTCATTTACAAGTACTGATTGCAAGATTGTACTATTTACTGATAATCCAGATTGGTTTTCAAAACCATTATTAGGATTATCAGTGGATTATGTTGCACTGACACCAGAAAAGGTCAAACAAATGCGAGGTGAAATTGATTTTTTACATCGTATGAAAATAGCCTTGATTGAGGAATCTTTTCAAAAATATCCGGATTGTAAAATATTATATGCTGATTCGGATACGTTTTTTACAAAAAATCCGGAATCATTAATTGCTATACTATCCCCTAGCAGGTGCTGTATGCACCTTTATGAATATCAGTTTGATGAAATAAAAGATGCCAAGCTTCCAGCAGGTCAGAGTTTTAGGGATTTTTACCGGTTAATTAATAATTCTTCTTTTAAGCTCGCTAACAATCAACCTATTAACGTCAGTCCGACTATGGTTTCGTGGAATGCTGGTGTGATGTTTTTTCATCCTGAGCATAAGAAATTTATACCGGATGTATATGCGTTAACAGATCAATTTTATCCTGAAAGTAAAAACCATGCGAGTGAGCAGTATGCATTTTCTATAATTTTACAAACGAATATTGAGATAGTTGCATGTGAGTCTGTAAATTATCATTATTGGTATCGAATAAAAAAGCAAATAGCTGATCAGTTTTTTCTGTCCAATATGACAGATGACTTTTTTGATTTACCATTATCATTAAAGTTAAGTCGTGTACAGGACTGGGTTATTAAATTGCCGGTTATATTTGATACGCATGAATGGACTATCCGTGATAAAGCAATTCAGGCTTTTAATACGAATGATTTTTTACAGGGTTATAAATGGGGAATACAAGCAATAGTTCAAAAGCCCTTTGGAAGTAAATCTTTTTTAAAAGATGTATTGTATCATTTAAAACGCCAAATAAAAGGACGTGAATAATAAGGTGAAGATAAAAGTTGGGATGTGCGTAGCGTACGATTGGTATTTATTGGAACATTCTATTCCGCTTATTTATGACCATGCAGATATAATTTGTTTGAGTTTGGATAAGGATCGTATAAGTTGGACAGGTAATCCATTTTCATGGAATGAAGCAGGGTTTGTCAATTTGATTAAAATACTAGATCCACTTGGTAAGATAGATCTTTATCAAGATGATTTTCATATCAAAGATCTTACCCCCATGGAAAATGAAGTAAGACAGCGGAAATTGATTGCAGAAAGAATGGGTAGTGGCGGATGGCATATCCAACTTGATACAGACGAATATTTTATTAATTTCGGAGAGTTTGTCCGCTTTTTACAAAATTTAAAACCTCAACGTCAACTAAATGTTGTATGTCCTTGGGTGACACTGTATAAGCAAGATGAAAATGGTTTTTATTATGTAAAACCATCAAATATTGAGAATACAGAATTTATACAAATAGCAACAATGTGGCCTCATTATGAATATGGTCGTCGTAATGGTTATTTCAATATTTATACTGATTTTGTAATCTTGCATCAAAGTTGGGCAAGATCGGAAAGTGAAATCTGGGAGAAACTAAATAATTGGGGGCATAAAAACGATTTTGACCTCAATAAATATTTTAATCAATGGAGCCAATTAAATTTAGGAAACTATACTTTATATCGTGATTTTCATCATTTGCAACCTGCATTGTGGCCTGCTTTAGGTTTTATCGAAGCTAACACAATTATGAATTTGATTCAAGAGAGTAAAAAGGTGCAATTACTTAAGTTGTCGCCAATAAAACTAAGACTGAAAAATTCGATTTGGTTGTCCCGTTTACGTTCTATCCTAAAAAAGTAATTAAAATTTTATGCGTACATCAATAATTATTCCAACTTATAATGGAGCTCACAAAATTTTAAACTTATTGTCAGGGTTAGAGCAACAATCTACAATGCCTGATGAAGTAATTGTTGTGGTTGATGGATCAACTGACGGTACTGCCGATTTATTAAGGAAGACCAACTTTAAATTCCATAATTTCAATTTAATTGAACAAGGAAATGGAGGCCGTGCAAAAGTTAGAAATAGGGGAGCTGAAGTAGCTAAAGGAGATTTATTTATATTTATTGACGATGATATGCAGGTACCTTCAGATTGGCTTGCGCAACATATAATTCATCATGAACTAAATAAAGGAAGTATTGCTACAGGAAGACTTAAGGATCCGTATGAAAAGGATGGGGACGATTTTCAGAAATTCAAATCTTGGCTTAATAATAAATGGAATGAAAATTTACCACAAGAGGATAATCAAACTGCAATATTGTTAGATTATCCTTATATAACCGCAAATAATTTTTCCATACCCAAAGCAATTTTTGAAGAACTCAAGGGTTTTGACGGTCGTCTTACAGATGCTGAAGATTATGATATGGCTAAAAGGGCAATGCTCCTTAATATTCCATTATATATTAATCATCAAGCAATTGCATGGCATTATGACCATGTTAACTGCTTAAAATATGTGCAGAGACAACGCCAGTATACCATCGCACAAAATAAACTTGAGCAATTAAAACCAGAGCTCTATAATAATGATCATCAATATAAAATCACAAGACCAACTGGAATTAAAGGCTATATTTTCAACATATTAAGTACAAAATGGTGGGTGTCAAGTGTTGATAAAGGTACTTGGAAATGGTTGCCCGAAGCGCTCCGTTATAAGCTTTATGATATGATTATTACAGCAAACGGGAGCTTTTTCCCAGAAAAAGCGATTTTGTAATCAGTTTATAATATTAATTTAGTTTCTGTTAGTAGTTACTTGCAGCAAAAATTGAGGATAGCGCATTTCTGCTAAATATCCAAAAGATAATAGGGATATCAAATCCATCTTTTTGGAACGGGTAGGGTCAAGCCCTTTTATAATTTGCACTGAATATCCCGCCTCTTCAAACATACGAATCATACTCTTTTTTGTAAAAAAACGCATGTGTGTTCGATCCATTATTCCAGCATCTACATATTCAAAATCTCTTTTTATAAGAATGTTCAGAAATTCTTGATAATGAAGTATATTAGGGATAGATGCAATGATCATTCCATTTTTATTCAAAAGTCGATGACAAAGTTTTAATGCGTTATATGGGTCAGGCATGTGTTCCAGAACATCATTAAAGCAAATCAAATCAAATGTTCTATCAATATTAAGAATTGCATCCTCAAAAAAGCCGGTAAAAACTTTGTCTAATAAGGTTTCTGCTTTTACAGCGGCAGCAGCTACTGGCTCTATACCCCAAACTTCACAATTGCATTTTTCTTTAACTGATTGCCCAAATAAACCCTCACTGCACCCTACATCTAATACAGATTGAACTGCTGTAGGTACAATTGATACAATTTCTGGGCGTGACATGCTATAATAGGCCATACGTATGATTTGTGCGAAAGTAAATTATTTTTTCAATTATTACTGCATGTAAAATAATAGCGCAAATTAAGTATTAGTATGTAAGCTTGTATATTTTGTAATCGTTGAATTACTCAGCTTTTCCAAAAAAAATATTTTTTGCCCCCTTATAGATAATTGGATTTGTACGACTGTTATATTTCGATGAATACTTAGGTATATTGAATAACCAATAAGGAAGTGCTTTATTCCATGCATGGAGTAATTTGCGTACTTCTATTTTGGATTTTTGAGATACAAAAAGGTATGATAATAAATAGTATAAGTAATTTAAAAGAGTAAATAAGATAAATGCGGTATACTTAGTATAACCTTCTTTATACCAGTACAATCCGAGGCTAATCTGAGCTTGAATAAACATAATTTCTGGAGGTGCACTTTGCCCTCCTAAGTGTATGATTGTAGCTTGAGGATAATAAACTATATCAAATTTTTTCGCAATTCTATTCCTGCACCATTCAGTTTCTTCGCAATAAAGGAAAAAATCGGGGTCAAATCCCAGTGTCGTTTCATAGACATTCTTTTTTAAAAGCATAAATGCACCTGATATATCGCCAACCACGCACATTGTATTTCTTTCGGAAAATGAACTTTTGATATTGAATAATTTATACAATATTGGGTTGTTAGATATGCAGTAGGATAAGAAATTATGTTTAATAAATGGATAAAATGAAGGTTGGTAAGAGCCGTCGGCATTAAGTAACTTACATCCAAGTATTCCAATATTATCTTTCGATTCTTTTAATATATTGACACAAGCGGTTATACTATCGTCAGTTATTAGTGTGTCTGAATTGAGGAGTAATAAAAAATCACCTTTAGCATTTTTCATGCCTAAATTATTGGCTCTCCCAAAACCAATATTCTCATCGGAACGCAAATATATTATTTTAGGATACTGTTGGAGAAAAAGAGGTTTATAATCAGTTTTAGGGAAATTATCTACGATAATAATTTCAAAATCAATGCTTGTAAAGGCATAGATTGATTTGAGGCAATCTAATGTTATTTGAGGCGTATTGAAATTTATTACGATGATGGATAAGGTCATTTGGATTTATGCTTTGCTAATTATTTTTGTTCCTGAAAATCTACCACAAATATATGTAGGTTTGGTTATTAAGCTTTTAAAATCTACTTTTGCTTGAAGCTAACAATACCTTCTTTGGTGTTGAAGAATCGAATGATATGCTCAAAACTAAAGTCACTTACATAATCTCTGATATTGATAAGGCTTTGGCTTTTGAATGGATTGCAGATCATTTAAATAAGGAAAAGTTTGACTTGAATTTTATATTGTTGAATAACGGGAATTCAAAGTTGGAAGACTTTTTGAATGAGCATAAAATTTCTGTAGAAAGAATTAATATTCATTCAAAAAAAGATTGGCCGAGCGTTTGGTTGCGATTGTTCTTTTATTTTAAACGACAGAAACCGGATATTATTCATTGCCACTTGTTCACCGCAAATATCCTGGGATTATCCGCCGCTAAAATGGCTCGTGTCAAACATAGAATATACACTCGGCATCATTCAGATTATCACTTTCGTTATTTTTCCAAAGGAGTCAAATGGGATAAACTCTGCAACTATCTCGCTACTGCTATTATTGCACCTTCAGGAGCAGTAAAAAAGGTACTCACAGAAATGGAGTCAGTTCCGGAAGCAAAAATACAATTGATACATCATGGCTTTGATTTGGCATATTTTAGTAATGTTTCAGATGGCCTTCATCAAAAATTAAGAGACCAATATAATCTTAGTAATAAATCGCCGGTTATAGGTGTAATATCGCGTTTTACAGAATTAAAAGGTATTCAATATATAATTCCTGCATTTCAAAAATTATTAATTGGATATCCAAATGCTTTGCTTTTGTTGTTTAATGCAAGAGGTGATTATGAAAAACAGATCAATAGTTTACTGGAGACTTTGCCAAAGGGATCATTTTATAGTGTTCCATTTGAACAAGAGTTAGCTGCAATTTATTCATTGTTCGATATATTTGTTCAGGTATCTGTAGATACAAATATTGAGGCTTTTGGGCAAACTTATGTGGAAGCATTAGCTGCAGGTGTACCCTCTATTTTTACACTTGCAGGTATTGCGCCTGATTTTATTATTAATGGCGAAAATGCAGTTGTGGTGCCATTTAAAGATGCACATGCAATTTATAATGGTATGATTCATATCCTTCAAGACAGAACCTTTTCAGATCAGATGATACAGAAAGGTAAGAAGGATGTATATGCCCAATTTGCGATTAGTAAAATGATATCGGCACTTGAAAATTTATATATGAAAATATATGTAGTAAAATGAAACTAGTAGAAGACAAATTTTTTTTCCTGCATTAACCGGAGTTAGATCGATTGCTGCGATAATGGTGTGTGTTTTTCATTTCAATCCATTTACAAAGGTTTATTAATGTAAATAATTGATTATGATTTTTTGATAAATTATTTACTCATTATCTCTTATAATTGCAATTATTTGTACATCTTTACCTCCAGATTTTCTTTTACAATTTACTTTACTTCTAAAGAAGTAATTACAATTAAATAATTATGGACTTAGTCGAAAAAAATAAAAACCAAATTACGAACCAACGACATCCATGGGAAGAGGTACGATTTGAATTTTTCTTAAAGAAAATCCGGAAGTATGTAGATTTGAAAACGGAGAATTATATACTTGATGTGGGTTGTGGGGATGCCTATTTTATTGCCAAGTTGAATGAAATATATCCAAATTTGATATGCATTGGAGTTGATATAAATTTTTCGGAGCACGATATCCAAAAACTAAAGCAAATTCATAGTAAATCAAAATTTGAATTGTTTAATTCTATTAAAAAAGCGAGGGAACACGTTCCACGAATAGATTTGATTTTATTGATGGATGTTATAGAACATATAGAAAATGATGTCGATTTTTTATTATACGATATAGCTCCAATTGTAGAAAAAAATAATGCCATTGTTTTTATTACAGTACCAGCGTACCAAAAGTTATTTACAAAGCACGATGTGTTTTTAGGTCATTATAGAAGGTATAATAATGCTCTATTACTGAGCGCCATACAAAAGGGAAATTTGGCAAAAATAGAGGTGGGGTATTTCTTTTCATCATTGATTGGGTTGCGGATTTTGGAAAAAGTAGTAGATAAAATTAATCCTAGTCGAAATATCGATGGTTTAGCAAACTGGAATGCAGGTACATTCACCAGCAAACTGGTGTATAATATGCTCTTATTTGATAATAAACTCAGCCTCTTTTTTGAAAGGATGAAAATAAAATTACCGGGTCTTTCTAATTATATTATTTGTAAAAAAATAACCATTAACGAATAAAATTTTTACATGCTAACAGCTGCTGATTTTTTAATCTCATTTTTGTGGATACTCATATTGATGTGCTCTTCTTTGGTAATAGGTAATCTGTTGCAAAGTATTATCAATAGGCTTTACGGTTATGAAGCTCAGCTTCCTTTATATTGGAAACTTCTGTCTGGCTTGTTTTTCGGTGTTAGTATATATGCAATTTTCACAACGAAAGGATTATCGATCCTTTTATTTAGTCCGATATTAATTTTATTGCTCTTAAAACAATTATTGAAGCATCAGAGTTCTAGATTAGCAAATACTAAAACAAAATCCGAATATGTTTTTTTAGGTGCAGCTATTGTACTACAGTTTATATTTTTTACCTACACGTTGGTATCTTCAAATACTAATTTTGTTACATTCATATCGGGAGATTTCAATATTTATTACCGCATGGCAGTGCACCTAAGTGAATATGGTGTAGAGGCATATAATTTTAATTACGACACTAGTAATTTAAAAATGCCCAGCCTTTATCACTATGGTGATTTATGGGTTTATGCATTAATTAGCCGCATTACGAACGCCAATCCATCAGTTGTCTTTATCATTGCATTTACCTGTTTGTCTTCCATTTTTTCTTTAGGACTCTTTACCTACATTAGAGATGTTTTTGCTACAAAAATTCAGCAATACAAAGTATATCTTTATTTGATTTTGTTCGCTGGGCTATTTGCAGGATTTCAATTTTGTTTTCCGGCATTCATTCGTCGATTCGCAGAACCATATACACTGTCAATTTTCAATTGGGGCAAAGTGCTTGTATTGTCTTGTTCCTTGATTGGATTGTTGATACTGGTCAGAATTAAAGATTGGAAACCATTAGCCATTTTAAGTATTATAGCAGGACTGTTTTACATTAACTCGATTCCGGCAATATATGGTGCTATTTTTCTTTTATTGGCAATCGAATTATTGGGCAAACGACTTAAATTTAAAACTTGGTTCGTTATTAATACTATTTACATTGGAGGGCTAATCATAGCGTTATTTTTTCAATACAAATTATTGCCAATGACCTTTGGTTTGGAGCATATTTCTGCTTCACAAACACAAAAGCCAACACTATTGCATAATTTGACATTTGGCAAGTACTTGCATACTGCAATTAATATTTTTATTGGCGGATGGCTACAATTATTAACGCTTGCACCATATTTCTTACTGATGCTGATTACATTTGTATTGAATAGATCGGGTAAAATTCAATTCAAAAAAATTTGGTCAGAGATTGATTATAGCGTTTTATTCCTGTTTTTTGTTTTTGCGTCGGGATTATTTAGTTGGGCAATAATTTACCCACTGAGAGTTGATACTGTTCAATTTTTTCACAATTTAGTGGCGCCTGTTTATGTGGTAATCATTACATTGATTTTGTATTATATCATTGTAAATTCGACCAATAAAATATTGATTCCACTAGCCATATTTACTGCGTTGGGGTCTGCATATATAAGTAGTCAGCATATTTTTTATGCTAACATTTTTAATAAAAGTGAATGGCAACAAATGCAAAGCTTTTTTAAAGATGATAAACAAGGCACACTTTTTGTCAATGTCAAACCAATGAAGGAATTGACATCAGCATTTAATCGTAAAACGGATCAATATATTCCATTGAATATTCTTAACTATAAATGGAAAAATTATCAGAATGTGTCATTAAATACTCCGTTTATTCCGATTAGTGAAAATGAAGTTTACTATGTAGAGGCAAAGGATGATATTGCTACAGCTACATTTACTACTTATATGGATAAATGCAAAGCCGAAAATATTAATGATGTCGATCTGATGACCAAGAAATTTATAAAAGATTTTAGGGTGAAGTATATTTCAGTATCATTAGATACTTCATTGCCCGTTTCTTTAAGAAATAACCTAATGGATTCACTATTACTTAAAAATGCAAACTATATAGTTTACAAAATAAATTTAGATGGCTTCAAATAGAATTGCAATCATTATTCCATGCTATAATGAGGAAAGTCGTCTTCAAAAAGATAAATTTATATCTTTTGCTGAACAGCATTCCAATATAGATTTGTGGTTTATAAATGACGGAAGTAAAGACAATACCTTTGAAATGCTCCAACAAATGTCTTATCGGCAACCAGATAGATTGTTTGTGCACAATCTGTTGGAAAATAAAGGTAAGGCTGAGGCAATACGACAGGGGGTGTTGTTGCTTACAAAGAATGAAGACTATGACTATATCGGATTTTTAGATGCAGATTTGTCAGCACCACTTGAAGAGGTCATCCCATTAGCACAAGTGATTATTCAAAACCAACTTTTGTTAGTTGCAGGAGCCAGAATAAAACTTTTAGGGAAAAAAATTGTAAGAAGCCCCCTTCGCCATTATTTAGGAAGGATATTTGCCACCTACTATGTCACGCTACTCAATTTACCCAATTATGACACTCAATGTGGTTTAAAAATAGTTGAACGCAAGTTTGCATCCAAATTATTTGTCACAACTTTTGTCTCAAATTGGTTTTTTGATATTGAATTATTTCTACGTGCTCGGATTGAAATTGGACAGGAACAATATGAAGAAAAGCTCGTTGAGATGCCGCTCAGTGAATGGAGAGAAGTGAAAGGGTCCAAATTGAAATTAACTGATTTTGTGATGGCACCATTTGAAGTACTTAAGATTTACAATAAATACAAAGATCAAAACAAGGATAATCACTGATGAATCCATTTTTTACAATAGTTGTACCAACATATAATAGAGCGGATTTAATTGCCAAGACACTACAATCTCTCCTCGCCCAAAGCTACCAACAATATGAAATTATTGTTGTTGATGATGGGAGTAAGGATAATACGGAAGATGTAGTGAAACCATTTATAGGTGAAAAACTGAGCTATGTAAAAAAACAAAATGCAGAACGAGCTGCTGCGAGAAATTTCGGAGCTGCTAGAGCGAATGGTAATTATGTCAATTTTTTTGACAGCGATGATATTGCTTTACCTAATCATTTGGATGAAGCTGCAAAATTATTAAACAATTATCCGGAGGCGGAATGGTTTCATTTGGGCTATTCATGGGCGAATGCAGATGGTCAGATTTTTAGGGATGTCAATAGTTTTAATGGCACAACTTTAAACAGAATTATTGCATCAGGCAATCCATTAAGTTGCAATGGAGTCTTTATTCGTAAAGATGTCATTAATGAACATAAATTTAATGAGGATCGTAATTTATCTGCTTCTGAGGATTATGAGCTTTGGTGCAGATTAACGGCGAGGTATCCACTGTATTACTCCAATTCAATAACTTCTTTAGTCATAGATCATGATTCTCGGAGTGTACGTACTATTCATGGTGAAAAATTGATCAATAGATTACAGTTGCTCATTAAATATTTACAAGAAGATAAGGTAACCGTTGATTATTTTGGTAAGGACTTTTCCAAAATAAAGATGGACTCAAATTCGTACATTGCATTGCATTTGGCAAATGAGCCCAAATACAAATTTAAAAGCATTTATTATCTTGTAATGGGGCTAAGAGAAAATGTAACATTGCTAAAGAATAAAAGATTTTACGCAACAATAAAAAACATACTGATTAAATGGTAAAAGTATTAATAACAGGTGGTGCAGGGTTTGTACCAAGTAGTCTTGCAGATAAATTATTGACTTATCCTGATTTTCAAATCGTATTAGTAGATAATTTTCTTACAGGTCGATCTGAAAATATACCTATCCATCCTAATTGTAAGTTTATTAAATGTGATGTGAATAGCTACAATGATATTTCGGCAGTGATGACTGCTTATAAGTTTGATTATGTTTTTCATTACGCAGCTGTAGTAGGCGTATTGCGCACTTTGGATAATCCTGTAAAGGTATTGCAGGATATTGAAGGTATTAGAAATATTTTGGATTTGTGTAAAAATACCGGAGTGAAAAGAGTTTTTTATTCATCTTCTTCAGAAGTTTATGGCGAGCCAGTAGTACTACCTCAACACGAGTATACTACACCGCTTAACTCTAGATTGCCTTATGCTGTGGTTAAAAATATAGGAGAAGCTTTTTGCCGTTCTTACCATCAGGAGTATAATCTTGACTTTACGATATTCAGGTTTTTTAATACTTATGGACCCAAGCAAAGTCCTGACTTTGTAATGTCAAAGTTTCTTCAAGCAGCATTAAAAAATCAAGATATTACAATTTATGGAGATGGTTCACAATCCCGAACATTTTGCTATATAGATGATAATATTGATGCTTGTTTAAAGACGCTTTTTGAGGAGCATTATAAAAATGAAGTCTATAATATTGGATCAGATGTAGTCATTACTATTAAAGAATTAGCGGAGACCATCATTGAACTGACTGGCTCTTCATCTAAAATAGTTTACCTAGCGCCGCTTAAAGATGGTGATATGACTAGACGTCAACCTGATAATGAAAAAATGAGGGAATTACTCGGGCGGGATTTATTGCCATATAAAGAAGGAATTGGAAGGATTTTAAATAATTGGGGTAAATAGTAAACTTCATGTGTGGTATAGCAGGGGCTTACGTTCAAGACGGAGTGGAAAATGATCGAATGAAAACGGCTACCGACACGCTGTTTCATCGAGGGCCTGATGCAGGAGGGTATTATACTTCGGTATCTAAAAAAATTTTTTTGGGTCACAGACGTTTAAGTATAATTGATTTATCAGAGGTGGCTAATCAACCGATGAATTCTTCGGATGGTAGGTATGTGATCATATACAATGGAGAGGTATATAATTTTAAAGAACTCAAAACTAGGCTTCCCGATTTTGATTGGAAAACGAATGGAGATACCGAAGTAATTATAGAATTATTTGCTGCATTTGGAGCGAAGAGTTTTGTTTGGCTTAACGGAATTTTTGCGTTTTCTATATATGATACGATAGAAGAAAGACTTTGGTTTTGTCGCGACCCATTAGGCATCAAACCACTATTTATTCAACGAAGTAAAACTCAATTGTTATTTTCGTCAGAACTTAAAGCGATAATTTCTACAAGAAGTCAACAAACACCTTTCAAAATTAATAACGCAGCAATCCCGTATTTTCTGCATTTAGGCTATATTCCAGAGCCAATGACTATTTATGAAGGTGTTGAAAAATTTCCCGCTGCACATTATGCTGTATTGGATATTAAAACGAATCATTGGACACAACAGAAGTATTGGAATGCTGAAGATTATTATTTGAGTAATCCGATTAACGATGAAGCTACTGCGCTCAAGTTATACAAAGAAAAACTTTTTGCTGCGGTAAACAGGCAAATGATCAGTGACGTGCCATTAGGTACTTTTTTAAGTGGCGGTATTGATTCCAGTCTTGTGAGTGCGGTTGCATCTGTACTGAATCCTGGCAAAATAAATACATTTAGTATCGGTTTTGAGGAAGCTGCATTTGATGAATCACAATATGCAGATCAGGTCGCAAAACATATAAACACACAGCATCATTTATTTAAAGTGAAGCTGGATGACGTATTGGGTTTAATCCCTGACTTTATTGATGTTTATGATGAACCATTTGCAGACTCGTCTGCGTTCCCAACAATGCTTGTGTCTAAACTTGCAAGAGCGCAAGTTACCGTGACGCTTTCTGGTGATGGAGGTGATGAATTCTTTCAAGGTTATGGTATGTACACGTGGGCAAAGCGATTAGATGATCCTAAAATTAAATTGCTCAGGAAGCCTTTGCATTTCGCAAGTAAAATGATGAATGAAAGATTCCAACGAGCCGGGGAATTATTTAATTATCCTGATGCAAATCGTATCCCCAGCCATATTTTTTCTCAGGAGCAATATTTTTTTGGGGAGCAGGAGTTGCAACAATTGGTGCCTGATTTATCATTTGATTTTACATCATTGAATCAACTGCCTAATAAAGGTACAGCACAAGAGCGTCAGGCATTTTGGGATGTCGATCATTATCTCAAAGATGATTTATTAGTCAAGGTGGATCGTGCCAGCATGCATTATTCATTAGAAACTCGTGTGCCTTTATTGGATAAGGAGATTGTTGAGTTTGCATTAAACATCCCCTTATCACTCAAAATAAGAGAAGGATATGGCACTAAATACTTGATGAAAAAGACTTTGTATGAAATGGTGCCGCGCCATATTTTCGAACGCCCCAAAAGAGGATTTGCAATTCCTTTGAATAAGTGGTTAAGTAATGAATTGAAACCACTATTGGATAAATATCTCAGCACAGAAAAGGTTCAGCAAGCTGGCTTTGTAAATAGTGAATATGTTGCTACATTAGTTAAAGATTATTTTGCGGGTAAAACTTATTTATATAATCGAGTTTGGGTATTGCTGGTGTTACATTGGTGGTATTTTAAATCGAATTAATTTTCTTTCGGAGCAACATACGGATGACAGTTTTTCTTTATTGAAGTTCGATGGCACTTTTTTAAAATTTAAAGAGCAATTTTCAAAAGTCAAGAACTACTAATTATAGCTAATGTCTAACAAATCAAATATCCTTTTTATTTCCTACGATGGAATGACAGACCCCCTTGGTCAAAGTCAGGTGCTACCTTATTTAGCAGGGCTTGCTGCATTAGGATACAATATTACTTTGTTGAGCTGTGAAAAGAAAGAACGTTGGCAGAATAAAGAAGTGATTCAATCGATATGTACTAAGCACCATATCAATTGGCAACCCATAATGTATACAAGGAAGCCACCCATACTTTCTACAATTAAAGATGTTAAAAGACTAAAAAAAGAAGCTGCTGCCTTACATAAAAAAATCTCCTTCGATATTGTTCATTGCCGTAGTTATATTTCTTGCTTGGTAGGTCAATGGATGAAACAAAAATATCGAATTCCTTTCATCTTCGATATGCGTGGATTTTGGGCTGATGAGCGTGTAGATGGTGGACTTTGGAAGCTCAATAATCCATTGTATAAAAAAGTCTATAATTATTTTAAAACTAAAGAAAAGCAATTCCTAGGAGAAGCTGATGCTATAGTTTCACTTACTTATGCTGCTAAAAATGAAATAGAAAGCTGGAGCATCCCTACTGTACCTATTAGTGTCATCCCATGCTGTGTTGATATGCAATTATTCAATCCCGAACAGTTGAAGCAATCGCAGCTAGAGGCGCTTCGGCGTAAAGCTGATTTACCCCAAGACAAATTGATCATTGGATATGTGGGCTCTTTAGGCACGTGGTATTTATTGACAGAGATGCTTTCTTTTTTTAAATTTTGGCTGCAACAGCATCCGGATACGATTTTCTTTTTCGTTTCGAACGAGCCCAAAGAACTCATTCATGAAGAAGCACGCAAACTGCATATTGATATTGAGAAAATAAGAATCATCACAGGTAATCGTGCTGAGATGCCTTATTATATTTCTTTGATGGATTTTGGTTTGTTTTTTATCAAAAATGCATACTCCAAAAAAGCGTCTTCTCCGGTAAAACAAGGAGAGTTAATGGCAATGGGTGTTCCTGTTATTTGTAATGCAGGTGTCGGTGATTCTGATTTTATAATCAATAAATACAGCTCTGGTGAATTGGTGCATAGTTTTGATGAAAAAGGATACACAGATGTGATGAATAGGCTCAAAACAGAAATGAATCATCCTGCTGAAATTCGAAAAGGTTGCATTGATTATTTTGATTTGGGGAAAGGAGTAGAACAATATGCAACTATATACCAAAGTTTGCTTAAATCACACTGAATGTAATTATTAAATTGGGTTGTTGTTTTTTATAAAATTGATGCTATTGTCTGTAATATCTTTCTCGTTCCAATAGCTATTAATACAAATAATGCGATTGAAATACGTGTTGAAAAAATAAGCTAAAATATTTTTTTTAGTATTAAAAGATATTAAGTTTGTGTCAAATTTTAAACAAACATGAAAAAACTATTTTTATTTGCATCAGCAGCATTTATTACGCAAACAGCCTTTGCTCAATTGTCTGTAGCTCCAGAATTGGGTTTCCAAATGACAAATGTTCCAACAAAGTCGGATGGGGAAAAAGTTAAAGCTAATTTGAAAGCAGGGTTCAGAATCGGTGCAAATCTTGATTTGACAATTCTTGAACAACTTCATCTTCAAGGTGGAATATTTTATTCTGATAAAGGTGGGAAAACTACAAATGAAACACTTGGATCGGGAACAGTGGTTCTGGAATCTACAGCAACGTTGAATTATTTGGAGATCCCGTTTTATCTTAATTATATGACTGGTGAAGCTGGTGGAAATCGGTTCTTTATAGGAGCTGGACCTTATATAGGCTATTGTTTGGGAGGTAAGACAAAATATAAAAATCCAATTACAGGGCAAGATGAATCAGTAACTTTAAAAGTCGGTACAGACAAAACTAATGACAACATAAAACCATTGGATATGGGTATCAACATTAATGTAGGTTACATGTTGTCCAATAATTTCTACGCACGTGCTCAATATGGTATTGGTTTGACAAATAATATGCCAAGTGGAAATAAAGATAACTCTGAAAAAAATGCTGGATTTGCTATTTCTATAGGTTACAATTTCGGTCTATAATAGTTAACTTAAAGTAACACGATACAACAATAAAGGCAACTCATGAGTTGCCTTTATTGTATAAAATATTCGTTTAGTTCAGACTCCGGAAATCTACAGGAACTAATTTACTGACTCCTAATTCCTGCATGGTTACACCATAAATGACATCTACAGCAGCCATGGTTTGCTTATTGTGTGTAACAATAATGAATTGAGAATTGTCACTGAATTTGCGAATCATTTGTGTAAACTTACCCACATTCGCATCGTCAAGCGGAGCATCTACCTCATCAAGAATACAGAACGGTGCCGGTTTTATTAAATAAATAGCAAAAAGAAATGCTGTTGATGTCAGCGTTTTTTCGCCACCAGAAAGCTGTGTCAATGTACTTGGTCGTTTACCCTTAGGTTGTGCATAAATTTCTATACCGCTATCTGCCACATTATCAGGATCGGTAAGGCGTAGGTCGCAGGTATCTTCTTCCGTAAACAATGCTTTGAAGACTTCTTTGAAATTTTCGCGCACTAAATCAAAGGTCTCTTTAAACTTACTGTTGGCTGTCATTTCTACCTCTTCGATTGTGGCAAGAAGAGAGTCTTTGGCATTAACCAAATCCGTTTTTTGTTCTACAATAAAGTCATGACGTACCTTCATCTCTGTGTATGCTTCGATGGCCGTAGGGTTTACCTCGCCCATATTTTCGAGGCGTTTTTTCATTTTTTCGGCCTCACTACTTAGCTCTTCTACACTCTGTTCACCTTCTCTTGGCTGGTCTAATATTTCTTCAAGATCCACCTTGAATTCTACACTCAAACGTTCTTTCAGTCCTGCTAATTGCAGTTTCATTTCGTTGAGTTTATCTTTAATGCCATTGAGTATTATGTCTGCCTGTTCTTTTTCTCTGCGTTTTTGATTGAGTGCCCCTTCACGCTCACTTACTGAATTGCGAAATACATAAAACAACCGATCAGTCTCACTAAGTACTTTTTCATCAGCTTCTTTTTTCTTAAGCATGTCATAAAGCTCAGTATCTCCAAAGTTCAATTTGCCGGACGTTTCACTGATTTGTGCTGATGCTTCTTTGAGTTGCTCTTTATTTGTGGTAATCTGTGTTTTTAATTCTTCTAATTTTGTATTTCGGAAATTCAATTCCTGACGTAAGCTCTCTAACTTTCCCTGTTGTTTAAGAAAATGAATATTTTGTTGATTGTATTGTTGTGAAGCCATGTTGAAATCCAACTCTACCGCTTTGAAATCTGCTTCGGCATTTTGTATGCGTTGTTGTAGTGCTTTGAACGCAACAATAATTTCATCTAATTCATTCCTTGTATCATTAATGTTATCTTGAGTGTCTGCCAATTGTTCCTGAAGCTCATTTAATCTTTTGTTACCGGCGGCATTCAGATGCTCTAAATTCTCAATACGATTAGTTAAATTGAGTATGTGATTATTCAGTTTATTCAGCTCTGCTTTGGTTTGTTCAATTGCTTTGTCGTTTAGCTCTTGGTTAAAGCCTGCAATTAAATTTTGAGTTTCTGAAATTTGGTTATGCAGTAAAGTTGTAGATGCGGTAAGTGTCTCAATTTCTTTTACAAGCCTTTCCAGATTCTTGGTTCGTCCAATTTTATTACCTTCAAATGATCCAACAGATCCACCACTGAGTGTATAATTACCCCGAAGTATTTTACCTGTTTTTTCGATTAACACAATTCCTTCGGGCAATTCAGTGGCGAGAAGCGCATCTGCATTATCCGAAATATAGACATGTCCTAACAAATATTGGGCAAGTGATTCGTACTGCTCATCAACATTCAATACACTTAGTGCAGAAACTACACCAGGCATTTCAAAAATTTGCTTACTTGCGTTATTATGTTTTGCAAAATAATCGAGCACAAAGAAATTTGCTTTCCCTTTCTTGTTGGCTTCTAGTAAATGAATCGCTTTTGCAGCTTCATTCATATTATCCACTAAATAGTAATTCAAGTAGTTGTCTAGCACATTTTCAAGTGCAGCTCTGAATTCATTCTGTACAACAAAAACATCGGATAATAATGGAGCTTTATTATTCCATTCTTTATTCTTGCTCAAAAATTTGATACTGTCCGGATAACCTTCGAGACTTTCTACCAAAGATTTTAATAGGTCATGTTCATTTTTTCGAGCATCCAAAGTCCTATTCTCATTAATCAGTTTTGTGCGTAATTGTTCTACCTGACCTTGATTTTCGAGTATTTTATTTTTGATTGTTTCATGCTTTTCTTGCATGTCAATCAGAGCTGCATGTTTGTCTTCTTGCTCTAAAGTGGAGTTTGCCTTTTCCTGATTTATTTGTGCTATTTGATTTCCTCTTTGTGCAATTTCTTCTTGTATATGTAATATGCTGCGTTGCATATTCATTACAGAAGAATCGGCAACAGCAACTTTTTTCTCTGCATCAAATTGACGACGTTGGTCTTGTAACATTTCATTACGTAACCCTTCTAATATTTTTTTCTTGTCATCAAATACCTCTTGCTTATCTGCCACCATTTCATGCAAATGTTCCAGTTGTGCACGTGTTTCTTGAAGCGTATTGTTTTCATCATTTATTTGTTGGTCTGCTTCGGCAATTGCTGCTTGTAATTGATTTAATTGCGTGTCCGCTCCGGCTAAAAAATGATTCAGGTTTTTTTCTCGTTCACGTAAATATTCTAATCTTTGAGAAGCTAATTTCTTTTCACCCTCAAGCTGAACAATTCGGCTCTGCAATTCATTGAATTGCTTTTGCATTCGGCTTAATTCGTTTTCTTTTTCTACTAGCTTTACTTTATCACCTTCAATTTCTGCTTCACCAGTAGCAGCTGTAGCTTCGATTGCAATTTTGCGGTCAAGTTCTTTGTCGTGTTGTTCGTTAAGCCCTTTATATCGGTCGTTGAAGTCTTCTAGCGATGCTTTTGCCAGCTCAATACTGACGATTTTGTATTCATTTTTTATTTGGAAATAACGCTCTGCTTTTTTTGCCTGACTTTCCAGCGTCCGTAGGTTATTGCCTATTTCAAACAATAAATCTTCGATACGCGACAAGTCCTGCTCTGTTCCTTCCAGTTTTTGTTTGGCCTCTTTTTTTCTCGTTTTATAAATAGAGATCCCTGCGGCCTGCTCGAGCATTCTTCTACGAGAACCTTCTTTATCTTTTATAATATCATCTACCATGCCCAACTCTATAATGGCATACGAGTCATTGCTTACACCAGTATCTAAAAATAGATTATGAATGTCTTTAAGACGGCAGCTTACATCGTTGAGTCTATATTCACTTTCTCCATTTTTGTAGAACTTACGGGTAATGGTAACAGTGGTGAATTCTGTCGGCAAAAGATTTCTAGTATTTTCAAACGTCAAAGATACTTCTGCCATTCCTGATGCGGCTCTGGTACGCGAACCGTTAAATACAAGGTCTTCTAGGTTGTCGGAACGCAATGATTTTATTTTGTGTTCGCCAATCACCCAGCGAATGGCATCCACAATATTAGATTTGCCACAGCCATTAGGACCAACTATTCCTGTAATGGGATGGTCAAGCATGATCAGGGTTTTGTCTGCGAAAGACTTAAATCCTTTTATTTCGAGCGATTTTAATTGCAATGGAATTGGTTTTTAAAAGGGTAGCAAATTTAGTGTTTTCGATGAATAGTTTATAATATGTTTTGCAAGGGTTTATTTATTGAATAAAACCAATGATTTTCGGTTTTATTTTAATGCTCCGGATATTTTGAAGTAATGATAAAAGCAATAAAAAATATACAACTTCGTTTAAGTAAAAAATAGAAAAACAGAATTTATGAAAAACCTACTCAAATCCGTCTCAATCATCATTTTATGCTTCATTACAGCTATAGGTTGTAAAAAGGAAAGTACAACTTTATTTAAAGGCTATTTTTACTCCATTGATAGTGCCAGCGAAATACCCTTGCAATTGTATGTTGATGGAAATTTCAAAGGTACACTCCCATATCTTAGAGCAACACCTGATAAGCCGCTTTCGGTAAAAGATCCAATATTAATTACAAATGCGTTGACATTGGATATCTTATCTGGTCATCGATACAGTATTGTCGCGAAGACAATAGATGGAACAACAGTGGTGTCTGGATATTTAAGCGTTACTAAAAGGGGAAATGATGAAGGAGGTGCTACTCAAGGTGGTATTGGGGAGAATATTGAAGGAGCAAGTATGGGTGTTTTTTTATGGAGGTAGATTAAGTGGTGATTAATAATTTAGGGAATCTTCTATGTGCATTGTGATTTTCAATCAAATTCAACTAATTTTACGGCTCAAATTATATTTATTATGCAATTCCCAGAAGCATTAAAGTACACGAAAGATCACGAATGGATCAAAATTGAAGGTGATACTGCGACAGTAGGTATCACAGAGTTTGCGCAACACGAATTGGGCGATATCGTATTTGTCGATGTTGATTCAAAAGGTAAAGCATTGCAAACAAATGATATTTTTGGAACGGTAGAAGCTGTAAAAACTGTTTCTGATCTCTATTTACCTATTTCTGGTACGATTACTGAAGTAAACCCTGAATTAGATTCCAATCCGGAGTTTGTTAATCAGGATCCTTATGGAAAGGGTTGGATGGTGAAAATGACACTTACTAACGTTGCTGAAACATCAGAATTGCTAGATGCCGCTGCTTACCAAGCACTTGTTGGCGCTTAATTATTAAAGATGAACATGTGGTATTTGTTTACTGCCCGTTCCCAATATAAAAAACGAGCAAAGTTTGCAGCTATCCTGTGGACTTTGCTCATTTTTATTGCTTGTTTTATCCCGGGTAACGACATCCCCAATATTAAAGTGCCATTCGCCGATAAATGGGTTCATTTTATTTTATTTGGAGGTTTTACTTTTTTGTGGCTATTGGTTTATCCTACCCGACGACTCGTACAATTATTTTATTGGTTTGCAATAGGGTGCTTATTGGGCTGGTTAGTAGAAGAATTGCAAGGGCAGCTTAAATTTCTTGGCCGAAGTAAAGACCTAATGGATATTTTTGCAGACGCGATAGGTGGCTTACTTGGTGTTGTACTATTTTATATTTTTGCATCAATTGCCGTTCGACGTGTTTAGCATTCATTTTTACAATTAAAAATTAGATTACCCTTTTACGATGTTTCATAAGCTGAAATCTTTATTGCCATTTTGTTTTATTCTAATAGTATTTAGCGGCCTGTTGGCTTGTAAGAAAAATATGGAAAAACCAAAGCCAGATACGACTCAGGGTACTTATTTTTCGTTGTATGGTTTTGTACAGGATCAGTGGCATATTTATAGGGGTCAACCTTATGTGTTGAATAAAATGGTGACACTTAATGGTAAAACAGATAGTTGTCTTGTGTCGGCATTGAATGTAGAGTGGGGGCAAATTTTCAAAATATTTTTTGAAGCGGATATTAGCGATCCTAAATTTTTGGATCAATACGACTTTACTATGTTTGATGAAAACACGACTGAAACACGTACATTTTCTTATCAGGCAAAGGATCCTAAATTGTTTACTCAAAAGTTGCAGATTGCAGCCGATCTTTATAATGATAAAATAAGGAGTATTTATATTGAAACACAGAAGAATACTTTCTGGAATAATCAAAGTAAAAAACTCTTTTATTCGCCGGCACATATTATTCAAATACAAGAGCACGACAATCCCTTACTAGGTAGGACTAAGGATTTTGTCATTCAATACAAGTTTCTATAGGTGTAAGGCTGGTAAATAAAATGTAGGCAAAAAATGTGTTTGAAAGTAAAACAGCATGACGAAAGAAGAATTTAGCGCCATATCACCCAGCATATCCAGCCAGCCTGGTTGTTATAAATATTATGATGTAAATAACGAATTGCTTTATGTTGGTAAAGCTAAAAACTTGCGCAAGCGCGTCAGCTCTTATTTTCATAAAACGCATGATAATAGAAAGACACAACTGCTTGTTACTCATATTCATCATATTGAATTTACAGTAACAGACTCAGAGCATGATGCATTTTTGCTTGAAAATTCCCTTATTAAACATTATCAGCCCCGATACAATATTGAACTCAAAGACGATAAGACATATCCTTATATTGTTATTAAAAAGGAACGTTTCCCTCGTGTCTTTTTTACACGTCATGTTATACGTGATGGATCGGAGTATATCGGTCCTTTTACCAGTGTGGTTATTGCTCGAGAATTGTTGGATTTGATTAAAGAAAATATTCCTTTGCGCAATTGTAGTCTTAATCTTTCGGAAGGGAATATTAACAAGGGTAAATTTAAAGTATGCCTCGAATATCATTTGGGTAACTGTAAAGGCCCTTGCGAAGGATTGCAAACATCAGAAGATTACAATGAAAAACTGCAATACATACGACATATACTCAAAGGCAATATATCAGAAGTACTTAAAGAATTGAAAGACGAAATGATGCAATTGGCATCGGAAATGGAGTTTGAAAAAGCCGAAATAATAAAGCAAAAAATAGCTTCATTACAACAGTACCAAAGCAAATCTACTGTGGTTAACCCTCATTTGGGTAATGTAGATGTAGTGACAATAGTGCGCGATGAACAAGCTGCTTATGTCAATTATATGATGCTGAGTAATGGGACTATTATTTATGCAAACACAATAAAGATAGAGCAGAAAATAGAAGAAACAGAGGCTGCAATATTAGCAATTGCTTATGCACGATTGCGCGAAAAATATAACAGTGTTTCTAAAGAATTAATAGCCCCTTTCATCATTGATTTGCCAGATGAATCGCTTGACTTAACGATTCCAAAGGCTGGTGATAAGAAAAAGCTTCTTGATATGAGTTTGAAAAATGCTGAAATATTTCGCTCAGAGATAAAGAAGAAAAATGCTTTGCTACTTGATACTGCTACTGAAGAGCAAGAAATGCAAGCGTTGATCGAATTACAATCAGTATTGCATTTACCTGCTTTGCCTATACATATTGAGTGTTTTGATAACTCTAATTTTCAGGGTGCTTATCCTGTAGCAGCAATGGTTTGTTTTCGAAATGGTGTTGCCGCCAATAAAGATTATCGTCATTACAAAATAAAAACAGTAGTTGGTATTGATGACTTTGCATCCATGAGTGAAGTCGTTTACCGTCGATATAAGCGATTGCTCGATGAAGAAAGGTCATTGCCTCAATTAGTTATTATAGATGGTGGTAAAGGGCAATTGGGGGCGGCATTGAAGAGTATTGACCGCTTGGGCTTATTGTCTGAAATGACCGTTGTTGGTCTTGCAAAAAAAGAAGAATCTATTTTCTTCCCTGGTGATAAAAATCCATTACAGCTTCCTTATGATAGTGCGGCACATTTACTTGTTCGTCGAATTAGAGATGAAGTGCACCGTTTCGGGATTACCTTTCACCGGCAACTACGTAGTGCAGGTACTTTTAAGAATGAATTGGAAGCAATACCTGGCATTGGTGAAAAAACGGCTACTGAATTACTTACGGAATTTCGTTCTGTCAAAAACATTAAATTGCTTACTGAACGTGAGCTTACAAGAGTTATAGGTGCTTCTAAAGCGCGTGTTGTTTGGGCTTATTTTAATGACGCGGTTTGAGTACAAAATGAATTTAATTAAATTAAATAGGGCTGAACAATATTGTTCAGCCCTATTTCTATGAGTAGAAAGCTATATTAATCTTTACTACTTTGTTCTTCTGTTTGCGGAGATGAATGCGTAATTGTAAATACAATTTTAGCTTCTGCTTCACTATAATCTGCGGTCACTAAATCACCATTAGCAATCGTGTGATTAAGTATTTCCTCTGCCAATGGATCTTCCAGATATTTTTGGATAGCTCTATGCAAAGGTCTTGCTCCAAACTGTTGGTCGTAACCTTTCTCTGCGATATATTTCTTTGCGGCATCGCTCAATGACAATGTAAATCCAAGTGTATTTAAGCGTTTGATCACACCTTTCATAATAATGTCAATGATCTTGTTGATGTCTTCTTGTACCAATGAATTGAAGATAATGACATCGTCTATTCGATTGAGAAATTCAGGAGAGAATGTACGTTTGAGCGCTTTTTCGATAACGCTTTTTCCGCTTTCTTCTACTGTTGATTGTTTTGCAGAAGTAGCAAAACCTACACCATCACCAAAATCTTTCAATTGGCGAACCCCTATATTAGAGGTCATAATGATAAGTGTGTTTTTAAAATCTACTTTTCTTCCAAGCCCATCAGTTAACTGCCCATCATCTAATACTTGTAATAAGATGTTGAAAATGTCTGGATGCGCTTTTTCAATTTCATCAAACAAGACCACACTGTATGGTTTGCGACGAATTTTTTCCGTTAATTGTCCCCCTTCTTCATAGCCAACATATCCTGGAGGTGCGCCGATCAACCTAGTGAGCGAAAATTTTTCCATATACTCACTCATGTCAATACGAATTAACGCATCGTCACTATCGAACATGTATCGAGCTAAGCAGCGAGCTAATTCCGTTTTACCAACTCCGGTAGGTCCTAAGAATATAAATGAGCCAATCGGTTTTCTGGGGTCTTTTAACCCCACTCGGTTACGTTGAATTGCTTTTACAACTTTAGAGATAGCATCATCTTGTCCGACTACGGCACCTGCTAGGTCTTCGTTCATGCGACGTAGTTTGGCGCTTTCGGCTTCTACCATGCGCATTACAGGAATCCCTGTCATCATGCTTACAACTTCTGCAATGTTTTCTTCGTGAATAGGGTAGCGCTTACTTTTTGAGTCTTCTTCCCAAGCTGCTTTTGCTTTTTCAAGTTCTTCGCCAAGGCGTTTTTCTTTGTCGCGCAAAGACGCAGCTTCTTCGAAGCGCTGGCTTTTTACTACTTTGTTTTTCTCTTGTTTTATTTCCTCTATTTGAGCTTCAAGTTCAATGATATTTTGAGGGACATTGATGTTTTTCAGATGCACCCTTGCACCAACTTCATCCAAAACATCAATAGCCTTGTCCGGCAACAACCGATCTGTCATGTATCGATCGCTGAGTTTTACACAAGCTTCAATCGCATCGTCATCATACGTTACATTATGGAAGTCTTCGTATTTTGATTGAATATTTTTCAAAATGAGAATTGCTTCTTCAATACTTGGTTGTTCTACCAATACTTTTTGAAAACGACGATCCAGTGCACCATCTTTTTCAATGTACATACGGTATTCATCAAGTGTAGAAGCACCAATACATTGAAGATCGCCACGAGCTAATGCCGGTTTGAAAATATTGGATGCATCTAACGAACCACTGGCACCACCGGCACCAACAATCGTATGTATTTCATCAATGAATAAGATGACATCTCTGTTTTTTTCAAGCTCATTCATTATAGCTTTCATGCGTTCTTCGAATTGCCCGCGGTATTTAGTGCCGGCTACCAGAGCAGCCAAATCTAAACTCACCACACGTTTGTCGAACAATACCCGAGATACTTTTCGTTGAACGATACGCAACGCAAGACCTTCTATGATCGCTGTTTTACCAACGCCTGGTTCTCCAATAAGAATTGGATTGTTCTTTTTTCGACGAGACAATATTTGCGATACGCGCTCTATCTCCTGATCTCTTCCCACAATTGGATCTAATGTTCCACTCTCTGCAAGTCGTGTAATATCACGACCGAAATTATCCAATACCGGAGTTTTTGATTTAGTGGCTCCTGCTGCACCCGTAGATCCTTGTTTGCGTTGTTGATATTGCTTACGTTCTTCATCGTCTTCAAAATCATCTGGGCCTTGCCCGCTATCGAAATCGGCATTAGGGGTATTGCCTTGTAAGATATTTAGTTCATTTTTGAAGTTTTCATAGTTTACATTATGTTGCTGTAAAATATTAGTGGCTGGATTTTCCTTATTCTTCAAAATAGAAAGCATTAAATGCTGTGTATCCACCGATGCGCTCTTGAGTGAGCGAGCCTCAAGTACAGTAATGCGAATTACTTTCTCCGCCTGCTTGGTAAGAGGTAAACTATTTAAGTTTTCAAGTGACTTGCTACTTTTTTCTTTAATTACATTTTCTACTTCATGGCGCAAGTTGAAAATGTCAACATTCATTGTTTGTAATACTTTTATTGCCAAGCCTTCGCCTTCGCGCAAAAGACCTAGCAGAAGGTGTTCTGTTCCGATGAAATCATTTCCTAGCCTCAAAGCCTCTTCGCGGCTGTAGGTGATAATCTCTTTTACCTTTGGTGAGAAATTGGAATCCATTTAATGTCTTTTTAATATTGTTAAAGTTAGGGATAAATGACTTAGTTGTAATGATTTGTTTCCATTTTAACCAAATATTCTCTCCTATGTCTATTTTTGTATTTTAGAATAAAAATCTTCAATACTTTTTATGGAGTTCAAAATTGATGCCAAAGATAATTATACCCTCATCACGCCAGAATCGGCGATACTTGATGCTAATGTGTCAGATTTATTGGCAGTGAAATGTAAAATATTGTACGAAAACGGCAGTGAGAATTTCATTGTTGACTTATCCAATTGTAAAACTGCCAATATGGATGCGTTTGAATCTTTGATCTCGTTTACTGCTGATATGTATGAGATGGAACACTCTTTTGTGTTAACTAATTTAAACACGGAAATACTTAATAAAATAAAGGATGCTGATGCGATTGATCGGCTCAATTATGCTCCCACTTTTATTGAAGCCGTTGATATTATTAATATGGAAATATTGGAGCGCGATTTATTTCGCGAAGAGTAAGCTCAATTTTAATGATTAAGAGATACATATAATGAAAAATGTTGAAACAAGTTTTGCACTCATTTCAACATTTTTACTCAATATTTCTTAACGACTTTTATTTCTTGTTCATAGATGCTACCCAAGGTGCTAATTCTGGGCATGATTGGTATTCTTTGTCTATTTTTATATAATAGCTAGGGAGTTTTTCGGCTAACCAATTGTTTAGGCGTTCATTTTGTTTTTGCTTCAATGCTACATCTTGAATATTTCCATAGTCATCGTGCAAATTTGCTTTATGAGGTTGTGTCCTTGATTTTAAATAAAC
Source organism: Bacteroidetes bacterium UBA1312 (assembly GCA_002307135.1). Classification (GTDB taxonomy): domain Bacteria; phylum Bacteroidota; class Bacteroidia; order Chitinophagales; family Chitinophagaceae; genus Rurimicrobium. The sequence continues at coordinate 69,344 of DBTQ01000001.1, forward strand.
AATACGGCAGGATTTATCTCCTGTTTGCGGATCAGCATAAATTTGTGGTTGTGAGTAGCCGCCTTGTTGTAAGCTATCTAATACCAATACCATTGAAGGGTCTAATTCTTGAATTTGTCGTTGTGTACTGCCCGTGCGAGGATTGCCTAACATTCCTCCCATCATTTTGCTGCTCTCATCTGTAGAATATTTGCCAACGGCAATTGGGAACGTTATTTTGCTGCTCAGGAGTTCTGCTCGTATGCTGTCTAACTTTACTAATGCCGATTTGAAATCAGCTGAACTACGTTCTGGTCGGATCAATATATGCCTAAGGTGTGCTTGTTCACCTTTTCGACCAACCATTTGTATAATATGATAACCAAATTTAGTTTTAACTATTTGAGAAATTTCACCGTTTTGTAATTTGAATGCGGCAGCTGAAAATTCAGGAACCATGTCTCCTCGGCTTACCATCCCAAGGTCACCGCCATTATCTCTACTGCCGGGATCTGTACTATAAAGACCTGCTAAAGCTTCAAAACTTTTATTTTCAACAGTTATTTGTTTGCGTATATCCTCAAGCTTGGTTCTGGCATAATTATCCAGCTCTGGGCTTATTGGGGGATCCAGAACAATTTGCCCCACCTCTACACTAGCCGGTAAATACGGAAGACTATCAACAGGAATCTTGTCGAAGTACTTTTTGACTTCCGAAGGTGTGATTTTTACTGCATTCAATATTTGGTTTTTCATTTTGTCTGCAACCAATTGTTCCTTGATCGCATCTCTGTTTTCATTTTTCATTTGAAAAACAGTCTTGCCCATTTGTTGTTCTAGACGTTCTTGAGACCCCGCCATTTGTATATATTGGCGCAAACGATTTTCCATATTGGCATCAACTTCTTCGTCCGATACAATTAAACTGTCTCGTTCCGCTTGTTCTGCTAATATTTTTTGGAAAATCATTTCTTGTAATAAGGCACACTTAAAGGAATCCGTTATATCAGGATTCTCTGCTTTATAATGCGCCATGTTGATTTCCAACTCTGATTGCAGGATGATTTTGCCTTTACCTACTTTGACAATGATTTTGTCGGCACTTTGGTCTTCTTGTGCGAACGTAGATAAGGAAGCACATATTGTTAGAGTACAAAGAATAATTGTTTTTATATGGCGAACAATTAAAAATGATTTTGTTTGATATGGCATGATGCTATAAAATATTTCAAGAAGGGCAAAAGTAGTGTATTACGCTTTTATTGGCGGTAGCTAAGTTATTTATTTCAAGTTTTAACGTTTTGTGTCTTTTTCAGTTTTGGTATTGAACATGTTTTTATGAAATAGCTGCTTATTATAATTTTCTTCTTTAGCAATTTGTAGTGGTTTCGCTATTCTGTATTTGTCCATGGATAATAGATCTTCATTAAATGTGTTTACCCATGTATTGTATTGTTGTGCGTTTTCGGCTTTACCAAAAAGCCATTGGTTGTATGCGTCAAACTGGCCAAGTTGCATCATATTTTCTTGATAATTGAAAAGAGCGAATGGGTAATGGGAAGCATAATTATTCTTCCAGTTAATAATGAATCTGCTGCGCAACATCGTCAAATTTTCAGTAGTGATACCATCAGATACAACAAAAAAGAGGCTTAAGAAGGTTTGTTTTACAGCATCTTCAAATGTCTGTGGCGCTCTTTTATCTGTAAAGTCACCTGTCACATTTTTTGAAGGCGTGAAAAATAATTTTTTATAAGCATCGAGCAATAAAGTTCTTACTTCATTACTACGTTGAGTGTTAGGTTCTTTGTTTATGAAAATTTCACCATATATAATTGGCCAAATTACATCGTCCGTATTCATATAGGCGATTGTAGCTTCATAATAATTGAGGTGGTAATTATTATCGTTGGCAATGCCGTCTAGCCAAGTTTTTAGCGCTTTTTCATTGTCCTTTTGCTGTTCATATAGTATGCCTAATTCATGGTATAATCCCCCGGACTTAGGAAAGACGGAAAGCCCTTGTTGCAATACCTTCTTTGCATCTTTTTCTTTCTTATCTCCTAGATATGCCATTGCTGATATTCGGTAACATTCGGCATCCGCAGAATTGTTTCCAAAAATTGGTGCCAATACTTTGTTGGCATTATCGTTTTCTCCGGCCAACTGATATGATTTTGCAAGAGCGCGTTTTACTAAAAAATTATCTGGAGCAGCTTGCAATGTTTTCTGAAAAATAGCGATCGCTTCCTGAGCATTGCCTCGACCTAAATTGCTCATTCCCTGTGTGTACATTTGTTCCACCTCTGGTGATGGCCATTCTTGTGCATGGACATTACTGAATCCAATGCTTATAAGCATTGTTATTAAAAACTTTTGAAAACGCATCATTTATTTAGTTCATCTTTTTTCTGGCAGATGCGCAAAAATAGCTCTTTGCAACAAAAGAATATTATAAAAAATAGTCTTGGTTTTTTATTGACCGACTAGACAATTAAGCTTCATTGTCTTTAGCCTTTTTCTGAATCATTTCAAGCAATTGTAATCCCATTAGCCCATTAAGGCTGCCTTCTGTCCCGTTGCCACCATTTACAATAAGGTCAGGTATGATTTTAATATTGCCTTTGCCAATCTCTTCTGTTATTTTGTATTTAGTGAAATTGTCTCCACCCATTGCTTTGACCTGCAATTCGTATGCTTCTGCAGTTGATTTACCTATTGCCATTATTTTTTCAGCTTCAGCTATACCTGTTTTGCTAATTTTCTCTGCTTCTGCACTGGCGTTCAGTTTTGTAGCTTCTGCCTGCGCTGCAGCTCGTGCTTTAGTAGCCTCAGCTTCAGCATTTGCACGCATTTTGGTGGCTTCAGCTTCAGCATTTACATTTAGTTTTAGACTTGTGGCATCTCCTTCTGCTTTTTTTACTGTTGCATCTGCGGTGCGTTGTGCTATTTCGACACTTTGGGATGCTTTTACAATTTCTTTTTGCATGTCGGCAATTGCAGTTTCTTTCTCCATTCCCTGGCGTTGCTCTTGTGCCATTTTTTGAGTCTGATATGTTTTTTGCTCTTCTTCTGCAATCTTTCTATCCGTTAATGTTTTCATTAAGGAATCTGGTGGTACAATATCGCCGATTAATGTATCTACGGCATTTACATTGTATTCATCCAATACAATTTTTATGTGATTTTTAGCTGATTCCTGACGTTCTTTTCTAGTACTTAAGAAGGATATGACATCGCTGTCCTGTGCAGAGTTTCTGAAGTAGTTGCCAATAGTTGGTTCTAAAACTTGTGAAACAAGATTGCTCATGCTGCCAAAACGAGCGATTACTTTTGGTGCTTCATTGGCTGGCACATGTATAATTTGTGCCACATCCAAATTGAAAGGGAAGCCGTCTTTACTCCGTACCGTAATGGTGGAAAGATTTTTGTCGAGATTATGAGACTCGCTTCGAGCGTTCGCCCAATTGAGTACAAGATTGGTGGTTGGTACGGGTTCGAGTTTTGTGGTGTATTTATTGAGTGCATATTTGCCTGGCCCAAATGGTTCCATCCACACGCCTCTTTGTCCTTTAGATACTATATTGCCATGTTTAAAGCTATCTCCGGTCACATCTTTCCCATCTTCACCAATATATGAAATAACAACACCGACATAGCCAATTGGTACATCAGTCATTGGAGTTTCTTCTATTTGTACAGCCCATGCGTTGATATAATAAGACCCTGCAAGCATTACCTGTGGCTGTAAACCGCGGTTACCGCCATTTTTTAAAAACTGGTCGAAGTCTTGGAAGTTGTTGTGGTTATCAACAAATTTACCAGCTATTTGCCCTATTGGAATAGGTTCTCCATCCATCGCAGTCACAATACCGACCATATTTTCATGAATCACAATTTGATCAGTCATAACGACTTCAAAAAGGTAAGTATTAATACGATAAGAACCTGTAGTGATAAATGCTGATTGCCTGCCTTTCTGTCCGCCATTATCAAGGAACATAGTTGCATCTTGAAAATTATCTGAAGCTACTTTTTGAGCAAGAATTCTTCCAGTTGGGATTTCTGCGCCATCTTTGCTAAGGACTAATCCAATTTTACCTTCGGGGATAATTGTAAATGCTGCCATGTCAATAGAATATTGCCAGGGCCACATCATCCAATAAAGGCCAGGGGCGAGTGTCTTCGCTTGAAATCCGGCTTCTCCTTTTGTTGCTATAATTCTGCCATCCGGCAATGATTTTTCAGACCCGAACAAAACAAACTTTTTGGTGACAAGCCCAATCCTGTTTTCAGGAACGATAACCATACCAAATAAAACACGAAGAATAAATTTAGAAAAAATAAGAGGTAGTACTATGGCAAGTATCCACCAATAGTTCGAAAGAAAATTTGACATGATAAATATGAGTTTTAAATTGCTAAAAAGCAACACAAATGTACAGGCTCGTTTGGCTATATTCCAAAAAATACTATGAATGTGAATCTAAAACAAAGCTCATTTCGTTTATTAAATAAAGACAATAAAAAATATCTTTCCCAAAACTTTCGACTAATTTCGTCCTTCATTTTATATCAATGAATTTAAACTCTGAAAAAGCTGTTATCCTCATGAATTTGGGTTCGCCAGATTCTCCTTCTGTAAAAGACGTTCGTAAATACCTTAGCGAATTTTTGATGGATGACAAAGTTATTGACAAAGGTTCTTATTTATTTCGTTTGTTATTGGTGCGTGGTATTATTGTTCCATTTCGCGCTCCTAAGTCCGCGCACGCATATAAAACAATTTGGACTGATGAAGGCGCTCCTCTTATTGTTATTAGTAAGCAATTACAAGCAGCTGTACAGGCTCATAGTGATTATCCGATAGAGTTGGCTATGCGTTATGGTAGCCCATCTCCAAAGCAAGCTTATGATAGTTTAAAAGCTAAAATGCCTAACCTTAAAGAAGTAATTTTAGTGCCATTATATCCTCATTATGCACAAAGTAGCTATGAAACAGGAGTTGAATATGCTCAAGATATTCATAAAAAAGGAGGCTATGATTTTACAATTAGTGTTATCGCTCCCTATTTCGATAATGTGGATTATATCCATGCAATGAGTGAGAATATAAGACCGTATTTACAACGAGATTATGATCATATTTTGTTTAGTTTTCATGGAATTCCTGAAAGGCATTTGACAAAATGTGATCCTACCGGCAATCATTGTTTGCAATCGGGTAATTGTTGTGAGGTCGCAAGTGAAGCACATGCCACTTGTTATAGACATCAATGTCTGACTACGATGAAACTTGTATGTGAACAATTGCAAGTGTCGGAGGATAAATATAGTTATGCATTTCAAAGCCGTTTAGGAAGAGAGCCATGGCTCAAACCATATACGGATTTTAGATTAGCAGATATGCCTAAAGAAGGGATTGAAAAATTATTGATTCTTTGCCCTGCGTTTGTGAGCGATTGCTTGGAAACACTGGAGGAAATAGAGATACGTGGTAAGGAAATTTTTATGGAGGCGGGTGGAACATCTTATGAAATGATACCTTGTATGAATGTTCATCCAGAATGGGTAAAAGCACTTGCAAAATGGGTAAACTAAATTTAAAGAACTAAAGACATCATCATCTGAAAATGGCTTATCAATATTTAAAAGCGTTGCATATTATCTTTGTCGTAACATGGTTTGCGGGAATGTTCTATATGCCACGATTTTTTATTTACAACACTGAAGTTGTTGACCGAAAGCCTGAAATTCGTGATGCCTTGCGTGAACAGTTTACATTGATGATGAAACGTCTTTGGTATGGGATTACTTGGCCCTCGGCTATACTCACGCTCATTTTTGGTCCATGGGTATTGATACAATCAGGTTGGTGGTCTTCTCTTTTTGATCCATCGTTTCGTTGGTTATTGCTCAAACTAATTTTTGTATTAGGTCTTTATGGGTATCATTTTTCACTGCATTATATTTTCAAACAGCAATGCAAGGGGATTTATAAATACAGCTCGCAGCAATTGAGGGTTTGGAATGAACTGGCCACAATTTTTTTGATAGCAATAGTAATGCTCGTGGTAGTGAAGCAGGAGATGAGCTTAGTGTGGGGCTTGGTTGGGCTAGTTGTTTTTATATTATTGTTGATGAGCGCAATTCGTTTGTATAAATACTATAGAAAGAAATAACTATAGAAGCCAGAGAATAATATTATTGATTAAGGGATTATTAAAAAACGACAGCAAAATATTTTGCTGTCGTTTTTTAATAATTTTTTGAAATTGATTTTAAGTATTATAAGATACAAAGGAATTTTCTCTTGTTGTATTTTACAATGCTTAGTACAATTGGCAAGTCTCAACAGTTGTTATACTGCCGTTCGTATAAGTAGCTGATTTGCCTTCACAAGCACTTTTTGCTCCTTTTTTTGTATCTTTTATCGGATACTCATTTACTGTACTGTCAGGCATCCCAACCGCGCCCGTATAACGAATTGTACATTGACAAGTATAATCCTTCGTACATGATGTAGTCGATACAACTGTAATGATTGCGGCAGATAAGAGTAGGGTGTTCAATAATTTCATGAGTGGATATTTGACGTTTAAAGGTAAGTAGAAAATTGAAAATGTCAATAAGCGAGCTGAAAATAATTATTCAACCCGCTGCTTCCTACGTAATTCTTTAACCTCCTCTTCATCTTGCTCTTCCTTTGCTTGGGCCTTATCGTACGCACGGATAATTTGTTTTACCAATTTATGGCGCACTACATCAGACTCGTCTAATTTGATAAATCCTATTCCGTCAATCCCACTTAATATTCGTTCTGCTTTCTCCAATCCAGACTTCATATTTTTGGGTAAATCAATCTGCGTTTTATCGCCAGTGATAATGGCTTTTGCATTAGATCCGATACGAGTCAAAAACATTTTTAGTTGAAGATCTGTTGAGTTTTGAGCTTCGTCCAAAATGATAAATGCATTGTCTAAAGTTCGACCCCTCATGTAAGCTAATGGCGCAATTTCGATTACTCTATTAGTCATATAATAAGTCAGTTTGTCGACAGGTATCATGTCGTCTAACGCATCATACAAAGGACGTAAATAAGGGTCGATTTTTTCCTTCAGGTCTCCAGGTAAAAAACCTAGATTTTCTCCTGCTTCCACAGCTGGCCTTGTAAGTATTATTTTTCGAACGGCTTTGTTTTTTAACGCTCTTACAGCAAGTGCAACTGCAGTATATGTTTTACCCGTTCCTGCTGGACCTATAGCAAAGGTGATATCATTCTTATCAGAAATGCTGGTCATTAGCTTCTGATTTGCAGTTTTTGCCCTGATTACTTTGCCATTTGGACCAAAAACCAATACGTCGCCGGAAGATTGCTCCTCTGCAGATAATGAACCGAGTTCTTCGTCACCCAAAATCCGTGCAAAATAATTTTCGGAAATATGGCCGTTACGTTCCAAATATTTGATCACCTGATTGATTTTTATCGACGCATTATCCACGTCTTCGGATTGTCCAGAAATCTTTAATTGAGCTCCTCTCGATAGTATTTTTAAAGATGGGAATCTTTTTTTAAGGATGTCAAATTTGCTATTATTTACACCAACAAATTCAATTGGGTTTACTGTTTCGAGATTAATGATTATTTCAGTCAATGTCGTTTTTTTTTAAGGTTTGTAGTACAAATACTAAGTAATTTGAGCCATGAAATATTTATATCAAGACTCAAATCCGAAGGCTATATTTTATAACCTGCACTTTTGAATTCCTCTAGTTTAGCAGCAATTATTTTATCTGACAATGCAAATATCCTTGCTGCCAATACTGCAGCATTTTTAGCGCCAGCTTTACCCACGGCAAGTGTACCTACAGGCAATCCGGCAGGCATTTGTACTATGCTGTATAATGCGTCAATACCTCCGGGGAGTCCACCGTCAAGCGGTACACCTAATACAGGTAATGAAGTGTATGCAGCACACACGCCAGGTAACGCAGCGGCCATGCCGGCGGCGGCAATTACTACGCCATAGCCATTTGCCTGCGCATTTACCATCAATTCACGTACACGGTCGGGCTGCCTGTGTGCAGAAGCTACCTCCATTGTATTTTCTATGCCAAACCAGTTGAGCCAGTTTTTGCATTCATTCATTACATGCTCATCGCTCTGAGAGCCCATTATAATCAATGCTTTCATCAGTTTTTCTAAAATTTAGTTAGTTGAAGATGTTTTTTGTTACTTCTAATTGCGAAAATAGGGAGTGTTTTTTATAAAACAACTTCTATATAAATACTATAGTTTTGTAGAAGAACCTCATTGCAAATAAAATGAATTTTAAAGATAAAGTAGTCATAATAACAGGTGCATCTTCAGGAATAGGTAAAGCGTTGGCCACAATTTTGTTGTCACAAGGAGCTAATGTGGCGTTGTGCGCCAGAAATGAACAGAAATTGCAAGAGGAATTTGCAGAAATTGATAACAATAAATTATTACTTTTTCGGGCAGATGTAAGTATTGAAACAGATTGCAAAGCCTTCGTTGCTGCCGTAGTCAACAAATGGTCTGTAATTGATGCGCTCGTCAATAATGCGGGAATTAGCATGCGCGCATTGTTTGAAGACGCAGATTTGAATGTGCTTAGGTCTTTAATGGATATTAATTTTTGGGGTACTGTTTATATGACCAAATATAGTTTGCCTTACATACTTAAAAATAAGGGTATTGTGGTGGGAGTGTCTTCTATAGCAGGTTATAGGGGGCTGCCAGCGCGTACTGGTTATTCATCATCCAAATTTGCTATGCAGGGTTTTATGGAATCTTTGCGTACTGAAATGCTTCATACGGGAGTACATGTAATGTGGGTTTGCCCTGGTTTTACAGCATCGAATATTCGCAACACCGCATTGAGTGCAAATGGATCTGCTCAGAAAGAAACACCACTCGAGGAACAAAAATTAATGAGTTCGGAGGAATGTGCTCATATTATAGCAACGGCGATGGAAAAGAGGAAACGAACCGTTGTGATGACTACGCAAGGAAAATTAGCTGTATTGCTTAATAAGTTGATCCCCAGCTTTGTAGATAAGCAAGTTTATAAGGTTTTCTTGAAAGAACCTGATTCGCCATTGTTAAAGTACGAAAATAAGAAATGATGTTTGCATTTTGACCCAACCATTTATAGATTTTTACCGTCTAAGAGTTTGTAGGCACTCCGTTAAGACACCCTAAAAGAATACACAGATTCGCTATGAAAATTATTATTTACTTGTCGCTTTGCTGCTTTTGTCTGTTAACATTAGATGTTTCTGCACAATTTCAAGGTCATGTTTATCTTGAGGACTCGTCTATTATTGTTAATGCTGCAGGTAAACAAAAAACATTAGCATGGTGTGGTGGTTTAAATAATCCACAATTTTCAGCTGCGGATTTAAACCATGACGGTTTAAATGATCTTGTTCTTTTTCAGAAAGACCAATATGAAGTACTGACATTTATCAATTATGGTACTGCTGGCAATCCAGATTATCGTTATCGACCCTCTTATGCAAAGAATTTTCCGGTTTGTAATGATTACTTAGTGCTTAAAGATTATAATCGCGATAGCGTTCCTGATTTATTTCAACGAGGAGTAGCAGGAATATCTGCCTACAGAGGTTATTATAATTCTTCAAATGAGTTGTGTTTTACTTTCTACAAGGACTTGTATTATAATAACAATAGTAAATTTCATGGAGCATCATTAAATGCTTATGTTAATCCGGGTGATATTCCTGCAATCGTAGATGTTGATAATGATGGTGATTTAGATTTTTTGGCCTATGATGTTGATGGGATTTTTATGTCTTGGTTTCAGAATGCGCAAGTAGAGACAGGAGCACCTAAAGATTCAATTATAGTAAAGGTAAGAGATCAGTGTTGGGGGAAAATGGCACAATTAGCCTTACGGACACATACATTAAATCAATCCTGTGATAACTCTTATTTACTCAAACTTGGTTCAGGCAGTACGGCTAAAGTTACTGATGGCGGTAATTCGCCGTGTTTGATTGATATGGATGGAGATGGAGACTACGATGTTTTAGACGGACATCGTGCATTTAATACAATTGTATATCTGAAAAATGGAAGAATAGAATATAGCTCTAAGGACAGTATGGTATCTCAGGACACTACTTGGACAACCTTGGGAGATACAGTTCAAATTGCTCAGTGGGCGGGAGCCTTTCATTGCGATATTAATCAAGACGGTATTAGAGATTTAATTCTTACACCAAATTCGTATGCTGCGTCTGAGGATTACAAGTGTATTAAATATTATAAAAATATTGGTACAGATAAAGTGCCTTCATTTCAATATCAATCAGACACATTCTTAGTAGAAAACGCAATAGATGCTGGTAGTGGCTCGTACCCTTTTTTGTATGATTATAATAAAGATGGTAAACCTGATTTGTTTGTTGGTTCAAAAGGGTACTATGAAAAGTCAACCGGTCAGTACATTTCCCGCATACTCTACTTTCAGAATACAAGTACACCGGGCAATCCTTCCTTTTCTCTCATTACTAATGACTTTTTAGGGCTTTCCATAAAACGATACAAAGGGATTTCTATTGGTATTGGAGATATTGATAATGATGGCATGGACGATCTGTTATTGGGACATGTTGATGGTACTGTCGATTATATTCTAAATACAGTAGGGTCTTCAACAAGCCAGCCTAACTGGAGTACATTTCCTCAAAATCTCCTTGATGCTGTGGGTGCAAAGGTGCAGACAAGTGCCTATTCTGTACCGTTAGTCTATGATATGAATAAAGACGGGCATAATGATCTTATTCTTGGAGACCAAACAGGTTACATTTATTATTATCAGAACGTAAGTTTTGCTTCAGGAACGATTAATCTTAGATATACAAATAATCAATTGGGTTTGGCGAAGTCAGATCCGAGTAAACCTTATACAGGGTATAGCACACCTTTTATTGGTAAAATGGATAATACCGGTATCGAATATCTGATGATGGGTAGCCGTTCTGGCAGAATCTTCAGATACACAGGTTTCCAAGCTGGTTATACTTCAGTTACTTACCCGATTATGGATAGTTCTTATTCTTATATACTCGATTATGGCAACCCCGCTAATTCATATATGTCTGCACCTGCAATCGCAGATATTGACGGAGATGGTAAATATGAAATGATTGTAGGTAACGTTTATGGTGGGTTATTTCTGTATAAACAAGCACTTATATTGGGTATAGAAGAAACGCAAGTTCCTAATAAAAGGCTTTTGTTATTCCCCAATCCTGCGAAAAATGATTTGAATATAGCACTTGACCAAGTACGAATAGATAAGGATGCTTCTGTTTCGATATATAACAATATGGGTCAGCTAGTTATGTTGCAACAAGGTTTTGCAGACCCACTTAATATAAAATTAGATATTTCACAATTGCCTGTCTCTGTTTATTTATGTGTTTTAAAATCAGGTAACGAACAGTATAATTCGGTTTTTGTGAAGAAAAATTAACAATAACTCTTTTTTGATTAGTAGGATATATATAGTAATTAAAATGTTTTGACGAGTAATTTCTTTTTTTCAAAAAAACGGTCTAATTTTAAGGTCGTTTTAACTACCAACCCGAATTTGGCTACTAACCCAAGTTGAAAAGTATAAAAATATGATCAAGATGAATACTAAACTTATAACCACACCTCGAAACCTTTATTCATTTGGTAAAAAATTGTTGTGTGCATTGGTATTGTTGCTGAGCATTCATAGCGAAGTATCTGCACAATGGATTAAAGTTGGTTCTGGCCTATTGCAAGCAAATACCAGTACAACTTACCCAACTCCTTTTGGTAATACCAATAAGGGGCAACGTGCTCAGTATTTGTATTATGCATCGGATTTAATTAGTGCGGGTATAAAACCAGGCTGGATTGATTCTTTAGGTTTCAAAATACTTAATCTGAATGCTACTAATATCTATTCAAATTTGAATTTTTATGTTGGAACTGTTTCCCCAACAGCTGTAACAGCGCTTGGCACAGGTGCAGCACCTTGGCTTACATTACCACTTCGTTATTCTTCTGGCGCGTTATCAATTTATCCTAACTTAGGATGGAATAATTTTGGATTTTCCGCACCATTGTATTGGAATGGAACGGATAATATTGTTGTAGGTACCTGCTTTGGGGGTACTACTTTTTCAACGAACGCGTCAGTACAATGGGATTCTATTTTAAATGTAAACAATGTTTCAAGAACTTATGCCAGTTCGGCTGGAGATGTATCTACTATATGTGGGTTGGCAAGTTCTACGGAATCAGGGACAATTAAACGTCGTCCTAATGTCGCTTTTTTTACCCATCGTAATGCTTGTACCGGTAAACCAACTGCGGGTAGAGCAGTTGCTAATGGAGATACAACCGGTGGATTTACATATTGTATTTTAGATGATAGTTTTGCATTAAGTCTTATCCACAATAGTTTGGATTCTGGTCTTTCTTTTCAATGGCAATTAGCTACATCTGCTACGGGACCTTGGACTAATTTAGGTGCAGCATCGACATCACTTATTAACATCAATACGAAAGGCCAAACGGTTAACACCTATTACCGATGTGTACTTACTTGTTTAGTGAGTGGTCTTAAAGATACTTCTATAAAAGTTTTGGTGGCCATGGCTCCTGCTTATCGTTGTGATTGTGCTTCTGCATCATTGGATGCTACACAAGAGAAAATTCTTAATGTTTCATTGAATACCATGTTTAATAGTACACCATGTGGGTTAACTGCTGGTTATTATGTGGATTCTACAAGAATGATTTTCCCTACCAGTCTAGAACCAGGTAGCACATATTCGCTAACAGTTAGACTAGGGTCATGTGATACATTTAGCAGAAGCAGAGCAGTAAAGGTATTTATAGACTTTAATCAAAATGCTGTTTATGAAGTGTCTGAGATGGTATATGCAAATGCATATAGTTCTTTCCAACCTAATCCTCAGAATGCAACCGGTACATTTGTAGTGCCATCTACAGCCAAAGTAGGTAGGACTGCTATGCGTATTGTTTATGCACAGACCACTTCATTGTCGTCCGTTACTCCATGCGGTACTTATGCACATGGTGAAACTCAAGATTATGCTGTTAAAATATTACCATTTGGTAAACCAACGGTTACGGGTCGTTTGGAAGTTTGTCAGTATGACTCGGTAGTTATGAATGCATTTAGTAATGCAGATACCCCTGTAGTATTTAATTGGACTGGTCCAGGAGGTTTTACAGGAGTAGGACCTAAAATTACATTTACAAATGCTGACCCATCATTGTCCGGTACTTATCATGTAACGGCAACCTCAGGAGGTATTACCTCTTCTGCCGCGGATGTGATTGTAATAGTACACCCTAAACCCCCAGTGCCAAATGTATTGAATCAAAATATGTGTCAATACGAATCGCCAAGTCAATTGATAACAGATGGTACACATGTTATTTGGTATAATGTGCCAGTCGGCGGATTCGGTGATACGATAGCGCCAACAATGGTTACTTATACGCCAAATACTGCAACTTTTTATCTCACACAAACAGTCTTCGGCTGTACAAGTGATAGAGGAATGGTTAAAGTAAGTGTATTGTTGAAACCATCTCCACCAGTTGTTACATCTCCAGTTACTTATTGCCAACTTCAGGATCCAGATTTAGTAGCAAAAGGAACAAATTTAAAATGGTATTTAGATTCTGCGGGCGGAGTTCCAAGTGTGATTAGTCCAATACCGCCAACAGGTTTCCCTGCTGTGGTTACTTACTATGTAAGTCAAACAATTAATGGGTGTGAAAGTGATAGAGCAAGGGTTACGGTATATATATATGAGCAACCTAATGGTATTATCATACAGACTAAGAAATATGTATGTCAATATGATACCGCTAGCTTTATTTATTATGGTAATGCCCCAGTATCATATATCTACAAATGGTGGTCAGAAGATGGATATCCATTGATAAGCGGTGGTGGTCAAGGACCAGTAACATATAGATTTAATACCGCAGGCGATCATATTATCAGTTTGTATGTCAATAATGGAAATTGCGCGACATCTAAAATATCTGATACTATTACTGTTCGACCAGCGCCAACAGCGGTTATTGACCCAACCTTGAATGCATGTATCAATGTCCCTGTTAGTATTACGATGGATACTGCAACCCCAAATATTAGTAATTATAACTGGAATTGGGATGGTGGAACACTAGATTATGAAGCACAGAATGGCGGTCCTTATGGTGTAAAATGGTCAACCCCCGGTCAGAAAATACTTACATTAGTAGTAACTGCCCGGACTTGTAACTCATTGCCTATTTATGATACGCTTATGGTAAATAATAAACCGGATATTGCGATTCATACAAGTCAAATAGTTGGCGGAAATGATACAATTTCTTATACTGGTACAGTATGCTCAAGAGATACACTTTACTTCTATACTAGATATGATTCAACATTCCAGTATAAATGGTCACCAAGTTATTATTTCAATGTGAAAAATACTTATCAAGCATCTGATAGAATGTACGTTCCTGGATTTATTCGTGTGGACGTTGAAAATCAATTCGGTTGCTTAAATTCAGATAGTGTTTACATCAATGTTCAACCTTGCTGTGAACTTTATATGCCGACTGCATTTACTCCCAATGGAGATAACAATAATGATTTATTCCGACCTGTTACCGTCGGACGTCAGGAAATTATTACCTTCCGTATTGTAAATAGATGGGGTAATGAAGTTTTTGAAAGCGCAACAAGCGACAATAGAGGATGGGACGGTACTTATGGAGGTAAGCCTCAGGATTTAGGTGTTTACAACTACTATATTAAATATCGATGCCTAGACGGTAATGTTTACGAAAAGAAAGGTGATGTGACGCTCATTCGATAGTAGTAAAAATCAAAAGACAATAGAAATTTAAAACAAATAGGTCGACAAAATTTTGTCGACCTATTTTGCAATTAATAGTTAACTTCATCCGTAAAATATAATCCGATGATTGTTTTGAAAACTAAATCAGCTAAATTTTTGATTGGAATATTGCTCATAGCTGTGTCAGTGTTTGCAACAATTGCATTTAAAAAAACAAATGATGCTGAGGAGCTTGTTGAATTTAAGCAAGATGGACGATTGCAATATAAATGGTATGCCCCGCAAATACCTGCAACAATGGACTTCGCTAATGAATCCGTTCCATTGGATAGATGGGAGGTGCGTGAAAGGTTGGATCGGGAACTGCTAATGAATTACTATATGCATGGTTCCTTGATGTACATACTCAAATTATCATCAAGACAATTCCCGATTATTGAACAGGAACTAAAGTTGAATGGGATACCTGATGATTTCAAATATCTTTGTGTCGCAGAAAGTAGCCTCCAAAATTTGTCGTCACCCGCAGGCGCACAAGGTTATTGGCAGTTTATGAAAGACACTGGACCTACTTATGGACTTGAAATAAATAATGAGGTTGATGAGCGTTATCATTTGAAAAAAGCAACTGCTGCTGCATGTAAATACTTTTTGCAGGCATACAATAAATTCGGCTCGTGGACGGCTGCGGCCGCATCTTATAATTGCGGTATGGGAGGATATAATACTCAGATTACTTACCAAGGAAGTAATAATTATTATGATCTGGCATTGCCTGAGGAAACGGCTCGTTATGTTTATCGTATTTTAGCTTTTAAAAATTTGATAAGTACGGCAAATAAATGGGGTTATATTTTACAGAATGGGGATACCTATAAACCGATAAAGACGAGAATAGTAAAGGTAGATACCACCATTTCAAATTTGGCTGATTTTGCGAAAGCGAATGGGAGTAGTTATAAAATATTGAAATTACTGAATCCTTGGCTTCGTGCACATACTTTGCCCGCCAAATCGGGAAAGACATACGAAATAGAGTTTCCATTTAATTCGTAATAATACCCGATTCATCAACTATAAGCATTAAAAGGTTTTAAAACCGGCAACATTATAATGGCTAAAATATTCCCGCTTTCTGAGGGTACTTTTACAATTGGACACGATAAAAATTTTATTCCTTTTAATGAGGAAAAGGATATTCTTCAAGAGCGTTCTACAGGTTCATTATTGGTAGAAATACAGCCATTTTTGATCGACACAGGTAAAGATCTGATTGTGCTCGATACTGGTTTAGGATTTACTAATGATCATGGCGAATTGCAAATACACGCTAATATTCGTAAGTGTGGTTACGAACCCGATGAAGTATCAAAAGTGTTGTTATCACACTTGCATAAAGATCATGCCAGTGGTGCCATGTTTGATAATGGATATGGTATGGACGTAATTACGTTCCCGAATGCAACCTATTATATCTACCGACCTGAGGCTGATTTTGCATTACAAAAGGGCGCTCCTTCATATAGTCCTATACAATTGGAATCTTTATTAGTTTCACAACAAATAGTTTGGCTTGACGGACCCGATGGAATGATAGATGGTTATATTAGGTTTACACATTCTGGTGGGCATTGTCCAGAACATATTGTGTATTTGATTGATGATGGGTATGATAAAGTCTTTTTTGGCGGAGATGAGGCACCTCAATATAAGCAAGTGAAAATGAAATATGTTGCCAAATATGATTATGATGGGAAAAAAGCAATGGCTTTGAGAGAGCAATATGCGGAAATTGGAAGAAAAGAAGGTTGGAAATTTTTATTTTATCATGATGTAAATACACCTATTTCTACAATTAATTTTTAACTATATTATTTGCTCTAATTTCAATACATGACGCTCAATTATATTTGGATTTGTTTTTTTCTTGTAGGATTTACTGTGGCTCTATATAAAGCCATTTTCCTTGGTCAGGCGGATTTGTTTGGCACAATGCTCAATAATCTATTCGATAGTTCAAAAACTGGTTTTGAAATATCAATTGGTTTGGCAGGAGTGATGTCGCTTTGGTTAGGTATCATGAAAATAGGAGAAAGAGCTGGTTTGATTAACTTGTTTGCTAAAGGTGTTGCTCCGTTTTTTAGAACATTATTTAAAGGCGTTCCTAAAGATCATCCTGCGTATGGAAGTATGACGATGAATTTTTCGGCGAACATGCTTGGCTTAGATAATGCCGCTACGCCGCTTGGGCTTACTGCCATGAAAGATTTGCAAAGTATCAACCCTAATAAGGATACGGCAAGTGATGCTCAAATTATGTTTTTGGTGCTTAATACGGCAGGAGTTACACTTATTCCAACATCAGTGATTGCCATGCGGCAATCATTAGCGATCAAGGAAGGACTCACCAATTTCAATGCCGCGGATATTTTTTTACCAACACTTATTGCCACATTCATTGCATTTATTACCGGAATGATAATGGTGTCTATTTTTCAGCGGATTAATTTATTTAAGCTCCCTGTATTGTTGTTTGTCGGCTTTTTTGTAACCATTATCATCGGGACTTATAAATTACTATCACAGTTGCCTCCTGAAGAGATGAGCCGAAAGATTGGTGCGATTGGTAGTGGTTTTATATTATTTATTGTCATTCTGTTCATTGCTGCAGGAGCAATTCGAAAACAAAATGTGTATGATAATTTTATTGAAGGAGCTAAAGAAGGTTTTAATACTTCTATTCGGATTGTTCCTTATTTGATAGCAATGCTGTTGGCAATAAGTGTTTTTCGGACTTCAGGATGCATGGATTATTTGGTTCAAGGTATTGCAAATGTGGTAGCTGCATGTGGCCTCAATACAGACTTTGTACCGGTTATCCCTATAGGACTAATGAAGCCACTTAGCGGAAGTGGCGCACGAGGTTTGATGGTGGATGTAATAACCAAGTATGGTGTCAATTCATTTCAAGGTAAGCTAGCTGCAATACTACAAGGGACTACTGAAACTACTTTTTATGTGCTCGCGGTTTATTTTGGAAGTGTTGATATAAAAAACTCCCGACACGCACTTGTATGTGGTTTAATCGCAGATTTTGCCGGATTTACGGCTGCTATCATTATAGCTTATACCTTCTTTCATTAATTAGTTTTGAAAGGACTACTTCGTTTGTTTTAGTTAGGCTTTAGCTGTTGGATAATCCATTTGGCTTTGTTTTTTATGAAACGGATTAGCTTAAGCCTGTCAAAAAAACAATGAATTAAGCTCATTTAGTGAAAAAAGTGGGGATAAAATTAACCTTTGAAATAGACATGCTTGCAATCATCCCATTAACTTCGCAACAGAAAAACATTCCAAATGAAATTTTTTATTGATACAGCCAATCTCGCTCAAATTAAAGAAGCAAATGACTTAGGTATTTTGGATGGTGTAACTACCAATCCGTCGTTAATGGCAAAAGAAGGTATTAGTGGTACCGACAATATTATGAATCATTATCGTGCTATCTGCGAGTTGGTAGATGGCCCCGTAAGTGCAGAAGTATTGTCCGTTGACTTTGATGGTATTATTGCTGAAGGTAAAATTCTTGCGGCATTGCATCCGAATATAGTAGTAAAGGTGCCGATGATAAAGGATGGTATTAAAGCTATAAAATGGTTTACGGATAATGATATTCAAACAAATTGTACGCTTGTATTTTCTGCTGGTCAGGCCATATTAGCAGCTAAGGCAGGAGCTACTTATGTATCCCCATTCATTGGTCGAATTGACGATAGTAGTTGGGATGGAGTAACATTAATTGAGCAGATCGTAAATGTATATAACACGCAAGGTTTTATGACTGAAGTGTTAGCTGCATCAATTCGCAATCCGTTGCATATTGTACGTTGCGCAGAAGCGGGTGCAGATGTTTGTACTTGCCCATTAACTTCAATTCTTGGTTTATTGAAGCACCCATTGACAGATATAGGGTTGGCTCAATTTCTGAAAGATGCACAGTCAATGAAATAATTTATTTAAAAAACGACATTAAAAAACCACTCGATTATTGAGTGGTTTTTTATTTAATTAAGTTTGCTAGAATAAAGTGAAATATGCAAAATAAAATTGATCAACCAAATTCTGGTCATTGGGAAAATGTGCTCCTGAATGATTTGTCTTTTATTAAAAAGCATTTGCGATACCCTATTAATCGCAGAACAATTTTTTTTGTATTGGGTATATTGGGTTCTGGTTCTGTCTTAGTTTGGTTGTGTAGTTTGTTCTTAAGCGGAATACTCAGGCATTTCGCATATTCTAAAATTGCCACAAATGACTTGCTGGCTTTAATAGCGATGGCACTTTTCGTTTTCACAATTCTATCATTGATTTATCGACGTATTAAAAACCTTCGATTCATTAGCATCTCAAATGATTATTTTATACAGGATAATATCATGTTGTTACAACAGTTTTTGGAACATCAACAACTTGCATTTTATCATCACCCGAACGCACCTGAAGTTTTTCAGATTGCAAGCAGGATATTGGAACCTCAATATGAACTTAGAGAAATAATGGTTTTTATTGCTGATGATAAACGAATATTAGTGAATAATCACTTTACATCTAATTTGGGAGACAAGAGTATGAAATCAATGACGAGCAACGAACATCGTAAAATGGCTAAAGCATTGAAACTATGGATGGACAACCATTTTGTCAAACAGAGTGCTCAATTCAATTTGAAAGTAATGGGTAAATAAAACCAAACCTTTACTGCTTTTCCATTGTTCCTGCCCGGCTTCCAGAGTGGCATACCGCTAACAACCCTTATGGCTTCTGCTTCAGAACCATAACCAAACCCTCTGACAATTTCAATATTAGATATGGAACCGTCTTCATTTACTACAAATTTGACGCGGACACTTCCTTGCATATTGGCATTTGATGCTGCGCTCGGGTATTGAATATGTTCATTCAGATATTTGCTCAAAGCGTCTTGTCCTCCGGGGAATTCCGGCCATTGCTCAACCACAAAAACGGGCTTTGTAGTAGTTACTTTGTCTCCACCATTAATAACGGCGAGGCCTCCTGATTTTCCTTTTCCTTTAGGGTCATTTAAATCTAAAGATTCGTTCCCGAGTGAATCCCCTGTCATTGTAAGCTTTCCTACTACTGCATGTTTTAGATCGTCTTGCGATGCCATCAGATCTTTTTTCTGCACCAAATTATCCTCTTCTATTTTGGGCTCCGACATTTTTACTGTGTTTACTGGTGCAGGGTTTTCTTGTGGTTTTTTAAGTAGTTCAATTGGTTTTTTAGGTTCTTCTATTTTTACATCTTTAATATCAATAATTGTTTTAGTTTCTGGCATTGCAAGTTTTACGCTATGGTTAATCTTATCAGCCATTACTTTATATCCGAAAGAAACGAACATGAATGCGAGTAAAAACGCAGCTCCTGTTTTCATCCTTTTGGGATATTTCGTGCGCAGCTCGTAGCTGCCATAACTTTTATTACGTCCATCAAAAACGATGTCTAGGTAATTGCTGTTTAATATTTTATGGCCGTCCATTGTCATTAGGTTTTATATCAAAGAGATGCAGCAATTAATGTTTTCCATAAATGTTTTATTAAGGAATCAGATTTTTGCGAGAATGGGAACAGCTCATTGTTTCGATATTGGGATCTCCTATTTAGTCTTATCTTTGGGTATAACTTGATCGCCAATTGACAATAGCCAGCTTTATTATTAGTGCTACTTTTTTGCTTATTATTGGCGTTGCTGGCTATGCTATTTTCGCCGATCGTAAAGCATTTTCGCTAAATCTAATATTTTGGATTTTTGTTTTACTATTTATGGGGCTTGCTCCATTTTTTCAATATGCTACAGGTATTATTCCTTGGGGCAAAAAAATAGAAGATGTAACCTTCATCAAAGCAAATAGCATTATTCTACTTTGCTTAGGTACCTATATTTTTGTACGAAATCGTTTGATGCAACATTCAGAAAGATGTTATGAAAGTAAGTTGCCCACCTTTAATTTTGATGAAGGGTTTGTTCGCCGATATAGGGGTGTCGGTAATATTGTCTTTGCTATTTGTTCGCTATTACTTTGTGTATTATCTGGAAAGGGTCTGTTTCTGAGAAGTTTGGTTGGGCATTCAGATTTAATTCAGAACTCTTCCCTGCAACTTTTATCTGATAAAATTTTACGTGGTGCCGTTTTATATTTTTCTATAATAACAATTGTTCTTTTTAGAGAAGGGAAAATAAAAAAAATACAATTGGTGCTGGTACTGTTCTTGTCTTTTGTCACCAATTTTCCGTTAGCCGTTCCCCGTTATTGGGCCGCCACATTTTACATTGCATTGTTACTGACTTGTCTGGGTAGTTATTTGTCGAAAAACAAATATTGGTTTCGCATATTCCTTATAGGTTCTATCCTCATTGTATTTCCATTGTTAAGCATTGCACGTTATAGTAAAGACGAGATTTTCCATCGATTTAATAGTATTAGAGATGTGTTTGGTCTCTCGTTTTCTTATGGCGATTTTGATGCCTATGCTTCGTTTTGCAGTACTATTAGTTATGTTCGGGAGCATGGGATTACTTGGGGCAAGCAGTTGTTGACAGTGCTTCTGTTTTTTGTCCCACGTTCTATCTGGAACAATAAAAGTGTTGGGAGCGGAGCTTTGGTTAATCAGTTGAAAGGGTCTGATTTTACTAATTTTTGTAGCCCAATTTTTGCAGAAGGTTATATCAATTTTGGTGTGATTGGTGCTGTTTTATTTATAGCAATGTTGGCGTGGCTGCTTACCCGGTATGATCAGTATTATTGGGATGAAAATGGAATAACTTTTCCAATAGTTTTTTATCCTGTTGCAATTGGTATGTGTTTCTTTATGCTACGAGGAGATTTGCTTTCTTCGTTTGCATACACTGTGGGTATTTATGTTACTGGGTGGGGGTTTCATCGACTGTTGAATGGAAATGGCAAGTAGTATCTATGTTATTAAGCGCAATTATAGGGCACTCTTTTTTTGCATGATAAATACATCTTTCATATAAAATGGTTCTGAACTAGCTACATTGGCAAAGCCTTGTTTCTTGAAGTTTTGGTAAGCGTAATCTGCCCAAAAAGTCAAATCAATTTCTGAAACCTCTAGTACATCTGAGCCGAAGGTCTGGATGCAATTTTCGTCTCCTGAAAATATTATTTTTGAATCGACATTCTTGTCAACGAAATCCCGAATAGCCAGTTCATCTTTATGAATAGGACTAATTATCTCATTCATGGACTGATCATAAACTGCAAAAAAATATTCTCCTTCCCGAGCCGTTATCAATATTCCATGATGTAGGAAATTTGTATGTTTTTGTATTTGTTGGTAAGCGAGTAGTGCTAATTTATTGTCAAGCAGTAAGTGTGTGTTGAGCGCATAAGCGATCCCTTTCGCACTAGCCATGCCTATGCGTAATCCTGTATAGGATCCGGGGCCGGAACAAACTGCAATAGCATCGATATCTGTTAATTGAATACCGGAATCTGCACACACATTTTCTATCATGCCATTGATTACGGAAGCTTGGTTTTTCGTGTCTAAGTTTTCAGTTTTGTTCACCAACAAACCATTAGATGATAAGCCTATTGAACTTTTTTTGCCTGAAGTATCTATTAATAAAATGTGTGTCATAGCCAACGCAAAGGTACATTGCGTGTACGTTATTTTAAGGGCTCCTTCCTATATTTGTATTATGGAAAAGAAAATCATTCGTACAGACAATGCTCCGGCTCCTATCGGGCCATATAATCAAGCAGTTCAATTTGGAAATATGCTCTTTGTTTCGGGACAAATAGCTCTTGATCCTAAAGATGGATCTTTGTTTCAGGGTGATATTGCACAAGAAACGGAAATAGTGATGAATAACCTGAAAGCAATACTGACAGAAGCTGGCATGGATTTTTCAAATGTAGTTAAGACTTCTATCTTTTTAATGGACATGGGCAAATTTGCTACGGTAAATGAAGTGTATGCACGGTATTTTAGAGGCAATTTCCCGGCGAGGGAAACAGTACAGGTTGCAGGATTGCCAAGAGGCGTACAAGTGGAAATTTCTGTTGTTGCAGCCCAATAATAACAGAAAATGATTATGATCTGATGCTTGGTGAAGTACATACATGCAAATGATTGGAATCTTATATATCACATCTTTTAACTACTTTTGCTGCATTAAAAAATATCTGACAAATGAGTTTTATAACAAATATTCATGCCCGCCAAATACTCGATTCGCGCGGCAATCCGACAGTAGAAGTTGACGTACACACCAGCGAAGGTATAATGGGGCGTGCAGCTGTGCCTTCAGGCGCATCTACCGGCAAACACGAAGCTGTAGAATTGCGCGATGGCGACAAGAAAAAATATTTGGGAAAGGGTGTATTGAAGGCTGTAGAAAATATTAATGATACAATTGCAGAGGAATTGTACGGCATGGAGATTACTGATCAACGTGCTATCGATGAAATGATGTTGTCGATTGATGGAACAGAGAATAAAGCTAAATTGGGTGCTAATGCAACATTGGCTGTTAGTTTGGCTGCTGCTAAAGCGGCTGCAGCTACAACAGGCCTTTCATTGTATCGTTATGTAGGTGGAGCTAATGCTAAAACGTTGCCTGTGCCTATGATGAATATTCTTAATGGCGGTGCACATGCGGACAATAAAATTGATTTTCAGGAATTTATGGTTGTACCAATTGGTGCTAGCTCATTCAGCGAAGGCTTGCGCTGGGGTGTAGAGATTTTTCATCACTTGAAGAATGTGTTGAAAGATAAAGGATACTCTACTAATGTTGGTGATGAAGGTGGTTTCGCTCCCGATATCAAAAGCAATGAAGAGGCTATAGAAACAGTGATGAAAGCTATTGAAAAAGCAGGTTACAAACCTGGCGAGCAAGTAGCAATAGCTATGGATGCTGCGATCAGTGAATTGTACGATGCAAAAAGCAAAAAATATCATTTCCACAAATCAGGCGGAGCTAAGCTTAGCAGCGAAGAACTAGTGGAGTATTGGGTAAAATGGTGCAAAAAATATCCAATTGTAAGTATTGAGGACGGGATGGATGAAGATGATTGGAAAGGCTGGAAAGCTTTGACAACTGCATTGGGTAATAAAGTACAATTAGTCGGAGATGATCTTTTTGTGACAAACGTAAAGCGTTTGGAAAAAGGTATTACGGAATCAATAGCTAATGGCTTGTTGGTGAAAGTAAATCAAATTGGAACGCTTTCGGAAACCATAGATGCCGTATCAATGGCGCAACACGCAGGTTATAATACAATTATGAGCCACCGCAGCGGCGAAACGGAAGATTACACCATTGCGGATCTTGCCGTTGCATTGAATTGCGGGCAGATAAAAACGGGTTCTGCTTCACGTTCTGATCGCATGGCAAAATACAATCAATTACTCCGTATTGAAGAGGAATTGGGGGCAAGTGCTTATTATCCGGGCAAGCACTTGAAATTTGGTAAATAATTTCAAATATTTTTTATGAAAAAGGTCTTCAAAATAATTTTCAATAAGTATCTGATTACTACAGTTGCATTTATTGTATGGATGACATTCTTTGATCAAAATGATTGGATGACCCAAAACGATACTCGAAAAGAATTGAAGGAAACAAAGGATGATATCAAGTATTTGACCGCAGAAACGGAAAAACTGGAACAAGATTATGTTGCTTTGGTCTCTGACCCGAAGCGTTTGGAGCAATTTGCAAGAGAACGCTATCGAATGAAAAGATCGAATGAAGATCTTTATATCATAGAGAAAAAATAAAAAGAGCGCTACTATTAAGTAGCGCTCTTTTTTTAAAATTCTTCTTCTTTTAGTTCTTGAGGCAAACGGTTTTTGTCTATCTGATAATATTTTGCCCATCCATTGTTCATAGCGAACAGCATTGGCTTTCCTATTATGTTCCCCAAGCCGGAGGGCAGAAAAAAATGCCTACGGTCAGAAAAATATTCGTAATAACGGTGTTCATCTTCTGTGGCTGTTCCTAAAATGGCTCTTGCTGTAAAATTGCCGCAAAACGAAGCCCAGAGCAAACCTACAACACCCATGATGAAATGAATATGAGGGTGTGTTTTGTCTTTTACAATAGTTGGTAGTAAATCTCTGGTGGTATCAATTAATCCGGGCCAGTATTGTATAAAACCCAGGTTTTTTAAAAATGGGAAATGAGATTTGAATCATTTGTGTACACCGGCAATTACATCTTCGTGATACCATGCATTGGGTAAAAAAGTAGTTGGTCCATTTCCTCCTCCGAGCAAGAGACGATTGCCATCAATTAATCTAAAATAAGAATATACTAAAGTACTGTCCCAACATTGAAACTGATCGTTTGGAAACATAGTAAGTACTTCTTTGTCGCTTAATGGCTCGCTTACAGATAAAAAGGTTTGTGCATGAAACACTTCATTGGCAAGCTTGTCAAATGAAGCAGACATCTTATCTATTGCCACAATTATTTTTTCCGCTTTCACACTCCCCGCATGTGTGAAAGCAGTGTGATCTTCAATTTTTAATACTTCAGTGCTTTCATATACTTTTATATCATGCTCCCGTAATACTGTTTTCATGCCCTGCGCATACTGTAAGGCATTGATGCCATAAGTTTCATCATAGCGCACAGCTCCATTAAAACCAGAAGACGTGATTATTGACGGAAGTTCTTGCTGATTATAAAGTTCTTGATTGGTAAACCCGACAGATTCTCTGCATTTTAATTCGTCCTGAACGTCCTGCCAACCTGATTTCCCAATGCCCAAAAACAAACTGTCCTGAATTCTGAAGTCGCAAGTAATATTATATTGAGCTACATTTTTTCTAATGTACTCAATTCCTTTTACAGGTACTTCCCATATTTCATTTGCGCCACTTAGTCCATATCTTCTTACTAATTGCGATAATTCTAATTCACTGTCCGGAGTGAGGAATCCGGCACTACGCCCTGTGCTGCTGCCCGCTAAAATATTCTTTTCTAATACAACTACTTTAAGTCCTTTATTTATAAATTCTGCCGCGGCGCTTAATCCGCTCATGCCAGCACCAATAATGAGCACGTCGCACGAAATGTCCTTTTGTAGCGGTGGACACAATTCATATTTTTGTTGAAGAAGAGTAGTTAGCCACCAATTTTGTACAATCATGCTCATCGATTTTAGTATGAACAAATATACTAATGTGCATTATTGTCTATTGTGATTTTGATGTTAACCATTAGCTAGATTAATGCCATTGTTTTTTTGCGTGAGTACTTTAATAGATTTTGTTACTCATCGAACAGTAGTAATAATATAGGTTTTTCGGAAACATCGATAATTTTGCTCAGTTTCTGTAGAAATTGAGGCGCAACAGTTGGGCAACCATCACTTTGGCAAATTGCATCTGGATATACTTCCCTATAAGGAACACATTCGTGGGCATGAAGTACGATGGCTCTTTTAAAAGCATTGTTGTTACTACTATCTAGACCATATAACTTATATGCAAGTCCAAATCGGCCATTGTATGACTTCCCAATCTTATATTTCCCAAGAGCACTACAGCCGCAGCCAATGTTATTCCCATATTTTCTCCCTTCGAGCCAACGCTCATTACATCTGCCATGCGCTACCAAACCTTGTAAAATAATACTGTCTTTATCCATTTGGTATGCGAAGAATCGATTGCGCCCTGAGTATAACCTCATGTCTGCGATAAAACAAATAGTGCTGTTGTATCCGTTTTTTATCGCATAATCTTTCAATAATTTACTTCGATATTGTAGCCTGTTTATGACATAATTTTCAATTGGACCGTTGTTAGAAAGTGTTGGTGCATTATTTTTTAAGTGGTCCTTTTTGCCTGAAGAATGGACGCATGATGTTATTGCAATAAAGCTGATGAATATAAGTGCGATTATGAGGGGTAGGCTTCGCATGATTAACCGTTGTTTAATGTCAGAGACGTATGCACAGACTATTTCCACAAAAAAACATACTTAATTAACGAGCGCCCAACTGAATCCGAAACGCAGCATTGTATTTTGTGCTGCATAGCCTTCTGTAATAATAATATTCGGTTTGAATAATTGCTGCAACTGGTCGATCATAAAATAAGCTCTGAATCGCTTTATTTTGAAGTTGAAAAAGATAGAAGCTTCCGCATTGTTGCTTACGCGGTAGCTGTTTTGATAGTAAAAATGATTGAAGAACGGAGTATAACCATTGGCATAATAATCACTGTGGTAGCGGACTTCAATACCCGTTGCTATTTTCAATTTGTTGCTTAAAACATATTTTTCAATAGCCAATTGATGCCGCCCCATAAAAGCAGGGACATTAACAGGAGCCCCGCCACTAACTTGTTGAAATGCGATCTCATTATCTAATGTGAAGTGCCCAAAAACGAACAGTTTGCGCACGCATATTTGTGCGATATTGAATGTGCTGCTGTATTGTTTGGGTGATTGCGAAGAATCGAAATATAGATAATTGTTGATGACATAATTTTTTGCACCAATGCTGAAATGATAACGTTCACTGTTGATGGTCGCATAAAATTGTGTTGTGCTCTCCTTATCAAAATTGTTGAATCTAGACCAATATTGATTTTCGTAAGTGGTATAACTGTAGGGGGCATTATTAAGCTGCTGATGTACTCCTATTTTTATATCGCCCCAATTGGCACCCAGGTCTTTGCCAACATTGGCATTGAGTTCAAAATTACCGGCGGCATCTCCGGTTAAAAATATCTTGGTATTTGCAGTATATTCCCACTGCCCTTTTTGTAAAGCCTCTTTACTTATTGCTCCAACGACATAATTGCTCAATACATTAAGTGTATTGGAACCGGTGAGATAAGCGGTTTTAAATTGATCTATCCTATTGCCAATACCGATATTAAATAAGAGCTGGTTTGTTTTTTTGCCCAATAAACCATTAAGCAATATCCGATTGTCGAGATAAGTCCAGTTTTGCTGTATAAATACAGAATCTGTACTATTGAAGCTATGCTGAAAAAAATCGCTATATCGTATAGAGTCAGGCCGAACATCTTTATACAAATACTTTTGAGCCGTCAATTCCATACGATGCGCAATTCGGAATCGAGGTGTCAATTGTGTTGTGAATTGTGTAGAATCTTTATTGTAGGCTGTGTCTATAGAACCCCATGTATAACTGTGATTCACCAGTAGGCTTATATCCCTTTGTAATGTTGTAACAGGAGATCTTGTACTGCTATAACTAGAATTTTGAAAATTTGTAGGTATAGATTTGCGGTCACTATAGCTGCTATTATTCAAAAAAGTATCCGAAGTAATGCCACCATTTTCATCATGTTGTTCCTTATTATATACAAAAGCAATATTGAATTGGTAATGCTGCGACAACGAAGTATAATTACTGGTCAGATAAAAATTGTCGTGATTATTACGTTGGGTCAGGTAATAGCCCGGAGAATTTATTTTACGGTAATTGAATGCAAAATTCCAATTGGGTTTAATGTTTTGTGTGTGCATTATTTGTGCCACCTGCTCCAACTTACTGCCCAACTGATAGGTGAAAACAGAATAAGCCCGTGTTGTATTAAAATAAGGAAGACTGTCTATATTAAAGCGATAGGGGTCGAACGTATGATAACCCAAAGAAAGTCCGGTTGGATTTTCGGGTGTAAAAAACAGATTCATTATTGGACTTCCTAAATTGCCTAAGTCGCGTAACCATGGTTGGCTGAATGGGCGTCGCTGATAGCTATGTATGGAAGTATCCATATTCCACTTTTTTTCAGAGCCGACTTTAGTATAGTAAATTCTTGCATCTTGGCTTGACCACGTTGAGGTATTTGTTTTTTTTCCGGCAGAGTCATTAGCACTTACATAGCCATTTTGCCCATTGTTCATAGGTTGCTGTTGTGCTGTTGCACTTGTTGTATGCAGCAACAAGAAATAAGTGAATAAAACAATGAATTGGTATAAACGTTGGCTGCCGAACAAAGTAAAAATATTTTTAAAACGATTTTTGTGCCTTTTAGGCAGGCAAAGGTAACAAATGCATGCTGAAAGACATGAAGCTTTTCAGTAGAAATACGCCAATATATAGAGCTTTTAAAATTATTATTGCCCGTGTGTCTATTTTTTCTATGAATTCTTTTGCCGCTTTAGTCATATTATCCTCTTTAGAAATTACTTTTGCCGAAATTAGGCAGCGGTATGGCTTTACTACCAGAGCAAATGGAATTGCAAGAACAGTTCGATCATTTTTTAAAACTTAATGATAGAGAACAATTAATCGCATTGCTCGATGAGCAACAAATAAGCGATGTGGCCGACTTGTTGACTGAAGATCCAGAATATGCCTTCACTATCTTCGACCTAATGCCCATTCATCGTTCGGCTAGTGTATTTAAGATATTGGATCAAGGTGTACAAGAAGATGTCATTAAAGAGTTGCCACCACAAAAAACAGCTGAACTTCTTAATGAATTGCCTGCAGATGATCGGACATCTTTTCTTGAAGAATTACCCAGCAATGCAGTAAAGGAACTCATAAAACTATTAGATCCGGAAGAGCGTCGTAAAACGTTAAGCTTGCTTGGTTATAAAGAAGGTTCTGTAGGTCGTTTGATGACACCTGATTATATCGCAGTATATCAAAATTGGTCGGTGCTCAATGTGCTTGAGTATATCCGCAACTTTGGTATGGATAGTGAAACGATTGATGTTATCTATGTTATAGATGAGGATGGGAAATTTATTGACGATGTAAGAATTCGCGAGTTCATCTTGCACGGGCCGGATGTCTTAGTCAGCGACTTAATTGATGGCCGTTTTATTACGCTCAATGTCAATGACGATCAAAGTGTTGCTAATGATGTCTTTAAAATGAATAACCGCGTGGCGCTGCCCGTAGTAGATAATAATAATATCTTGTTGGGGATTATTACTATTGATGACGTTTTGTGGATGACCAACGAAGAATATACTGCGGACATTCAACAGATTGGGGGTACAGAAGCGTTAGATGAACCATATTTAGATATTGCAATACCTAAGTTGGTGAGAAAAAGAGCTGGTTGGCTGGTTATACTTTTTCTGGGAGAAATGCTCACCGCTACAGCAATGCAGTTTTTTCAGGGTGAAATCGAGAAGGTTGTGGTCTTATCCTTATTCATTCCTCTTATTGTAAGTAGTGGAGGTAATAGTGGTTCACAAGCATCAACACTTATTATACAGGCAATGGCATTGGGTGAAGTGACGGTTAAGGATTGGTGGCGAGTTATGCGCCGCGAATTAGTTTCGGGAGCATTGTTAGGTGTTGTATTGGGTAGTATTGGTTTTATTCGCATTATGCTTTGGCAAAACCTCCATATATATAATTACGGTCCACACTGGCAACTTGTTGGTGTTACTATTTCTGTTTCATTACTGGGTATTGTATTATGGGGTAGCCTTATGGGATCTATGTTTCCGATATTGTTGAAAAAATTAAAACGTGATCCGGCAGCATCGTCGGCTCCTTTTGTGGCGACACTTGTAGATGTTACAGGAATTGTTATTTATTTCTCGGTTGCATATATATTCTTAAAAGGCGTACTACTATAATGAAGATATTTTACGACATTCATGAACTTCCATCATTAGATAAGTCTGTTATTACAATTGGCACATTCGATGGCGTGCACGAAGGTCATAAAACGATATTAAGTTCTGTAGTTGCACATGCCAAAAGCATTGGCGGGCTAAGTGTGTTGATTACTTTTGAACCGCATCCGCGTAAATTATTATTCCCTAATCAACCTTTAAAATTACTCAGTACACTCCAAGAGCGATTAGCACTAATAGCATCTGCTGATATCGATGTTATAATTGTCGTACCTTTTACTAAATCTTTTTCAGAACTTTCTGCACAAGATTATATTGAAAATTTCTTAGTCAAAATATTTCATCCACATAGTATTATCATTGGATACGACCATCATTTTGGCAATGACCGTAGTGGTGATATTAGCATGCTTCAACAGTTTTCTGCTCGATATAATTATGATGTGAAGGAGATCTCTGCGCAACTTATTTCGGCTGCCGCCGTAAGCTCCACTCAAATACGTAACGCGCTTAATGAGGGGCGTGTTGGAGATGCAAAAGCGATGCTGGGTAATGCATACAAATTAAGTGGTAGGGTAGTAAAAGGAGCACAACGTGGACGAACTATTGGCTATCCAACAGCGAATCTTGAAATCAATTCGTCAGACAAACTTATTCCTGCAGAAGGAGTATATGCGGTATATGTGGAGTACGCACAACAGCAATACCGCGGCATGATGAATATTGGCCGGAATCCTACGGTAACAGAGGACAAAGCGCTCAAAATGGAAGTTCATATCTTCGATTTCGACATGACAATTTATGGCGAGGAGCTAAACATTTTATTTATCCAACGTCTTCGTGACGAAATAAAATTCTCGTCATTAGATGCCCTTGTAGCACAGCTTCATCAAGACAAGCTTGATGCAATTGAAGCCTTTTAATATTTATAAATAAAATTGCGCAACAGGTAAGGTTATATATTTTTACTAAATCGAAATGCCTCTTTATAATTAGGAGGCATTTCGATTTAATGCAAGACTCAATATTTTGGACTTATTTTATAATTGCAATTGTTCGTACTAATTGTTCATTACCTTTTATAATTCTTATTAAATAATTCCCACCGTATAGCGTTCGGGTGTCAAAATAGGCTATAGTACTGCCTTGATTCAAATTTGTTTGTTGGATTACTTTCCCGTTGATATCGAGTAGTTCAATGTTAATTTGTTCGTTGGTCATATCATTGAACTGGATCGCAACTAAATCACTACCTGGATTTGGAAAAATATTAATACCCAATTGTGCCAAAGCAATATTGCTAATACCTGTGGTGGCAGTGTATGTATTTACGGTTTCTGTTATAGCTGTTACTTTCGACGCAGTTACATTGCCATAAAAAGTAGGACCTACAACGTATGGATATGCAGAATTCCATTTGGTATCAACAGTACAGAAATAGGCATAAGTGCCACTTGGATATTCCGGTGTAACACAAAATCTTCCGTTGTGGTCATCCAAATAATCTGAGGCCGTTGGAGCAGTATATTGGTAATCTTCTCTGAAATAACCAAGCGGATAGGCAGTACTTACTACAGGACCTGCGGTAACGGAAGATCCGTCGGCATACGTAGTACGTGTAGTAATGCTGCGCAGGCTATAGCTCGATTTCATACGTACAATGCCTCCCGTTCCATCGGCATTTTTATAGCCATAAGCACCATATATAGGGAAGCCATCGTATGCAAACCCAATAAGAGGTGCATGTTTGGTACTATCAATAACATACAACCCATCTGCATCATATAAGTTACAAATAGTAGAAATTACATTGAGGTCGAGTTTAAATGCACTCGGGTTTTGATGGTGGTGATAATTGCCCATAGCTGGGTGTCCTTTAGCACAATCGAAGCCTGCTCGTTCTGCAACCACAGCATCTCTGTTCCAAACCATATCTCCAGCACCTCCTATTGGTCCACCAGCCAATGAACTGGTCGAATTTTTCCATGAAACGCCATCGCGATAGTCAAAAAGCGCTACTCCATTGATAAACACACCGATATTACCAAGTGTAGTTGCTGTGGGAGTACCCGTATTTTTTGCTGGGGTTAATGGGAATTTGAAAATAGCATTCTGATTGGTAGTAATGGATGGATTACCATCTAAGAATGGACCTGTAATATAGGCCGGAACACCTTTTGTTCTGATATAAGACCAACTTGTTGAATATAATACGGTCTGTACATTAGCAGAGTCTGCATCGTTAATTGGCGTATAGTTACCACTAACATAATGCCTGCCTTTAATACCAGTAGTGTTTTGCAGCCAAGATGTTATGACGGGGTTTGTTTGCGCATGAGCGCCAAGACTGCTCAAAAGTAGAAATGATAAAATTATTTTATTGTTCCGAGTCATAAAAAATACTATTTTGAATCTTAGACGCCAAGTTGATTTTATTCCTTCGTTTGGTATTGAAAATTATTTTTGGGGGTATGCGAAAATTGGATTGTAGAGAAATGACTTGTCCGTAAGTGTAAGTAAAAAAGCTACCAAATCAACTTTTTGGTCGGATGAAAGTATGATTGGTTGTTGTAATTGTCTGGATAAAGTACTGCTTTGTTGAATATCCGAAGTGTAATGTTTTAGCACGTCAGATAATTTTTTAAATCGTCCGTCGTGCATATATGGAAATGAATATTCAATATTACGGAGGGTTGGTATCTTAAAACAAAGGGAGTCTTGGGCGTTTTGTGTGATTTTCATTCTGCCAATATCTTTTAAGAACGTATCCATAGCTAAGCCATTATTAGCAAATTGTTGATTGGTAAACAATGGTTCAGTATGACAGCTTGCACAGCTTTTTCTGAAAATAAGGAGTCCGTTTTCTTCTTGTGTTGAGAAGTGGACTCCCGGCTCTTTGCGCATTACCTGATCGTATTTAGAATTGGCACTGATTAACGTTAACTCAAACTGTGCAATCGCTTTCAATATACGAGCGCCATTAATGACAGTATCACCAAAGGCGGCTTTGAAGAGGTTGGGATAGCTAGCAGAATGCTGTAATTGTGCAACGATATTTTCGATATCATTGCCCATTTCTGCCGGATGGCTTATTGGAGCTAAGGCTTGCATATCTAAATGATTGACGGCACCATCCCACATAAATGATTTACTCCATGCTAAATTCATCAATGCAGGGGCATTCCTTGTGCCAATTTTGCCATTGATACCATGACTCAAATCGTGGTCAACATGTGTAAAAGCAGTGTAAGATAAATGACAGCTGCTACAAGATATAGTACTGTCCCTTGATAATATGGGGTCATAGAAAATTTTGCGCCCCAAAGCAACAGTCTCTTTATTTAAAGGATTTTTTGTGAAATCATAATTTGGTTTTCCCCAACCTAGAGGTATTACAATTAAACTATCAATGGAGCTGAATCCGTAGATAGTTATTGATATAACTATGAGCATGGCGATTTTTATTCTTTTATTACTCATAGTTTGATACGAAAAATACCGGCGATTTTTTTTGAAAATTCAACTGCTGCTCTGCCAGGTTGCATGATACTATTTTGGTGCTCCAAATCAATTTGAGCAACCATTTGGTCAAGTTGTATTGCTATATTGATATTGGTTGTATGGTGCACCGGTAAATCCACTTGTTGCAATGTGTTGAATGGTATGCTAAATCCACCAATATGATACTGGAATCTTTTATTGTGTGTCGTACATAATGGGCTACTTCCCTCTAATTTAAAATTTATATAACCACTGTTCCAGGCCCAGTACATGCCTTTAGTTGGGTCTAAGTCTCCTCCCATTGCACCCGATACATTTGTAGTACTATCTATACCAATATTAAAATGTATTTGGTCGAAAATCAATGTTGCCGGCATATTCAGTTTTATAGAATAGCTACTTGTATCATTAGCATCAATTAAGTGATAACTATTGGGTTCTTGCCAAACAACTACATTGTTTTTTTTAAAAGCTATATTTGAAATGTAACACCTGAATTTTGAAATTTCTAGAACAGAAGTATTATTCGTAATAATGTTGGTGTCTAATTTTAGTTTTTGTGTTATCCAGTATGGTTGAAATCGAACAGTAGTCGCCTGCATTTTTTGAGCTTTCAAAAATGTACAGCAACAAAGTAAATAGATTAAAGATACGTAGCGTTTCACCGGCGTTGGTTCACTGTTTGAATGTGTGTTGAA
Organism: Bacteroidetes bacterium UBA1312; assembly: GCA_002307135.1. Lineage (GTDB taxonomy): Bacteria > Bacteroidota > Bacteroidia > Chitinophagales > Chitinophagaceae > Rurimicrobium. Next base: position 104,090 of record DBTQ01000001.1, read on the forward strand.
CTGTTTTCTATTTGACGATCAAGATAGATAATTCCTTCGGTTTTTCACATGCGTTTATAATATTGCTTTCAAACTCATTCTTCCTGTATTTATAACTTTGTCTGATCCTGATTTCCGACCTTCATATTCTATCGACATTTCTATCCCTTTACTTACACGTCTTTGCCAATTGAGGTACCAAAGGAAATTATTACCAGTTTTTAATCCATCGAGCATAACATAACTTACAGGTGCAGTGATAAGTCCATTGTATTCTATATTGCTATAAGTAAAACGTAGCTGTATTATACCTGTCGATGTTTTACTGTATCGTGCGTCAATGTTTGCCGAAGATATTTTTGCATCTTCACCACCATATTTTGCGGCATTGTTCCGCTGTTCATACTTTAGGGAGGTCGTAAGACGGAGCACGGACCTACTCATCCATATTAGAGCTGGTTCTCCTGACCAAAATTTTTGGTAATAGGAACTGCCGTCGGCAATACCTGATTGGTTTCCCCGTTCGCCATATTTTCCACTTAGTGTAAATGTGATTGATTTGGATAATGCGGTGCGTAATTTTACCAAATTCTGCGACGTGCTCGTGCTGGTAACACCATAAGTAAGTAGTTGCTTACTTACATTTTTAAGAAAGTTATAATCCAATCCCCAATGTGAGCTGCTGCGGTTGAAATAAAACGTATTGTTGATGGACTGATTGGAAACGATAATGCTGGTGTCACTGTACGATTGTCCAATAGGATTGTAAACACCGAATCCGGCATCAGACAATATCTTATTGACTACTTGCAATGAAAATTGGTCGGAGACCTTAGCCGCTAATTGTGCAAAACCGTTTTTGTTTTTTGTACCCCAAATATTACTGGGTTCAAAGTTAATAGTTTGATTTAGACTCACATTATTTACTTTGTTGTACTCGTCTGTAGGTGTAAATATTTTGATGAATAATTTTTGATCCGGATAAAGTGCAATTACAAATTCGTTGAGTTGTTGTACTCCATCATTGTTGTAATCTATCCAATTATACACGCCCTGTCCGGCTGGTACTTGTACATAGGTGTAACTTCTTTTTTGTTCTTGTCCCGAACCGAATTCGTACAATGTACTGAATGAAAATACTCTGTGCCAGATCGAACCATTATATTCTAAACGGCCGAGTAGAGATTCTTCGGGTTTTGGGTTGAGTACCGTAGTATTATCTAAAGTTAGTTGTCGATATGTTCCTGTAAATGTTATGTTGTGATTTTTCCATTGTGATAAACCCAATTTAAGCTCTAAATTGTTACTGTGGTTTTGCAATTGAAATGCATGCTCAAAGGCCGCATAATCCTGACGCTTGTAATATGTAAGTGATACTCTATATTTTTTTTGCTCTATGCTACGCAGATACAATGACCGTATGTCAAAATAGAAAGACGATGCAGCAAGCGAATCATTGTGTGCATAGTGCTGCTCATTGTGTTCAGCACTATAGCTTGCCCCAATTACGCTTTTTAGAATACGCTTAAAACTATACTCTAGAAATACATTAGGTTTTAGATATTGCGAACGAACACTTGTATCGCTGGAACTCATAAGACTAAGTCCAAAACCAGTATTCAGATTGTTTCGATTATAATTATAGCCAAAACTATTCCGATATCCAGTAAAAAATGTGCCTCTAGAATAATAGCTGAAAGAATAATCTGCTGTACCAAATATTTGATTATGCAATTTTGAACTTATTGTTGCCCAATTTTCGTCGGGGCTAGCACCTGACAAGGGTACATTCCAATCTCTCCCAAATTCTACTGCCCGATATGGCGCAATTGCTTGAAATTTGCTTTGTACATATTCATAAGATAAACTATTATCCATAGTCCAACGTTTTTGATTGGCAGAATCTTTTTTGCCAAAAAATCTTTTTTCATCATAAATTACTTTTGATGCTAAACCCCAATGGTCATTATTGTCTTTTGACGAAAATAAATTAGGATCTTTATTGCTGGACGCAAGTTCTACGTTGAGTTTTTTGAAAGAGTCGATTTGATAAGTGCTCGCAAGTGTAAACATTTGCTGCATTTTGGGTGTAATGATTAGGCTTAATGCACTGTAGTCTCCTTGTGGAATTCCTGCTACAGGAGCTATCCATTGATATGCGCGTCCATTAGTATTATTAGTGGAAATTATATAATTCCCTTTGCCCGAGCCTACGTATGAAAATGAAACTGAATAAAGCGGAATGGTCGCATTTGTTGAATATACATAAACGGAGTCAAAATGAATGCTACCAACAATCGTATCTGCAATTCGATATAAAATTTTGCTGGCGGATAATGTGTCGCGACTGATATTCGGGATATACGCATTCTGAATACTGTCTCCAATGCCCGCAAGAAACCGCTTTTGGTCACCGGTTAGATTTTGTTGATATGGTTGATTCTTCGCATCTTGGTTAGAATAAGCATTGAGTCGAACTTTCCACTTTTTCCCTATGCTTAGCTCATCATAAACATAAAATAGCGAATTAAGATAGTTGTTGGAACGGTACTCAAACTCAACTTGTATGCGTGAATTTTGTGTAATGAGCCTCCGTGGCATAAAACGAATCTCATTAGTGTTGTAGTTGATAATATAATCAGCATTTTCACCACGTTCTTGCAAAATATTATCAACATAAACTTTTTCTGTTCCTGCAAGTACTATAAACAATTGTTCGCCATTATTTCCTGTAAGTCTATAAGGTCCTTGATTTCCTTCGCTGCCTGCTATTATATTTCGGGCAAATTCACCTTTTGCCATTGAAGCACTGAATCCCGCTTTGTTACTGATATTTTTGCTGAATTTGTCTTCTGTTTGGTAAAAAATTCCTTGTACACGCTTGTTGAAATTGATAAAATAGGAATTGGGGCGCTCAATGCTGTAGTCGCCTAATAACAAACTTTTCTTTCCCTTACTTAGCCGAATAGAAAGTTGGTCGAATTCTTGTAATGTGGATGTATTGCCCTCTGGCTGAAATGGAATAGTATTATCTGTAATGGCAGCCTCTACCTTTATACTATCCATTATATAGCCATTGACCTGTAAATTGAAATTGGAATTCAGTACAACATCCTGATTATTGCCTAATGAAATACCTCTTCCATAGCTACCATTGTATTCAATAGGGTCATACTTTACAAATTCCCCATTTTTGTTTTGTCCTGAATAATAGCCAGATGAAAATACATAATTGGAATCAACGATTTTGCGTAATTTATGACTATAAACCTTGTTTAAGGATAGTGGCAGCACCCGATAACGAACAAGTGCCGAATCGGCTCTAGGTTTTTTATTCCAATAAAGTTGGGCAGTAACAGGGTTAATGATATAATCTGATGGGTCAATCCCTTGTATAGAAAAGGAGCCAATAGCTAATGATACAGAATCAATAAAGACGGTGTCGTTAACAACTATTTTTTTAACCCGTAAATTAGAAAACTCTTGTATTAAACTCTGTGCAATCACACTCGGGGAAAATGTGAAAAGCAAAAAGACGATAAATATGAGTTTCCTAATTGACAACGCCGGCAAGTATCAAATGATAAATAATTGTCTGCAAGTTACGTCTCGAATCAATTTTTTTATCTTTTCTTACTTTTTGCTTTTGCAAATTATTATAACAGAATAGTTTGGGCTATAAAAAATTCTTGAATTTAATAGCTGCTGGAATCTTTCTTCTTTCTATAATCACCTCTTTTCCATGCTTGGAAAAATTCTGCCCACTTAAGCGGACTGAAAATATTCATTGGTTGTTGTTGGCCATAATAAGCAGCTTGATAAGCCTGGTTATTTTGTACAATATGTTGATTTTCTCTGCCATCATGCCCCATTGTAAGTGCAATCATTCTTAATGTTGCCAGATTTGTATTTCTACGCGCTACTTCATATTTGTCATCAGGCACTTGCCAATGTTGGAAAGCGTAGTTGAAATTCTCTTTGGATGGCAACATGTGTATAATCGTTTCATCTAAGAAAAATGTATCCTGAGACATTAATTGTACCATAGACATAGAGTTTCCCACTACATCCACAGGAATTACTACTTGCTTACTTCTGAATCCTAATGCTGAGAAATTCAACGTGTCGCCTTTGAAACATACTAAAGAAAATACACCTAATGGGCTAGAGTAGGTGCCTCGATTCTGATTCTTTACAGAAATTGTTACGTCGGATATTCCCATTAAGCTATCAGATGTCATGGTTACACCATTTATTTGTACGATTCTATCGTAAGATATTTGTGCATTAACCGCACTGCTAATCATTGCTGCAAAAACAAACGACAACAGGCACTTTAAAAATGTTGGTGTAAATATTGTAAATCTCATATTAGGTTATACTCGGCGGTTAAATTTTGCTATCAACATTGGCAATATACTTATAAATAAAATAATGCCGAGTTTTCGCTACAAAGAAAATCTGTATCGCGTACTTTTGCAGCAAATATTCGGCAATTTAACAAACGTTTAGATGATAACTAAAGAAGCAATACTGAATGCACTAGGTAATGTAGATGATCCAGATTTGGGAAAAGATATTGTAAGTCTTGGTATGGTAAAGGACTTAGCTGTAGAAGCTAACACAGTTTCTTTTACTGTTGAACTAACTACGCCGGCTTGCCCGATGAAGGAAATGATAGAGAAGGCATGTATTAATGCAATACGTATGTTGGTAGATAAAGATGCGACGATCAACATTTTGATGAGTGCGCGTGTCAACTCTAATCGGAAGGATAGAAAAGACATCTTGCCAGGCGTTAAAAACATCATAGCTGTAGCTTCGGGTAAAGGTGGAGTAGGGAAATCGACTGTAGCGGTCAATCTAGCACTGGCTCTAGCAGCAGAAGGCGCGTCTGTTGGGTTGATGGATGCAGATATTTATGGGCCATCAATACCTATGATGTTGGGGATTCGCGACGAGCGGCCTAAAATGACAGAAATTAATGGAAAAGGTATGATTGTGCCAATCGAGAGATATGGTATTAAAGCTATGTCTATTGGCTTATTGATAGATGAGAAACAAGCTGTAATATGGCGTGGTCCAATGGCGAGCTCTGCACTCAAACAATTTGTTACAGATGTGCTTTGGGGCGAATTAGATTATTTAATTATTGATCTGCCGCCTGGCACAGGAGATGTTCACCTGACCATCGCACAAACAATACCTGTTACTGGAGCTCTTATTGTATCGACCCCTCAAGCTGTTGCTGCCGCAGATGCACGCAAAGCCATAATGATGTTCAAACAAGCTAATATCAATATTCCTATATTGGGTGTTGTTGAAAATATGGCCTATTTCACACCAGCAGAATTACCCAACAATAAATATTATATTTTTGGAAAGGGTGGCGCTGCAAAAATGGCTGAACAATTTGAATTGCCATTTTTAGGTGAAATTCCTTTGGTACAAAGTATCCGGGAAGGTGGAGATTCTGGCATACCTGCTTCTATTGACGATGAAGTAACTACAAGAGATAGATTTTTAGAATTAGCTCGTGCAGTAGCAAGAAATGTATCTATGCGCAATGCAAATCTTGAACCTACTAAAGTGGTTGAAATTTATAATTAATTTATTATATTAAATACACTTAAATTTGAAGATTGAAGTTAATTTTATAAATAAATAAACAGGTTGTGGTAGGGTTTTTTGTTATTTTTTTGAAAAATAGTTATTTTAATGAAAAACACCTTACCTTTGCAATCCTTTTACTATGGCTAAACAGTCCTTAATCAAACAAGATGGTGTAATTATCGAAGCTATGTCGAACGCAATGTTCCGTGTACGCTTAGAAAATGGTCACGAAATATTAGCAACGATCTCTGGTAAAATGCGCATGCACTACATACGTATATTGCCAGGTGATAAAGTAGGAGTAGAAATGAGTCCTTACGATTTAAGTAGAGGTCGTATAATATATCGTTATAAATAATTATTTAATAAAGACAGAAAAATGAAAGTTAGAGCATCCATTAAAAAACGTAGCGTTGATTGTAAAATTGTACGTCGCAAAGGGATATTGTACATTATCAACAAAAAAAATCCTCGTTTTAAACAACGCCAAGGATAGAATTGATTTGATGTTGCGATTTTGAAACAGATATAAAGAATACATTTTTTCAAAAATCAAAAACATCCAACACAAGTATTATAAATTCAAAATTAGATAAATGGCTCGTATAGCTGGTATTGATTTACCTAAAAACAAGCGTGGTGAGATAGCGCTAACTTACATCTATGGTATCGGACGCAACACTGCTCGTTACATTCTAGAAAAAGCTGAAATCGGATACGATAAAAAAGCGATGGAATGGAATGATGAAGAGCAAACTGCTATTCGTAATATCATAAACAGTGAGTTTAAAGTTGAAGGTCAATTGCGTTCTGAAGTTCAAGTGAACATCAAACGTTTAATGGACATCGCTTGCTATCGCGGATTGCGTCATCGTAAGGGCTTGCCTCTTCGCGGTCAACGTACCCGTACCAACAGCCGTACTCGTAAGGGTAAGCGCAAAACTGTTGCAGGTAAAAAGAAAGCACCAAAAAAATAGTAGCAATACTATTCATTACGTCGTCAGATCTGCCCATTGGTGCTGCAAGGAGAGATGTAATAATGCTGAAACAAACAGCATAATTTTTAGAAAGATTACCTTATTTAAAACAAAATGGCAAAAGCACAATCATCTGCAAAAGTCGCTGCAAAAAAGCGCATAGTGAAAGTGGACGTCCATGGCGATGCTCATATCAACGCTACGTTCAATAACATTATTATCAGCCTTACCAACAAAAGTGGTCAAGTTATTTCTTGGTCTTCTGCGGGTAAAATGGGCTTCCGTGGTTCAAAGAAAAACACTCCTTATGCGGCGCAAACTGCTGCTGCGGATTGTGGTAAAAAAGCTTTGGATGCTGGATTGAAAAAAATCGATGTAATCGTTAAAGGTCCAGGTTCTGGTCGCGAAGGCGCTATCCGTTCTTTGGCTAATATTGGATTTGAAGTTACTTCTATCAAGGACGTTACTCCATTGCCACATAACGGTTGCCGTCCTCCGAAAAAACGTAGAGTATAAATTCTTATTTTGTTGAATTTGAGGTAGAGTATCTTAAATTCAACAAAATGCTTTTTCATATTATTAATATCCGTTTCGTATCTGATTTTACGATTTTTATATGAAACGAAACGGAATTCCTTCAAAAATCGACAAATAACACAGCAATGGCTCGTTATACAGGACCTAAAAACAGAATCAACCGCAAGTTTGGCGAAGCCATCTTGGGTTCAGGTAAAGACCTGGCAAAAAATAGTAACCCTCCAGGCATGCACGGAGCTACTAAAAAACGTAAAACTCAATCTGAATATTCTATTCAGCTTAGAGAAAAGCAAAAAGCAAAATACACGTATTTGGTTTTGGAAAAACAATTCCGTAACACTTACGTTGAAGCTGCTCGTATTAAAGGTGCAACAGGTGAGAACTTGGTAAAACTTTTGGAAGCACGTTTGGATAATGTAGTTTATCGTATGGGAATTGCTCCTACACGCCCTGCTGCACGTCAATTGGTATCTCATAAGCATATCACAGTTAATGGCGAAATCGTTAACATACCTTCTTATAGAATGAAACCAGGAGATATTATTGAATTGAAGCCAAAGAGTAAAGTAAATACCTCTATTCTTAGCTTAGTTCGTTCTAAAAATCCGAAAATTAGCTGGATCGATTGGAATGAAAAAGAACTAAAGGGTATCTATATGGCTAACCCTGAACGTGAAAATGTTCCGGAAAACATTAAAGAACAACTTATTGTAGAGTTGTACTCTAAATAATACAAACCAAATGCGACAAACCGTATTTGGTTTGCCGTTTTTCAAAAAAAGAAAATTTGTTTACCTTCGTTACAAGTATCATCGTTTAGACAAATTCTTTTTAATCAAAATAATCTTTATAAAATACCAATATGGCAATATTGAATTTCCAAAAGCCGGATAAAATTGTTTTACAAAAAGCGACCGATTTTGAAGCGCAATTTGAATTTCGCCCATTAGAACCCGGCTACGGAGTTACTATTGGTAACGCTTTACGTCGTGTATTGCTTTCTTCATTAGAAGGATATGCGATAACAACCATCAAAATTGCTGGTGCAGATCATGAATTTGCTACAATCAAAGGTGTGTTGGAAGATGTAACTGAAATTATCCTGAACCTTAAACAAGTTCGTTTGAAAAAAACTGCTGAACAAGAAGTTTCTTTTGATAGAGCTGAATTAACTATTAAACAAGGTCAGTTTACTGCGGGAATGTTGGGTGATGCATTACCTAATTTTGAGGTAATGAATCCTGAACTAGTAATTTGCAGCATGGAAACTGGCACTGTATTCAATATCGAGTTGACAATAGGTAAAGGTCGTGGTTATGTTCCTTCCGAAGAAAATCGTCCTAAAGATGGTATGCTTGGAGTAATAGCGATTGATTCTATATTTACGCCAATCAAAAACGTAAAATATACTATTGAAAATACGCGTGTAGAACAACGTACCGATTTCGAAAAATTGATTATGGACGTTGTTACAGATGGTACTATTCATCCTGAAGAAGCGGTTAAGGAAGCATCTCGCATTCTTATCCAACACTTGATGATTATCACTGACGAGAATATTTCTTTGGATACCAAAAAAGAAGAACGCGAGCATGTAGTTGACGAAGAAACACTACAATTGCGTAAAATATTAGGAACTCCATTAGAAGATCTTGAACTTTCTGTACGTGCATTCAATTGTTTGAAAGCTGCAAAAATCAATTCATTAAGTGAATTGGTTAACTATACTCAGGATGAGTTGATGAAATTCCGCAACTTCGGACAAAAATCACTTTCTGAAATTGAGCAAGTATTACACGAACGCGGTCTGCACTTCGGTATGGACATCTCTCGATTGAAAAGTATGTCGAAAGATTTTTAATATTCATCTTACTAAACGCCTAGCAGCGCTCCCTCGCACTGCTAGGCTTTTTAATAATATAAGTTCGCGACTGATAAAGTTGGGTAGAGGAGAACTTTCGTACACAATTCTTTGACACGGTGTGTATAAGCGGCATTAGCCACAAAGTCAAACAAACAAGTTATGCGTCACGGAGACAAATTAAACAACTTAGGCCGTACAACGGCACATCGTAAAGCGTTGATGAGCAACCTTACAAAACAGCTTATCGAACACAAACGCATTATTACTACATTGGCAAAAGCGAAAGCACTACGTGTTTATGCTGAACCTTTGATTACCCGTTCTAAAGTAGATAATACAAACAATCGTCGTGTTGTTTTCAGTTACTTGCAAAGTAAAGAAGCTATTAAAGAACTATTTGGTGTTATTGGTGATAAAGTAGCAAATCGTCCAGGGGGATACACTCGTATCATTAAACTGGCTCCACGTAAAGGTGATGCTGCTGAAATCGCAATGATTGAATTGGTTGATTTTAATGATATTTATGTAAAAGGTGGAGTTAAAGACACCGCAACTAAGAAAACTCGCCGTGGTCGTAAGCCTGCTACAGCGAAGGCTACTACAGAAGCAACTGTTACTACAGATGCTCCAATTGTTGAAACACCTGAAGCGGATACCACTTCTACAGCTGAAGATACAGCAACTGCTTAATACGTTTTTAAATCAATAGAAGAAGATCATAAAGCCGGATCCATTATTGGATCCGGCTTTATATATTATTTTCTTTCTTTAATTGCCTTGCTACTCCTTTTTCATTTTTAAATAAAAGTGGCACCTGATTATTACATCAGGTGCCACTTTTATTTAATGGTAGTTTTTAATTAGGCGTGTTTTTCTATATCGCTTAATTTGAAACTTTTCTTAAGTCTAACACCTTTTTCAGTATGCTCAACTGTACAGCATTCAATCTTAGGGTCATGTTCAAAAAATAATACCCAGTTATTGTCTGCAGCAAGTTGCAGTATTTCTTTTTTCTCTTTAAGGGTTGCTAAAGGTTGCATATCGTAGCCCATAACCCAAGGCAATGAAATATGGGCAGCACTAGGTATCAAGTCTGCACAGTAAACAATTGTGCGACCATTATAAGGAATTAAGGGAATCATCATTGATTCTGTATGTCCTTGCATATAGCGAACATGAATACCATCTTTCCATTCTCCTCCGTCGAAGGTATCAACAAAAGCTAATTTTTTTGATTCTTTTATTGGTAAAATATTTTCTTGAAGGAATGATGCCGCTTCTCTTTCATTAGGAGCAATCGCTGATTTCCAATGAAGTTTATCACTCCAGTAAGTTGCATTTTCAAAGACTGGAACTAATTTTTCTCCATCGCGTTTGATTGCACCGCCGCAATGGTCAAAATGTAAGTGGGTTAGAAATAGGTCAGTTATATCCCCTAGGTTATATCCACATTTTTTTAATGACTTTTCAAGCGAATCTTCTCCGTGAAGATAATAATGGCTCAGAAATTTATTGTCCTGTTTGTTCCCGATTCCGCAATCTATGAGAATGCGTGACGTGCCATTGTCAATTAGTAAAGACCTCAACGCCCAAGTACACATATTGTTTTCATCGGCGGGGTTTACTTTCTGCCACATACTTTTAGGTACTACACCATGCATAGCACCTCCATCAAGTTTAAAGTAGCCAGTGTTGATTGAGAAAATTTTCATTATTATTTATTTGTTTGGTGCAGCAAATTACGAAGAATATTTCATTTGCAAGCTATTTTGCTTAGTTTGTTTTGAAAAAATAGGCTTATGCAAGTTATTTTGCATTAGATCAAATTGTTCACAATTAGTCTTAGAATAAACGTGAACTATTTTATTCTTATTACCAAATGATAATAGATATTTATTTGCAGATACATTTTTCTATGCAACATTTTTAAAAATAAAATATTTATTACTCCTTCCATTATTTTTTGTTATTTGCATTTTTACCTGCTCTTTTTATCCTTAAAATTTGTAATTTTTTATTGTGAGATGTGCGTATCGGAGGATTTGTAATTATTTAGAAATTATATTATAGAGATCAAATACACATAGCTATTCTATATAGTGAATGATCTAAATAGAATAGCTAATAGATAGAATTGTATTTGCTAGATTTTGCTATATCGCAATCATGGGAATTAATTGGATGCAACCTTTTTTGAAGATTGCGTTCTTATTGCAATAAACAATATTGCGGCTCCAACAATGAAAAAAATAATCAGCGCTAAAATTGAGTAGCGCATAGAGGAAAATAATTGTTCAATAAGACCAAAGAAAAACATTCCCAGTACTATCGCAATTTTTTCTGTGATGTCATAAAAACTAAAAAAAGATGCTGTGTCTTTTGTCTCTGGCATAAGACGTGCATATGTAGATCGGCTTAATGATTGTATGCCTCCCATAATGAAGCCAACAATGGTGGCAATAATGTAAAATTCAGTTGCAGTAGTAGTGAAATATGCCCCAATACAAACGAGAATCCAAATGCAAACAGTAATAAGTAAAACAGGTAGGTTTCCAATTTTAGTAGATAATTTGGACATGCTATAGGCTCCGGCAATAGCTACTAGTTGTATAATTAATATTGTGGCAATTAAAGAACCTGTATCCAAGTTTAATTCTTTTTTCCCAAATATTGTTGCAGCCAGCATTACTGTTTGTACACCCATGCTGTAAAAGAAGAATGCACTTAAGAAAGTTTTTAATAGCAGAAGGCTTTTAAGCTGATGCCACACTTTTTTCAATTCAATAAATCCGGCAGTAAATATATTGTGATCACGTTGGGTTGCTAATGCTGCTCCTTTCGGTAAGCGTTTAAACGGAATTTGAGACCATCCAATCCACCAGATGCCTACAAGTAGAAATGATAACCTTGGTGCAAAGGAGTCATCTTTTATTCCAAACCATTCTGGTTTCATTACAAAAAGAAGGCAAATAATTTGTAACAATACGCTTCCTATATATCCGTAAGAAAAGCCTTTAGCACTGAGTGAATCTTGTTCGTCGTCAGGTGCAATTTCAGGTAAATAAGCATTGTAAAACACAAGGCTACCACAATAACCAATAGCAGCAAGGATGAATAGGATAATGCCTAATTCCAAATGTGGGGCGTCGAAGAAGTATAAGCCGCAACATGCAAGTGATCCGAGATAACAGAAAAACTGAAGGAAACGTTTCTTGTTGCCTTTATAGTCAGCGATAGAGGATAAAATTGGGGATATTAATGCGATAATTAAATATGCGGCTGCTAATGCATAATCAAAAAGAGAGCTGTTTTTAACTTGACTCCCCCAAAAGGAAACAACATCATTCCCATTTTTACTTGTAGTAATGGCAATATAGTAAGCTGGGAATATGGTTGAAGTGATGACAAGGTTATAAGCACTATTGGCCCAATCATACATTGCCCAAGCAGTTTGTACTTTTTTGTCAAATTTTTGAAGAGAGGTATCGGTTGTGGCCTGTTGCATATGCAAGCAAATTACTTATTCTTCTTCATTAGCCAACATTTCCATTGCTTTTTTTGCTGCGGATTGTCCGGCATGTTTTTTATTGTAGCCAACACCTGTACATAGAAGATTGCCTTCAAGCATAATGCCTATAGTAAAGGATTTTCGAGTACCTTCTCGGCTCTCTTCCATATTTTGAAATTCTATGGCACGATGGTTGCGCTGGCTCCAGTTAAGCAATTGATTTTTGTAATTGGTATCTGTTGCTGCCACAAGTTCGATGTCAATATAGGCATGCAAAAATTGTTTGATAATAAAAGTACGGGTCCGAGGATAGCCCTGATCTAGATATACTGCTCCAACTAATGCTTCAAAAGCGTTACCAAAAATATGGCTTCGATCTAACCCCTTATCATGACTATTATATTGCACCAATTTATTCATGCCCATTCTCATCGCAACATTGTTCAGGGTTTCCCTACGAACAATCCTCGAACGTAATTCGGTTAAATAACCTTCATGCTGTGTGGGATATTTTTTAAATAGATATTCACCAACAATGGCTCCAAGCATTGCATCTCCGAGAAATTCTAATCTTTCATTGTTCCGAGCCAATTCATCTACTTTTGAGCGATGCATAAGGGCAAGCTGATAATAAGGCAAATGCTTGGGCGTAAAGCCTAGTAGATGCTCTAATTGGGCAGATAATTGTTTGTCGGGCGAAAAGAAATTCTTTATTCGCGATAGTACCCGACGCATGATGTATTAATCAATGAATTTTTTGAATACAACGGAAGCATTATGCCCACCAAAACCAAATGTATTGGATATTGCAGCTCTCACTATTCGTTTTTGTGCTACATTAGCAGTAAGGTTGAGTTTACAGTCAATTGCCGGGTCTAAATTTTCCAAGTTGATGGTTGGGGGGATTGTATCTGTCATCACAGCCATAATAGCAGCTACAGATTCAATTGCTCCAGCGGCTCCTAATAGATGGCCGGTCATTGATTTTGTAGAACTAATATTAAGATTGTATGCGTGATCACCAAATACTTTTTGAATAGCTGCAATTTCTGCCACATCACCTAGAGGGGTAGATGTACCGTGCACGTTGATGTAGTCAATGTCTTCCGGGCTCATATTGGCATCTTCAAGTACATTGCGCATAACATTAATGACACCTAGACCTTCGGGTTGTGGAGCAGTAAGGTGGTAAGCATCTGCGCTCATACCACCTCCGGCTAATTCTACTAGGATATTAGCACCACGTTTTTTAGCATGTTCATATTCTTCGAGAATAATTGAACCCGCACCTTCTCCTAAGACAAAACCATCGCGATTGACATCAAATGGGCGACTTGCTTTTCTCGGATCATCATTGCGCTCACTTAATGCTTTCATCGCGTTGAAGCCTCCGATGCCTGCTTCAGTTACAACAGCTTCCGAGCCGCCACAAATAATGGCATCAGCTTTACCAATACGAATGTAATTGAATGCATCGATAAGGGCATTGGTGGAAGATGCGCATGCACTAACTGTAGAGAAGTTTGGACCCCTAAAACCGTATTTCATAGATATCTGACCAGCGGCAATGTCTAGAATGAGTTTAGGGATAAAAAAAGGATTGAAACGGGGGGTGCCATCGCCGCTATTGAAGTTTTTCATTTCTTCAATGAACGTAATCATACCCCCTATACCAGAACCCCAGATGACACCTACTCGGTCTTTGTTTATGCCCTCACTATCAAGTTTTGCATGTTTTACCGCTTCGTCAGCTGCTACGAGTGCAAGTTGGGTGAATCGGTCGATTTTACGTGCCTCCTTTCGGTCAAAATGATTTTCGGGATTAAAGTCTTTCAACTCGCAAGCAAAACGTGTTTTAAACTTTGTTGCATCAAATTGTTTGATGAAATCGGCGCCCGATACGCCATTGATCAGGCTGTCCCAATATGCGGGCACAGTATTGCCCAATGGCGTCAGGGCACCGACACCGGTAACGACTACTCGTTTAAACGGAAAATTCATCAACAATAATAAGTGGGTTAAAATTACTTTACGTGTTCTTCCAAATAAGAAACAGCCTGTCCTACGGTTGTGATAGTTTCAGCCTGTTCGTCAGGAATAGAGATGTTGAATTCTTTTTCAAATTCCATAATCAATTCCACTGTGTCAAGAGAGTCAGCTCCCAAGTCATTTGTGAAACTGGCTTCGGTGTTTACTTCCGATTCGTCAACACCTAATTTGTCAACGATGATTTTTTTTACGCGATTTGCAATTTCAGACATAGCTAGTGCATTTAAATTTATGAGTGCAAAAATATACTTTTTGGCAAAACTGAAAAGAAAAATTAAAATCTTTGTGAATAAAATCTTGTTTTTCTATTCGAATTTGTTGGCAAATAGGTTAAAACATGAATTGTGTAATATTTCAAATGATGCGCCCATCAAGCATCTCAAGGTTTCTGTCAGTCATTGCAGCCAAGTCTTTATTGTGGGTAACTAAAATAAAAGTTTGTCCTAAATCTTTTCTCAAACGGACGAATATTTCATGAATTGCGGTTGCATTAGCACTATCGAGGTTGCCCGTAGGTTCATCTGCCATCACTATTGCCGGTTTATTTATGAGTGCTCTTGCTATAGCAACACGTTGTTGTTCTCCTCCTGAAAGTTCTGACGGTTTGTTATGAATACGTTCTGCAAGCCCAACTAAATCTAACATTTCAGTGGCATCTTTTAATCCTTCCCTTTTTCCTTTTCCACCTATCCAAAGTGGCATTGCTACGTTTTCGACGGCACTAAATTCGGGTAACAGATGATGGAACTGAAATACAAAACCTAGTTTTTCATTCCGGAATTTTGCTTGTTTCTTCGAAGATAGGTTAAAAACATCAATCCCGTCAATTGTAACACTTCCTTGATTTGGTTTGTCTAATGCGCCAAGTAAATGTAATAATGTGCTTTTACCTGCACCAGATGCCCCTGTAATGGATATTAATTCCCCTTTTTCTACGGTTAATGATACATTGTTGACAACAGTCAGGTTGGCATATTTTTTGACAAGATTTTCGGCTCGAAGCATGATGTAAAATTGTTGAAAATAAAATTAAAAACAACCTAATTACCAAAGGTTTTAATAGTTGATCATTATAAATTGCGATTCTTTGATTTCTTTGTTGCTTGCTACTGCAATAGTATAGCCATCAATATTCCTCATATTTTGAACGTAAAATATAATTCCGTTTATAGAAGTAGTGTCGGGTATTGAATTGATTGTATTGAACGGAGTAAATACTCCTTTACCTAATGCTTTCAGGATTGCTTCTTTGCGGGTCCAAAATTCATAAAATTTCCGCTGTGGTAAGTTGTCTTTTTCTAAAGCTTGCAACTCTTCATCCGTTAATTCCGCTTTCAATAGATTGATATTTAAATCGTTTTTTATTTTTTCTATGTCTATGCCGATTTGAGCATTTCTGCAAGCGGCACACACAACAAAATTTTCGCTATGTGCAATATTGAAATCTAAATCTGCGTGAAGGAATGGACGATTAAATGAATTGTACTTAATGTCGTTGAGGTTTAGCTTTTGTTCGGATTCATATTCATTGAGGTGTTTCAATAGCAGTAGCTTTCCCATTATGCGCAGCTGCCTTTCTTTTTCACTTCGATACTTTGCTATTGTGGCTTGCATTTCTTTTGGCAAATAGTGCATTTTTTCTTTAAAATCGGCCTCGCTCCAAAGCTTTGTATATTCACTACAATAAATTCTCAGCATTTTTTTATTTTAATTCCGAGGGAAATTATTAATCTTATTGCATTAATAAGTTAACTAAAATTACTTTTGCACTTTAATATATACTTTGCAGCAACTGCTAATTTAGGAATATTTGTATGAATGAACCCGCTATTATTTTTGGAGCTCACCGCCCCGACTTGGTTTTGGAAGAAACCTTGCCCCAATTATTAAAACCCTCATTTGAACAATATTCTAACAAAATAGCTTTCATTTTTGGAGACCAAACACTAACCTATGCAGAGTTAGATAATTGGAGTAATGTTGTTGCCAATATGCTTGCTGAACAAGGTATTGGTGCTGGTCATACAGTTGGTTTGTGGTGGCCACGCAGCCTTCATCTTCCTGTCGCAATATTAGGTATTTTAAAGTCTGGAGCCGCTTATGTTCCTCTTGATAGAGAAATGCCAGAGGAACGTGTAGAAACTGTACTTACTGAAGTCGGAGCATCTGCATATTTTAGTCAAGAAACTTTAGAACTTTCATGTAAAGCACTCATTATCCCTGATAGACCTGCAGCAGCGCACGTACTTCATATTACTATGGGCGCAAGTCCGGATAATTGGGCTTACGTGCTTTATACCTCCGGAAGTACTGGTAAGCCTAAGGGTATTGCTATTGCACATCGCCATATTTGTCATCTGATTCGTTCTGAGCAAACAGTTTTAGAAATAAATTCTGAAGATCGAGTTTATCAAGGTTTTTCGGTGTCATTTGATATGTGGTGTGAAGAGACTTGGATTAGCCTTTTTGCCGGTGCTACTTTATGGATTGCTGATGCAACGACAGCAAAGTCAATTGACGATCTTAGCGAGGTCTTGCGAGAACAAAAAATCACCATTTTACATGCAGTACCAAGTTTGTTGGCGGTAATGGATGATAATGTCCCCCTATTGCGTATAGTCAATGCTGGTGGAGAAGCTTGTACAAAACAAGTTTTAGATCGTTGGGCAATAGCAGGACGACGCTTCTATAACAGTTATGGCCCTACCGAAACTACAGTAACATCAACCATGATCGAATTGCAAAAAGGTGATGCTATTACTATTGGTAATCCATTACCCAATTACAATTTGGCAGTAGTTGATGAGCAATTTAATTTGTTGCCGAAAAATACACGCGGAGAATTAATTATAACTGGCCCTGGTGTATGTGATGGATACATTAATAAACCAGAGCTTACTGCTGAAAAATTCATGCCTAAAACTGCTGCGATGGCTATGTTACCAGGCGATCGTTTTTATAGAAGCGGCGATGCAGTAGTAATAAAAGAAGATGGGAGCGTGGACTTTCAGGGGCGGATCGATGACCAAGTAAAGTTGCGTGGTTATCGTATTGAATTAGGTGAAATAGAAAATCAATTGGCTGGGTTGGAAGGAATTTCTGCCGCCGCTGTAGCAATAAAAAAGGACAATAATGATCAGGAACAATTGGTTGGTTATGTTTTGCTAAAAGCCGCCACCAATATAGAGGAAGCGTTATTACGTGCAGAGTTGTTAAAGGTATTGCCAACTTATATGGTGCCTGGTACTATTATGGCATTGGACAAAATGCCCCGACTGCCTAGTGGAAAAATTGACCGAAAATCGTTACCAATACCAGAGAGTTTATTGAATAATCCCCTTGAAGAGGAGATTGTTATAGACATACAAGCACCAATATCAGAGCGTGTTTTAATCATGCTTAAAAAAGTATTCCCGGGTCGTGAAATTAATCTTACTGAAGATTTTTTTACGGATTTAGGCGGACACTCCTTGCTTGCGGCTACATTTGTTTCGCGCTTGCGTAAAGAGGCTGATTTACCACAAGCATCTTTGAAAGATATTTATCAAAATCGACCTTTGCAGGCTTTGGTAACTGTTTGGGAGGGGGCGGCAAACAAGCAAAAAGCGAATACAAAGGCCGTATTTAATAAAGTTCCTTTGTGGCGATTTGCTGCATGTGGCGTAGCACAAACCGTTGCATTATTAATTGTTTTTGCATTTTTTGCATTGCAATTATTTCTGCCATTCTTAGGTTATTACTATGTAGAACAACTCGAGGGGAACACTGTGTCGTGGGCAATATTGACGGCTCTGCTTTTATTTTGCATGTTGCCTCCTTTATTCGCTTTATTAAGTGTTGCTACTAAATGGTTGGTTATTGGTAAAATGAAAGAAGGAGACTATCCTCTCTGGGGTACTTATTATTTTCGTTGGTGGTTTGTGAAAACGATGCAACGGTTAATGCCAATACAGTTTTTGAACGGTACTCCATTTTACAATTCATATTTGAAGCTTTTGGGAGTGAAAGTTGCGGCAGATGCGCAATTGGCTGCCTTTTCAATTGGCGCTGAAGATTTGGTCACAATTGGTAGTGATGTAAGTATCAGTTCACAAGTGGTGTTGGATAATGCAACCGTTGAAGATGGATGGCTCAAGTTGCGCAAGATACATTTAGGTAATCATGCTTATTTAGGCAGTAGTGCTGTAGTGGCGGGTGGTGCTATAATGGAGGATTGGAGCGAACTGCAAGATCTGAGCTATTTGCAAGAAGGTAAAACTATAAAACCAGGCGAAGTATGGCAGGGTAGTCCGGCAGTTTGTGTTGCTACCAAACCAATTGAATCAATACCGCAGCCATTGCCGGTTTCGTCTCTTACAATGTTTCGTTATCGGATCATTTTTATGCTAACATTGTTGGTGTTCCCTTTCCTTATATTGCTGCCTTTATTACCTGTGATTTTGGTTTTAAACAAAGTCGATGATGATGCCAATATGTATGATTTTAGCTACATGCCTATTTATGTGCCACCTCTGGCGCTGCTTTATATATTATTGTTTGCTATTGAAACTATTGTATTTACGCGTTTGCTGCAACGTAAGATGAAACCTGGAACTTATCCGATATATAGTACTACTTATGTCAGAAAATGGTTTGCGGATCAAATAATGTCCTTGTCTTTAATTGTATTGCATCCAATTTATGCGACCGTTTATGTTTCTTCGTTCTTTCGTGCCTTAGGTGCTAAGATTGGCGATAAAACAGAAATATCAACTGCTAGTAGTGTTACGCATCCTATGCTTACAATAGGTGAGGGGTCTTTTATCGCAGATGCTGTGACTCTTGGAGAGCCGGATGTGCGTGCGCAGCAATTAATATTAAGCGAAACTAGTGTAGGGAATAATAGCTTCGTGGGTAACAGTGCTTTGATCCCTCAAGGCTACCATTTGGGCGACAATATGCTTATTGGCGTATTGTCCACACCACCTAGCGAAGAACAGATGCTGAAAGATAATGCAAAGGACTGGTTTGGTTCTCCCGCTATTGCATTACCTCGTCGACAAGCGAGTAATCCTTTTTCTGAGAATCTTACTACTACACCTTCGTTGGGAAGAAAGTTGACTAGAAGTATTGTCGAATTTATCCGGATTATTATTCCTGAAACTGCAATCATTTGTTTTAGTATTTTCTTTATTGCTTATGCACATGATTTGATTAAACCGGATTCTCCGCATCCATGGTGGTGGGCTATATTGATGTTGCCTATTTATTATTTAAAGTACATGGGTATTCCGTCTTTTTTGGTAACCCTTTTAATGAAATGGGTTGTTGTATTTCGATATAAGGCGGCTCAGCACCCGATGTGGACTTGGAAGGTATGGCGCTCGGAGGCTATTACCACTACTTACGAGGCTCTTTCTGTTCCATTTTTATTGGATTTTTTAAGGGGTACAGTATGGTTGCCATTTATGCTGCGCTTGCTTGGGGCTAAGATCGGGAAGAGAGTATGGCTAAATACTACCGATATCACAGAATATGGAATGGTATCGATAAGCGATGATGCTGCACTTAATGAAGGAAGCGGACCTCAAACACACTTGTTTGAAGATAGGGTAATGAAAGTTGGCCCTGTGAAAATTGGAGCAAGAAGCAGTATCGGAACACGGTCTATTATTTTGTATGATAGTGAAGTCGGCGATGATGTTAATATTGAACCACTCTCTTTGGTCATGAAAGGAGAAAAACTCCAAAATGGTACAAAATGGGCTGGTAGTCCGGTGAAAGCGATGTAACATTTATTGGGGTAATCGTTTGAATATTGATTGTTGTAAAGTGCCGCGTATGTTCCGAATGACCTTTGATAAAGAAATGTAAATAAAACCGCTGAATATTCAGCGGTTTTATTTTTGTTAGCCATACAAGTGAAATTTCAAACTGGTCTGATCAGGAATAAAAGCTCCTGATTTTTTCTGTAAGATCAAATTAACGTATAGTAAGTAGTGTTCTGCTTACATAAATTATAAATCGACTAATGTAATCGGATTTCTTTGCGCAGGCATCCCGGCCGTTTGCGGTAGTCGCTGGGTCGTTTGAGCTACCTTTCAGATGGTTTGATCTGTCTTTGCAAGGGTTTTCGGTGGTTGCCGGGTTGTTTGCGGTGCCTTCCGGACGAGTTGTGCTGCTTTCCAGGTGGTTTGCATTGTCCTCCCAAGGGTTTGTGGAGATTACCGGGTCTTTTGCGGTAGCTGCTTAACGGTCTGCAATAACTTTCGGCTGCTTTGCGGAAACATCTAGTGAATGCTAGGAAGTTCAATATTATCGTGCAGCATGATTCAACGTTTATCTCTAAATAAAAGCGCCCATGAACTCAATATAAAATGGCATAGAGATTATTGCACATTGCAATGGACATTTAAAAAGGTCAGAAAGAAGCTTTCTGACCTTTTTAATAAATACTTATTAAAAGTATTTATTCGTTTATCTTATTGACTTTCTCAATGCCTATGCGTTGGTTGTCTTTATCTGTTAGGATGATAATATACATGCCTGCTGCAAAGTTGCTCATATCGATAGGCTGTGTGTTTTTTTGCTCATACAAGGTTTTACCTTGTATGTCATTGATGGTAATTGCAGCTGCATCGGGCGCATCAATATATAATTTGTCACGCGTCGGGTTAGGATATACTTTAATGCTGTGTGTAGTAATGCCAATATTATTAACCCCTAAGCCTGTAATGTAAATATTGCCCCTGCGGCTGCAATCATTGGCATTTGTGACTTCTACAACGTACAATCCATCAGAGGATATGAGGATAAAGGAATCCGTAGCACCGGCAATAGCAATGCCATTTTTATACCATTGATAGCTAACACCAGTAACGCTTGTGCTTAATCTGTTGCCTACATGAGTAATTGCAGGCGAATCTGGAGATGCTATAACAAGAATATTGAATCCTGGAGAAGTCGCTGTACATCCGTTAATTGGATCTTTTACTTTGACAGCGTATTTCCCCGTTTTAGTTGCAGTTGTTATCGTATCCGTTGCCCCTGGAATATACGCGCCATTATAATACCATTGATAAGTAGTATATCCGCTTTTTGTTGACAATTGGACACTACTACCATCACAGAAATAGGTATTGCCATGAGCCATAACACTGAATGGGCTTACATACTTTACAGTAACCGCTACAGGAGCAGAAGTATCTGCACAGCCATTACTATCTACAATTTTCACAGAATAGGTACCTGCTACTGTTGCATAAAAAGGATTACTAGTAGAACCTGTAATATCTACACCTGAATTTTTCCATTGGTATTTATTTCTAGCAATGATTGGTGCTGTAATGACCTCTACGTCTCCATTGCAAATATCAGTTGGAACGGACAGGGATAATGTTGTATTTGGTTTAGGGTTGACTGTTACAGGTATTTCATTACTGTATGCTGTACACCCTACTCCATCAATTACTTTCATACGGTATAATCCTGTTGTGGATGCAACATAAGTTGTCGTTATTGAACCTAAAATATCCATTTCAGATTCTTGCCATTGAGGAGTAAGACCTGTTGCTACTGTAGCGGTAAGTGTTACACTATTGCCAATACAAAATGTTGTAGCACTTCCTGCCGAAATGGTGGGGACAACAGGCGTAATGACATTAACGGTAAGTGTACTTGATACATCGCTACATCCAGTCGTAGTGTTGGTTACTTTGACACTGTAAGCACCAGCTGTTTTTATCCAATAAAAGTTAGTTGTAGGTGCTCCCGAAATTGGTGATCCGGAAAGCAACCATTGATAAGTAACACCAGAGGCTGATGGAGCCTGTATCTTTAAACTATCTCCTCCACAAAAACTAACTGATCCGGTTGGGGTAATTGTAGCTATAGGTAGTGGGTTTTGTGTGATAGTTAATGAATTACTTGTACTACTACATGCTCCTTGTGTTGCAATAAGTGTATATGTTTCAGGAATGGAAACGGTATAAGATGAACTTGTAGCACCAACTATAATACCTGTAGTTTTTTTCCATTGATAACCAATGCCAGATACAGGAGTGGTACTTAATACTAAACTGCCAGATGCGCAATAAGACGTTGCGCCACCAGCACCACTAATTACAGGAGCAGCAGGTGTTGGATTTACTGTTATCGTTAAAGGGCTAGAATATGCAATACAGCCCGTAGTTGTATTAGTTACCTTCACCCTATATGCACCTCCAGCCAATGCCTTGTAGAGTGGATTTGTCGCGCTAGGAATATCAGTGCCGCCAAGTTGCCATTGGTATGTAACCCCAGCACTAGTAGTTGCTTGTAATTTTACACTATCTCCTGAACAGAACGTTGTTGCGGACAATGCTGTAAATGCAGCCGTAGGCAAAGGATTGACCGTGACGAGTATAGCATTACTTGAGATGCCTGTACAAGAGCTTGTTGAGGCAACGACTGTATAAGACCCACCTGTTGTTGCAGAATATGTGGCTCCGGTACTGCCCGTATTGGTTGGTCCATTGTACCATGTGTATGTTGCGCCTGAAACGGTAGTGGAATTGAGTAGCACGCTATTTCCTGCGCAAAATGTTGTGTCAGAACTTGCCGATATGCTTGGCGCAGCAAGCACGGTAACCGTAAAGCCAGCAGAAGTATTAGAGAAGCCAGAAAAGGTACATGTAGTCACAAGTCTGTAATCCATATTTACTGTTGTACTTTTAGTAACAGAGATAAAGGTGTCATTTACCATGTTTGTATATAATCCAATACCTGATGGGCGAGATTGCCATTGGTAATGAATACCACCTGCAATAGTTGCACCAGATCCCAATAGTGTATAGTTTGTACTAGGGCAAACAGCAGTAGTAGGCCCAGTTACAGTGCCTGATGTAGGTGTTCCTGAACAAGTGCTAGCAATAGTTAATTGAATGTTTGGTCTTCTGACATTAACACCTGTAAATGTTGTGCCTAATGCGGAGCTGCCATAGTAGTAAGCTGTAGTATTAGTACCTGTAGTAAGATTGCAATTATACACAGGGAAACTGGTGGTCGCTGTTTCATTACCTTTTACAATCACAATGTCGAGGTTAGATGTTCCTGAATAATTGAACCCTGCACTTAGTGGTACTGTAGTCCAGCCACTTGTCATTGTGTTGTCGATATAGCCATTATAAACCAACGTGTAGCCGGATAATGTCGGCACAGTAGTGGTTATAAGAGTAGTAACCTCTTTCATGTATATCTGTACATAGTTCACCGTGTAAGCGGTAGAACCAGATGCTTTTTGGAAGCCAATTCCAGAAATTGTACCGGTTGTACCAACTTCAGTTGGGGTATAATAAAACCTACATGCAGAGTAAGCTGTTCTTCTATTTACAGGAGCAAGACTAGTAGTATCTGTTCCTGGAGTAGATGGAACACTAATAACAGTCGCATTTGATTGTAAAATAAACATGCTCATTAAAAAAGAAAGGAAACATGTTCTTAAGAAAAACTGTAAGGTTTTACTTTGAGTAAAATTGTTTTGCATAGATGTATGTTTTTTGCGGTATTAACAGCCTTAAAGCTAATAAATAATTCTTATTTGTGAAATTTATTTTAACAAAAAATGAAAAATCGTTGATTTTCAATCGCATAATTTTTGTTATTAAAGCAGTTTTTGCCAATTACGATATTAGTATCTTTGCACATTAAAATGATTTCACGAAATTAATTTGACGATAATACAATTTTCATGAGGAGATTATACAGCATTATATCATTCTTATTACTGATTCTGTTGTGTACGCATGTTTGTGCATTTGCGCAAATAAAGGTGGACTATGATAGCGCAAGCCCTGATCCAAACACAGTTATTTTGCACGCGGATACGCGTTTGGCATTGTTGACTGGTTACAAAGAACCAACAAGCAATAGTACATCACTTGGTGGACGATCAGGAGTTATTCATTCTGGCCGTGGATTTAGGGTGCAGATATATTCTGGTACTGACAGAAATAAAGCTAGTATTGTAAAGGCGGATTTTATGCGACGTTATCCACGTATCAGAACATATATGACTTATGCACTGCCGCAGTATAGGATTAAAGTCGGTGATTATACTTCTCGGCAGGAAGCTCAAGAGTTTTACAGGCAACTTAATGTCATCTATTCACCTTGTATGGTAGTACCAGATATTGTAGAGATAAATACCTTTCGCAAAAATGATTAATCAAATACAGGCCAAAGCGGCGCAATTGTTACACGAGTGGCAGCGTATTCGCCATTATATTCATGCTCATCCGGAGCTCTCTTTTGTAGAATACAATACCGCTGAGTTTGTAGCTTCAGAATTAGATAAATGGGGCATAAATTTCACAAAAGGAGTTGCGGGAACGGGGATTGTTGCTATTATAGAAGGGAGAAATCCGAGTAAGAAATGCTTAGCCTTGCGTGCAGAATTGGATGCTTTGCCTATTACAGAGCTTAATGATATTCCTTATCGCTCTCAAAATGAAGGTGTGATGCATGCTTGTGGCCATGATGTACACATTGCATGTCTATTAGGTACAGCTTATATACTTAATGAAATACGAAGTGAATGGGAGGGTACTTTAAAATTGATTTTTCAACCAGGGGAAGAAATGCATCCTGGTGGAGCTAGTTTGATGATTGCAGAAGATGTACTTGAGTATCCTCATGTTGATGCCATTGTTGCGTTACATGTTTATCCTCATTTACCCGCAGGTGTTGTCGGCTTTCGCCAAGGGCAATATATGGCGAGCACTGATGAAATCTATATAACTATTGAGGGCAAAGGTGGTCATGCTGCATTACCTCATCAAACTATAGATCCAATAGCAATATCAGCGCAAGTAATAACAGCGTTGCAACAAATTATTTCTCGTAAAAGCAACCCAATAATTCCATCTGTGTTGAGTTTTGGTAAAATATCTGGAGGTACTGTGAATAATGTTATTCCGGATAAAGTAGAAATTGCTGGTACACTTCGAACAATGGATGAACATTGGCGTGAAGAAGCTCATCGCTTGATAAGGGAAATTGTTACAAAAACATGCGAGTCATATGGAGCGACTGCCAGTATTGACATTCCTAAAGGTTACCCTTCTCTATTTAATGATGCAGCACTTACAACACTAATAGAAAAGTATGCTAAAGTATATTTGGGTGACCCCAATGTGAAGCAATTGTCTATCCGAATGACAGCAGATGATTTCGCTTTTTATTCCCAAAAAATACCTGGGTGTTATTTTCGCTTAGGTACAAATACGAACAACGAACAACATACTGTTTCTGTTCATAATGCCCATTTTGATATAGATGAAAATGCTTTAGTTACGGGTGTAGGGCTCATGTCTTATGCCGCTTTTTCTTACCTAAACGAACAATAATACATGCCCACCATCGGCTCACTTTACATGATTCCCGTACCAGTTGCCGAAAACGCAATTCATACATTGTCGCCGGATGTGGCAAAACATAGCAGCAGGATTAAGTACTTTTTCGTTGAAAATATACGTGAGGCCAGGCGATTTTTAAAAGCTATGGACAAAACAATTAATATCGATGAGCTTACTTTTTGTGAAACAAATAGGAATACAGTCATTGATATAAAACAACTTGTAAAATGGCTACACGCAGGATTTGATGTGGCAGTACTAAGTGATGCGGGTTGCCCAGGAGTTGCTGATCCTGGCGCTAATCTAGCATTAGAGGCGCAAAAGATTGGAGCTAGGGTTATTCCTCTTGTCGGGCCGAGCTCTATTCTGTTGTCTTTAATGGCGTCAGGCTTAAATGGGCAAAGCTTTTGTTTTAATGGTTATTTACCAGTGCAAACACCAACAAGATCCGCACGGATAAAGGAATTGGAAGCAATATCAGTAAAACTAAATCAGACTCAATTATTTATTGAGACACCTTATCGAAATAATCATTTGCTCCACGATTTAGTTAAAAACTGTAATCCCAAAACGCTGTTGTGTATTGCTCTTGATATAACCGGAGCGAACGAAATGGTTGTGACAAAGAGTATCGAAGATTGGGTTAAACAAAAAATAGTCTTGCCGAAATTACCAGCTATATTTTTGCTATTGGGTTAAAGTATCTCCTTGAATTTATCTGTTAGGAACGTCCGTTACCGACTCAATTCTATCAACGACGTATTGACCCTTTTCTTGATTTTTATTGTTGTAGTTGTCACCACGCCATGGTAGGTTTCTGAGGTATTGTGTATAGTGGACTTTTATGGCCTTGCCAATGCATTTTTCGAGGGAGTCGGCAACAGATTCGTCAACAACACTGAAATAGAAATAATTGGCATTGATACTGCCGTTAGCTGATCTTGCTCCGAAGCCTTCTTGTACACACTCGCCTTCATAAGTTTTAAAAATGTTGCCTTTGCGAGAAAACTTTTGGAAATAGCCTTCTCTATAACCCTCACCAAAAGACCTGTAGTAGTTCCAGTATATATAACCAGTAGCACCCAGCAGGAGCACTAACGTACTAATGAAAATGACTTTTCGCATGAACTCAATTTGTTTTAAGTTAGTTATTTCTGATGAATTACTCTTTCTTTCCAAGAGTATTTACCCAATACACTCAAAATCCCTGCCACAAATATATATATAATATGAAGTGGTTGAAGTAACGGAAACAAAAGTAGTTGTTTTTGTTTGTTATAAAACCGTGCAACAGGTAATAAAAAGATTAATTCTATTATTGTTTTTAGGGTTATAAAAAATAGGCACCAAGCAAGTGCAACTCGGCTGAATGGACTTGCAATTCCCAATAACATTAAAGATACATTGAACATGTATATGAGACATAAAATTAGTGTCATTTTGCTATCATCATATTTCCCTGTTTTAGATGCCCATCGGATACGTTGTTGAAAAAATGAAGCCCAGTTTGGTTGTGGCGCTGTTTCCATGATTGCAGTCGTCGATTTTAAATATGCAATTTTATCAGGAAAGAGTTTTTTTATTTTCATCATGAGTAAATAATCATCGCCGGAAATGATATGAGCAATGCCCTCGTAACCCTGAACAGCATCAAACGCTTTTCGAGTAAATGCTAAATTAGCACCGTTACACATGATACCTAAATTGAGCCTTAGCGTAGCAGCAGTAATGCCCTGCATAGTCATGAAATCTAGCGATTGAAATAACTGTACTAGCGAATTGTTACAACTAAAATTTACAGGAGCAACAATCATTTCTGGATGTTCGATTTCATACAGTGCTGCAATATTATATAACCAGTTGGGAGGGGCAATACAATCTGCATCAGTGCATACAATAAGCGCTCCATTGCTATTAGCTATGCCTACTGACAAAGCTTTTTTCTTAAAAGAAAGGACTCGTTCATCAACATTAAGCTGTTGTGCCAAAGAAATGAGTCGAACCGATGAGCTATTAATATCCGTTACAATTTGTGCTGTATTGTCTGTCGAAAAATCATCGACTACGATTATTTCAAATAATGCAATCGGATATTTTTGAGTTAGAATTGAACGAATACAAGCTTCAATACATTTAGCTTCATTCCGTGCTGCAATTAAGATGGATATTTTAGTGTGAGGAATGATTTTTTTGGGGACACTAAACGTCTTTTGCTTGTGCCAGCCAAAGCAATAAATGAGCATTAATAATAGATATAAAAAGCAGAGGCAACCACAAAGAAATAAGAGTATAATCATTCGGTTCTGTTTTTAGTATTCCCAAAAAGACATTTCGTTGCCATTTGTTGTGCCTCTGTATCTTCAGGTAATGCATGTCCTTTTTGGATAATGTGGAGCTGAATATTTGTGGCATTTTTTTTAAATTCTAACGCGTGCTTCAGTGGAATGATTTTGTCAAAAGCACCCATAATAATATGTATTGGTATTTGCTGCGTTGAAATAATTTGTTTTACTATTTGTAAGTCTGGGATTAACTGATTAGTGGCATTCCAAGCATTTCTCAGAAATACTCTGGCATCATTTGTTTTTATTTGTTGTACAGCAAATTTGTATTTTGATTTGTTGATCAATTTTAGTTTTTCAATAACTGTTATTTTGTTCAGGTACCAGCTACCTCTTTTGGTGAAATCATTGAACAAAAAACGCCCGATACTTGTGCGGGTCAGGAAATAATAAAAGTAATTGAACCGTAGTCCATCAGGAGCTAGTAAGACAATATTATTTATTTGTTGCGGCATTAATTCTAAAATAATTAAAGAAACCCTTCCACCCATACTATAGCCAATTAATGATACTTTTTGAACTTTGAATTTGTTCATTATTTTTTCGACTAAAACTTTTAAGTCATTTTTGGTAAGCATATCTTTTTCTTCAGAATAACTTTCCCCATGATGAGGTAAATCAACACTGATAACGGTGAAATCTTTAGCATGTAAAAAATCAAATATAGTAGCATTATTGCCATACCCATGAAATGCGATGGCTACTTTAGGTCCATTGCCGTATTGTATATAATGGAGTTTACAATTGATTAATTGTAAAAAGTCTGAATTGATAATGTCATTTTTCTGTGCTGGCATGGATTATTATAAAATAATTTAATTGTACGTCTATTGACAATGACATTCAAACTCATGATCCAAATCGATACAGGTAACAACTTTAACCACGTTATCACATTTTGCAAAAACAATTCTAAGTCTTTGTCCTTCGTGTGTATTTGCTTCTAGTGCGTATGTGGGGCAAGTACCACTACCATTATTTTGTTCCGATTTTGCTTTGTTTATTGTTCCGAAATCTAATACTTCGTGTATTTCCTCTTCCGTAATGTTGCGACAAGCCATTCGGCAACGAGCATGTTTAGTATAAATAAGCCGTGCGTTTTTAGGAATAATACTTTCTTCCGTATTACTGGTATTTGTCGCTTTGGGGTGATTAGGTTGAGTATGCTGGCAGCGTTGAAATGCGACTAATGTAAAGACTAATAATATTGCAATTAGTGTGCTTCTTTTTTTACTGTTTTTCAAGTCTAAGTTTGTTGTTTAAGATTTCCCAGAACGAAAATAGTAGTTAAATGGTTCATTCGACAAAACATTTCTTTTCTAATCGTATTATTTGATACGTTTGTTAATTGTTTTTATTGGCGAAACCTTATAGTAGATTCAGTATTATCAATGATAAGTATAAATTTGCTGTATTATCTTTGTATAAGAAAAAAAGAATTGATGGAAACAACAGTTGTAGCACCAGTTTCATTTACTGAAGGTGCAATAAAAGAAATAAAAAGAATTATGTCAGAGTCTGGCTTTGATAATACTCAATATTTGCGTGTAGGCGTAAAAGGCGGTGGTTGTTCTGGATTAAGCTATCAATTGGGTTTCGATCAAAAAGAGGCAGATGATGAAATCTATGAAATAGATGGAATTCCTGTGGTAATGAAGTTAGCACACGGTATTTATTTATTGGGGATTAATATTCATTTCGAAGATGGTTTAAACGCTCGTGGATTTACATTCAACAACCCTAATGCAAGTAGTACTTGTGGCTGTGGTACTTCTTTTGCAGTTTAATGTATATTGCATGCATGAATAAGCTTATAGCAGTCATTGTACTATTGTTGCTATCACTTACCAATAGTGTTGGACAGACAAATGTACAGGCAATTAATATTAATGATTCGAAAGGGAAACCTGACGGAGTATGGTACACATATACTCCTGCACAAATGGGGGAACCCGCTATGGCTGTATTGGGGAGTTATGATCATGGCGATAAGACTGGAACCTGGTACACTTCCGACGGGCAAGGTAATATGTTGTCTATAGAACAATATAAATACAATGTTAAGGATGGCGAAATGAAATATTTCGAAAATGGTCAGTTGTCTTGTGTCGGACATTATAGAGGCCTTAATCCTTCTTATAAAGTGGATACGGTTTTAATTACCCATCCAATTACCGGAGAAGAAAAGTACTTTTATGTGCCGACAGAACGGGGGAGTGTACGTCATGGGATGTGGCGTTTTTATGATCCGCTTTCAGGGCGCTTGATAAGAGAAGAAGAGTATCAGATTGATGATTTAATTTATTCAAAGGATTTTTCAATTTCAGCAGCAGATAGCATTTATTATCAAAAACGTAATGCACAATTACCACATGCCAAAAAAACAACGGCAGGGCCTAAACCATTGAAAATTCCTGTAAAATCGCTAATTAATTAGTGATTTTTTTTGGGATTGATGTAAAACTCAGTGGTATTGTATGTTCTTCATTTTCCATGATTTTGATGGTTAGTAGTACGAATTACTCTTTTAACTCATTTTTAACCCATAGCCTTTATTATAAAGCACTCGCGCTGTTATTTTTGCCAATATAACATTACCTTGTTACGCATACTATGAAGCGCATATTTTTTTATTGTTTCTTATTAGTTTTATTGAATAGCCATGCCATCGCCCAAAATGTGGTTTTTTCGGCTAATGCAAGTGCTAATACGATTGGTGTACAAGACCAGGTACAGGTTACATTTTCTATTCAGAATGTTACAGATTTGCAAGGGATTTCGCAACCGTCGTTCCCCGATTTTAAAGTCGTTGGCGGTCCATATCAATCGCAGAGCAGTAATATTTCGTTTAACGGGAATCAACGGGTGCAGAGTATAAGTATTTCTTTTACTTACGTATTGCAGCCCGCAAAAACAGGGACGTTTACGATACCTCCTATTTTTGCAAAAGATGCTTCTGGTAAATCTTATCAGTGTAATCCATTAACAATTCAAGTGGTGGCGGGGGCCGTGGCTCAAAAGCAAGCTCGTCGTCAACAAGCTTATGATCCATTTGGGGACGATCCGTTTGGTGGAGGT
The DNA here is from genome assembly GCA_002307135.1 of Bacteroidetes bacterium UBA1312. GTDB lineage: Bacteria > Bacteroidota > Bacteroidia > Chitinophagales > Chitinophagaceae > Rurimicrobium. Next base: position 135,409 of record DBTQ01000001.1, read on the forward strand.
GACCCATTTGCTGCTATTCGTCAACAGCAGGCGCAGATGCAACAAATGATGCAACAATTGCAGCAACAAGCTCAAGGAATGGGTGGAGGATCTATGCAGAATGTCTCACCACAATCACTGCCGATGATATCTGAGGCGGAACTAGGTAAAAATGTTTTTATAAAAGTAATTGTTGATAAAACAAAGGTGCGTTTGGGGGAACAGATTACGGCTATTTATAAACTGTATTCACGTATCCCGATGCAGGCCGCATTATCTAAATTACCATCGCTTAATGGCTTTTGGACACAGGATTTTGAACTGCTAAAAGATCAAAATCAGAAGCCGGTTTTGGAAACTGTTAATGGGGTTCAATATCAAACGTTTACAGTTAAAAAATCTGCGCTTTTTCCACAGCAAACCGGGATATTGACATTGGATGCAGCCGAAGCAAAAGGCGTAGCTCGACTTACTCAACGTACTAATGATCCATTTAGCCCTTATAGTGCTAAAGATGTGCAGATAAATATTAAAAGTGCACCTGTTAGTATTACTGTTACACCCTTACCGGAAAAGGACAAACCACAAAATTTTAGTGGAGCGGTAGGGAATTTTAGTATCAGCAGCAAAATTGATAAAACGCAGTTGAGCACTGATGAAACCATTAATCTTACAATAAATATAGCGGGCAGTGGTAATTTAAAGTTGATTCAAGCACCACAATTGCAATTGCCTAATGGTTTAGATGTTTTTGATCCGCAAATCATTGATACTATTACAGGGCGGAGTACTACAATTAGTGGAAATAAAATTATTACTTATGCCATTGCACCTCGTATTGCAGGAGACTATGTAATTCCTGCCGTGGCATTTTCTTATTTCAATAGTGACAAAAATACCTATACAACGCTTTATACACAGCCATTTAAAATACATGTTACTGCTGGTAAAAACTATAAGGAAGATGGTGCACAAAATAAAATGCCTGGAGATATTCATGCTATTGATACGCAGCCATTAAGATTTAGAGTAGCTACTACCGCACTTTTCTTTACTGGTGGGTATTGGTCATTTTATATTGTTACTGGATGTTTGTTTCTGCTCTTTTTGTTATGGAAACATAGAGACGATAAGCTCGCAGGAAATACTACTTTGCTCAAAAATAAACGAGCCAATAAAATTGCACTTCGACGTCTTAAAATGGCGAAACTATTTCTTTCGGAGCAAAAAACGGTTGCATTTTATGAGGAAATATCTAAAGCCATTTGGTTGTATTTGAGTGACAAACTTGATATTCCATTGTCTCAGCTGTCAAAAGAATCTGCGACGCAAATGCTAACTGTGCGTAATGTGCATGAAACTTTGCAGCAAAAGACGACAGCTATTATTGACAATTGCGAATTGGCATTGTATTCGCAAGGTGGAGGTACCCAGCAAATGAATCGTACTTATGAAGATACGATAAGTCTTATTGGTCAATTAGAAGAAATTTTCAAATCATGAAACGAGTGTTCGTCATATTAATAGTTGTCTTGTTGGGCAATAGTGTTCAAGCATTTGCTGATATTGCTGAATTGAATTGGCAGAATGCGAATAAATTTTATCAACAAAAACAATATGATAGTGCGGTAGTCTATTATGAAAAAATAGCTACGCTTAAATCATCAAATAGTGCTCTATACTATAATTTGGGTAATGCTTATTATAGGCTAAATAAGATAGGTAATGCCGTATTAAATTATGAAAGAGCCCTATTTTACGATCCCTCAAACCAAGCGGCTAAAGACAATTTATTATTAGCTCAAAATAGAATTAGTAATAGAGTGCAAGTGACCAGAGATATATTCTTTGTTCGCTGGTGGAAGTACGTTACTCAAGGAAATCACGCTACATTTTGGGGCATTTTGAGTCTCTTTTTATTTGGTGGGCTTCTTGCTTTACTCGTGTTAAAGCGATTAGGTAAGATGCCTGAGCGTGTGCCTGTACAAGTCTATTTTATTGGGGCTTTAGTTTTAGTAATGACTTTATTTTGGGCATTTATCGCTGCAGACAATTATAGTGATACAAATTTGGGAGTGATAATGTTTAACAATACACCTTTTAATTCGGCTGCTTCACCGCAAAGTAAAGCACCGCTTGCGTTACTGCAAGAAGGTACTGTGGTTAGTATTGAGCAGCAGCAAAATTCATCGCTCAATATTACTTTGCCAGATGGTAGAAATGGTTGGATTCAGCAGTCAGCAATAACTTACGTTCAACCACAGCGCAAATAATAATTATGTACTTGGTCAAATCGTCAATTATACTCAAACGCTTATATCCAAGCTCTCTTGTTTGGAAAATTTCTGAAGATGTTAAACCAACAGTCTATATTACTTTTGACGATGGCCCTCACCCAATTGCAACGCCATTTGCTTTGATGCAATTGGCAAAATATGGCGCTAGGGCGACCTTTTTTTGTATTGGTAAGAATGTTGCAGAATATCCCAATATATACGCTGATATTCTTAGAGGGGGGCATAGTGTTGGGAATCATACACACAATCATTTTAATGGATGGAAGTGTAGTACAAAAGAGTATATCGCAAATGTTCGTTTAGCTGAAACTTATATCAGTACTAAACTATTTCGCCCACCTTATGGTCGAATTAAAAGAACACAAGTTAAGAGGTTAGAAAATATGGGGTATCGTATTTTTATGTGGGATGTGCTTAGTGCTGATTTTGATATAGATATTATACCTGAGAAATGTTGGGAGAATATAGAAATGAACCTACGCCCAGGGTCAATTTTGGTTTTTCATGATAGTGCTAAAGCTTTTGATAGGATGTCGTATGCATTGCCGCGCACGCTTGCTTTTTGTAAGGAAATGGGTTGGGATGTAAAAAGCTTAAAGTAATATATGATATACAAAAATAAACGCCCCGAATAAATATTTCGGGGCGTTTATTTTTGTATAATTTTTTGAGCTAGAACTTAGGACAAGCTGTGTTGAAGCGTTGTGCTGGTTCTATTTTATTGATTGATCCGTTGAAAATTAATGACAATTCAAATGCGCCATTACCATTTGTAGCAGGAGTGAAAGAAGATAGATTGGCATCATAGCTGATTCCTAATTGCATTTTAGCCCATTCAAAACCTACGTAAGGCATAACAGCATCTCCGTAACGATACCAGCTACCTAGGTAGAAAATTGATGCTTTTTGAAATTCTTTATCATAACCGGGGTTCATTACAAATCCGACAGCACCGCCAATCAAAGCCTCCACATTTCCACCTTGTTTTTGGTACAATGCGCTTGCATATAAAACTGTATGGTCGTTCATGTCAATTTGAGTTCCTATGTAACCTGCAATACGTGAGTGCAATTTGTAAGAGCTGCCCAAAAAGGTTTCGACCGGACGAGTAAGGTGGTAGGCTGAAATACCTCCAAATAATGAAGCGTGTTCACTAACACGACCACTGTATATTAAGCCTGCAGCAAAATCAGGGTAGGTTAAGTCTTTATTGCCTAAAGGGTCTCCGCTGAATCCTTGAATTTTTTCACCTGTTCTTGGGTCAATCTCGTTTCCAAATACTAATTTGTTTTGGTCAATAGACTTTTGAACTAATGAACCTTGAATTCCAAACGATAAAGAATGTTGTTTGTCAACACCAAAACATTTGTGATAAGCTGCAGATATGCCAATTGTGATGTTTTGCAGACTACCTGTTCCGGATTTGTCATAAAGCCCTAAAAGACCAAAGCCTAAATAGTCTCCATTTGCAAATTGACCGCGCATAGAAGCCATATCGTATGAAAAGGTACCGGTAGTGTATGGTGTATTGTTTACGCTACCCCATTGACTACGATAGTTTGCAGCCATACGGAAGTCTGACTGTGTAAGTCCCGTTAGCGCAGGATTCAAAGTCATTGGGGATGTGAAATACTGTGTAAAATGCACATCCTGAGCTTTTGAAGCTTCAGAGAATGCGATAAGAGCACTCAGGCAGAATAGTATTTTTTTCATCTTAAAAGGGTTGTATGAGTATCGTAATGAATTTGGGTACTTTTATTGCTTTGCAAGATATATCTTTTTTAGATTTTCACAAAACATTTTGAATATATTTTTAACTGCCTCATAATCCTAGTACATCCACCATATTAAAAATCCCTTTTTTGTTGTAAATGAATTCGGCTGCGAGTACCGCGCCCATTGCAAACCCATCGCGATTATGTGCTGTATGGCTAATTTCAATATCGTCAATTGCTGAACTGTATTTTACAATGTGTGTGCCCGGTACCTCATCAATTCTATGGGCTTTTATAGCCATTTCGTGTGATTGGGTAGCAACTTCTTTTACCCAGACACTTTTGCGTTTTAGCCTTTCAAGGATTAATTCCGCAATTGTTATAGCTGTGCCGCTTGGGGCATCTTTTTTATGTGTATGGTGTGTCTCTTCTATTGCCACATCATATTCAGGGTATGGATTCATTAACTCCGCCAATATTTGATTGAGTTTAAAAAATAAATTAACACCAACACTGAAATTTGATGCTTGCAGTAATGCTGATTTCTGTTTTATGCATTCTTTTTTTGCCAATTCTAATTGTTCATTCCATCCAGTAGAACCGCTGACAACTGGTAATTGAGCGGAGATACAGGACATTACATTGTCAAATGCAACTTCTGGATTTGTAAATTCAATAGCAACATCAGCACTGCGCATATTATCAGGAGTAAGCTCTTGAATATTACTGCTACTTATTCGTAAGGTAATATGATGACCTCGTTCCAGCGCTATTTTTTCTATGGCTTTTCCCATTTTGCCATAGCCTATTAATATAATATTCATTTGTCTTTATTACTTGAAAATTAATGAAAGAATAGTGAAAATAGCAAAACAAATACTCGCTAAACTATTAGTATTCATAAATGCAATATTGACTTTGCTCAAATCATGAGGTTTTACTAATAGATGTTGATAAATCAACATGCTTATGTATATCACAGCACCGAACCAATATAACCAGTTGAAATGCCCCCCAATACCTGCTATTATTACTAATATAGCCGCACAGATATGCAATAGATTAGAGATGTTCAATGCCCCTCTAATGCCAAGTCGAGCCGGTATTGAATGAAGGTTTTGTGATCGATCAAATGTCTCATCTTGTAAGGCATAAATAATATCAAAGCCCGAAACCCAAGTCATGACAATCAGTGAAAATAATAAGGGCATCAATTTGAATTCACCGGTAACAGTAAGAAAAGAACCGATTGGAGCGAGCGAAAGACCCAAACCAAGTACTAAATGGCAAAGAGCAGTAAATCTTTTAGTATAGCTATAAAATAATATTACAAATAATGCTACCGGAGAAAGATAAAAACAAAGTGGATTGATAAACCATGTAGTAGTAGCAAATAATACACAATTAACAATAACAAATAGTAGCGCGTGTTTAGGTTGTATTACTCCTGCTGGGATTTCTCTGCTGGCTGTTCTTGGATTGAGGGCATCGAACCGCCTGTCCAGCCAACGATTGAAAGCCATGGCAGCACTTCGTGCAAATACCATACAAAGTACCATACATAACAATAAATAAGGATTGAAGCTTTTGTGCTCCTGAAATATTGCTAATGCAAAACCTATAAATGCAAAAGGCAATGCAAAGACCGTGTGGCTGAATTTGATGAGCGAAAGATATTGCGCTATTTTTTGAGCAAAAGAAAGGTTTGCTGTAGTATTCATTTCAAAAAAGTACTTTGTATTAATTAAAAATACTAAATAACTCCGGTAAAGGCATTTAATATAGCGCGTCCATCTATATTGTTTAGCTCTTTGCTACAGGCTCGTTCTGGATGAGGCATCATACCAAAAATATTTTTACTTGCATTGCAAATTCCTGCAATATTATCGATTGCTCCATTTGGATTGGCATCTAAATGTATTTCACCATTCTGATTACAATAACGGAAAATGATCTGATTATTATCTTTCAATTGCTGTAATGTAGCAGCGTCGGCATGATAGCGACCTTCTCCATGCGCAATAGGTATCTGAAGTACTTGGTTTTTCGTTGTGTCGCTTACTATATTTCCGGCTACTTCACTTTTAATAAAAACATTTTTACAAGCAAATTTTTGATGGTCATTTTGTAGCAATACACCAGGTAATAACCCCGATTCACAAAGAATCTGAAATCCATTACACACACCTAATACCTTGCCACCATTATTTGCAAAATTAATCACTTGTTCCATCATTGGGCTAAAGCGAGCCAGTGCGCCACAACGCAAATAGTCACCATAAGAAAATCCTCCTGGTAATACGATACAATCGTTTTTGTCGAACATACTGAGATCTTTGTCTTTATGCCAAAGCATAACGACTTCATGTTGTAGGTCGTCGCGTAGAGCGTGATACATGTCGCGGTCGCAATTGGAACCAGGGAAAACGATAACTCCGAATTTCATTTTAAAATACAAATTTTATTTTGGTAAAAATATTTGGCAAAACAGTACGAATGCGATAGAGAAGTAAAAACTAATATTATTCATTCGTTTACTCTTTTCGTTATTAAAAACATGAGCCAGCATCAAACTCAATGGAAGCATGCAAGTCAACCATGCAGCATTGACTTTATTATCACAAAAAACAGAAGCTAATATTGAAAATACTAACAAAATACTCAACATAATCCAACATCTTCTTATATAGATAGTCGATTTGGGTAATTGTGATTGCATATTAAATAAACTTCCTGCGAATAAAATAAGAATGAATGACAAGCAGCCTAAGTAATAACTCGCTGGATGTATTTGCTTCGGCAAAGATATGCCAACATCTGGCCAGTGGCGCAATAATGGTAACTTATCGTATAAAAAAAGTACTACGCCTGTCAAGTACAATGGCATTATTACACCCAGCAATGCAATAACCCATTCTCTTAAATGAAATGGTCGCAATATGCCAAGAGCAATAAATAGAAATGGTAAAAATATAATTGCCGAAAACTGTATTAATGCGGCCATCATGAGTAAAAGCCCAATGTTAAACAAGTTCTTGTTCGGGTGATGGGCTTGTTGCAGATTAAGAAGTTCATTAAGCGTTAATAATAACAGCCAATTGATTATTATTTGTGAACTAAATTGACTTAAAGAAGGACTAGTAGATGTGATGATAATGTAAGAATAAGCCACTAGATAGGTTGTTTTTACATATAGTCTATGGTTTGCCGCTATTGCATTTAGGTATATCGCTTGCAAATAAATCATTAGTACCGCAAAAAGGGTAAATGCAAATGCCGATTTGCCTAAAAAAAGCCTCAACAAATTGAGTACTGATCCATATACAACTTGGGATTCAAGTGCCTGTGGATATACTGGATGTATTAAGGCTTGCATTTTTATAGCCAATGCAAAAATAAAAAGGAGCACGGCCGTATAAGGGCTGTTGTTGCGAATAATGTTCAGCACTCAGCAAATTTTGCGCTAAAGTACAATTTTAGCGAAGCATATTTGCTTTTTATGAAGGCAAGGCACAACTATTTCTCTAGAATCTACCTGTTTCCCCATGCGAGGTAGCCAATCCGGATCATCATTGCTTCCTGTATCCATAAAACCATTCGATATTTTGCCACTAGCGTCTATGGAGCTTAGTTGAATTCGAGAGCGCCGGGTGTCGAAATCGTTGAATAAAAACCCAAGTCCGCCACCTGTATTGAGCATTGTATAAGACGAAAAAATGCCGCCATCTTCTTGTGAGTATTGCTCTTTATGAATTATTGAATGCCATTCCATTTCACCATTTGCATTGTAGGAAAGTGCGATTATGTCATTGAAATGATATTCGCGAATTGATTGTGTCATCATCGGGGAATAATAAAAGGAATAAAATCCCATGCCGGGTAAATAGCTATTGCGTGTGGTCATATATGATTCTTCTGCAATCAGCACAAAACCACCATCATTTTTAATAATTAGTTGATTTATTTTAAATTCATTTAATGCTTTCTGTTTACGACGTATTCCTGTTTCTGCACGTAATTGCTCATTGAAAGGAATGGATTTAATGTATTGTAATGAGTCTGTATTCATGTCATAAGCTGCTGCGATTGCACCATCATTATTGCCGTTTTTTTGAGTAGAGAAAAATGCACCTACATAAATTTTATTGTTAATATTATCAATGCGTTGATATGGGTATTCTAGATAATTATCATTCAATGGTAGTCCAATTGTTTTAAATCCGGGATCCTCTTGTTTAATAGACAGTAATTCATATTCGTCTGAAAAATTTCGATTGCCTATTTGAGAATAGACCGGAAGATAAAATCGGCCGGCATTGCTAATCATACCCTTACCATGTGTAATGTATTCCCCACCATCAAAGCTTAATTTTTGTCGTTTGGTAATTTTTAACTGCAGTGGGTCTAACCAATATGTGGTAAATGTTATGTTTTTCCTTTTGGTTTTTGTGTTGTACACTACAATCTGCTTTCTGTCTTCGGAAACAGCTGTAGCAAAATATTCGCGATTGTTGCTGCCAAAAAAACCTGATTTTTTTACATCAATTTTTAGTGGGCCTTTTAATAAGCGCCCATGATCGTCTAACAATGCTGCGTATTGAGTGATTTGTGTACCATCTACAGCCTGATATAAGACGATCATCTGTTGTTCGAAAGGTATAAACTGAATGTTTTCTATTTTTTCAGGAAAAAAATCAAGAATAACTGTCGCTTGTATTGACATGTCGCTATTGTAGGCATCCAAAAAATATTCACTATTCAGCGATCTGAATGTATAAAGCTTACCATTTACTTTTCCTACTACAGACATATCACTGTTTCGGATGTCATAAGGCTGATACGCTGAATAGTTTATTTGTTGCGCGTGTGTAATTGGAATATTGTTGAATGCAATTAATATTATTGCAATAATCAATTGTTTTTTCATAGCTATAATTATTATAACGTAGTCCTAGTCTAAAAATTTGGTTTTTAATTCATGTGTTGGTATGATACATTCGTCCCGTTTGCCCCAAATGCTATAACGATTTTTGGCTATAAAATTATACATAGCGTCCCTAATAAAACCAGGCATTAACAAAAATAATCCTGCAAGTTTATATCCTCTACCTAACTCAATAAATGTACGTAATGCCGCATCTGATCGGATATATATATTATCGTCGATTTCTAAAATAAGGGAGTCCGGCACTCCATTATTCTGGGATTTAAGTGTCGAAAGAATATTTAACCCGGCTTTTGATTGTAATGATGCAAATTGAAAACGACTTTCTCTGTCGCGCCTAATGACAAATTGCACCCAATGGTTACACAAGTTGCAAACGCCATCAAAATACAATATTGCTTGTTTTTTTGGCATAATTGATAAAGCCTGTTTGTGCTATTTTGCGGTGTCTATTTTTGAAGAGTCGGTTCGAGATGTGTTTACTCTGTGTTGTTGTGCCGCCATAATTGAATCTGTTTTGGCTTTTACTTCAATACTTATCCTGTTATTTAGATCTTCCATTGCTTTTGTATTTATTTCTTGAAGCCTTTCTCCAACAATAGAATCAATTTTGGCATTTATTTCACTTTCTTTCAATGTCCTTTTTTTGCTCTTGCAAGCAGTCATCCCTAACGTTAGCAGTAAAACTAGTATTGTAAATTTCCTCATTTTGTATAATTGATATTGGCAAAGGTATTACGCTCAGCAAAAAATGCCTGTTAAATAAAGAGAAAAATAAAGAACAACTTATAAAATGCGGATATAATTGTTGAGCCAATAGTGAAGTTGTAATAAGATCACTGTTGGCTCTTAATAAAAATAATTGTTGTTTAATGTTGTCAATTGCTTGCTACCGACTGTTCATTTTCTTGGGTACGTTCTCTATTGTTTTGATGCTCAAGCTGCATTAATTGTTCTGTAACCTCTTTTATTTTTTCTTCTTGATTTTTCAAACGTTTCTCGTTTTGAATAATTAATGACGCGAGGTGTAATTTTAATTCTTCCGATTTGGGGCCTTGTGTAATATTATCTAAGTCAATTTTAAATTCCTCAAGTCTTATTTTTGTTTCCTCATATTCTTGTTTCAAGGTTTCCAAGAATGATTTTGTTTGATTGAGCCGATCTGTTTTTTGTTTTTCAAAATATTGCTTCCGACGCGCTCTGTCTTCGTCTTTTCTATTGAAGAAATATTTACGTGCAGACAGGAATTGATTCCATAGTACTTCACTGTGTTCTTTAGCTACATGACCTATTTGTTTCCATTTGTCGAGCAAAATATTCATTTCCTCAGATGCTTCACGCCAATTGTTTGAATTCTTCAATTCTTCAGCGCGATTAATGAGTTCTATTTTTTTTGTATAATTCTCATCAAGTGTTGCTTTGTACGTTTCAGTATGAATTCGTTTGGCTTGAAAAAAAGAATCCCTTGCCGCAACAAACTTTTCCCATAGTGAAGTATTATGTTCCGCTGGTACATGACCAATGTTTTTCCATTCAGTCATGAGTTGTGTCAGTATGGAGGATGTACTATTCCATTCTGTACTATTTTTGAGTGCTTCAGCTTTTTCCACCAAAGCAAGCTTTAAGGCATAGTTCGCTTCTTGTTCGGCCTGTATTTGATCTGAGTGGATTTTTTTTCTGTCAAAAAAAATATTCTTAGCGCTAATAAACCTTTGCCAAAGTATTTCATTTTTTTCTTGGATCGTACGTCCTGTATTTTTCCATTCTTCCAATAGCTGCTTATATTGCTCTGTGGTTTCTTTCCAATTTTCAGAGTCTGTAAGAGCTTCCGCTTTTTCTACGATCTCCATTTTTAAATCTAAATTTTGGAGCATTTCTTTATCAATATCGTCCTGATGTTCTCGCTTTTTTTCAAAAAAACTATTTTTAATTGCTTCGAATTTTGTCCAAAGCTCTTCATTTCTTTTTTTATCAATAAACCCGAGTGTTTTCCATTGTTCTGTAAGTTCACGGAATCGTTGGGTTGCATCTTTCCAATTGTTATTTTCAATAACAATACTTTCTGCTTTGGCTACCAGCTCTGCTTTGGCTTTGTAATTTTCAGCAATTATATTTTCTAAATGATTTTCCCAATTTTCGATGGTTTTGAGGAGGGTACTAAAATTGCCAATAGCATTAGTATGACTAATGTATTCACGGAGACGCATCACTTTAGACGATAATTTTATTTTATCTTCGGTGTCGTCCCATTCTTTTTTCAATTCTTCCGTTTTGATTAAAAGCTCAGAGAATTTTTCCAAAAGACTAGTTATTACTGCATCTCCATTGTAGCTATTGAGGGTTGCTATTATTTTATCTTTCAGGAATGAAATAGTTAGAGCTCCGTTTTCTTGCAAAGTGCAAAATTCCTTTCCATCAAAGGTTTTGGAAGTCCACCAAATCTGTAGATTATTGTCCGGAGTTGAGTTAATAACGCTATCTGTGCTCATATCGCTTTGAAAAATATAACAATAGGTTGAAGGTATGCACTTTATTTTGTAAATACAAGCACTCGCTTTTTTGTTGAAATGTTAAAAAAATAAAGCCCCAAATCGAGGGGCTTTATAGTTATTGAAAATTAAGATTTGTATAAGGGTTATTTAGCGCTAAATACTTTTTGAATAAGGCTATTAGCAGCACTTGCAGGATCAATTCTTATTTTCTTTTCTTCTTGCCCGATAGTAGTGAAAAGTCCGCTTAATGCGCGATCTGTTACATACCCGGTAAGATCAGTATTTACTTTGTTTTTAATGATTGGTAAAGTATTGTAAGTAGTAAAAACACTGTTCCATAAGCTTTGAACATTGAATTTTCCCATGGATTGTGCAATGACAGGTCGGAATGCTGCAGCGAGTGACGACGAAGTCTTTATCCGAAGAAGATCTGTTGCGGCAGTATTACCTCCTTTTAAGATGGTCATTCCATCTTGTATTGAAAAAGATGTAATCGCATTTACCAAAATTGGTAAGGCTTGTTTAGAGGCATCTTCAGCAGCCCGATTCATTGACATGACTAATTTGTCAGTTAGATTACCAAATCCAAATTGTCGAAGCCTGTTTTCTATTTGGCTTACCTCAGGTGGCATTAATATTTTAATTAACTGATTACCAAAAAAGCCATTAGTTTGAGAAAGGTTGTTGGTTGCATTTCTTGCGCCAACCTGCAGAGCTTGCCGCAAGCCGCTAGTAATATCAGAGTTGGTCAGATAGCTTAATGGAGTTGAGCTGCTATTGCCATTTGAGTTATTCGCAGTAACTTTTCCTCCATTGTTATTGCTCCCGCCATTAAGGGCGCTGGAAACCGTTCCTAATATGTCATTGATGGATTGTGCCTGCACCGTATGATTCAGTGAAGGCAAGCCTCCTGCAAATATTATCGTAAAAATGATCTTTTTCATATAATGTTGTCTTTTTAGATTTGCTATATAATTGATTGCAACAAATATAATGCCAAAAATAACTAGTTGTTACTTTTGCATCCCGCCGCCATTGCCACCACCACTATTATCATCGTCTCCAGATTTTAAATTAGAGTCTCTTTCTTTAGATTCTTTTTTAGGGCTGTCTGAGTTATTCTGTTTTGATCTTTTGCCAGATCCAAACATTTTGTTTCCTGCATCACTTTTACCAAATTTGTAGGTAAAGGTAATTGTTGCAATTTGGGTCTCTCTGTTTCTATAAGAGGTTTGGTCGTACAAAGCCAAATTATAAACTGTAGTATATTTTCTAGTGTTGAAGATGTCACTAACATTAAATGTAATACTTGCTTTATTTTTCATGAAAGTAGCTTTGATGGCTGCATCTATCCAATATACTTCTTTCAGTGTACCCTGTGCGGCAGGTTTTGCACTTTCATAGTTGCCCATCAGTTGAACAGAGATGGCTTTACTCAATTTATAATTTGTATTCAATTTGCTGAACCAACTGAACCCAGAATTATTGATGCTCGGGTCAATATTGCTTCCCATTATTTTATTCTGGAAAAAATTACAGCTTAACGTTGCATCCCAAGCTTTTGTTATCTGTGTTCTACCTGTAAGCTCTAGCCCGTAAGTCGTACCATAACTCAGGTTTACTGGTTCTGAAAAGCTAGTGCCATCTGCGTATGGTCTAGTGTAATTTTGGATTAAATTGGTAATGCGTTGATAGTAAATACTGGCGATTAAATTTGTACTTTTAGGCAATTGAGCATTATACGCCAGTTCGAAGTTGTCAATAAATTCGGGTTTTAAGTTTGGGTTACCTGAAGTCGTATCCAATGCATTCGCTACATTTAAGTAGGGTATCATTTGCATGAAAAATGGTCGATTTGTGCGTTTGGTATAGTTCAGATAAACTTGTTGGCTTTTGTCTATTTGGTAAGCCAGGTATGCAGAGGGAAACAGGTTTACAAAATTATTAGAATAATTTTGGCTCGTTACATTTGACGCTTCACCAGAATATCCTGCATACTCCAGTCTTAAACCTGCCTGATAACTCCATTTTTTTTGTTGATCATTGAAGCTAACATAAGCAGCATGTGTTTGTTGGTTGTACTTATAAGCGCTATGCAAAAAAGTATCGAAGACAGGAGTCTGCCCCGGTACAGTAATAACCGGATTGTTTGCACTATTGAACCAGAAATTTTGTGTTTTTACTCCAGCTTCCAATTTGCCTTCTTTAGTAAGGAATGGCGTGCTGTAATCTACTTGTGCATTGATGCTGTTATTCCCGCCAGTACTCGGAATACTTTGTAACTCCGGACCGTATTGCAGATTTCCATTATGGTCGTAAGTATTGGAGGTCAAGGTCTGTTCGTGTGTAGAATTGGCTATGGCATAAGTGACGTCTGCTGTTAATTCTTGTTTTGGTTTTTTGAATTTGTGTTTGTAATTCAAATTAGTAGAGGTAGTGGTGGGACCACCAGTAAATTTTTCATAACGGTCTTGATAATTATAAATATCACTGGGTGCGTCATACAAATTGTAAGTGGCATTACCTTTTGATCCGAAACGCATGATGTTTACGTTTTGTGTCAATGAAATTGTATTGTTTTTGTTTATTGTGTATTCTGCAGTCAGCGCGTTAAACCATCCGAAAAATTGACGCTGATAATCAGATTTGGTAAATGATGACGTATCGCTGAATAAATTTTTTCTGCTTACTGTTCCCCTGTTATAATTATTATTGTCGCGAAAATTACTGTTTAAGGAAAAATTCCACTTGTCGTTTTTTAGGTTCATATTGATGCCTCCGTTATATTTATCACGAGTGCCAATTCCTAAGGTCGCAGAACCGTTCAATCCTATGTTTTTGTCTTTTTTCGTAATGATATTGAGAATCCCCGTACTTCCTTGTGCATCATATTTAGAAGATGGGTTAGTAATTACTTCGACACTTTCCACACTTGCAGCTGGTAAGGACTGTAAGGCAGACGCAACATCTCCACCCATTAGCGTTGCCGGACGGCCATCAATGAGTATGGTTACATTACTTTTACCACGCAGGCTCACATTCCCATCGGCATCTACAGTTACTGAAGGTACGTTTTGGAGCATGTCGGCGGCGCTACCACCTGCGGATGTTATGTTTTTATCGACGTTGAAGGTTTTTTTGTCGATACTCATTTCAAGCAAGTTGCGCTCCTTCACGATTTCCACACCTTTTAGTGTCGTTTCAGATTTCGATAGTGTAATGTCGCTCATCTTTTTGTTACTGCCAATAACAGCGATATCAATTTCTTCAATTATTTTATCGCCAAAACCCAATGCGTTGATACGTAATTTGTATTTCCCAGCATTTGCTACTTCTATGGTGTAACTTCCGTCGTCGCCGGTAACATCACCACCCGCTACAGTACCGTCTTCTTGCCGTAATAGGGTGACGTTGGCATCTGGGGTTGGTTTTTTACTTTGGTCGATGATGCGGCCGCTGATTATTGATTTAGCAATTTGTGCAAAAGATGCTTGAGTGCCAAACGTGCAGGTGAAAATTAGTAGTGTAGAAACGATTTGTTTCATGTATGTAAAATTGTGTAAGGTGTTTTGAAAATAGCAGCAAAGATGAAGAAATAGCGGCAGACACAATGCGTAATCTTATTATTAACTAGTTAAAGATTGTGTAAAAGGGGTAGAATATGAAAATGTGCCTGCTAAATTTAATGCGCTTTTTTACAACCATTATACTGAGGGAAACAAGTTGTATGTATCATTGCATATAGAAGTACTAATCAAATATGCTATGACCCTGAGGCGTTTTTTTTATTTTTTATGTTTTCTACTCTGTTCGCTACAGCAAGCAGTACTTGCACAGCTGCCCAATAATATAAAGCTGCAAAGTGGTGATTTTATTTTTCAGGATTTAGATTGTGGTCCGCTTTGTGACGCTATTGAACAAGTTACTCAAAGCTATGCGGGGCATCACTTTTCTCATATAGGGTTGGTGTATTTAAAAGGAGATACAACTTATATTATTGAAGCGATAGGTAAGGAAGTGCAACTTACTCCTTTAGTCAAATTCAGTGCACGTACAAAGAACAAAATGTATATTGGTCGTGTGAAAAAACGGTATAAGGCTGTTGCGAAAAAGGCTATTCAGTTTGCTTTAAAACAAATAGGTGTTCCTTACGATGATGAATTCTTATACAATAATGGCAAATATTATTGTTCAGAGCTTATCTACGATGCTTTTAAATGGGCAAATTCGAATAATGATTTTTTTGTGCTTCAACCCATGACTTTTAAACAACCCAATAGCGATCAGTTTTTCCCGGTATGGGTGGCGTATTATAAGAAGTTGGGTGTTCCTATTCCTGAAGCTGCGGCGGGTATTAATCCAGGAGGAATTTCTACTTCTGATAAAATAGAGATTTTAAATCCTTAATCCGACTGGAAAGAAATTATAATTTGTTCCTTATTTTTGAGTCAAACATATTTTATGGGTAAGGGACGCTTAGAAGCTTTTAGTGACGGTGTATTGGCTATTATTATTACCATTATGGTACTGGAAATTAAGGTGCCACATGGAGACAGCTTCGAAACCTTAGAACCCCTTTTTCCTGTTTTTTTGAGCTATGTATTGAGTTTTGTAAATGTTGGTCTTTATTGGAATAACCACCACCACATGTTGTCCACAGCCAAATATGTAAACGGCAAAGTTTTGTGGAACAATATGCATTTACTTTTTTGGCTTTCGCTGGTACCGTTTACTTCCGGCTGGATGGGTGAGAATCATTTTACCACAATACCTGTTGCGCTTTATGGTTTTGTATTGTTGATGGCAAGTATTGCCTATTATTTTTTAGCTCATTCTTTGATTGAGCTGCATGGTAAAGATTCCACGCTCGCAGTGGCTATAGGAAAAGATGTAAAAGGAAAAGTTTCAGCAGTCATTTATTTTATTGCAATTCCTTTGACATTTGTTAATGCTTGGATTGGTATGGCGCTGTATGCCTGTGTCGCTGCTATGTGGTTTATACCCGATCGTCGAATCGAAAATAAAGTAGTGCATCATAACGATGAGCACAATGGCCAAGAATAATATCTCAACCCTTCAGCCATTTTTGGTTTTACTGTTGCAAAGCTCTTTTTATAGCATGTTTTATTTGAAACAGGAGTATAAGCCCACTAAGCAATGCTGCAATCCATACTGTTGTATCCGGCAACAATGAAATATTTAATTGTAAAGTGGTCATTTTAATTGCAGTAAAATACCTTACCACTATCGCTACGATCAGTGCCACTATCAGCGCACTCAGCATAATGGGAATATATCTAGCTGTAAGAAATCGGCTGAGTTTTTGTGGGCTGTAGCCCAGTTGTTGCAATAGCTTTACGGAATCTTGTGCCTGCGCCAATGTAAGTTCAATGAATAGCACAAATACCAACGCACCGATTCCCATTAATAAAATTGCGAGGATACCTGTAGCTCCTGAAACGGCTTCTACAATAGCGCGCATTTTATTAAAGCGCAATTGTTCTGCGTTAGTGGCATAATGGTTTTTTTCTAAGAACTGAACAAAGGCATTGTTGGAAGGATCACCAACTTTTATAATCAGTCTGGATACTTGTGCTGTGCCGCCGCCTGCAAATGTTTTATTGCCATAATCAATAAAAGATTGTGGAACTAACACAGAAGATATACGGTCTGAAAACCCTTCCACTTGCGCTCTGAAATTTGCCTGCTGCTGCCCGTCGCCCATAGTTAGTGTAAAGCCCAATGCTTTGACTGAGTTTTCGGAAAGTAATGGTAAACCCTGACTTGGCGCAAAAATGTAATTGTACATATTCAGAAAATCCCTGGACAGAATGATGGGAATGGTATTGTCTCCTTCTTTCCATTTCCATGATTCGGGCATTTTATCCATAAAACGGTTTGGTGCGGCTTCTAAGAAGAGCAGTGTGTAAAAATTTAATTGCCCACTACCCAAACTTGCAGCTACTTTAAAGTTGGCTGGGCTCAATATACCTACATCCTGCACTTGTGGCGCTTGCTTGATCAATGCTATGTCCTGAGCTGATAATTGTGTGCTTTTTTTGTCTGCCATCGACTCGTCTGTTACCGATTTGCTGACCGTAAGAAAGGTGCTGCCCAAGCTATCGCTGCTACTGCGCCCGTGCAATAGTTCGCGGAATGTGGACCAAATCATTACCGATACCAGTAGCAGGGTACAGCCAATACACAATGCGATCCAGGCACTCAGTAGCCGGGAACTTTTTTTATTGCGGAGCAACAGTTTTTTTAAGATGTTGAGTTGTATGCTTTGGCTCAAAGGAATAAAGTTTTTTGGTAAGGGAAGAATGCGTTTTCATCCAGATCGGCAAGTAGTAGGCCAGCATTATTGCGTTGTACAACTTCGAGTATTAATGCTGCTGCCAGTTCCGTATTTTTTTTGTCTAGGTGACTAAATGGTTCATCCATTAATATCCATTGGAACGGTTGTAATAAGGCACGTATAATCGCTATGCGTTGTTGTTCGCCATAAGACAGCGTGCTGCCCAATGCATTTTTTTTATCGCCAACACCCAGGCGTTCCATCCATTCTGTTATTTCTTGTTCAGACACAGTATTGCTCAGGCTGCGTTTTACTTCTAGGTTTTCCCATGCACTAAGTTCCGGAAACAAACGCATATCCTGAAAAATAACGCTCAGATTACTGGCGCGTAAATCCGCTATTTGTTCTGCATTCTTGTTGCTCATGGATACCTCGTCCCATGCTATTGTTCCACTGAAATCTTTTCGTAGCCCGTACAAGGAATGAATTAAAGTGGTCTTTCCTGTGCCTGAAGGTGCCTGTATAAATATATATTCCGGTGCCTGAAAGTGAAGCTCCGTGTTCCATATACCGGAACGGCGGGCACTTATTTTTTCGCGCAAGGGTAGGGGAATTAATGATTGTATGGTTAATTGCATAGTGCTTTCAGTACGATGTGATCGCTGCCAAAGATAATGATATTGAGTTTGCTAGAGTCGGCCATTGTACAAAAGCTTGTGTATGTTTGACGAATGCATGATGCTCTGTCGGATGCTGAATAATGCTACGATTCTAACTCTTTTTTACCGTTCGTAGGCTTTTTACTACCGTTCGTAAACTTGTTTTGGAAAATTGAAACGATAGATACTAGCTTTACTCTGCATCCACATATTTTTAAAATGATGAAAAAACTATTTATTTTTCTATTTACTGTATTTGTGATCCATCCCAGTTCTTTTGCCCAATGCTGGGAAACGGTTAGTGGCGGCTATTCGAATATGGCTGCTATCAAAACGGATGGCTCATTGTGGACATGCGGAGAGAATTATTACGGAGAAATAGGCGATGGTACTACTATTGATAAACATATTCCTACACAGGTGGTTCCAGGAACGCTCTGGAAGTCTGTTTGTTCCAGTGGTTGGTCTACTTATGCCATTATGTTGGAAACTGGCACATTGTGGGCCTGGGGCTTTAATGGCAATGGTCAATTAGGCGATGGCACTATAATTAATAAACATATTCCTACTCAAGTAAGTGCTGCTAATAATTGGCAAAGCATTAGTGCAATAGGCTTCAGTGTATTGGCACTCAAGACGGATGGCACCTTATGGGCCTGGGGGCAGAATTTTAAAGGGCAATTAGGTGATGGTACTACTATAGATAAAGATACGCCAATGCAAATAGGCACGGATCATAACTGGGCGTCTGTCTGCTCAGGAGACTCTTATTCAATGGCTATTAGAACAGATGGTTCTTTATGGGGATGGGGTTTTAATATTTATGGTCAATTGGGTGATGGTACTACGATTGATAAGCACGTTCCTACACAGATAGATTCCGCTCATAACTGGCAATATGTCAGCGCAGGGTTGAATCATACTGTGGCACTCAAAACAGACGGTACCTTATGGGTCTGGGGTCAGAATAATTACGGTCAATTGGGTGATGGCACTACTATAGATGAAGATACTCCCATACAAATAGGTACAGGCCATAACTGGTCGTCCGTCAGTTCAGGGTACTTCCATAGTGTCGCTATTTTAAAAGATGGTACTTTATGGACCTGGGGGGCTAATGACAGGGGAGAACTGGGCGATGGAACAACGACAGCAAACTATACTCCTACCCAGGTTGGCACTGATAAAAATTGGTTTTCGACGGAATCCCATTCTTTGTATACTGTAGTTTTAAAAACGGATAATACTTTGTGGGTTTGGGGAGCGAATGGATACGGAGAATTAGGTGATGGCACCACTATTGATAAGCTTGTTCCCTCAAGAATAAGTTGCGACCCTACGAGTATTGAAGAACAGCATACTATTGTAAATACCATCTCTATATACCCTAATCCTGCACATGACATGCTGTTCATCAACAATGAACAGCACTTGCCTATCGATCGAATAAATGTATTGGATATGATGGGTAAGATTGTACTCTCTATAACAAATCCTACTGCAATAAATATCGAGCCATTGGCTAACGGGGTTTATGTGGTGCAAATATTTTCAGCAGGAACTCCTTCTCAATACCGTTTGGTCAAACAATAATACTACTGAGTCGTTTAGATAGTAAGCGCTCAAAGGTTCTTTGTTTATATGCTAGGATTTGATGAAACTTTATAATATATTTGATTAATATTAATTGAGCTGTGCGCATTTTACTTGCTTTTTTATTTGTTTTATTTTCTGATGTATTTGCTTCTGCACAATGCTGGAACACCATCAGTGCAGGTAATGACCATACCATAGCCATCAAAACAGATGGTACTTTGTGGGCTTGGGGTGATAATACTTATGGCGAACTGGGCGATGGCACTACTATTGCCCGAAGTATCCCTGTTCAAATAGGAGCGGATAACAATTGGCTGGCTATCAGCACAGGTGGTGCACATGTTATAGCATTAAGAACAAACGGTACTTTATGGGCCTGGGGTGATAATAATTATGGAAAATTAGGTGACGGTACACTTGTCGATAAGCACAGACCCGTTCAAATAGGGACAGACACCGATTGGAAGTTGATTAGTACTGGAGCATTTCATTCGTTAGCGATCAAAAGAAATGGTACTTTATGGTCATGGGGTATTAATCGTAATGGCCAATTAGGCAATGGTACCAATATCGTCAAATCGGCTCCAACTCAAGTAGGGACAGATAGTAATTGGCAATCCATTAGCGCTGGAGATTTTCATTCAGTGGCTATTCGGACAAATGGTACTTTATGGATTTGGGGACTTAATTCTGCCGGTCAACTTGGCGATAGCACACTTAAAGATAAACATAGCCCCATTCAAATAGGAAGAGATACCAATTGGCAATTTATTTGTGGTGGGTATCATAATACGATGGCTCTAAAAAAAAGCGGCACTTTGTGGGCTTGGGGTTTTAATGGTTTAGGTCAATTGGGTGATGGCACTTTTGTTGATAAGAATAGCCCCCTACAAATAGGTGTAGCAACGAATTGGCAATCGATCAGTGCAGGGAATTCACATACAATAGCAGTGCAAACAGATGGTTCTTTGTGGGCTTGGGGTAAAAATAACCATGGTCAACATGGCGACGGTACAACAACTAATAAAAATATACCTACACTTACAGGGTCAATTAATAATTGGCAATTTACTACATCAGCAGATAATTATACTGTAGCCTTAAAAAAGGACGGTACTTTAAAAGCCTGGGGATTTAATCAGTTCGGGCAATTGGGTGACGGCACCAATTTCGATAGGTACACACCTATTGGTATCAGCTGTTCTCCAGAGGGAATTGATGAGCATTCCTTTTCTGAACGAATCATTTCTTTATACCCTAATCCTGCTCATGATGTATTGTTTATTGAAAATAAAAATCATTTTACTATTGAGCAAATCAATATACAGGACATGATGGGTAAAGTTGTTATTAGCATCCACAATCAGCCATCCATAGATATTCAGGGGTTAGCAAGTGGTGTTTATATGCTACAAATACTTGCGCAAGGGTCACCTTATCAATATCGCTTTGTAAAGCAATAGTAATTCAATAGACTCCCTACAACACTTATACAAAAATTAATTTTTCGATTGTAATACCCCTTCTATTGGAGTACCAATACAGCCATTCGGCATTTGGATATGCAAAAGGGCACTAAGTGTGGCAGCAATATCCGTCATGTTATTATGTTTGAAACTTTCTCCTTTGCCAATATGCCATCCGTACCAAAGTAGCGGGATATGTGCATCGTAAGGATTCCACGAACCATGTGTGGTTCCTTTTAAGCCATGCTCGTAATAATTGGGTTGGTAGATGAGTTCTATGCTACCACTGCGTTTGGTATTGTAGCCATTGATCAAGCATTCGCTGATAGGCTGGGGTAATGGTGTCTCATTGCAATTATTCATGTCCACCACATGAGCTATGGCGGGGTATTTGCCACAAAATTGTACAATCGTTTTGTTGAGCAATTGAGGGTCTGTTTTGCTGGCTTTAATTTTGTCGTTGTTCAGTACGATCTGGTAATTCATTACGGCTCTTAGCAACGAATCTGTCTTGAATTTTTCTTTCAGAAAAGTATTTAGTTCTTTGTATATAACATCATCAGTAAATGATCCGGCAGGTATATTAAGGTCATTCATATAGGCCGCATTGTGTGCCGCACCATGGTCGGCACTAATAAAAACAAGGTAATTGCCTTCACCTATCTGGTCATCAAGATACCGCAAAAAAGAAGCCAGTTCTTGGTCGAGACGCAGGTAAGTATCCTCTATTTCTACTGAGTTAGGTGCATAAGCATGACCAATATAATCTGTAGAAGAAAGGCTCAGGCAAAGAAAGTCTGTATTGTCTTTTTGCCCTAATTGTTCTTTTGCGATGCACTTTTTGGCCAGCATCATACAAAGTGTATTGCCGGCCGGCATGGTACGAATTGCTTTGTAGGATTGTTTTTCGGTAATGTGCGGGAATGTTGGTGTCTGCTCGTTTTTAGCTATTTCTTCGTAATTGTTATTGTCAGCTATGCTATTGGTGTAAGTAGTTATAGGATAAAGGGTATTCCAGTTGCGGCGCAGTAAAGTATCTGCCCATTTTTTATTGTTGAACTGATTGAGCCATTCGGGCAATTGATTGCCATAATAGGAACTGGAAATAAAATTGCCTGTGCTATCATCATACCAATAAGCGCCATTAGCTAAATGCCCTGCGGGTAGGATGGCGCCACGGTCTTTGATAGAGATACCGTAGGTGCGTGAGCGCATATTGGTGGCTAACTTGAGCTCATCGGTAACCGTGGTAGTCAGCAGGTTTCTTGGACTCATTTTACCCGCTTTGCTACTGCCACCTACGGACTTCACGTTGTCGTCTTGAGTACAATACCAACTCTTGCCAGTAGCATTGTCTATCCAGTCGTTGGCAGCGATGCCATGTATAGCTGGTACGGATCCTGTATAAATGCAGCTATGCCCTGGTGCGGTGTAGGTAGGTATATAATTAATAGTTGTGTTTTGGCAGGCATAGCCTCCATTCAGTACTCGTTTGAATCCGTCGTTGCCATAGCGGGCATAATAGCGATAGAGATAATCCCATCGCATTTGGTCTATCACAATGCCAACCACTAAACGAGGTCGAGCTATATTATTATTTGATTGAGCGTAACTAGTGTGTATT
Organism: Bacteroidetes bacterium UBA1312; assembly: GCA_002307135.1. Classification (GTDB taxonomy): domain Bacteria; phylum Bacteroidota; class Bacteroidia; order Chitinophagales; family Chitinophagaceae; genus Rurimicrobium. The sequence goes on from DBTQ01000001.1 coordinate 158,480, forward strand.
GCACACAATAATAAAATACTATTCAGTATCCTTTTCATCCTTGCTGTCTAAATGTTGCTGCAAAGGAAGCACATTTTTTTTCTTTGTTTTAGAAATTGGGACGCTAAACCCAATGTTAACAATCATTTCATAACAGCCGAAATCCTGACGTGCTTTACCTTCATATACTTTGAGTCCCCAGTAGTTCGCATAAACAGCTTTGTTGCAATATTCTACATAAGCATATTTGAAGAAAGTCAGACGTAATGCCGCTTCTACGCCTAGATCCAGACCACCAAACTGAAAACCAGGTTTGTTGTTGTTGCCATAAATGGTATTTTCAACATGGGGTACCATGAAGCCTATGCCACCTTTCATTAGTAAGGACGCATTGAAGTTTTTGAATTGGAGCTTAGGTATTTGTATGCGGTGCACTAGATTGAACAAAAAGAAATTGGCACCATTGTTGAGTTGCCAAAGCAGATTTCCTCTGTTTACCATATAGGTATCCACAGTCTGATGATTCATTGTGCCTGTAACATGTAGTAATTGCTCTTGGGATACTTGGTATTTGGTATGGTCGAAATTAAGCTCAATAGCCCAGTTGTCTTTGAACCAGTAGCCTACGCGATAGTTGTATTGAGGGATGCTGACTGCTTGATGAAAAATACTGGTTGTATTCCACCCGGGTTTATCGGTGGCTAATGTATTACGGAATACATAGTCATTGCCTAGGCTTTCTTGTTTTACATGAATGTCACTATGGGTGTACCACTCTTTATTGTAGCCCCAAGATGCATAGAGCTGCCCTTTTTTGCCCACATAGTCGGGTGTTTGCGCATGTGATACAGTTGATGATACAGCCACTACAGCACATGTAGCGATGAGTAACAATTTTTTCATAAAAAATAATTCCTTTATTGATATTCACTTAAGTCAGGCGCAAAGGTAGGGTAATGCACCAAAATTTGAGATTCAAATCTGTTTATTATTGCTCATTAACAACTTAATTGGGTTGGGTATTTATTAGATTTAATAAACATCCAGTACCGGATTTCTTATTTTTAATTCATTTGTACTGCCATAAGGGGTAGCAATACCTTGAAATGTCTTGGTGATAGTAGGTACGGCTTGGCTGGCAAATGTGGCAGTACTTGCTGTATATAGAATAATCGTTCCTGTGCCATCATTAATTGTTTTGCTACCACTATAGTTGCCGCTTGTAGCTATTTTGGCATTCATTATTTTTACGAGTACAGACTCATAGTTGTTGAAATTGGCGTTTAATGCTGCAATGGTCAAAGGGACAGGTGTTACAAATTTACCCGCTGCGAGAGTAGTTACTTTTGCAGTTTTAATGTTTTTGATTTCGAGAGCATTGCTGTATTGGCTTAGTGTACTTCCCGTAAGATTGATCATGACGGAGTCACCCAAGTCGGGCACACCGGTAGTCGAACTCCCGAAATAAATGATGATCGCTTTGTTGCCGTTTTGTATAATAATATTACCGGCGTTTCCATTATTTTTATTAGCGGCATCAGTCGTTACAATACCGGTTATTTTATAATCGCCGAGCACGGTATCATTACCGGTGTATAATTTACGAATGCTGTCTATACTTACTAAAATAGGCTCTTTTACTGTTGTCCCATCGCAACGTGTATTATTCATTTGTACATCACTTGTGTCTCTAATCATTATTTGAGGAACGCCATTATAAATCATGTAAATGCCAGTAATGCTTCCATTGCCTGATGGGGTAGTATAGTTTTGAAATTCGGCATAGTTGCTATTGCGTAATAAAATTTTTTTGCCAGAACAGTCCTGTAGCTTTATGCTTGTGGCGATTGCCGGGTCGGAGTAGATATTGTCATAATTTGGGTTCACTAATTCTATATTGTTTATAGTAATTAGGCGATTCAATAATGAAACTTTTGCGATTTCTATCTCACTTAAAGTAGTCGTATATGGTACAATAGGATTTGGGAAATTGGCGACTACGATATGTTTGCTGATTTCTTTTGTTGGTAAACCGGAAGCTTGAAGCACTCCGGAATTATCTGGGGCCGGTGTAGCGCCTATTTGAGGTAATCCATGATTGTTGCAGAGGAACATCCCTTTGAGTTGCACATAGATTTTTCTCCCGATTGGGTAATTGGTATAAAGACTATTTAAATTGAGTAAGATACATATCCCTCCAGTGGTATCTTGTATGGTTAATTGATTATAAAAGTTGCCTGATCTGTCATCTGCGGTTACAATAGCGGCAACTGTCCAGTCGCTGTCGATCAATATTGGCGCACCTTCTGTAGGTAGTTTGGTATTAAGTTGGGTAATGCTGTAGTTGACCGTAAGCTCTGGGTCAAAGCTATTGGCTGCATTTGGTGTTTCCGCATTTTTCTTTAAACAACCAGTTCCTACCCAAGCTGTAATGAAGAGCAGTACTGGTATCAAAAAAAAGGTTCTGTTTTTCATCAACATTATATTTAATGGCAACGTGCACGGTATAATTGTACATCTGAAGTGTCGCGAATGATTAATTGAGGGGTGTTGTTATAGACGCTGTAAATAGCGGTAAGTGTACCTCGCCCTGTTGGAGGCTGGTATGCTTGAAAATTGCAATAACCGCTTGTACGGAGTGTAATGATATTACTATCACAATCACTTAATGGAATATTGGTAGCACTAGAGATATTTGCAGGAAGTGCATATAAACGACTCGTCAGTGTGTCAGCTATTTGAGCATCGCTGATTTTAATTAGCCGATTGAATAATTCCGGCTTTGCTTTTTTAGCGTCGGCAATACTGACACTAATGGGTGTTATGGGGTTATTGGTGTTGCCTTTTCGAATGTATTGTCCAAACAGATGGAATGGAATAGCTGCCAATGAACCCTTATTGTCGGGCGCATAGCCAAGCAGAGGAAGTTTGTAGTAAAAACTAGTGAACAACCCTTTGCATTGTACATAAATTTTTCTACCAATAGGGTAGTCGTTGTAAAGATTGTATGCATCTAAAAGTATAGGTATCGCGGCAGTTCCATCATCAATAATTACTTGTTTGTATAAATTGCCGCTTTTGTCGTCAGCTATTACAATGCCAGAAATAACAATACGCTCTTTGATTTCTTTGGTGTTGGAGCCCATTATACTACGTAATTCAGCAATGGTTTTGTAAATGCTCATACCTGAATCAATATCATTTGTATTGGGCGGAGTTGGGTAATTGTGCTTGATACAAGCGTTGAAGCACAACGATGTAAGGACTATTCCGATAATATACTTGTAGTTCATACCTATAGTTTAAAACTTAAGCTGAGATAAAATGTTCTGCCGTAGCCATAAAAATATTTGGATGGAAATTTGTCTGGGTTGTTGTTGGTGAAATCGTAACGGAGCTGTTCGTAGCCACCAGATTTTTGATTCGTATTATTCAATAGATTGGAGATACCCAAATTGACATACAACATCAGACCATAAGGGATCTTCTTTGAAATTTTATTTAACCGAAATGATTTTCCAACAGATAGGTCTATGCTGAAGATGGCAGGTAATTTCTCTTGATCAAAAATTTTATTGTAGAGCATATCATTCTTATCGACCAATTCTGCGGCATCAATAGTCCGTCGTGCAGGGTTGACAGCAATATAATTTCTGTCGAGATAATTGAAATTGATTTTGCCATACCAATGTTTTGCACCGTTGTAGGCAATACCTGTTGAATACGCCGACTGTGGACCAACCCCTAAGTAGTAATTTTTGATATACACTTCTTTACTGCCAGGAGTAGTGTTAGTGTCATTGTCCGCATACACAGTTACGCTAGGTCTATTGGTATAAAATGCTTGTCCTATTGCCGCAACGGCACTTATAGATAATGAGGGATTCAACACATATTCGATGGCTAATTCGGATCCAATAAATCGCATGTTTACACGCTGCATTACAAAGTTGACAAAGCTTTGAAAGTCGGGGTCGTCATTATAAAATCGTTGAATACTTGTTGCATTTTGGATGTCGGTAGCATATCCTACAATTCTAATGTTGAGTTTCGGTGCTTTCATTAAATATCCCATTTCTATGCTTTGCGTTGTTTGCAAACAGGGGTTTTCAATAGTCTGGTTTCGGGTGTGTGGCGATAGGAACGTATTGTTGATGCCGGGATCTTCTTGCTGATAAATGCCATTGACAAACAAATAGCTTTTCCCATTTATTTTATAAGTAACTCCTGCTTTTGACGACCAGGTTAGGAAATTTTGACTTTTACTTTTACCGTAAGAATTATCCGCGAACAAACCGTTTCTATAAAGTCCTTCTCTAGCGTAGGAAACATAAGACATATTACCTCCAACCGCTGGGAAAAGTAAAGGCGGTAGCTCCTCCTGCCGGTGGTGCAGGTAATGTAGGTACGTAGTGCCAGTTAAATACATTGCGTATGGTAAGCGTTAAAGTAGTAGCAGTAGAGCTGGTAATGTCTATGCCCGTAGCTCTTAGTATTTTTTCGTTGGCAGGGCAGGCCAGTGCGTTGTATGCAGTAAGCGTATGGTTATATGCTGTGCCAAATGCCTGAGCTACTGCTACTATATTAGTATTGCCATTGTTGTTTTTAGCGATACTAAGGGTATATTGATCGGTAGTAGTCTTGGCTAAAAAATCTTCCTGTTGTATATATACAAAGTTGAAAGTATTTTCCAAGTATCTTTTTACATCAGCATCGGCAAGTTCTGTAGGTACGCCTGTAGGTATTGGTGCGGTTGGGTTAGTGCTTACTGCTTGTGCATAAGGCAGGAAGTTATTTACTTCTGTGATCAGACCGGAGGCTTCCTGCCCAGTAATGAGCCTTGCTGTCGATTTAGGAACAGTAAGTGATGTTCCGTTCGTTGTAGTTACTTCCTTTTTATTGCAGGAAGTCAATGCAAGTGTGGCTAGCATTACACTCAGTCCATACTTGCAGATGCGCGTGTAGTGCGCTGAATTTGAAGTTCTATTCTTCATTGTTATTTTTTAAATGAAGCCGCAAAGTACAGTCAATACATCAAATTATGCTTAAATATATAGTATAATTTTTATAATCATAATTAAAATATTAGATGAATTTTATTCACAATGAATGTTTTATTCCCGTAAATGGGAATTTCAGATGTGAAACCGTTGTTTAAAAGCGTATAATGATAGATGCACCAACAAAAAATCCCTGCTAAAATATTTTAGCAGGGATTTACTATTTTGAGCAAAAACTAAGATTATCTATCGCCGGCAAAAGTAGCTACCATATATTCGCGGTTGAGTTTTGCTATGTTTTCCAAAGAAATTCCTTTAGGGCATTCTGCTTCGCAAGCACCAATGTTGGTACAGCTGCCAAAGCCTTCTTTATCCATTTGATGTACCATGTTTACAACACGTTCTTTGCGTTCTACGTCGCCTTGTGGCAAGTAGGCAAGGTGCGCAACTTTGGCTGAAAGGAAGAGCATGGCTGATGCGTTAGGGCAAGCTGCTACACATGCTCCGCAACCAATACAAGCTGCTGCTGCAAATGAATCATCGGCCTTTTGTTTTTCAATTGGGAGGCTATTGGCATCCTGTGCATTACCGGTATTCACCGAAATATAGCCACCGGCTTGTACAATATGATCAAAAGAATTACGATTCACGACCAAATCTTTGATAACAGGGAATGCATCTGCACGCCATGGTTCAACAACGATAGTATCTCCGTCTTTATATTCGCGCATGTGCAATTGGCAAGTAGTGTTGTGGTGCCAAGGTCCGTGTGCACGCCCATTGATATACATACTACACATACCACAAATTCCTTCACGACAATCGTGGTCGAAAGCAACAGGCTCTTTGCCTTCAGCAATCAATTGTTCATTGAGTACGTCAAACATTTCTAGAAAAGACATTTCAGAAGAAATACCTTTTACCTGATAGGTTTCAAAACGACCCGCAGCTTTTGCGTTTTTTTGTTTCCAGACCTTTAAGGTCAGATTCATATTGTAGTGTTCCATTGCTATTAAAAGTCTTTAAAAGTTTTTACTTTTCAACGAATATTCCATAAGCCAGCCATCATATTTTACCCAACCTATATCATTGGAGTAATAAATGGTATCTGTATTGAAAGCGCCCGTTTGATTATATGCGATTTTATCGCAGATAAATATACCCGCATCTGTAGTAATGGATACTCCTGTTGCTACTACAAGATAATTATTTGTCGTACCAACAGTCCATTTGTCTCCTGTTTTTCTTGCTGTCGGATATGTTTTGTCACTTGCAGATGTAGGATCTGTACTTACATTTACCAACATCCAATCGTTACATTCTTTTATATACCTGTTTTTGTAAGTACCTGTAAATGTTCCTCCTCCGGTAAGGTCATATTTATAGGCATCTCCCGATGTTATACTTGTTATTTCCATTGTCAAAAGAGAGTCATCTGTACTAATATCAGAATAGTTGTATGTTAGCTTATGCCCTACTTTCAAAAATTTGAGATAGCCATTATTTGTGCAACTTTCACTTGAGGGAGATTTATCCTCTTTTTTACACGCTACAAAACTTATGATACTCAAAAAGCATAAAATAGCGATACTCTGTTTCAGATATTTCATTCGAGTTTTAATAGTTGTATAGTGATTGTTTTTGTTAGGTCAATTATTTATAAGAACGTGCACTCGGGTGTACAACATCGTACACCAATTCTTCTTTGTGTAATTCAAATTGACTATCACCTTTGTATTCCCATGCTGCAACGTACATAAATTTGTCATCTTGGCGCAATGCTTCCCCTTCTTCTGTTTGGTATTCTTCACGGAAGTGACCACCACAACTTTCGTTGCGGTTCAATGCATCCATACACATCAATTCGCCTAATTCTATAAAGTCTGCAACACGGTTTGCTTTATCCAGTTCAGGGTTGAATTCATTTACTTCACCGGGTATGCGCACATTGCTCCAGAATTCCTTTTTCAATGCACGGATCTCTTCAATAGCTTCTTGCAGCCCCTTTTCGTTGCGCGCCATACCGCATTTATCCCACATTATTTTTCCAAGACGTTTGTGCAGGCTTTCCACACTTTCCGTTCCTTTAATGTTCATGAGTTTATTGATACGGTCAAACACTTCTTTTTCTGCTGCAACAAAAGCAGGATGGTCTGTTGGTATGGATTTCGTGCGGATTTCATCTGCCAGATAATTACCAATAGTGTAAGGAATGACGAAATATCCGTCCGCCAAACCTTGCATGAGGGCAGATGCTCCCAAGCGGTTGGCACCATGGTCACTAAAGTTGGCTTCACCCAATGCGTATAAGCCCGGTACAGTAGTCATCAATTCGTAATCTACCCAAAGGCCGCCCATTGTATAATGCACAGCAGGATAAATACGCATCGGAACTTCATAAGGATTTTCACCGGTAATCTTTTCATACATTTCGAAGAGATTACCATACTTAGAGGCAACAACTTCCTTGCCCATTTTTATAATGTCTGCTTCAGAAACATGCTCCAAGCCTTGTTTGCCCACTTCTATTTTTCCATAACGGAGGATAGCTGCGGCAAAATCTAAATAAACAGCTTGTTTACTTGCGCCTACACCGTAGCCCGCATCGCAGCGTTCTTTGGCTGCACGGCTCGCTACGTCACGAGGCACTAAGTTACCAAATGCCGGATAACGACGCTCCAAGTAATAATCTCTTTCGTCTGCGGGTATTTCATTCGCCTTGCGTGAGTCGTTTTGCTTTTTCGGAACCCATATACGCCCATCATTACGCAATGATTCGGACATCAAAGTCAATTTAGACTGATGGTCGCCGGAAACAGGGATACAAGTAGGGTGGATTTGAGTAAAGCAAGGGTTGCCAAAATAAGCTCCTTGTTTGTGTGCTTTCCAAGCTGCTGTTACATTGCTTCCCATAGCATTGGTAGAAAGATAGAATACATTTCCATATCCACCACTGCATATCAATACAGAATGTCCGAAATGACGCTCTAATTCGCCTGTTACCAAGTTTCGGGCAATAATACCACGCGCTTTGCCATCGATTTTTACGATGTCAAGCATCTCATGGCGGCTGTACATAGTAACATTGCCTAATGCTACCTGACGTTCTAAAGATTGATATGCACCAATTAATAATTGTTGACCTGTTTGACCCGCGGCATAAAATGTACGCTGTACCTGTGTACCCCCAAATGAACGGTTGCTGAGTAATCCCCCATATTCACGGGCAAATGGAACACCTTGAGCTACACACTGGTCAATAATATTACCACTCACTTCTGCTAAACGATGAACGTTCGCTTCGCGTGCACGATAGTCGCCACCTTTAATAGTATCATAGAAAAGACGGTAAACTGAATCACCGTCATTCTGATAATTTTTAGCGGCATTAATACCACCTTGTGCTGCAATACTGTGCGCACGACGTGGGCTATCCTGAAAACAAAATGCTTTTACTTTGTAACCCAACTCGCCCAAAGACGCTGCTGCTGAAGCTCCAGCAAGACCTGTGCCTATAACAATAATCTCGATGCTTCTCTTGTTGGCAGGGTTAACTAGTTTACAGGTTGATTTATATTTTTCCCATTTGGTATCTAAATCTCCGGCTGGAATTCTATTATTGAGTGGCATAATTCTATATAAAACGGTTATCGAAAATTATTTCAAAAATGATATTTATTGGCATTACCCAATCCATTGGCAATAGAATGCTATGGGCATTAATGCAAATATGAGTGGTACGATGATCGAAAATGCAATGCCAATACTCCGAATAATGGGTTTGTATTTTTTTGTGCCCATACCTAAGGTTTGGAAGGCGCTGTAAAAACCATGGACAAGATGGAATGAAAGTGATATACAGCCTATGATATATAGTCCAACAATAATTGGATTTTGGAATACATCCTTCATTTTATCATAAAGATTTATCTCATCTCCTGTTGAAAATTGGTGTACACGGTTTGGAATCCAAAATTGTGCAGTGTGCATGATTAAGAATAATAAAACCAATGTGCCTAAAAGCCCCATTGATCGACTATACCATTTACTGGTAGCATTGCCCGCCTTTACTGCATAACGGCCATTGGATCGGCGTTTGCTGTTTTGGTTCCACAACATTAACCCTTGGATGATATGTAAAAGGAAGCCCGCAACTAAGCCCAATTCTAAAATACGGGTTAGGGCATTGGTACCCATAAAATGGGCTCCGGCTAAAAATTTCTCTTTCCCGTCTGGCAAAAATATTTGAGCATTGAGATAAACGTGAATCAACAAAAAGCTGATGAGAAATAAGCCGGTAAATGCCATTACTAATTTTTTACCGACAGAAGAGGTGAAATGTTGCTTCCAAGTCATGATACTAAAAGATACTTTTGTAACAGTTTTGTAAAATTTTAGCAAAGGTAATTGTCCTGCATCGTAATGTCAAAGGAAAATTAATTAAATATTTTATGCTCATTGATTGGATAAAACTTATGCTGTCATGTATTTGCACATCAAATGCTTATTTTCGCAAAATCAATAGTTAAACCAACTCAATAATATTTATGTATCCTGATTTTCAATATTTATTTCAGAGCCTTTTTAACGCGAGTATGCCTGAATGGTTAAGTATTTTTAAGGTGTTTGGTTTTTTGATGGCATTGGCATTTATGGCTGGCTTGGTGGTATTGACTGCGGAAATGAAACGTAGAGAAAGACAAGGTTTATTATCACCCGTTGAAGATACAGTGACGGTAAAAAATAAGGAAACCAATCAAACAGAAATAAAAAGAGTATTGGTATATCCACACCAAAGGGTGAGCAATATCCTGATGATCGCCGCCATTGGAGGGCTTGTAGGTGCTAAAATATTTAATGCATTTGAAACTTGGGATTATTTTATTCAGGATCCTATTGGTAGCCTGTTTTCAAGAAGTGGGCTTACTTTTTATGGGGGCTTGATTACAGCAACGGCGCTGCTCTATTTTTATGCTCGTAAATATAAAATAGCATTTGATGTGCTTTGTGATTGTGCAGCCCCTGCTCTTATATTGGCTTATGGTATTGGCCGTTTAGGCTGTCATTTTGCTGGCGATGGTGATTGGGGTATTTTTAATTCGGCGTATATTTCTGATGCACAGGGTATGCTAAAGTCGGCTACGAATAATGATTATCAGCAAATGCTTCAAAATATGCCGGACTTTTTTATGCGTTATGCCGACCTTAAAAATATGCATGAATTGGCTAGTATTCCACATGCTTATGTCCCCGCACCATCTTGGTTACCCGATTGGTTTTTGGGAATGAATTATGCGCATAATGTCAATAATCAGGGTGTTGGTATTTTGGGTTGTACGGGCAATTATTGTGCTGTATTACCTGTAAGTGTTTTTCCTACATCACTTTATGAGGCAATTGCTTGTATGCTATTGTTTGTATTGCTTTGGGCGCTGCGTAAACGGTTTGTACAGCCATTGAAGTTTTTCGGATTTTATCTTATTCTGAATGGTATTGAACGCTTTTTTATAGAAAAAATTCGGGTCAATTATAAGTATGACTGGGGTTTTATTCATCCTACACAAGCAGAAATTATAGCTATTTGTTTGGCATTAATTGGTGCAGGTATTTTGTTGTTTTATAATAGAAAAGCTAAAAGATTAACGGTATATTAGTTTGCCTATTAATGATTTTAAGAATGCCCAAAATAATTTTGTGCTTGTTGTGTTACCTTCTCTCTGCACAGTTGGTTGCTGCACAGACCAAAGGCATTGCAGTTAAAGTACTCAATGCCAAAAATGAGGCATTAAATTACATTACAGTTTGCTTAATAAAAGCTAATGATAGCCGTAGATATGGGCTCAATTTGCGTTACAATTTTGGTTTCCATAAAAAAGAAGCAACCGACAATATGTTTAACGACCCACAAGACAAGATCAATTAAAAAAGCTTCCGGAATCGGAAGCTTTTTTTTATAAAAATGAATCTGTTTTATTGAACCTTAAAAGAAATAAGTTCGTTACCCCAGCCCAATGAAACATGGCCATCTTTTGAAATGGTGTAGGTAAGTTTTTCAAATGATTGTGGTGCAGTAGCTACTCTTACTTTTACAATAAGGGCATCGTTTGCTTTGTTTTTTTCATAATCATAAGCACCCCATGTTTTCCATGTTTTATTAAAAATCAAAGTCCAGAAGTCTTCGTTTTTGATTGCAAAGAAAGCATACTTTCCTTTAGGTAGTTTTGAGCCTTCTACAGTTATATCTTTACTTGTTTCGAATACTGTTGCCTCATTGGCTCCGGCACGCCATATTTTACTTTCCATTGGCTCAACGTCCTTGCCTATTATTCTGCCTTTTAATAATGGCTGGCTGTAGTCTATTGTTATCTTAGCTCCGCTGGCAATTGTTTGTGTTGCTATTGCAGGCTTACTCGGGCGCTTTGATTTGTCCTCTTTTTTTTGTGCGAATGTGGCTGTTGATACTATTGCAAGGGTTGCAATAACTAGTGTAGCAAATACTTTTTTCATAAGTTTTGTTTGAAAATTATTAGTGGTTAATTGGCCATTATTGGTTGCTACAAAAATAGTCATGCGTTTGATTAAACAGGAAACTCAATAACAATTTTGTATAAATATTGTGAACGTTATAATGATTTTTTTTGAACTGCTTTAAAGCTACAAATTAAATTTAATTCCTTGAGCTAAGGGTAATGTAGCACCGTAATTAATTGTATTTGTCTGGCGGCGCATATATGCTTTCCAACTATCAGAGCCACTTTCACGTCCTCCTCCGGTTTCTTTTTCACCACCAAAAGCCCCACCAATTTCTGCGCCACTCGTCCCTATGTTTACATTGGCAATACCACAATCACTACCAGATTGAGAGAGGAACATTTCGGCTTCACGAATATTTAAAGTCATAATAGCTGAAGATAGCCCTTGAGGAACTCCATTCTGTAATGCAATAGCTTCTTCCAAGTCTTTGTATTTCATAAGGTATAAGATGGGCGCAAATGTCTCGTGCTGTACAATCGCCCAATCGTTTTGTACTTCGTAAATACATGGTTTTACATAACAGCCACTTTCATAGCCATCGCCATTACACACGGCTCCTGCAACGACTTCTTTGCCTCCTGCTTTTTTTATTTCATCAATGGTATGTAAATAAGCATTCACCGCATCTTTATCAATGAGTGGGCCTACGTGGTTATGTTGGTCAAGCGGATTGCCAATGTTGAGTTGTGTGTATGCTGCAGCTAGTTTCTCCTTAAATGTGTTATATACATTCTCGTGGATAATGAGTCTGCGCGTTGTTGTACAGCGCTGACCAGCTGTACCCACTGCACCAAATACGCAACCAATGAGCGACATGTCTAAATCTGCATGCTCCGAAATAATCACTGCATTATTGCCTCCTAATTCTAACAATGAATTTCCAAGGCGTGCAGCCACTGCTGAGGCGACGGCTTTACCCATACGTGTAGAACCGGTTGCCGATATTAATGGAATGCGTGTGTCATTACTGAGCCATTCACCTACAGCTCTATCTCCGATGACAATACCGCTAATACCTTCCGGAACATTGTTTTTCTTAAATACTTCCCGCACCAAATTTTGACAAGCAATAGCAGTTAGAGGTGTTTTTTCTGAAGGTTTCCATACACAAGTGTCGCCGCAAACCCAGGCTATAAAACTATTCCAGCTCCATACAGCAACGGGGAAGTTAAATGCACTAATAATGCCGACTACACCTAGCGGATGCCATTGTTCAAATAAACGATGGGATGCACGCTCACTATGCATGGATAAACCATACAATTGACGAGAAAGGCCTACTGCAAAATCTGCAATGTCAATCATCTCTTGCACTTCTCCTAAGCCTTCTTGCAGACTTTTCCCCATTTCGTAAGATACAAGTGTACCCAATGCTTCTTTATTATTGCGAAGCACTTCCCCTATTTGTCGAACGATTTCTCCCCTTTTGGGTGCCGGCCATTTACGCCATTCTTTAAATGCTTGTTGTGCCGTTGCAACCACTTGGTCATATTCAGCTTGCGCTATACTTTTTACGGAAGCAATAAGTTTGCCGTCGGCCGGTGAGTACGAATCTATTGTCATACCTGTGCTATTCAACCATTGGGTTCCAGTTGAGGCTCCTTCATTAATCGTATTAATGCCTAATGTTTTTAAAATATCTTGTATCATATTATCTTATTATTTTTATAGAATGCAAATGTATTGTCTTGTGAGCATCTGCTCAAATAAATAGGGCCAATTTGTTATAAAAGAAAAAGGAAGCAAACTATGCCTCCTTTTTTCTCGATAATTTTGATTGTGCGAATCTTATTGCACCATATAGCATTTTCCATTTTAAATAACCTCCAACAAATTCGATTGCCATTTTTCGAACAATTCTTTTAATCTTACCAGTAGATGCTAATGCAATTACAGAAGGTATCGCCAATTCTATTATTTCAGTAGTCGATAATTTTTCCTTTTTAGCCAATACGCCATTAATTACTGATACCGTTTTGCCGAGTATAGTATTGCCTGAAAATTGAGATAGTTCTAGCTTTATTGGTGTCGATTTAATTTTTTCGAGCTGCTTTTTTAATGCATGTTTTTCCGTCTTTAGCTCGTCTAAACTATTTAAATGTTTGTTGTATAATTTCATCAGAGCTAAATTTTTCCAAAACGGGTGAGTGATAGTTGGTAAATTGAATTGCTTTAATATTATTTTACCGAACCCTTCTCTTCATCTTCGTCGTCTCCCTGTTTTTCTGTAAGCACATTGATAAAAACATCTGAGAGTCTTTTCAAAATTTTCTTGCGAAGAGCAATTAATATTCCTGCTAATAAAACGTAACATGCTGCAGCAAGAAAGAATCCTCCTATCCTGCTATTAACCATAGCGGTAAATAATTCCGCCACGCCAAATCCTAGAAAAAGGAATACTCCAAATACAATAAATATGAGTATGATAGCAAAAATAAAATAACTCATTAAGCCCGACACGCGCTCTATAAAACTGAGCTGTGCAATTCGTACCTGTGTTGCCACATAGCCGAGTAGTTTATCTTTCCATTTACTAATAATATCTAACAAGGTATATGCTATTAGGCGTTAAAAATATCTTCTTCTAGTTCTTTACTCTTTTTGTTCAACTTGCCTTTTAAATCGTTGAATTTATCTTTAATACCAGCTAAATCTTCTTGGCGTTTTTCTTTATCAGTAGCCATTATATAGCCTAGTGCTGCACCGATTGCTGCACCTATAATGAGCGTTGCTACTGTTTTTCCTGCTTTTGCCATAACGTATGAATTTTTATATTTTAAAATAATACTACGAAGTTATGTCTAAGTTCTCTTATAAACCTTTGGTTATGAGATTTTTTTCAAAATATTAAGATTACCTGCCGATATTAATTGTGTTGTCCGGTAATATACTTTAAGAGTAAGCTCAAAATCAATTCGATAACTTATTATAGATAAACTTTGTATCGTTTGGCTCATTAATCTTCACATTTGTATTTGAGTATAAATCTTGTACTTTTGTGCACAAATTATTTTTTCCGATAAAAATTAAATAAAAAATAAAGCAATGGCTGTTTTAGTTAACAAGGATTCAAAAGTTATCGTGCAAGGTTTTACAGGTACAGAAGGTACTTTCCATGCTAGTCAAATGATAGAATACGGAACCAATGTTGTTGGTGGTGTAACTCCGGGAAAAGGTGGAACTACTCATTTAGAGCGTCCTGTGTTCAATACTGTAAAGGATGCTGTTGTAAAAGCTGGAGCCGATACTTCTATTATTTTTGTACCGCCGGCTTTTGCTGCTGATGCCATTATGGAAGCTGCAGATGCAGGAATCAAAGTTATTATTTGTATTACAGAAGGAATTCCTGTACAAGATATGGTAAAGGCAAAAGCATTTACTGCAACTAAAGATTGTCGTTTGATTGGCCCTAACTGTCCCGGCGTTATTACGGCAGGTGAAGCTAAGGTCGGTATTATGCCAGGATTTGTATTCAAAACCGGTAGAATAGGTATCGTTTCTAAGTCTGGGACATTGACTTATGAAGCTGCAGATCAAGCCGTGAAATCTGGATTAGGAATATCTACTGCTATCGGTATTGGTGGTGATCCTATTATTGGTACAACCACGAAAGAAGCTGTTGAGTTGTTGATGAACGACCCTGAAACAGACGGTATTATAATGATCGGTGAAATAGGAGGTAGCATGGAAGCAGAAGCTGCACTGTGGTTGAAAGATAACATGAGAAAACCAGTTGTAGGTTTTATTGCCGGACAGACAGCACCTGCTGGCCGTCGTATGGGACATGCCGGAGCTATTGTAGGTGGTGCTGATGATACGGCGGCAGCTAAAATGAAAATAATGGGAGAATGTGGTATTCATGTTGTGGCAAGCCCTGCTGATATTGGAAAAACAATGGCTGCAGTATTGGCAAAAACAAGTGTAACTGCATAGTGCAAACACATAGAAATGTGATTTTAATATTTTAATTTGAAACAGCCGCATTCATAGCGGCTGTTTTTATAAGATTAAGTAAATAGAATTGAAGAATAATGGTTTACAAAGTAATAGGATTAATGTCAGGTAGTTCGCTCGATGGTTTGGATATTGTTTATACTCAAATTGAAGAGATTCGTGGTAAATGGAGTGCAACAATATTACATGCTGAATGTGTTCCTTATAATGAGGAATGGTTGCACGATTTGCATCATGCTACAATATTAAATGTTCCTGATTTTCTTCGTTTAAACACACGTTATGGCCGTTATATTGGCAATGCTGTAAGTTCCTTTATCGAAAAGAATGAACTCGCACATAAAGTGAATTTTGTGGCTTCTCATGGACATACTGTATTTCATGAACCGACGACGCAAACGACCTGCCAAATAGGTGATGGAGCATCTATAGCTGCGATACTTCAATTGCCGGTGATAAATGATTTGCGC
The DNA here is from genome assembly GCA_002307135.1 of Bacteroidetes bacterium UBA1312. Classification (GTDB taxonomy): domain Bacteria; phylum Bacteroidota; class Bacteroidia; order Chitinophagales; family Chitinophagaceae; genus Rurimicrobium. The sequence continues at coordinate 174,417 of DBTQ01000001.1, forward strand.
TCGTTGGATATTGCATTCGGAGGACAAGGGGCTCCTATTGTTCCAATTGGAGATCGCTTGCTATTTGGTGAATATGATTTGTTGTTGAATTTGGGTGGAATAGCTAATATTAGTATTCGAAATGATAATGCTGAATATACTGCATTCGATATCTGTGTGGCCAATCAAGCACTTAATTATTTAGCTGCTCAGCTAGGCAAAAGTTATGATGAAAATGGAATGCTCGCATCTAATGGTAAATTATTACCTCATGAGTTAATGACACTATCGCAAGCCGATTATTATAAACTGGACGCACCCAAATCTTTGAGTAATGAACTGGCCATGAGCTTGGTTCGCGATTTTATAGACATTAAACAGTATGCTGTTGAAGATAAATTGCACACTATTGTTGCACTTATAGTATCGCAAATAAAGGCTTCAATTGTACATGAAATCGGTGCTCATGCAATTGCAGGGAAAAAAATGTTGGTGACTGGAGGTGGGGCTTTTAATACTTTTCTAATGCAGCAATTACAATCAGAATTGAGTAGTTTGGGTATTGAAATAATTTTGCCGGAAAAAGAATTGGTGATGTACAAAGAGGCATTGGTAATGGCGCTCATAGGTACATTGCGTTGGCGCGAAGATGTTAATGTTTTGAGTCAGGCTACAGGTTCACTAAAAGATAGCGTTGGAGGCTCTTTTTGGATAGGAGTATAAAATACAAAAAGCATAAAAAATCCCCTGAATGGTTTAGTTCAGGGGATTTTGCTTTAAACTAGTATTGTCCGGTAGAGAGTAATACTAATGTACATGCTTCCATTGTTTTTATTCCAGCCTTCTGTGCCAAGCTTTCCAATTCCTCGTTTTCAGTGCCGGGATTGAAAATGATACGTTTGGGATGTAAAGAAAGGATATACTCATAATAAGTCTTTTGATTGGAGGGGTTAAGATAAAGTGTGACTGTGTCAATATCTTTGAATGCAGTCTGTTCTGTTGTTATGTCCACATCTTGAATTTTTCCTTTCTTATTACCTAGCGCAACTACATTATAGCCTTTGCTCAGTAATTTATTTACAGCTAAGAAGCTGTACCTGCTTGGGTTTTCAGAAGCACCAATTACTAGCGTTTTTTTCATGTCTATTTAGTTTAATCGTTCTTCTAAATCGTATAAAAATGCAATTTTTATCGGCAATAAAATTAAAGGCTATATCCGTCATCTTCGGTGGCCTCTTCACTGTTTGCTCTAACTCGATTATTATTGCCCTTTCTTCCTTTTTTTATACCGAAACGAAAACCAAGATAAAAGTCCGCCTGTTTTGAAGAGCCCAATATAGAGCTTATTAGGCTTGAAGAACCTGCATAAACTGGACCTGCACGGAACCCGAATCCAACATTCATTTTAGTCAATGAACTATAGGTTATGGGTAAATAGGCTGCCAGTATTTTACTTTCGAAACGTGGGGTAAGCGTAACGATATTGAGACTATTGGGATTGTATGCTTTGCTATCATTGTTGACCAAACTTATTTGACTATTAAGTGCAACATAGATTTTTGGTATGATTCTAAAATCTATACCTAATTGTATAGTAGTTGGTAAAGAAACTCTATAGCTATTCCCGTTAAGCCCGGCTACTTGATTAAAATAAGCAGGATTTGCATCTAGCACAGCTTTATAATCGCTTAGTTTTGATCCTTTAAATTGATCGAGATAAAATTGTTGGCTCGAAGGAATATGCACATCATATGCACCGGTGCTTGATTGTACTTGGTTGTATTTTATCCCACCTATATCGAGTAAAGAAGCACTGATTTTAAATGCATATTTGTTTGCTTTCGATTGCAAATAATCGGGGCGGTATTCATATACAAATCCAATGTCTGCACCGATGCCACTTCCTTTATAATTGAGTGTAACATTATTCAGGTTATTAATGTCATAGCCTCCTACTCCCATGGCTACACGACCCGTAGCATCTGAAATATAAGTACGGTTATCGCTTGTTGTACTATCTACATTTATAGTGCCTTTTAAGTTATCGATTTGCAAGTATGCATTGCCAATTCCGGCAAGATATTTTACGGTTCCTCCGACCTTTAAGAAATGATTGCCCTGATCTAATAACACCTGGCCTATAGCAATACCATATTCACTCCATGCATTGATGTTGATCCTCATGTTTGTAGAATTCTGAATAGTGTAGGGTGGGTTTTGCGAAAGTTCATTACTGACAGAATTGATTAAGTTACCATCGAAGTCCGAGATACTAAACATCATCCTTGTTCTCGATACAAATGCAATTGATGTATGTGGCGTGATGTTGAACATTACAGAAGGCATATGAATGCTGGTATTCAGCATGGCATTACTTTTGGCATTCGGTCCAATAAATTTTGAAAAAATACTACTGTCAGCGCCCAAGTCAGACAACTTTCCTAAATTGTAAGATATATTATCATTGCCGGCAAACATATTTAGTCCCAGTATATTCACATCAACTTTATAGCGGCTATCTACAACGTTTGCGGGGTTAAAAAAAACACCATTTACACCATTGTAATTGTCAACTCGGAAACCGCCCATTTCTTGAGCATGTAGGGTAGATACAGTGAGTGTACCTGCTAGCAGGAGTATAATTTTTACTTTCATAAAATGAGAAGTTATGGTTCCTAACAAAGATAACTCCTTCTTTGAAGATTTATGCAAATCAATATTAATTTGATTGAGCTTGATTTTAACTGTTGATGATGCAATATCTGTCCCAAATTTCCGTTAAAGGCATATAATCATCCACAATACGTCTAATTTTATTGCTGGAATAAATTCATTTGAAAAAATATATCATGAACAACACTCTTGGTGAAATATTATGGGTAGACGATGAAATTGATTCGTTGAAATCGCAAATTATTTTTCTTAAAAATAAGGGCTACTCTGTAACTCCGTTGTCTAATGGATACGATGCATTGGATATGCTTAAAGAAAAAGACATTGATGTGGTTTTGCTAGATGAAAGTATGCCTGGTATTACAGGGCTGGAAACCCTTACAAAAATAAAAGAGCAATGGCCAAATCTACCAGTAGTAATGGTTACCAAAAATGAGGCTGAAAATATTATGGAAGATGCAATTGGCGCGCAAATTTCTGATTATTTAATTAAGCCCGTTAACCCAAATCAAGTATTATTATCGCTTAAAAAATTGATGGAAGGCAAGCGACTTGTTTCAGAAAAAACGACGGCCGCGTACCAACAAGAGTTTCGTAATTTATTTATGGCTCTTAATGATAAACCCAATCATGAAGAGTGGAAGGAATTGTATAAGAAATTGGTGTTTTGGGAGCTTGAAATGACTAAAAGTGGTAGCACAGAAATGATGGAGGTACTTCAATCTCAAAAATCTGAGGCCAATACAGAATTTTTTAAGTTTGTATCTAAGAATTATGCAGATTGGGTACAAGCTAAAAATGCACCATTAATGTCGCATCGGCTGTTTGCCGAAAAGGTTGCTCCTTTCTTAAATAATGAGAAGCCAACTTTCTTAATTGTTATTGATAATCTGAGGTATGACCAATGGAAAGCCATTCAGCATATTATTAGTGATTTATTTAAGATTGTGGACGAAGACTTATTTTATAGTATTTTACCGACGGCTACTCAATATTGTCGTAATGCTTTGTTTGCTGGAATGTTACCTATTGATATTGAAAAAAACTTTCCTAATGAGTGGAAGAATGATGATGATGATGGAGGAAAGAATCTTTATGAAGATGTGTTTCTAAAACATCAAATGAAGCGATTACACCTGGATAATCTAAAACAACAGTACGTTAAGATTACGAATAATGATGATGGCAAAATATTGGAAGACAATATTCATAATTATCTTCAAAACGACCTTACCGTAATAGTGTACAATTTTGTGGATATGCTATCTCATGCTCGTACTGAAATGGAGGTATTAAAAGAATTGGCAGGAGATGAAGTTTCTTACCGTTCGCTTACTGTTAGTTGGTTTGAACATTCTCCTTTATTCCGGGCACTTCGTAAGATAGCAGACAAAGACATTCAAATAATCATAACCACTGACCACGGTACACAGCGCGTCAAGACACCAAGCAAATGTATCGGAGATAGAGCAACAACTACTAATCTTCGTTATAAGCATGGTCGCAACTTACAGTATGAAGCAAAAGATGTGCTTGCATTCCGTGATCCTAAGTTGGCGGGATTACCAAGGCCTAATGTTAGCTCAACGTTTATATTTGCCAAAGAAGACGTGTTCTTATGTTATCCAAACAATTATAACCACTACGTCAATTATTACAAAAATACATTCCAACATGGAGGTATTTCTATTGAAGAAATGATTGTTCCTGTAATTAGATTGCAGAGTAAATAAAACTAACATTAAATAATAACCGCAGTATTGATTTTCAATACTGCGGTTATTTATATTCAAGCCTTATGGATGACTTTTGGGATATTAATTATGAATATACTCTAAGACTTGTGCCAGTTAAAGAAGTATTGTATTTGCTTAGATTTTGAGTTGCAGGTCCTCTCGTTACAGTTCCATTGCTGTCATACATAGCGCCGTGGTTAGGACATAAAAAGTCATTAGCGCTGGCAACATAATTTACATTGGTGCCTTCATGTGTACATGCCGCAGACACCGCTAGAAATGTACTGGTATTTGTACGCGCTACTAAGACACCATTATGCGTCAAAAAACCACCATTAGCAGATAATGAACCAGTGCTAATGTCAAGTGTAAAATCTACGTTGGTTGGAGCCGTAGTGTTGTTGCTGGCTTTAGTACAACTGGATAAGCCGCCAACACATGCCGGTATAAGTAGTGCTGCGGCGCTAATGCCAACTTGTGATAAAAAATCTTTTCTGTCCATAGCATGTTTATTTAATTACTTGAAGGTAGAAAAATGTTCATTAAAAAAAACGCTGGTAAAAGTTCTTTACCAGCGTTTAACTTATTGCTTTTTTGTACTTATTTATTTTAAAGTTTCATCCAGCCATTTATAAAATTCTCGTTGCCAAGCTAGGCCATTTTGTGGATTCATGACCCAGTGATTTTCGTTAGGTAAGTATAATAATTTACTTTTAATGCCCTTCAATTGTGCTGCCTGAAATGCTTCTAAACCTTGTTCTACCGGTACTCGAAAATCAATTCCTCCTTGTACGATCATGATAGGTGTGTTCCATTTATCGATAAAATTGCTAGGATTGAATTGTTCATACGATTTGGGTTGCGGCTTAGACCAATAGTTTCCGCCAATGTCCCAATTTGCAAACCAAAGCTCTTCTGTAGTGCCATACCAACTTTTCAAGTCAAATAAACCGTCGTGAGCAATAAATGTTTTAAATCGGCCTTCGTGCATACCTGCAAGCATATAAACACTATAGCCTCCATAACTCGCACCAACACAACCAAGTCTGTTTTTATCAACATAGCTTTCTTTACTTATGTCATCTATTGCTGCTAAGTAGTCGCGCATAGGCTGACCTCCCCAGTCTTTACTAATTGCCGCATTCCATTCTACACCCCAGCCCGGCATTCCCCGTCTGTTGGGTGCAATGACAATATAGCCTTGGGCTGCCATTAGTTGAAAATTCCAACGGAAGCTATAAAATTGCGAAAGCGCGCTTTGAGGTCCTCCTTGACAGTAGAGTAGTGTAGGATACTTTTTTTTAGGGTCGAAATTAGGTGGATAGATAACCCATGCAAACATTTTTTTACCATCGGATGTTTTAATCATGCGACTGCTTACTTTACTCATTTTTATGCTTTCATAAGTAGCATCATTTTCATGGGTAAGTGCACCCATTTTCCCATCGTCTGTATTTACAGCGAACAATTCAGTGGCGTGATTCCAGTCTGTACGACTTACAATCAGTTCATCATCATTGCTTTGCCCAACAATGCCTGTGATGTCAAACTTACCGTCAGTTATTTGTCTTACATGTGGCAACATTTTTACCATCAAATTGTCAAATATGCTCACCGAAAATAGCTGCTCTGTACCTTTCCATGGAGCGGTGAAATAAATGTCCCTGCTATTCTTGTCCCATTTAAAGCTCCCTACAGTTTCATCCCAATTAGCTGTAAAATTTAGCTTTTGATTTTTGGCAACATCGAGGACTACAATATCATTTTTGTCTGATTCACATCCATCCGTTTTCATACTCAACCAGGCGATATATTTACCATCTGGGCTAAAAGTTGGACTCATATCATAACCGTTCATTCCTTCTGTCCAGTTTTGAGTACTCCCATTATTTAAGTTGTAATAATAAAGATCAGTGTTGGTGCTCTGTGCATATTCTTTGCCGTATTTCTTTTTACATACATATACCAAGCCATCACTGTTGGGTGCCCATGCAAAGTCTTCAGCGCCACCAAATGGTTTTTGAGGGCTATCAAAAGGTTCATCCTTCATGATGTCTTTCGCAGCACCGCCTTTCATAGGTTCAATAAACACATGGTTGAATTTACCGTCTGACCATTTGTCCCAATGCCGGTAATTCAGATCTGTATAAACCTGTGCTGTAGTTTTGTCGAGGTCTTTATAAATGTCTTTACCATTAGTCGGAACTACTAATACTTCTTTGCTGTAGGCAAGATATTTACCATTAGGTGAAATGGAATAGTTGTCTGCATCTTTTATGATAGCACGGACATTTGACCAAGATGTGCCATTGTCTTCGCTTTTATAAATAAATTGATCGTCGATGGCATACCAAACAGACGCTGATTGCTGCACTATTGTTTTGCCATCTGCCCCGTTGAACTTTGACTTTTTTCCGGTTGCAAGATTTATTTTGAAACTGTAAGTTTTGCTTTTTTCTGTTTTCCAATCATATTTTTTACTGGAGAAATAAAGGGATTTACCATCTTTACTGACGGTATTTCCACTTACACGTTGGAGGCTCCAAAGTAACTCGGGTGTCATTTTATTTTGTCCCATAGCAATGCCAGATGCTAAAAAAGCAAGAGAGAATAGATATTTTTTCATTAGTAGATTAATTGATGTTCTGCGGACTTTCTGAAATAGTAGAAGAATTTATCGTGGTTCTATATTAATATTCTTTGCCTTTGTAATAAAATTTGAAAAAATTAGTCCCTACTTGGTACATAATTACATCATAAGATAATTTCCAATTGTCTTGCCCGGGAGTAAGTGCGCTCGTAACTTCGTAAACTTCGCCATTGCTGTACATTTTAAGTATATTATTACGATCGAAATAGGCAACAGAATTGTATTGCGCCTGAAACTTCTCGGGCATATAAGGTTCTAAAGTGGTTGTTTCCCCATCTTGAAATACTTTACTGTAGCCACTTGGATCCTGAAAAAGTACAACAAAATCAGAAACCTGATATACTGGACGGAAGAAGCCCATTTTATAAACTTTGTCCTTGTAAAAAATATTGAAATTACCATCTACTGTTACATAAGCTACTAAGTCACAGCCAACGCTATAAGATTGTGGTGCAAAGCTTTCTAGTGTTTGAGTAACACCATCATGAAATACTTTGAATTGATTGCCAGCATCAATATATGCAACGGTATTTCTTCCTGTTTTAAATGAACTCACCGGGTATAACTCTTGTTCTATAATATTACCATGGTAGAAGATATGGAATTGATTTGCGTAATTGAGATAAGCAGCAATATTACTGCCTACTTCTACGCCCTTTACCCCTGCCTGCGAATCTGCAAGAAAGCCTTCAACGGGCATGATATTACCATTATAGTAAGCCTTGAAGTCTTGAGTGCGACCATCTAAGTAAAGAATCAGACTGTCGCCGGTGTAATATTTGGTACACAACCGGGTCAGATTTTTTACTTCACCTTGGTCAAATACATTGAGCGAAGTGGCATTGAGAAAAGGAATGATGCAGTCCGTTACCTTAAATTCGTTAGTAAAACCGATATTCATAACGCGTGAAGATCCTTTGTAATATATCTTGAAGTTTCGTGAATTGTCTAGATAAGGAATAGCTATTCGACCAATTTTTAAATCAACCGGAGTTAGGTAGTCTATTTTTCGAATTGCGCCATTGTCCCACACCATTATTTGATTTTGTACATCAGTATATGCTGATAAAGGTTGAGCTTTTGCATGATATAATGTGCCTGAAATAAGCAATGACAGGAGTGTGAGTTTTCTCAGCATTGAAGGGTATTTGCCTGTAAGTTAAATAATTTCTGATAAAATGAATGTGTTAGACCTCATTTCTCCTTAAAATCTATGATCTGATTGTGTTTCAATTGGTCAATAAACAATTAAAAAATAATAAAAATTATAATTGTTATTTTATTTATATAAAATTATATTATTCAACAGTGTTCTGACTTATTGTTATTATATAGTATAGGTTCAGTTGATGTTAGAATTCGTATTTTTCTTTTTTCCTTCACACAGATTGCTTACCTTTGTGTCAAGTTGTGAATTTAATGGGTTAGTAAGTAAGCCGTCCTAATTTCTATTAGGATGGCTTTTCCATTTTGTAGAAAAAGCAGAATTACAAATTCATTAGTCTTTTTATTTCTTTTACTACTACTTTTGCATTGGTGCCAAACCTCGAAGGATATCGTGGGCGAAAGCCTTTACTGTATCAATCAATTAAAAGTCATTGTAGCAATACAATGGCTTTTTTATTTGTTCGAATTTACACACTTCATCAAACTTTTCCATAGTTCGTTTGCGGCTTTATCCCAACTATATTTTGCGACTTGAGCAGGTGCGGCTGCAATTAGTTTGCTTCTTAATGTTTCATCTTTATAAAGTAAAGTCATTTTGTCTGCGATGTCTCTATAGTCTAGTGGGTCTGCAATTAAAGCTGCCGATCCTGCAACTTCAGGCATTGATGATGTGTTGCTTACTATTGCTGGAACATTGCATTGCAGTGCTTCAAGAATTGGAATTCCAAACCCTTCGAATAACGATGCATATACTAATGCATAAGCGCCAGCAATTACTTTTGATAAATCTGCGACATCTAAGTAGCCAAGCCAAATTACATCTTCTTTGAAGGGCATTTCATTTTTCATTTCTTCTACCTCATTATATTTCCATGCCATTCGTCCCACTATTATCAATTTCATATTGCTTCTATTTCGTTTTTTGAAACGTATAAAAGCTTTGAGTAGATTCACAATGTTTTTTCGAGGATGCAAGGCTCCGGCAAATACAAAATATTCACAACCATTACTGTATTTGTTTTTTACTTCCTCTTTCTCTTGCCAACTGATGGGCTGATAGGCATCATGAGCTGCATTATTGGTGATGTCAATTTTGGAACGTGGGATATGGTAGCGTTCGGCAATGTCGTTTTTAGAATATTCTGAAACAGTAACAATACGGGTTGCTTTTTTGGCAAAACGAGGAGAGAAATGGCGCAGATAAATTCGATGGCTTGCTTTCATATGTTCTGGATAATGCTCAAAAGCGAGGTCATGTATTACCAGGCAAGTGGGAACTTTGGTATTGAGCGATGACAATCCGTCGGTTGTTAAAAAAACATCGGCTTTATATTTCCTTAGAATAAATGGAACACTCCAATCGAACCATAGGTAAAATAAAACGGCGTGCCTTGCTTGGGGACCAATAACAACAGGTGTCACATTTTTGCCAAATATAAAAGAGGGATCAAATGGTCTGTCGAATAAAAATATAAAGTGATGCTCTGGATGGAGCGCTACTATACGTTTAAGTGTTTGGTAAGTGTACCAACCAATTCCTTCAAGTTTTCCGCTGAGTAACAGTCGAGTGTTTACGGCTATATTCATATTATTGGCTGCAAAAGTATAATTTTACGACATGGTTTTTGATTTTAAAATTGGAAATCTAAAATAGAGATTATAAAATATTAAAAAGGCATGCGCCAACAGCTCGTTAAAAATTTATTGTTTGTATTGGTAATAAACTTATTGGTAAAGACAATTTGGATATTTCTTATAGATAGGACAGTACAAATAAAAGTAGGTTATGCGGCTTATGGTAGTTATCAGGCTTTATTTAATTTGGGGATAATTTTTCAAATATTGTTAGACTTTGGCTTGACGCAATATAATAGTCGTGAAATATCGCGTGATCCTACGCGTATGCGAGATATTTTTTCATCCATGTTTTGGGCACGCTTATTTTTTTTAGTCAGTTATATTGTTGCAGTTTGTACTGTTGGTGTTTTTATGGGTTATCGTGGTTGGAAAATAGAACTGCTATTGGCTATACTATTTATTCAAGCATTGAATTCAATGTTGCTTTTTGTGCGCAGTAATATATCAGGTCTGCATTATTACCGAACGGATGGAGTACTGGCAGTTACAGACCGCTTGTTAATGATTGTTGTTTGTGGCTCATTATTATTATTCCCGGCCACAGCCAACCATTTTAAAATCGAATGGTTTGTCTGGTCTCAAATCATTTGCTATCTATTAGCAGTCATTGTTGCATTCATCATTTTGAGCCGATTGGCTCCTGTCGATTTACATTTTTCCTTTAATTCGAATAGCATTAAACGGATTGTGAAAAATAGTTTGCCGTATGCCTCATTAGTGTTTCTGATGTCTATTTATACCCGTAGCGATATGGTACTTATAGAACGGCTCTGTCATGCTGATGCAGAAATACAGACGGGTATTTATGCGTCAGCATTTCGCTTGCTTGATATGGCTAATATTTTTGGCATTATGTTCGCGGGTATATTATTACCTATGTTTGGGAAAATGCTTGTGCAGCAGCAAAATATTGCAGCTACGGTTCGGACAAGTGTTAATATTATGATGCCAATTGCTTTTATTGTTGCTGTAAGTACGCTGTTTTTTGCTAATGAGCTGATGCAGCTATTGTACCACAAATCAGTTGCTGGTAAAGACGCACAAGTGCTGATGTTGCTAATGGCTTCATTCCCTGCATACTGTATTATGTATATTTATTCAACTTTGCTTACTGCCAATGGTAATTTAAGAATTCTGAATGCAGTTTCTTTATTCTTAGTGTTGTTTAATGTAGTAGTTAATTTATACTTGGTGCCGCAATATATGTCATTAGGTGCGGCAATGACGGCTTTGGCTACTGAATGGATGGCTGCTGCAATGGCTATATTTTTTGCGCATCGAAAACTCCGTTTACCACATAATCCTAAATGGATTATAGCGCATATTGGTTTTGTTTTTTGCATAATTATAGTAGCTATATTGGTTCGGCATTTATCCATAAATTGGAGTGGGCAAATGGGTCTGTTTATGTTTACTTCGCTTTTATTATTGTTTGTATTTCGTTTTTGGTCGTTGGCATCTTTTAGTGAATTATTGAAAAATAAGGTTACCGAAATGGATAACTAATAAATTTAATTATGATGTCAGATGCTTGGCTCCATATAGGGCAACAATACAGCGAATTGTTTCTTCGTGGGCTGAAAAGCAAAATAATTCCATCGTTATTAAAACACTACAAACAATGGCCATTCCATTTATATTAAATGTGTTAGGGATCATAAATTGACCTATTAATATAGAAATTGAAGACAATGAGAAAACACGCCCTACTTTCAATTGCCATAGGTTTTGCGGTCTGTTTTTCTTCGTAAAGGAAAATAGATTGCCAAATGAATTGTTTAGTACAATGTACATGGTTATTCTCCAAAGCAAAAGAATACTTATCAGTATAAGAAGTAAACAATCTTTCGGCGTCAACCAATTATTATAAGTAAACAGCTGAGCTAATATTTTATAAAACGGATTAGCGACAAAACCAATCGATAAGATTAATAATATTTTAGGAGATAAAATGGTGTCTAATGCTGCATGTTTGTAAACGTGCCATATCTCATTTGATAATCCGTCTTCATAAGCTTTAGCTAGTGTACGAAATCCAGTAGTTCCAAACGATTGATGCGCTCTGCGAACAGCTGTTTCAAAATTATTGTGCGGATATTCAGTCATTAATTCTTCCACTTTGCAAGCAAAATGATCTAATATTTCTGCAATTACATCGGGTTCTTTTATTCCTCTTTTTTGGATAAATTTTTCTAATGCGATTAATTGCTCCTCACTTAATATTATTTTATCCATGGCCTAACTTATATTTTAGTAATCGTTGTAATGAAATGATGGCTTCTTGCATTGCGATGAGTTTATTGTCTGATTCTTTTACCCCTTTTCGTGTAAGCAAGTAATATTTACGTTCTCTTCCATCTACGATTTCTGATTCTGTTTCTAAAAGTCCTTCTTCTAAGAGTTTGCGTAGCGTCGGATACAAAGCAGATTCCGTAATTTTTGTTTTTCCTTTGCTCCCTTCTTTTACTGCTTTTGTAATTTCATAGCCGTACATGCGTTTATTGTGTTGTAACAGTTGTAGTACAACAAGAGAAAGGCTGCCTTTAATTATTTTTGTTCCGTCCATTTTCCTGAATCTTCTATGCAAATATATTAATACCTAAGTAAATGATGTATGATGTAATTGTTTTTTTGAAATGTTTGACTAACATGTTACCTTCGTAAGCATCTTTATATAGCAATAAAATAATTCTAAAGTCATAAAAAAAATTACCTGACCATGAAAATGTTTACCTCAATTTCTCGATTTGTCTTAGCGGCAGTCTCTATTTTAATATTGAATAGTGGAGCTGTGTCTGCCCAAAATTTAAAATTAAACGTACTTTTCTTGGGCAATAGTTTTACCAGTACGAATAATTTGCCTGTTTTAGTTTCGTCTGTTGCGATGTCAATGGGCGACACGCTGATATTCGATAGTAATACCCCAGGTGGTTACACATTGAAGCAACATAGTTTGGATATTGGCTCAACAAGTAAAATTACTTTAGGTACATGGAATTATGTGGTGTTACAAGCACAAAGTCAAGAGCCGTCCTTCCCTGATGCACAAGTAGCAACAGATGTATATCCGTATGCTACTACTTTAGATAGTTTGGTTCATAATAAAAATGTATGTGGACGTACTGTTTTTTATATGACATGGGGCTACCCTGGAGGAGATCCATCTAATTGTCCTATATATCCTCCTGTATGTACTTATACTGGTATGGACAGTTTGATTAATCTTCGATACAATAATATGGCATCTATGAATAATGCCATATTATCTCCAGTGGGTGTGGTTTTTAATGAAATAATTAAGACTTTGCCCTCTATTAATTTATTTCAAGCAGATGGTATCCATCCATCTGAAATGGGGTCTTATGCTGCGGCATTGACTTTCTATACCGTTCTTTTTAGAAAAGATCCATCTTTAGTTACATTTAATTTTACGGTTCCTCCAACTGAAGCTACGCTTATCAAAAATGTGGTGAAGTCTGTAGTCTTTGCCAAACTGGCTAAATACCATGTTGGAGAATATGATCCTAATGCAGCATTTACAGTAACTTCAGTTGGCAAAAAAGCAACATTTACAGGTGCTATTTCTGCAAATGCAACTCATTACAAATGGGATTTTGGTGATGGCAGTCCATTCGTAACAACGATGAATCCGGTACATACTTATTTGGCGGACGGTACTTATAGTGTGAAGCTTTATACGGATAACTGTATTTTAGTTGACTCAACCACTAAATCTGTTGTAATCAATTCTACCTCTATAAACGAATTGAATACGTTTAAAGGCCTTCAATTATACCCCAATCCAGTTGGTACTGCATTGAGTATAAAAACAGCGAGCGGTACATCGTTGCAGAATATGTCTATACATATCACAGACTTATTGGGCGTGAAAGTATTGACGGTAGAGCATGCTAATACACAGTCAATTGATGTGAGTAGTTTGGCCAAAGGCATTTATTTGATCAATATCCAAGATGTGTCAGGTGCGACGATGACGAGCAAATTTGTGAAGGAATAATTTGTCTTTAATTGATGCGAAGGAGCCACGTCTTAAATGATTGTGGCTCCTTTATTTAATAGGAAAAGATGGTAGTTCCTGTAGCCATTCTATTTGAGGGATACTGCTTGCATCTGCACAAATAGATTGTACGCCGTTACTCATTAACCAATATTTACAGTTGACGATGCTTTGATATTGCAGTAATTGATGTAAGGTGTTTTCTGAAATTGGTATTTCTGGTGCTTTACATTCTGCCAGCATCCATGGTGCATGTTGTTGGTTATAAACAATAATATCGAAACGCTTGTTGAGCGCACCGAATTTAATTTGCTTTTCTATCGCAATTAATCCTGATGGATAATTCATTTGATCGACTAAATAATGTACTATAGCCTGACGAACATGTTCTTCAGGTGTAAATGTTACCCACTTTTTTCGGACAATATCAAACACGTAACGGCTGTTATTTTCCATTTTTATTTTGAGTGACAATTTTGCCAATAAGTCTATCTGTAACATCGATAGCAAAAGTAATAGCTTAAAGTTAAACCTAACTTGCTTGTTCCAAATTAGTGTTATAATATTGTAGCTGTTTATTGTTTTGATATTTAACTGCTAAAAGATGGTATTATCATTTGCTGTTTGTCATGTAGCCGTTATGCCGCTTCGGAAAGAGGCATCCCATCGTGCAGAACAGATTAGTCAGATGTTGTATGGCGAACGTGCCGAAATATTGAAGATTGAGCCCAATGATTGGGCTTATATTCGATGTTTGTGGGACGATTATGAAGGTTGGTGTAAGCTGTCGCAATTACATATTATTGCAAAGAAAGAGTTTGCTAAAGCTCCAAACTTTATTGTTAGCGGACATCAGTCAAAATTAATATTTGAAGAAGGAGAAATGCTGTTGCCGGCAGGAGCTGATTTATTTGGACTAAAGAAAGGTAATATTTTAATCAATGGCAATAAGGGGAAATGGAAAGGTAAGAAGAGGGCAGTAAAGGAATTAAGTCCTTCCCCGGAGCAAATACAACAGTTGGCTCGGTCATACCTTTATGCACCTTATCAGTGGGGTGGGCGAGGAGTTAGCGGTATTGATTGTTCTGGTTTTTCACAAATGGTTATGAAACAATGTGGACTGTCGATAGCAAGAGATGCTTCTCAGCAAGTGCTACAAGGCGAAACTATTTCATTTTTACAGGAAGCTCAATGTGGTGACCTTGCCTTTTTTGATAATGCAGAAGGTAAAATAAATCATGTTGGGATTTTAATCGATAACAATACGATTATTCATGCAACTGAAGCTTCGGGTTATGTGGTACTCGATAAAATAGATCAACAGGGAATCGTAAGTAGAATACATCGTAAACGTACACACTCTTTGCGTATGATTAAAAGAATGTTCTGAGCTAATCGTATCGTATTATAGTTTCAATGTATTCGCCAATCTTTTCAATTGTATTTCTGCAGCTTTGGCTGAGTATTTAAGATTAATTAGATTATAGCTTGTAGTTTCAAAACTTTGTTGCGCTGTTTTTACATCAATTATAGTTGCCTGCTTAAGTTTAAATTTCAACATAATCAGCTCTAATAATTTCTGTGCTGTGTCCAGACTATTTTGTTGCATGTTTAATTGTCTGATACTGGAAGTATAAGATTGAAACGCTTTTACAACCGCTGCTTTGTAATCTCTAAGTAATATGTCTTTTTGTAGTCTTGCATTACTCGCATCATATTCTGCTGATATTTGTTGCCTTTTAAAACTTGATCCGGAATAAATAGGGATGCCCAGTGTCATGCCAACAAATGGTCCATTACTTTGGTTAAGAAGAAGTTGGCCTGCCTCAGATTGAGTCCTGTTGTAATTATACCCTGCGCTGCCGTTTAGTGAAGGGTAGCGTTGTGCAGCAATTTCTTTTATACGTAATTCCTGAATTCTTATTTGATGATCTGCTGTTATAATATCGAAGTTGGCAGGGATGTTATCAATGATTGTGTTTAGTGTTATTGATGGATCAATAATAATAGTATCCTCGACTTCAATTGTTGAATCTTGGTTTAGATTCATGACACGTAATAATTCTGCTTTTGATTGGTTGATCACTAATATTTGTGATTGCTGGGTTTGGTTTAATGTATTATAATCCAGCTGTGATTGAAAGAGATCTGCGTTATTTGCAAGCCCTGCTTTCTGTTGGATTTTAACAAGCTCTAGTTTTTGTTGTGCAACAGCAAATGATTGATTAACAGTTTTTAGAAAATATTGTTGTCGAATGACATCGTAGTAAGCCGTCATTACTGATGCAATAATATTTTGAATCTGTGCATTTAACTGTGTTTCGCTTTGTTGCTGTAGTTCTGTAAGTCTTTTTTTTGTGGCGATTACTCTACTTCCATTATAGAGTAATATTCCGGCGGTCACATTTGCAGAAGCATTGTTGACATTTGCTCCTTTTCGTTCGATACTAGTTCCTGTATTTAAATTCTGATTGATATTGCTTTGTTGCTGAATATCTGAACCGGAAGCTGCAATAGAAGGTAAGCCTCCTGCTACTCCATAGTAATTGTTGTTTTTACTAGCCGCTACTATGTTTTTACTTAATTCTATTTCCAGACTATTTTTCAATGTTATTTGTATTGCATCTTGTACGCTAAGCGATTGAGCAAATACTGTGCTATAAAATCCGATGAATAATATGATTGCAATAAATGTTTTCATGAGTTTGTTTAATCAGTCAATGTTGTTGTTTTTGCTTCATGCTTGCTAGAGATAAATGTATATACTGCAGGTATGACAAATAAAGTAAGAATTAGGGAAAAGCTAATGCCGCCAACTAATACAATACCTAATGGAATACGGCTTGTAGATGCTGCACCTAAGCTTAGTGCAATTGGTAAAGCTCCTAAAGATGTTGCAAGGCTTGTCATTAATATTGGTCTCAAGCGTTGAGTGGCAGCTTCAATTACGGCATCTGTTTTACTCATTCCCTGACCTCTTTTGTGATTCGTAAATTCAATGATGAGAATCCCATTTTTGGTCACTAAACCAATGAGCATAATCATTCCAATCTCTGAAAAAATATTTAATGTCATGCCAAATAACCATAGACTAAGTAATGCTCCGGCCAATGCAAGTGGCACGGTTAGCATAATTGTAAATGGATCAATAAAACTTTCAAATTGCGCTGCCAACACCAGATATATTAATATCAAAGCCAATCCAAAAGCAAATAAGATATTGGATGAACTTTCACTGTAATCTCTGGAAGGGCCACTTAATGCTGTTTGGTAGCTTGCATCTAATAATTTATTTGCTATCCCATTCATAGCTGTTATCCCGTCACCAATTGTTTTTCCTTCAGCAAGTGATGCTGATATGGTTGCAGCTTTAAATCGGTTGAAATGGTAGAGGATAGACGGGTTACTGTTTTCTTCCATGTTTACTACAGCGCTCAGTGGTATATTTTCCCCCTTTAAATTTCGTACATAGATGCGATTGATATCCACAGGTTTATTTCTGTCATTATAATCTACTTGCGCAATTACTTGGTATTGAAACCCATTCATAATAAAATAGGCCAATCTCCCTCCACTAAATGCGGACTGCAATGCGGAAAATACGTCATTGGTACTTAAGCCCAAATCCTTTATTTTCATACGATCCACACTTAATTGTAATTCCGGTTTGTTGAATTTAAGATTCACATCAACATTAGAGAATGTTTTGTCTTTGCGTGCTTCTTCCAAGAATTGTGTTGAAATTTTCTTCAGCTTATCTAAATCCTGGTTTTGCAGGATAAACTGAATCGGTAAACTCCCTTTTGAACTCAGTCCTACAGAAATTGTCTGTTCTTGTATGGCAAAGATTCTGGCTTCATTAAATCGAGACAATTTTTTTTGTAAGCGGTTGGCAATCTGATCTTGCGTTTCAGATCGTTCCGATTTAGGGATAAGACTAAGTCGTATTTGTGAAGAATTAATGGAAGGTCCTGCCGGAGTACGAGCAAATACAATATCCCTTTCCGCAACAGAATCATAAATGTAATTAGATACATCGTCGGATATTTGTTGCATATAGTTAAAACTTGTTCCCTCAGCGCCGGTAAGCTGAAAACGAATACTACTCCTGTCTTCAATTGGTGCAATTTCGCTTTGTAAGTGGCCTAATGTAAACCAGATTATTAAACTACATGCAGCAATAAGTACCCATGCCATCCAACGGACATTCATAAATGCACTCAACATGCGCTTATATCCATTTTCCATTCCTGTGAAAAAAGGCTCTGTTTTCAAATAGAACTTACTATGGGTTGAATCTTTTTTGTTGAGATAAACATTCAATACTGGTGTAATGGTCAATGACACAAAGGCTGAAATCAATACTGCAGAAGCCAGTACAATACCAAATTCGCGGAATAGGCTTCCTACAAATCCTTGTAGAAAAATTACAGGAAGAAATACAACTGCTAATGTTATGGATGTTGATACAACTGCAAAAAATATTTCTTTACTCCCTTCCAGTGCTGCTTTCTGTATGGGCATTCCTTCTTCCAGTTTGCGAAATATATTTTCCGTAACTACAATCCCGTCATCTACAACTAGACCAGTGCCTAATACAATAGCAAGTAGTGTAAGTATATTGATGGAGAATCCGGCAATATACATAACGAAGAAAGTGGCGATAAGAGAGATCGGAATGTCTATTAGGGGACGTAATGCAACCAGCCAGTTTCGGAAAAAGAAAAAGATAACTAACACAACCAATATAAATGAGATAACTAAAGTTTCTTTTACCTCACTCAGTGAATTTCGAATATTTATAGTATTGTCAATAAGAATGTGTAGCTCAATATCTGTCTTATTTTCTTTTTTAATTTGTTCAATACGTTTGTAGAACTCATCGGCAATTTTAATATTGTTGGCGCCTGGCTGCGGAAGAATAGCGAGCCCAACAGCGTTCACTCCATTGAATTTCCAACCTTGTTCCATCGACTCAGGTCCAAGCTCAACACGCGCTACATCACCCACACGTACAATTCCTGTACTGTCTTCACGTATAATTAGATTTTTGAAGTCTGCCTCTGAAGTGAGTCTTCCCAATGTTTTTATGGTTAACTCGGTATTGGTGCCGTATATTTTTCCTGGCGGTAGTTCTACATTCTCTGTATTTAAAGCAGTTTTTATATCATTGAATGCCACATTGTATGCACTCATTTTTATTGGATCCAACCAGAGTCGCATAGAATATCTCTTCTGTCCGAAAATATTCACTCCGCTAACTTCATTGATCGTCTGCAATTGTTGTTGCAATACATTTTCGGTGTAATCACTTAACTCCATCAGGCTTTTAGTCCGACTTTGTACCGCAAGAATAATAATGGGATCACTATTGGCATCTGCTTTGGAAACGACAGGTGGCGCATCAATATCAAGTGGAAGACTTTTTACTGCCTGACTTACTTTGTCTCTTACATCGCTGGCTGCAGCTTCCAGATTGCTTCCAAGATTAAATTCAACAGTAATTTGGCTGCTACCTAACGAACTGGAAGAACTAATACTTCTTATGCCAGGTATTCCATTGATTTGTTTTTCTAGGGGTTCAGTAATTTGGCTTTCTATAATGTCGGGGTTGGCGCCTGTGTATGCAGTAGTGACCGTAATCGTCGGAGGGTCAATGGCAGGGTAATCCCTAATTGCCAAGAATGTATAACCAACAATACCGAATAATATCAGTATAAGGTTCATTACTGTTGCCAGTACAGGTCGTTTAAGGGATAACTCGGAAATATTCATTTATGAATGTTCAATGGTGATAAAAGGGACGCTTAACTTCTTTGTGCCTATGATCACTGCTATGTTTTTTTTATAGAACGTATTTTTACGGCAGCTTTTTCCTTGGCAAAAAGTACTCCGGTAATGACTACAGTGTCGCCATCTTTTAAACCTTCTGTCACCGCTACTTTATCAGATTGTCGCCATCCTGTTTTGATATTAGTTAACGATGCTTTATTATTACGAACCACCACTACCTGTTTACTCTTGTCGTTCGGAATAATACAATTGCTGGGTATTAGGATTCCTTTTTGCTGCTCATTGCTGTTGATGTAAACTTTTACAAATGCCCCAGGATTGATATTGCTGTTTTGTAGTACTGCTCGTACTTTTAGATTTCGCGAAGCTGCGATAACCTGAGGTTCTGTTGCTATTATTTTGGCGTCTAATAAATTCGTGTCAACGTCTGTCTTTACATGTATTAGGAAACCAGTTTGTACTAGGGCTCTATATTCTTCGGGTAATGTAAAGTCTATTTTGATTTTATCTACTTGTTGTATTGTGGCTATAATATTGGTTGAGGTCACATAAGCTCCTGGGCTAATTTGCCTAAGACCAATTTTTCCGGAGAACGGAGCTCTAATAACCGTTTTGTCTATCAATGCTTGTGTATAGACCATGTCAGCCTTGTATCCATTTACTGCATTTAGGGCAATGTCATAATCACTTTGATTGATACCTTGAACATCTATCAGCTGTTTATAACGTTCTTCTGTTTTTTGAGCTAAAGCTAATAACACTTTCGTTTTAGAAAGTTGAGCTTGAAGGTCTGCATCATTAATTTTAGCAATGACGGTTCCTTTTTGTATAACACTGCCTTCGGGTACATTAAGTGCTGTGACTCTGCCACTGATTTCAGGACGCAGCTCTACAAATTCGTTGGCAATTATGGTGCCATTAGCTTCTATATTATTGTCAATAGCACTTGTTGATGCAATCATTACATCAACTACAGTAGGAGGAGTTTCTTTGAGTTTGGGTGTTTTTTTTGAGCTGCAAGCTGCGTTAATGCAGAGTGTTGGAATCAGAAGAAATATTAAATACTTGTTTCTTGAGCGCATATTTTGATTCATATAGAGTTGTAGGTAAATGAAATTACGAACCTTGGTTAACTTATTTTACAATTCAGCGTATTTTCTACGAAACATAATTTTTTATTATAAAATCAATTATAGTAAGTAAAAGGATTGCAAAAACGTGTTGGACTAGTACAACTGTTTGTAAGTTTAATGGGGAATAAAAAATATATGAAAGGATACTTTAGACAATAATTACCTTTTCATAAAGTACGCGTTTGAATATACTATAGCTCATTATCCTACCTTTGTTATTCGTTAATTTTAATCTATGTTACAATACTATAGCTCGGCGCTCACTGAATACAAAAGACTGAATACAAAAGAAGTAAAGATTGGGAATCTGTTGTTGGGTAATGGTCATCCTATTCGGATACAGACAATGACTACAACAGATACTATGGATACGGATGCGACGGTGGCTCAAAGCATCCGTTGTATTGAGGCCGGGGCAGAACTGATTCGTATAACAGCTCCAAGTAAAAAAGAAGCGGAAAATCTACTGCTCATCAAAAATAAATTGCGCGCTGCTGGCTATGACACACCTATAGTAGCGGATATACATTTTACTCCAAATGCGGCTGAAATTGCTGCCAGGTTGATCGAAAAAGTACGCGTGAACCCTGGTAATTACGTTGATAAGAAAAAGTTTGATTTTATAAACTATTCCGATGCAGAATACAATGCTGAAACGGATAGAATAAGAGAACGTTTTACACCGTTGGTAAAAATCTGTAAAGAATATGGAACAGCTATGCGCATAGGAACTAATCACGGTTCATTGAGTGATCGGATTATGAGCCGCTATGGGGATACACCAATTGGTATGGTGGAAAGTGCATTAGAGTTTTTACGTATTGCACGCGACGAAAATTATCACCAGATTATACTTAGTATGAAGAGTAGTAATCCGAAAGTGATGGTGCAAGCGTATCGTTTGCTGGTTCAAAAAATGGATGAAGAGTTTGGTGAGTGTTATCCATTACATTTGGGTGTTACAGAAGCTGGTGATGGTGAAGATGGTCGTATTAAAAGCGCGATTGGAATCGGATCGTTGTTGGAAGATGGTATTGGAGATACGATCCGTGTTTCACTTACCGAAGATCCGGAATTTGAAATTCCGGTTTGTCGCGATATTATAAAAAAATATGAACAGCCAGCAAGAGAGAGTGATGTGCCTGCTATAGAACAATTACCGTATGACCCATTTCATTACCAACGTCGTTCGAGTTTTGGTGTGCAGAATATAGGAGCAGGTCAAATTCCAATTGTGGTTGCAGACTTGAGTAAGGAAGAGCAAATTACTCCTGAAACATTGAATAGTATTGGCTACTACTATGACGAGCTAACAGACAAATGGAATATTGGCGATCAGGCTGCAGACTATATTTTTACAGGAGGCAAATTACCGGATTTCCCGCTTCCCGGTACTTTACGTGTTATCGCTTATTGGTCGGAATGGATGCAGGCTGAAGATCAACAAAGTGTTTTTCCACTCTTTGACAGTACAGAGTATGAGGTTGCCGATAGAAAAAGTGATAAAATGAATTTTGTAATGCTTGACTGTTTTAGCGACGAGCATTCAATAAATACATTGCACCGATTAGAAGAAATGGCCAATGACCCGACTGTTATTTTTTGCTTAAGTAGTACCAATAATAATGCGATGCAATCGCAGCGCCGCATGTTCATTGAACTAATGAATCGAAAAATTAATAACCCAGTTATTATTGTTGTAGATAGTAATGAGCATACTCCGGACGAACATCTGGTGAAATTTGCTACCGAAACAGGAGCATTGCTGCTCGATGGATTGGGTGATGGTATTAGTATTGGTTATGGTAGTGATGCGACAATGGATTTGATACAAACCTCAGGTCGTACTTATTTGCCTGTAAAAGATATTAACCAGTTTACCAATAATACGGCGTTCTCTATTCTACAGGCTACACGTACCCGAATCAGTAAAACGGAATATATTAGTTGTCCAAGTTGCGGTCGTACCTTATTCGATTTGCAGGAAACAACCGCCCAAATCCGAGCAGCTACACACCATCTTAAAGGCGTGAAAATCGCAATTATGGGTTGTATTGTCAATGGCCCGGGCGAGATGGCAGATGCAGATTTTGGTTATGTAGGCAGCGGCCCCGGCAAAATAACCTTGTACAAGGGTAAAGACGTTGTGAAGAAAAATGTGGATAGCGACATTGCGGTCGGCGAACTCATTCAATTACTCAAAGACAATGGCGCTTGGGTAGATAGATAAAATATCTGTATCTTGAAATCTGAATTTTGGTAAAAGGATGAAACAGCAATTCAAAGTCATACTACAAATACCGGAGCCATGCAGCCAAAATTGGGCTGATATGATGCCCGTGGCTTGTGGTCGCTTTTGTACACATTGCCAAAAAACGGTAACAGACATTAGTGAGATGAGCGACGCAGCCCTTGTTCATCTATTTCAAAATAACCCGAATACGCTTTGTGTAAGAGCAAATACAACACAGCTCAATCGGGTCATTGCTCTGCCACCTCAAAAACCGACTTATTTTTATCGTATTGCTGTAGCCTTGGGTCTTACACTTGCAATAGCTAAAAGCATGGACAGTTATGCCCGACCCAATCCACCGCTCATTGAAAACAATTTTCTTTTTGGCGCGGATGATTCACTACAGACAACAAAATCGGATAGTTTAGTTGTAAAAGGAAATGTTGTAAATGACCGAGGGGCAGCACTGTCGGGTCTTGCAACAATAGTAAAGCAAGGTACACAGATCATTACAAGTGGATTAACAGCAAGTGATGGTAGTTTCAGTATTAAAATCCAAAAGGATTATGATAAAACGCAAGTATTAACTTTAAGTGTGGTTGCTGCCGGATATGCGCAACAGCATATTGTCCTTACAGAAGATTATGTGAATACGGGCAAGGGTCTATTAATAAAAATGAATAGTGAGGTTACAATTATCAATATTATCCCTGTAATGCAAATGGGCAGTGCAGTACAATCGCCTATTGAAGATCTGATTTTGAAATACGTTACTCCTAAACCGAAGACGAAAAAACATAAAATTCATAACAAAAAATGATTAGAAAACTGACAATGAAAAAACTAACATTATCCTTATTGCTTGTAGCCTCAAGTGCTGCATCATTTGCACAACGTACTAAAATAGCCATTACCACCGAATACGGTAGAATCGTTATGGAGTTATATGATGAAACACCTAAGCACAGAGACAATATGATCAAATTGACAAAAGAACATTTTTTCGACAGCACTTTGTTCCATCGTTGTATTCCCAACTTTGTTATTCAGGGTGGTGACCCCAATTCGAAAAAAGCCGCTCCCGATGCCATGTTGGGTAATGGTGAAGTGGGTTACAGAGTACCCGCAGAAATCAATGATTCCGATTTTCACAAATACGGGGCTGTAGGTATGGCGCGCGACAATAATCCTGAAAAAGCCTCTTCAGGTTGTCAATTCTATATTGTAACGGGTAAAAAATATTCGGAAGATGAATTGGCTTCTATTGAAAGCCAGAGGGGTAAGAAGATGCCACAGTCGCATAGAGCTGCTTATAAAGCAATTGGTGGCACGCCGCATCTTGATGGTGGCTATACAGTATATGGCGAAGTGACGGAAGGTATGGATATCGTTGAAAAAATATCTAACGAAGCTAGGAATCAATATGACAGACCTGCCAAAGATATTCGTATGCTGAAAGTAGAAATAATAGAACCTACCAAAGCTAAAAAGAAAAAGAAATTTTTGGTGTTTTAAAAAATAATCATCGCTCAAATGTCACATTCAGTTATTTTACTTCATGGTGCATTAGGCGCAGGTGAACAAATGAGATCATTAGCAAATACTTTGGAAGCAAGTGGCTTTCAGGTATTTGCTTTTGACTTTTCCGGTCATGGAACTTGTCCATTTAAGGAAGCAGGTTTTAGTATAAAAATATTTGCTCAGGAATTACACACATTCATTGAGGTAAACAAGCTGGAACGCCCTTCAATATTTGGTTATAGTATGGGAGGCTATGTGGCGTTGTACCTTGCTGCACAATATCCCAATCTTATCGGAAAGATTGCAACCTTGGCTACTAAGTATTGTTGGGACATAGAAACCTCAACTAAAGAAGCGAAGCAATTAGACCCGGATAAGTTACTGGAGAAAGTGCCTAAATATGCCGCTGTATTACAGAATCGTCATATTGCTGATTGGAAATTGCTCTTGAATAAAACCGCTCAATTAATGCTGGATTTAGGAAATAATCCATTGTTGCATCATTCGGTATTGCAAGGCATCGATATTCCTGTATTGATCGGTGTAGGCGATCGCGATAGTATGACCTCGGTCAATGAAACACTACAGCTTTATCAATCTTTACCTCAGGGGCAGATGTATATGCTGCCAGACACAAAACATCCTATAGAAACGGTAAAACTAAATTTGCTTTCCAATATACTCGTTCATTTTTTTAATTGATGCAAGCACAATAAATAATGAAATAAGGAATGCTTTATAAGAAACTGCGTATTCGTGAAGGCGCGAAAATTGTCGCGTTAAATGCACCCGAAAATTATGAGGAGCAATTAGGCATTTTGCCGGATAATATAACTATTCAATACAAGCTTGCTCCCTCAAACGAATTTATACATTTGTTTGTGCAAAATAAAGCAGACCTCGAAAAAGGACTTTTCAAAGCAATTGGCACCTTAGTTGATGGTGGGCTGATTTGGATTTCGTACCCCAAGCAGAGCTCTGGTATGCAAACGGATCTTACAAGAGATAAAGGATGGGAATGCTTGGATGCTTTAAATATGCAATGGCTTTCATTAATCTCATTCGATGAGCATTGGAGTGCTTTTTTAATGCGCAAAAGTCCTCCGCTGAAACCTAAAATTCAGCAGGGTACGAGTGAGCAAATGAGTTATATTGATGCACAGTCCAAAACAGTAATCATACCAGAAGATTTAGCCGCTGCATTTCAACAAAACAAAAATGCTCAAAAAAATTATGATTCCTTGGCATATAGCCATCGTAAAGAATATGTGCTTTGGATAGTAGGGGCTAAAAAAAATGAAACCCGTGCAACACGGGTTTCAAAAACGATTGAAATGCTTTTAGCAGGAAAGAAAAACCCGACTGATAAATAGAGTTTACTGCTTTTCTAATTTCTTTATTTTTTGCCATATCTCTGGTATTTGTTTTACCCAGAAGAGCTCTTTCATTTTTTCTTTTGCTGGTATTGCAGGACTGCCAAAATACGATTGCCCCGCGTCAAGACTAGCCGGTACACCACTCTGAGCATTGACTACAGCTCCCTTGCCGATTACCAAATCTTTACTCACCCCAACCTGTCCCCATAGAATAACCTCGTCCTCAATAATAGCTTTACCACCAATACCCACTTGCGCGGCAAATAAACAATTTTTGCCGATTACTGCGCCATGTCCAACATGTATGTGATTGTCGAATTTGGTGCCTGCACCAATAATAGTATCGCCACTAACACCTTTGTCAATAGTGCAGCCGGCGCCTATCTCTACATCGTTTTCAATAATTACTCTTCCACAACTTTCCATTTTGTCGTATTGAACAGTACGCTCTTTACGACGTTTGAAATAGAACGCATCAGCACCGATAACCGTACCCGAATGAATGATGACATTATCGCCAATAATGCAGTGGTCGTAAATAGTGACATTCGGGTGGATCAAACAATTTTTACCAATCTGCACATGATTGCCTACAAAAACATTCGGTTGTAAATGAGTGCCGGCACCAATAACAGCCGAGTCGCTGATCATTTTGAAGGCGGGTTCGAAAGGACGGAATCTTGTTACAATTTTTACATAAGCGGTAAAAGGTTCTGTGGTCACCAACAATGTTTTGCCTTCTGGACATTCCACCTCCTTATTGATAATAATTACAGTCGCAGCAGAATTAAGACACTTGTCGTAATACTTTTCAAAATCAACAAATGAAATATCGCCTGTCGTTACTTTATGAATTTCATTGATCCCCTCGCACATTTGGGTATTATTTCCTACTAACTTTGCTCCAATAAAATCAGCAATCCACTGTACAGAAACAGGCTGGTCAAAACGCATAATGTATAAATTTGTGCAAAAATACACTCAAAGCAAACAAACCCACTATTTGTGAACAACAATTTGTACAGCAATATCAATGGCACATTAATACCTGTTGGTGAAACGAATATTACCAGTAAGGATAATGCTGTTCGGAGCCGCTATGGTTTGTATGAAACAATATTGTTTAGAGATGGTATAATTTTGCGGGAAGAACTGCATTGGCAGCGACTTTCTAGCGGGTTAAGCTGTTTGGATTTTCAAGTTCCGGAGTACTATACATCAGCGTTTTTCGAACAACAAATAAAATCGCTTGTTGTAAAAAATCGCTTGCAGGAATTGTGTCGTATACGCTTGCAGATATTTGCGAGCAATAGTAATAATCCATGGCAACCTTTTTTTTATATTGAATCAATGCTTGTTGACGAAGTGATAACTCGGTTCAATGAAAAGGGTTTGCATATTGGTCTATTGGCCGATTTTCAGAAAGAAATAACCATTTGTAGCAGTTGTAAAGTGTCCCATAACAACCATTTCTTATTGGCTCAAAATGCAATGCAATCGGGCTCATTAGACGATGTGCTTTTGCTCAATACTAATGGAAATATTATTGAAAGTGCCATTGCAAATGTATTTTGGATCAAAGATAAAATGATACATACACCACCTCTATCAGAAGGCTGCATTGCAGGAACAATGCGTCATTGGCTGATCGCGCAATTGGTACAAAACGGATATTCTGTGCACGAAAAAGAAATGAAATTGGAAGATTTGAGTACTGCCGATGAACTTTTTCTAACCAATAGCATCCGTCCGATCAGATGGGTGGAAAGGGTAGGGAACCAAAGATTCGGTAACGAATACGTTAAGGAGCTTTATCATCGGCTCTTTTAATATACTGTGTTATTTATTTTTTCTTCCGCACTGATACCCATTCTTCCAGCGATACATTAAATGGCATTTTACCAATAAGTACAACTGCATACTTTTCTCGAAGCTCTGTCAGTGTTCCTATTTGATGATTGATTTTATTGCGGATCAGATCGCCGATTTTTGGTTGGCCACCAATAAGCTCATAGTTTTTGTCCGCTTTGCGTGCCGCAGCCTGATTGCTTTGTACTTGTTTCTTTTTGAACAAAACGGATTCGGCATTCTTTATTACATCCTGTTTATTATCGCTTTTTTTCCAGTCAAGAATTATTTGTTTGAAATTGCGTTCCATTTCCCTCAGATAATCCAGTTCCTCTTTCTTTATCTTATTTTGCAGCTTAAGCGTATCTTGTTGCTGTTTGATCCGCTCTTTGTCATTGAGCTCTTCATATTGTTTTTTGAGTTTTTCATTTTCCTTCAGCAATTTGTTCAGATCCTTTTCCTTACTCGATAATTGTATCACTTGTTGCTCGGTTTGCAGCAACATCTTATCCAGTTTGAAATGTCCTCGTTCGGTCAATTGCTTGGCCCGGTTAATGATTTTTTGATCCAATCCGCTTCTTTGTGCAATCGCAAAAGTATAAGAGCTACCCGGTTTCCCTGTAGTGAGTTGATACAATGGTTCCAGTTTCTCCTCGTCGAAAGCCATGGCACCGTTGATAATGCCATTTACCTTTCCTGCCATTACTTTCAGATTCAAATAATGCGTGGTAATAATACCAATAGCATGCTTATGGGCCAACTCCTCAACGATAGCCTCCGCAAAAGCACCACCCAGATTTGGGTCGGATCCACTTCCTAATTCATCAATAAAAAATAAAGTTTTACCATTCGCAAAGTCCATAAAATACTTCATGTCGCGCAAATGAGCACTATAAGTGCTTAATTCATGTTCGATGGATTGAGTGTCCCCAATCTGGATCATGATTTGTTTAAAAATGCCCATTTCCGAATTAGGATCGGCAGGAACCAGCAGGCCGGCCTGTAACATCAATTGAAGTAAACCAACAGTCTTCATTGTTACCGTTTTCCCCCCGGCATTAGGCCCACTTATAATCAATATTCGTTCATGCTTGTCCAGCTGAATATTTGTAGGTTCAATTGCTTTATTGTTACGCTTATTATTGAGGTAAAGTAATGGGTGAAAAGCTTTGATGAGATTGACAACGGGGTGCACACTTAATCGTGGCATAAACGCATTAAGATCTATTGCCAGTAAAGCCTTTGCTCTTATGAAATCGAATAGGCCACATAAATGATAATAGGAAATCAACTGGGGTTGATAGCCGGAAAGTGAAGCAGTTGTTTGTGATAAAATGCGATGGACCTCTCTGCTTTCAGCACGTTCCAAAGAAAATATTTCATTATTAAGTTCAATTGTTTCTTCCGGTTCAATAAAAACAGTTCGTTGTGTATCGCTCTCTCCATGCAAAATTCCTTTTACTATTCTTTTGTGTTCTGCTGTGATCGCTACAGTTCGTCGTCCATTTAAAAAACCTTCTGAAATGTCTGCCAGATAGCCTTGCTTATTCAGCTTGCGTAAAATGGTTTCAAATACTTTGCGCAGATTCTGGCGTTGTTTAGCCAACTCCATCCGTATTTGCATCAGCTCTTTTGAAGCATTATCTCGCACATTCCCATGGTCGTCTATTACATCAGCAATAATAATTGTTATTTGCTTTTCATAAACAATGCGCTCGGCAAGCGTTTGTAATTGAGGATAAAGATTAGGATGATTTTTGAACCAGGTAAGTATATCGCGGATACATAATGCCAGTTGTTGTATGGCCAGCAATTGCTCTCCTGATAAAGTAGCTCCGCTAATAGCCAGTAATTGTAACTCCTTCTGCACATTGCGCGTGAAATCATTAGGGAAATAATCGTTGCTATGCAGTATCGATTTATACTCTGAAGTTTGCAACAACGCCTTTTCTATAAAATCCAAGCGCGAATTGAACCGCAGATTTTCAATGCGTTCGCGAGCAGCATCACTACGACATTTTTGTATTAATAGTTGTTGGATTTTGCTAAACTCCAGCGATTCGATGGCGGAAGCCGGATACAATTGCAGCATATAATATTACCTAAAAACCGCAAAGATAAACGCTTGATCTGATAATAACTTAACCCTACTTTAATTGCTCTAGGCTTTGGTTTGAAAAATGCCCCCCGACCTAACGTTAATAAATTCAATTTCATTACTTTTACATACTATTACATTTATACAAAGCGTTTACTTGATTAACCCCCAACTTATTTATGAATATTAAAAACATCCTTTTGTCTGCGTTTACATTATTTATGGTTCAAAATGTATCCGCTCAAGATAAAATTTACAAAAGCAATGGCGATGTCATTGAGGTAAAAGTAAAATCAGTGAATGAAAATGACATTACCTATAAGAAATCCAATAATCCTGATGGACCAGATTATCATATCAACAAAACAGAATTGACTAAGGTAATATATGCCAATGGTAGCGAAGAAAACTATAATGGAACAGGGGAAAGGTCCATTAATTTTGGGCGTGGTAGAACTATGCAACATAAACGTAAACCTAAAATTCATTATGGTAATAATGTTTTAGCATTTGTACCTGTACAATTGTCCAATGAGGGTATCGGTATCGGTATAACCTATGAGCGAGTGTTGGATAAGGACGGCATGTTCTCATTTTATTTACCCTTGTCTTATAGTTACAATGATTTGGGGGGTATGTCCGCATTCGATCCGGTTGGTGTTTATTCCGATGGTCGTTCTGCTCAAAGTATCAGTATGTTTTATGCCTGCCCTGGGATCAAATACTATCCTACATCCAGTTTCGGAAAAGTAAAGTATAGTGTCGGAGCGTCTTTGGTTGTAGCCTCTGGTACAACCTACAAATCTGATTATGTTACGGATCCTGTTTCAGGTTATCCTGTTTATCAAGATAGAATTAGTCAAGATAGATTTCTGCTAGGTTTTATGATTACCAACTCGTTGAACATTAATCCGAGCTCTAAGCTTTATTTGGGAATAGATATGAATTTGGGTACCAGCTATCTTAATCAGATAGATGGTAAAACAGACGATGTAAGATTTTTGGCACAATTTGCGATTAAAGCGGGATTCCGTTTTTAGAGATTGAATATTTCATTTTGTACGAACATCTGTGTGGATAATATTTTACAGTGATTTAGCGTTTAGTAAATTAAATTCTTATAGTATATGAATGCCAATGCCACTTTGCTCATTTGTGCTGTCCTATTTACTGTACAACAAACGTTCGCGCAGGACAAAATATATAAAACAAACGGAGATATTATTGAAGTGAAAGTAAAGACTGTAAATACGAAAGAAATCATTTACAAGCGTTTTGATAATCTAGAAGGTCCAGATTACAAAATTGGTGTAAAAGCGCTAAGCAAAATAGAATATGACAATGGGGTAGAAGAGTTTTATAACGAATCAAATGAAACGACTCAACGTGTAGTGCGAAAGAAATATGCCCATAATTCCGCAATTAATTATGGCAAAAATGTAATTGCATTTTCCCCTGCACAATTGACCAACGACGGCTTTGGTTTTGGCTTGAGTTATGAACGAATGCTGGATAAAGAAAATAAGATTTCCTTTTATTTACCCGTATCTTATACCTATACTAATCTTAGATCTGACAATACCTATTATAACAGCAATTATAACAATGTCGGTTTTACAGATAAGGCGAATATGTTTTATGCATATCCCGGATTGAAAATTTATCCCAAAGGATTAGGCATTGTTCGCTATGCTGTTGGACCCTCTCTTGCTATTGGTGCAGGTAGTAAATTGTCAAGTCGCAACTACGATCCTAATACCAACACTTATTATTATACTACTGAGAACCATTTTCTATTGGGTTTTATGGTTAATAACTCTATTAATATAAACCCTACACCAAAATTATTTTTGGGGTTAGAATTGGGGCTTGGAGTCTCCTATCTTGATCAAGTGGATGGTGCTAATAAAGGAGTCGGTTTCCTTACTCAATTTGCATTTAAAGTCGGATTCAGATTTTAATCGTTTTATAAGAATATGATTAAAATTGGAGCTCTTTGTTTATTCGTTCGATATCCTAAAACCAAGGGCTCAGAATGATCACAACAATACTTTCTTTATAATAGCATACGATACACCTATAACACCAACACTATACTTTAGTGTATTTTTACACTTTTAAGACACAAATGATAGTAACTTTGCGTCTTCAAAAATATCCCTTAAAGGAAAGAAGGAAAATATACCATGCTCAATACGATAGAATCTGCTTTAGAAGATTTGAAACAAGGAAAATTGCTGATAGTAGTGGACGATGAAGACCGCGAAAATGAAGGCGATTTTGTAACAACTGCAAGAAATGCAACACCTGATATTATTAATTTCATGTCTAAACATGGGAGAGGGTTAATATGTGCGCCCATTACTGCAGAACGTTGCGATGAGTTGAATCTCAATCTGATGGTTGAAAATAATACTGTTTTGCACCAGACTCCATTTACCGTTTCTGTTGATTTAATAGGTAATGGTTGTACGACAGGTATCTCTGCTCAAGACCGTTCTAAAACAGTGCAGGCGTTAATCAATCCGGGTACAAAACCAGAGGAATTAGGTCGTCCTGGCCATATATTCCCTCTTCGTGCTCGTCCTGAAGGGGTTTTGCGTCGTTCCGGACATACCGAAGCAACAGTAGATCTAGCCATACTTGCAGGTCATGAGCCGGCTGGTGTATTGGTTGAAATAATGAATGACGATGGCACGATGGCACGTATGCCGCAGCTCTTGGAAATTGCCCAAAAATTTGATTTGAAAATTATTTCGATCAAAGATTTGATCGAATACCGTTTGGCTAATGAGTGTCTTGTAGAAGAAATTGTAAAGGTGCAAATGCCTACCAAATTCGGTGATTTTGAGCTTGTGGATTTTAAGCAAAAAAATACAGGGGAACATCATCTAGCACTCATTAAAGGAACATGGGAAAAAGACGAACCAATATTGGTTAGGGTGCATAGCTCCTGTCTTACAGGTGACATTCTCCATTCATTACGTTGCGATTGTGGTGATCAGCTGGAAGCAGCTATGAAAATGGTAGAACATGAAGGCAAAGGTCTAATACTATATATGAATCAGGAAGGACGTGGTATCGGTCTTACAAATAAACTTAAAGCATACAAACTTCAGGAAGAAGGGAAAGATACTGTTGAAGCGAACCTTGCTTTAGGATTCAAAAATGATGAACGAGACTATGGTGTAGGTGCTCAAATATTGCGTCATCTAGGTGTTTCAAAAATGAAGCTCATGAGCAACAATCCTCGTAAACGTGCAGGATTGTTGGGGTATGGATTAGAAATTGTAGAAAATGTAGCTATTGAAATAAAATCTAACCCGCATAATGAATTTTATTTGCAAACAAAACGCGATAAATTAGGACATGAGATAATGAAATAACCATTATCTTAATTGAATATCGTCTCTAATTTTTTGTGCTGTTTTGAAAATACTATTTCTTGCTAATCGTGTTCCTTATCCACCATATCGTGGTGATAAACTCAAGATTTATAATCTTGCTAAAAGGTTATGCATAACGCATGAGTTACATCTACTAACTTTCGCTCAGAATAAAGAAGATCTTGAATATATTCCAGAGCTAAAAAAAATATTCAAAGAGGTACATATTGTTGAGTTACCTAAGCTGAAATCAATGATTCATTGCTTATCAGCTGTGCTTGACCATCGACCTTTTCAGGTACATTATTTTCGATCTGCTGAAATGCAATTGAAAGTAAATGAATTGGTGAATAAAGAGCAATATGATGTCGTACATGTGCAACATTTACGTATGGCGCAGTATCTCTCTGATCGTTCCGATATTCCTCGAATTTTGGATTTGCCGGATGCGTTTTCTCTTTATTGGAAAAGAAAGGAGTCAATGGCAAAGAATATCTTTTTGAGATGGTTTATCAGAAATGAGCGGAAGCGTGTGCTACAATATGAGCGGATTTTAAAGCAATATAATTTAACACTTGTTTGTTCACATGAGGACAAGCAATACCTTCAAGAACAACACCACATAAACACTATAAAGCTGTTGCCAAATGGGGTTGATACAATAACATTTGCACCACGCGCGCACGATTATTCACATAATCATACACTTCTTTTTACTGGAAATATGGATTATCTACCTAATGTGGATGGAGTTCTCTATTTTATAAAAGATATTTTACCAATTGTTCGTGAACAGTATCCCAATATTCAATTTATAATAGCAGGACAACGACCAGTAAAGAAAATATTGGAACAAGTATGTGATTATATAAAAATCACTGGTTTTGTTAAGGATTTGGCTGCTGTTTATAATGAAGCAAGCATTGTTGTTGCTCCATTGCGTTTTGGTGCAGGAACGCAAAATAAGGTACTTGAAGCCATGTCTATGGGTATTCCTGTAGTCTGTTCTAATATTGGGTTTCAGGGATTAGAAATTATTAGCGGTGAAGGTGCAATTATGGAAATTACTCCTGAATCATTTGCAGAAAGTATTATTAAGTTGTTGGATTCAGAGGAACTTCGCCGACGCGTAGGTCTCGCTGGTATGGGAGTTATACAATCTCGTTTTAGTTGGGATATAGTAGCTCAAAAATTGGCGAACTATTTTAATGAAGTCCAATAATGAAACTCTTTTGTTCAATAAAAAATCCCAATATCATACTGATTTGGGATTTTTTATTGTTTATGTGATCTGACGCTTAAAAGTCAAATGTAACTCCGGTGTAATTGTGAGGGGTGATCGCTTTCAACTCTTTCTTTATTTTAGCTGGTATGGCTAAAGAATCAATAAACTGATGCATACTTTCTTTATTGATGCCATTTTTGCCTCGTGTCAATTCTTTTAATGCCTCGTATGGTTGTGGAAATTGTTCTCTGCGTAACACCGTTTGTATCGCTTCTGCAACCACGGCCCAATTTGCTTCGAGGTCATCTTTTAATTTCACTTCGTTAAGTAAAAGTTTACCAATACCTTTTTCTAATGACTTTAATGCAAGGAAGCTATGCGCCATTGGTACGCCAATATTTCTTAATACAGTACTATCTGTAAGGTCGCGTTGAAGGCGGCTAATAGGCAGTTTTGCAGATAAATGTTCGTAAAGAGCATTGGCCATGCCTAGGTTTCCTTCTGCATTTTCAAAGTCAATTGGATTGACCTTGTGTGGCATCGCAGAAGACCCAATTTCACCTTTTTTAGTTTGCTGCTTGAAGTACTCCATAGAAATGTAAGTCCATACATCTCGAGAAAAATCAATCAATATATTGTTGATCCTTTTCAACGTATCAAACTGTGCTGCAAGGTTGTCGTAGTGTTCTATTTGAGTAGTGTATTGCATTCGCTCTAAGCCCATTTTTTTTTCTAGAAAGTCATTGGCAAATTTCACCCAATTAATTCCCGGGAATGCTACGTGATGGGCATTGAAATTTCCTGTTGCACCACCAAATTTTGCGGCAAATGGTATTTGCGCCAGTTGGTTTATTTGTCCTTCCAGTCGTTCTACAAATACCATTAATTCCTTGCCAAGAGTTGTTGGAGAGGCAGGTTGTCCATGTGTACGCGCTAGCATAGATACCGATTGCCAGCTCTTTGCCATCTTACGAAGTTGTAAAACAAGGTTTTGTAAAGCCGGTAAATATTCGTTTTCTACAGCATTTTTCCATGATAGGGGAATAGCTGTATTATTAATGTCTTGTGATGTTAAGCCAAAATGAATCCATTCTGCGCAAGATTCTGCGCCCAAACCAGTGATTTTTTCTTTTAAAAAATATTCTACTGCTTTTACATCATGATTGGTGACACGTTCGGTAGCTTTTATTTGTTGTGCGTCCGCTTCACTAAATGATTGGTAAATAGAACGGATTTTTGCAGGTTTTACAGTTGTAGGTAAGGTGAAAATTTTCTTTTCTGCAAGAAATAAAAAGTATTCCACTTCGACTAATACCCTATAACGAATCAATCCAAATTCAGAAAAATAGGTTGCTAAATTAGCTAATTGTACTCTGTAGCGCCCGTCAATAGGACTGATGGCAGTAAGTGCTGATAATTCCATGGCGCAAAGATAATAACTCACCTTCGACTAAGGAAACTTTAAAATTACAATTACCGAATTAAAGTTACATCGCCCTTTAATTCTTTATTGTTGCCAAACCGATCTTTTACACCCAACATCCAATAGTAAACGCCTAAGTCACATTGTTGACCTTTAAAAGTGCCGTCCCAACCTTGATTAAATGAATCGGTATAAAAAATTTCCTGGCCATAACGATTAAATACCCTGAAGAAACGAATGCTTTGGTAGCCAACAGCTAAGGGTCTAAATGTATCATTAACGCCATCCCCGTTCGGAGTAAACGCATTGGGTGTACTTAGGTATGGATTTTCAATTACATCTATTTTTACGGTGTCTCTCGATACACATCCACTATCGCTTGTTACAGTTACAACATAATAAAATGTTCCCTTATCCGTAAATGTTCCAATAGGATTACCAATATTAGGATTGTTTAAGTATGTGGAAGGAGTCCATAAATAAGAACCGCCGCCTTTAGCGTTGAAAAATATACGTTCGCCTTTGACAATAAAAGTGTCATTGCCGGCAAATGCAATGAATGGGTCAACAATTATTTTTTTAAATGCGGTATCAATACACCCTTGGGTATTTTTGACGATATAGCCAACATTGTATAGACCGCCATATTGAAATACATGTTTAGGATTTTGAGTAGTATCGAATGGAGTATGATCGTCGAAGTCCCATGTCCAATTATTTACATTATATGTAGAGGTCGTTTGATCTGTAAATTGAACGGTATCGCCAGGGCACACGAAATTCTTTGCAGTAAAATTAGTTCTTAACTTGGGATAAACTTTTACAAAACGCGAAATGCTATCTCCGCAGGTTGTGTTTTTGTTTACATAAAGAGTAACTACGTACGTCCCTGAATCTGGGTATGTATAAGTAGGTTCAAAATCATCAGAAGTATCGGCATCAGTCTCCTTGACACCGAAGTCCCAGTGATAAGTAGTGCCGCCAACACTTGTATTAAGGAAGTTAACTGTATTGTCTTTACAATTCACGATATAAGTATTGAACTCTGAAGACAATTGCGGAATGTTGGCTACTACTGCTTTAGAGCAATTGGTTACCACAAATTGAAATTCTCGGGTAACAGTATTAATCATTACTCCTTTCCTCCATTCATGGCAACAAACACTTACAACAAAACGTCCGATGAGATTAGGTGTTCCACTGATTTGCCCTGTAGTGGGGTCTATTTGAATACGTGGGTTTCCTGCAATCGGTCTTGCTGCTGTAAAAGGACTTCTATAGGTAACTGTACTATATCTAAATACGGGTATAGGTTTAGGGTCTGCATTTGAACCTCCGTCATAAGCATTGCAAAATTCATAACTCAATGAATCACCATCAGGATCTGTAGCTGAATGGTCATATACCAATGGATTATTGACACATATTATTTGTGGCGGATAGTTTTTAAATACTGCGCTATTATTACAAGCAACATCTGACGGCGGAATTATACAGGTATATGTGGCTCCTGTAGCATCTGGAGAGACAAGGTTAAGAATTGAGGAATTTCTACAGCATCTTTGATAGATTACTTTATATCCTGTGCTATTGGGAGGGAGATAATAACTCCGTTCTGCAGTAGCTCTATTAAGGCAAGTTGGTGGAGGGTTGTTCAAACAATCACTATGGAAATCTGGAGGGATGACTTCTCCGTCCGGATTTATAAAACTAATGCTGTCGGAGCCAATAATTACACCATTGCCATCGAATACGGATATATAAACTGGGTTGTCATCGTGTATTGCTCCAGCTATACCCGTAAGGCAATCCCTGTAGATAGAAATTTTAATTTTATAGTTGTTTCCGCCAAGACAAACATAAGTGATTTCACCACCAACGATATGAGAAGCATTACTATTAATGCCGCAGAATAATAGTGTTAGTAATAAAATTATATTTACGAATATTTTATTTTGCATTGACATCTTTGTGTACTAATCATTTTTATTAAAACAATATTCAGCAAATTCGTGTAACTTATTTTGCAACTTTTGAGGATCTTCAAGCATTCCCATGTGTGCACACTCTTGAAGTACACTTACAAAGTTAGTATTTGTAAGTGTATCCGAAACCAAATCTTTCTGAATATTTGCTAAGGTATCCCTTTGCCCTATAATATATTGTAAAGGGAAAGTTACATTGCTAATAAAATCCGTTGATTCATTTCTGAGCATAATTGCTTTGTAAAAGGCCAATAAACTCTCTACTGGTACTTTTAATGCTTCTTCTAATTGCTTGGCAGCCACCTCAGGATATGTCTTGTTGAATTGCTCCGGGAATAATGCATAGACCATTTTTCGTAAAAAAGGACTCTTCCCTCCTTGTTCAATAATTTTGATTGATTTTTGCCTACCCTCTAGTCTTACGGCATCATCAGCTAGTGCTGAAGAGTGTATTAAAGAAAGCCCTTTAAGTCTATTGGGATATTGGCGTGCAAATGCCAGTCCCATATAGCCACCCATCGAATGTCCAGCTAATACCGTTTGTGTTATTTGTTCGTTGTCTAGTATGTCCTTTAATCCATTCGCTAATAACTCCATTGACGTGCTATTGTCACACATCCAAGCTCCGCTTTCGCTAAAGAATTCTGGAAGAAGTATGGTGTAATGAGCGGATAAATTTGGGTATATGTAGCGCCATAACTCTGCATTTGCAGGAAAGCCATGGACAAGCATTAATGACGGACCAGTGCCTGTTTTATAATAATTTATTTGTCCAAAAGTTTTATTCCTTAGCTGTATTTTTTGCATACTCAGTATTCAAATTGTTATTGCGGTAAATTTTGCCAAATGTAAAGAGAAGCATGAGTAATAGGGGGGAAAGTTCTAATAGAGGTAATCGCTGGATATTGAATAAATGCAATAGAAGTGATATGAAGATAAATATGATAGCGATCATTGCATATTTGTGTTGCTTTTTTCTGAAGATAAAAAACAAATTAGTAGGTAGTGCCCAAAGTAAATTAAAATTATTGCTGCAAGTCTGATGATTTGTACCGAGCCACATAAATATGATAAGGACTCCTAGCAAGCCTGTAATAATTAAGACAGCATTAGACATAATTGCGCCCAAAAGTTTCAAAGAAGGAACCGTCATCCCAATAATAGTGATAATGGCCAATAACCACATGATTATTGCAGCATCATTTCGGACTATTTTATTAATGGAAGGTTGTGCAGGTAAAAGCTGTATTGATTTGCTCGAGAATACTTGGCCATTCAATGTTGCGCTAGCTATGCCATCTCGGAGAAAATCAGGTAAAAACATGATTTCAGCATTACTCATGTTTTTATCTACTTTGCTACCCAACAATATATTGATTCCGAATAATGCCCAATGCTCGTTGTGTAAGTATTGGTTGATAATGGTTCTGAACGAAATGCTTTTTTCCGAAGGTAATACATTTGGGTATTTAAAATTGCTGCCAAGTGAATGTTCAAAAATATCCCGAATACGTGTTGAACAATTGTCAAAGAAAAAATCATAATGGTAAGCACGATTTTCAGGTCTAATATTATCCAGTAAGAAATTTTCAATTTTCGTTTTTTCTTCGGTACTTAAAAATAATACTTGTTCTTCCACCCATCTATGGTCTTCAAAATAATTACTCATGAAAGAATTGTACTCTTCACTAGATAGATAGTATAAGAGTTTTCCTCGCATAAAATTCATTTCAAAGTCTTTGTCAAAGCCATCAAATGTGCCATAATTATAGACGATATCACTCCCTATAGTACTATCAACTACTCTTACGGCACTATGCCCAAAAACAGAATATATTTCTGTTCCAGCACCGCATGTAAGCACGCTGATACGTAAATGTTTTTCTGGTACGGACACTTGTGCATTTACTCCAATTGACGGGAGTGTTAATGATAGTATTAGAATTATTTGAATCAAGTGAATCTTCACAAATAAGGGCGATTTAATCTTTTGCGAAATTATTGTGTTTGTGCAAGAAAATGGTTGACTATTTTAATCAGCAAAAAATCCCTGACAGTAAGATTATACTAGTCAGGGATTCATTTAATTTGAATTATTATAGTTCGGTTTTGAACGAGGCTTTAAATGCATCAATAAGGTTTGAACTGACAATTTTGGCAATATTGTCAATCATATTATGGAAGGCTTTTGCCGAAGATATCCCATGCCCTATCATTACTGGTGCATTGATACCAAGAACCGGTGTGCCCCCATATATTTCGTAATTGAAATTATTGAGAAATGGATCTTCTATACCTCTTTTTTCCTTGAAGATATGATACACCGATTCTGCAAGCTTTAACATGATGTTGCCTACGAACCCTTCGCAAACATAAATGTCAGCTTTATCTAAAAATAAATCACGGCCTTCTGCATTTCCAACAAAATTTATTCCAGTTGCCTCTTTAAGTAGTGGGTATGTAGCTTGCGCTAAAATATTGCCTTTACCTTCTTCTTCTCCAATGTTCATGAGTGCAACTTTTGGATTATGAACATCCATCACACGTTCTAAATACACGGATCCGAGTTGTGCAAACTGCACTAAATGCTCTGGTTTGCAATCAGCGTTGATCCCTACATCAAGTAAAAGACTGAATTTTCCGTCTTCACGGGGTACAAAAGATGCGATTGTTGGTCTCATAACGCCCTCTATTGTTTTGATAGAGAACATGGCACCAACAAGCATGGCTCCTGTATTTCCAGCACTTACAAAAGCATCAATTTTATTCATTGCCAACATACCAAAGCCCATAGCTATGCCTGATTGCGGTTTTTCTTTGAATGCTTTTGTAGGATGTTCATCCATCGATATGGTTTGCGGGGCATGTATAAAAGTATACCTACTTTGGTATGCCTCTATCAAACTCATATATGGCGATACTGCTTGAGTATCGCCTATAAGTGTTAAATGAACAGAAGTGTCGGTATTGTTTTCAAGGTAGCTTGAAACTCCCTTGATGGCTTCGAGTGGCGCGAAATCGCCGCCCATAATATCTATACCTATATTCATTGAATAGAGAGATGAGTTGAGAAGGAATTGTTATTCTTATTCTCCGCTTGCTGTTTCTGTTGCAGGAGCTTTGTCTATCACTACATTACCACGATAGTACATTTTTCCTTCTACCCAATGAGCTCTGTGGCGCAAATGGCTTTCGCCTGTTACTGCATCCACGCTCCATGTTTCAGCTGTTGCTTTATAGTGCGTACGGCGCTTTGCGCTTCTTTGCTGCGAGTGTCTGCGTTTTGGATTTGGCATTTTTTAAAGTTTTATGCTTATTTACGTTTGTTATTATTTATTTTTAAGGATTCAAGACCCTTCCAAATATCATTTTTCTTTTCTTCGTTTTGCTCGGCTAGTTTCCCTAACAGTTTGAGCGCTTCTTCATTACAAGTTGGAGTACCATCTTCATTGTCTGGATGAATTCGTTGTAAAGGCAAGCTTAAAACAATAAATTCATATATCCAGTTGCTCACATCAATTACAGTTTCACTACGTGGAATAAAAACTACATCTGCATCTTCTTCAATCTCCTCATTAGCTTCCGTATCCGTTAACTTTATAATCAAGTTAAACTCATCCCAAAGGTTTAGTTTGAAATCATCTCCGCAACGATCACAAGGAGTTACAATATAACCTCCTATATCGAAATGGAGCATGAAAAAGCTCTCATGTTTTTCAAATTTAAGGCTTACTTTGGCATTTATGTCTTTGCATTCAGTTTCATCTTCTCCATGAGCTAACATAAAGTCGCGACCAACCTCATATTCAAAAACATGCTCGCCTAATTTCAGTCCTTGCCAAGCCAACTCAAATTCCATACTGTGTTTCATGACTGTACTGATTTTCAGTGTTTCTGCCTTTATTAAAGAACTACACCCATTAAAAACGGAGCGCAAAGATAGTATTTTTACTTTATTCTCAGTCCATTTTATTCCTCTTTAATAAAAAAGAATTTAAGATCTGGTTTACAGGCTCTGATAGATCAATTTCTAGTCTGCTAATATTGTACTGGTAGCATTGGTTTTCAATTGATTTTCTGAATTTTTCCATTTCGATAAGGTATTGTTCTTTCAATTGGCTCGGCTGCAATTTTAACCGTTCACCACTCTCCAAATCAACAAATTCATAAGGTCTATTTTCAAAATCGAATTCTAATTCTTGTTTTTTGTCCATTATATGCAACAAAATAACCTCGTGCTTATTGTAGCGTAAGTGTTGTAATGACTCAAAAAGAACGTCTGCTTGTTCAGAATCATCAATCATATCACTAATCACAATGACTAATGAGCGTTTATGAATTTGTTCTGCGATCTGATGTATGGCTTCTGAAATATTGGAGCTTTTCCCTTCACTCTCATAATCAAAAGTATTGGAAAGTTTATTGATCAGTGTACGATAATGTGTTGCAGCAGATTTGCAGTCAGATTTAAAATATACGCTATTGTCAAACAATGCCAACGAACTAGCGTCTAACTGTCGTTTCATCAGCATTAATAGAGACGCGGCAGCAATGCAGCCATATTGTAATTTGCTCAGTTTGTTTTTTTCTTTTGGAAATTGCATAGATGACGAAGTGTCCAGCAAGATGCAACACCTAAGATTTGTTTCTTCCTCATATTTTTTAATAAAAAGTTTATCACTACGTCCATAAACCTTCCAGTCGATATGTCGTAATGCGTCGCCAGGATTGTATTGTCTATGCTCCGCAAATTCAACTGAAAAGCCATGAAAAGGACTTTTGTGTAATCCTATAATAAAGCCTTCGACAGCTTGTCGGGCAATAAGTTCAAGGTTTTCAGCAGTTGGTTGTACAGAGAACATGGGCACGGAATAAAGGATGAAGGTACTGCTTATCGTTTTTAATTTGCTTCAGGGCTGATTAAATAATTGAGGACAAAACTAATTTCTAGATCCGAAAAGCAGGCTTCCAATCCGAATCATAGTACTACCTTCTTCTATTGCGATTTTAAAATCACCACTCATGCCCATGGAGCAAATGCTGAAATATTTTTTACCAATAAAATAGGATTGCTGTACAGTCCGATACACAGTAAATATGCGTTGCATTTCCGTCCTGATTTGAGCTTCGTCATCTGTAAATGAGGCCATGCCCATAATGCCACAAATGCGTATATGTCTCAGATTTTCTTGCTGCGCTTCATAATATTCTAAGCATTCTATGATACCATTTTCGTCCATGCCATGCTTGGTTTCTTCTGCTGCAACATGTAGTTGTAAGAGCACATCAATAATGCGGTTGTTTTTGGCCGCTTGTTTCTCGATTTCCAGCAAGAGTTTAAAACTATCCATCGCATGAATTAAGTGTACAAAAGGCGCTATATATTTTACCTTGTTGGACTGTAAGTGTCCAATAAAATGCCATCGGATATCTTTTGGTAGTATAGCTTCTTTGTCTATTAGTTCTTGTACGTAATTTTCACCAAAATCTCTTTGTCCAAGCGCATATAATGATTCAATATCTTCCGCAGGTTTGGTTTTTGAAACGGCTATAAGTCGGATGTTTTTTGATGTAAAGTCAGTATTGAGTTTATTATAAATCTCTTTATTTATGGACATTCTTATATCAATTGCGTTTATTAAATGTAAATTGGGTAGAGCAAAGGTAAATGCTTTTTATGTCGTTGAATTTTTAACTTTGAACAAAAATAATCATGCGAAACAGTTTCTTCTTTTGCACGCTGTGTTTATTGTTGGTCAATAAACCTGTCATTGCACAAAATTCGGATGAACAAGCCATTCGTAAAATATTAAAAGCGCAGGAGACTGCCTGGAATCAAGGGAACCTTCATCAATTTATGAAAGGATATTGGGAGAGCGATAGTCTGCTTTTTATTGGAAAGCGAACAACTTACGGATATAAAACGACCTTAGATAATTATTTGAGTAGTTATCCCGATACAGCACACATGGGTGTTTTTACTTCTACGATCGAAAGAATAACGTTACTGGATAAAACTCATTGTTTTGTTGTGGGAAAATGGGCGCTCAAGCGTAGTGTTGGAGATGTGGGTGGTTATTATAGCTTGTTATTTAGAAAAATAAAAGGAATATGGGTGATTGTAGTAGATCATACTTCTTAATGCTTTATTCTTATAGTTAACTACAAAATGCCAATAATCTCTTTCAAAGAAGTGATTTCATAAGTTGGTTTCCTAGTATGTGCCATCTTTTCCGGGTTGAAATAAATTTGATCCCAACCGGCACTCATTGCCCCGGCAATGTCTATTTCTAATGCATCTCCAATCATAATGGATGATTCTGGTTGAGCATTTGTGGCTTGAAGCGCGAAATCAAAAATTTCCTTTTTGGGTTTCATGCTATTGCTTTTTTCGGAGCTAATTAGTTGGTCAAAATATGTGGCGATGCCACAGTAATGTAGTTTTTGACGTTGTGTTGTGTCAAATCCGTTAGTGATAATGTGCATTGAATACTCCTTTGTTTTGCAATAATCCAGTACTTCAATAGCATGAGGCATTAATGCTCGCTGTG
Source organism: Bacteroidetes bacterium UBA1312 (assembly GCA_002307135.1). Classification (GTDB taxonomy): domain Bacteria; phylum Bacteroidota; class Bacteroidia; order Chitinophagales; family Chitinophagaceae; genus Rurimicrobium. The sequence continues at coordinate 218,850 of DBTQ01000001.1, forward strand.
TAGGCAATATTTCGAGATATGCAACACTGAGCTCATTAGCTATTTTGGTGTCACCAACTTTAAAGTCGAGTAGGGTATGCCACATCCTTTTCCAGCGTAGCTCATCCCGTTTTATAAATCCTTTTCTAAAGCGTTCCCATAATTTTTCGTTATGCGCTCGGTAAACCGCATAAAATGCTTCAAAATCGGTTATCCCTCTTCCTTCAAGCCGATGCGTAATGTATAATTGTTGCATCGTATTTTTAGAATTTTGTTCAAAATCCCAAAGGGTATGGTCGAGGTCAAAGAAAAGGTGCTGATACATATTTATTGGTTCATTCGAGTTTCTATCCATGAATAATTTCGGATGAAACATTTGTATTATTCAGAAAACAACAAAAGCGCAGACGTATTAAAACATCTGCGCCTAAGGTATTAAATAGGTTTATTTATTTAGTACGATAGTAAATCTTATCGTCGATAAACTCGCTAACCGCTTGCAATGCAGGATTAGCAAGGCGCTCGTACATTCGAGATATTTCAATTTGCTCTTTGTTCTCGTGTATTTCTTCAAGGTTATCAGTATGGCTGCCAAACTCTTCAAGTTTCTTATGTAATTCTTCTTTTATGGCAACTGAAATTTGTCCTGCTCTTCTAGACATTACCGTAATTGATTCGTAAAGATTACCTGTTTTGTTTTTAATTGCAGTTACATCGCGTGTTTCAATCAATGGATTTACAGCAGCGAGGGCTTTTTTATTTATGCTCATTTTTTATTTTTTTAATGTTATTGCTTGCAAGCGTATAATATTTTTGTGCTTCAGTTACATATTTTGATTTAGGGTAGTTGTCCACCAATTCTTGATAAGTGTTCAATACATTTACAAAACGCTCCTCTTTTTTAGATTCAGTACTCCCTTTGGCATAATAATAACTTGATTTTACAATCATATATTGATATTCATCCAATTTTTTTGAGTCTGGGAAATCGCTAATCACGCTTTTAAAACAGACCACAGCGGCTTGATATTTGCTAATGTTGAAATATAGTTTAGCTGCACTAACTCCTTTTTCTTCTATTTTGTCTTGACAAACTTGAATGTATTTATTGGCATCTTCAAGATGTTTACTCTCCGGATGCATATTGATATAAGCTTGTAAAGCCTCCATGGCTTTTATGGTATTGGTTTGTTCAATTGTTGGTTTAGGAGATAGTTTGTACAAACACAAGGCATGTAAATAACTGGCTTCATCAGCCTCTTTTGAAGCAGGAAACGATGTTGCAAAGTTTTTAAATGCTAATGCAGAAGAATAATAATCTTTTAAATTATAATTGCACATCGCAAATTTGTAATACATAGGTTCAAAATTCTTAGTCCCTTTCATCACAGGCATAAGTCCTTCAAACAAATCACGTGCTTTTAAAAAATCACTATGGTCATAATATTTATTAGCCATTGCAAATTTGTAATTCACATCGCTGCTGCGTTTTACTTTTTCAAAACCATTACACGACATCAGCATGGTTATGCCTAAGCCAAAAATAACTATTAATACGGAACGAATACGCATAAGGGCAGCAAAGATAAGGATAGTAGAAAAATATTCCTAATTCTGAGTGCAAATGCTTGTTAAATTCCTAAAGGCTGAGATTAATATTTATATTTGCCGCCTATGCAAGAGTTACAAAATCAAATTACTACTTACGAAGCGGAAATAAAATCCTTTTCTCCAGCTAATGCTATTGATTTAGAAGCATATCGTATTCGCTTTTTGGGTACAAAGGGCATCGTAAAACAAATTTTTTCAGAAATGAAAAATGTACCTGTAGCACAAAAGAAAGAAGCAGGTCAACTGTTAAATGCATTCAAAATCTTGGCGGAAGAGCGTTTCGAAGCATTTGCACATTTGCAATCTACAGAAACGGATACAAAAGAATCGCTTGATATCAGCCTTCCGGGTGTAGCAATTCCTTTAGGAACAAGGCATCCTTTGCGCATGGTCGAAAATAAAATAGTTTCTATTTTCGAAAAATTAGGTTTTAGTATAGCGACAGGACCTGAGGTTGAAGACGATTGGCATAATTTTACATCATTAAATATGCCTGAAAACCATACTGCGAGAGACATGCAGGATACGTTTTATGTGGCATCTAATCCTGATTGGGTATTGCGTACCCACACTTCATCTGCACAAGCACGAGTGATGGAGCGTGGTGAATTGCCTGTAAGGGTTATTTGCCCGGGACGTGTATATCGCAATGAAACGATAAGTGCCCGTGCTCATTGTTTTTTTCATCAATGTGAAGGACTTTATGTAGATAAAGGTGTTTCATTTGCAGATTTAAAGCAAACTTTATATTATTTCGTCACTGAAATGTTTGGTGCTGAAACAAAAGTTCGTTTTAGACCATCTTATTTCCCGTTCACAGAACCAAGTGCAGAAATGGATATTTCTTGTACTGTATGTGGTGGAAGTGGTTGTGGTTTGTGTAAACACACGGGTTGGGTAGAAATACTAGGATGTGGAATGGTGCACCCTAATATGTTGCGCAATTTTGAAATAGATCCGGAAATATATACCGGTTTTGCCTTTGGGATGGGGGTTGAGCGTATCACACAAATAAAATATCAGGTCAATGATTTGCGTCTTTATTCGCAAAATGATGTAAGATTTTTAAGACAATTTCAATCAATAGAATGACATTGATATTTTTATTGGAAAATGGCTTGCAGTATTTAGTTTTTAACCAATTCCATTTTAGCTTGATTCTCTAATTAATTTCTATAAATAAAAATGATTCTTGTTACTGGTGCAAGTGGTTTTTTAGGGAAACATCTAGTTCGTTTTTTGAGTGATAAGGGCTATAAAGTAAGAGCAATATACTTGAATAATACTCCTGATGCCGAATCTCTAAAAATGAAAGGAGTAAGCTGGGTTCAGTGTGATTTATTAGATGTATATACAGTAGGAGACATCATGAAAGGCATTGATGAAGTTTATCACTGTGCCGCAATGGTTTCTTTTAATGCGACTAATAAAAATTATATTCAGCATGTTAATGCGGAAAGTACAGCTAATGTCGTAAATCAAGCTCTAGAAGTTGGGGTACGCAAATTGATTTTTGTAAGTTCCGTTGCGGCATTAGGTCGTGGTCTAACCCAGTACCCGATAACAGAAACGGATCAGTGGGAAGAAAATAAAAATAATACGGCATATTCACGTAGCAAATACTTGTCTGAAATGGAGGTTTGGCGTGCTATTGAAGAAGGTTTAAATGCCGCAATTGTAAATCCTGCAATTATGTTGGGTAATGGAGATTGGGAACAAGGCTCTTCTAGATTAATGAAGGTAGTGGACAACAATTTCCCTTTTTATACAGAAGGAGCTAATGGTTGGGTTGATGTACAGGATGTTGTAAGAGCGATGTATCTGCTAATGCAAGCAGATGTGTCATCGGAGCGGTTTATACTTAGTCAAGGAAGTCACTCCTATCAATATATATTTAACCTTATGGCACAATATCTACTGAGAAAGCCTGCTCATATAAGAGCCACCCCTTTGATGACAAGTGTATTATGGCGTTGGAATAAAATTAAGACAAAAATTACAGGTAAGCAATCATCAATAACGAAAGAAACGGCAAGAACGGCGCAGATAAAATGTTTTTACAATAATGATAAATTTTTGCGATCATTCCCCAGCTTTAGTTACACTCCAATAGAAAAAACGATAGAGAAAATGGCATCAGATTATACTGTCGCGCATAAAAGACAATAAAGTAGAACGATTTTATCTATTATTTTTCTTTTGAAGACCATTGCTCAAAAAGTTCTGCTCTTTGTGTGCTTACTATTCTACAATTACCGTCGTATAATCCTTTTGCTGAACGCTGTCGAAATGCTTCATAGAGACTCACCGCACACGCCACTGATATATTTAAGGATTTTACCATGCCTACTTGTGGAATAATAAAGTTGCCGTCGCAATTTCGTAAAAGTTCTTCGCTTACACCATCATGCTCGTTCCCGAAAACCAAGGCTATAGGTTGCGTTAGGTCTATTTCGTAAAGTGAATTTGATTCGCTGTTTAGGTGAGTTGCAAGCAGTTTATAGTTACGTTTTTTTAACGCAGTGATACAAGTTTCAATATCGTCGAACTGATGCACATTCAGCCATGCCGCTGCACTTGCTGAACTTCGTTTGCCAAAATAATCGTGTTGCTGCATTTTTGTATTGAGTACAAAAATTTCTTGTATTCCTACAGAGTCACAGCTTCGCATCACTGCAGAAATGTTGTGTGGGTCGTCTACATTTTCCATCAATATCACCAAGTCCGGTTGGCGTCTATTGAGCACATCGTCTATTCTTTTTTTTCTTTCCGGAGTCATCTTTATGTATTTAAAAAAGGCACCTCAAGAGGCGCCCTTTTAATCTTTAAATAAGAATATTTTTTATTGTCAAACGCTAATTCATTAGTATTTGAAGCGATTTTGGCGATAATGGTATGGATCACGCCCTCCTCTATGGCCACGGTAATCAGAACGGTATTGATTTTTATAATTGCGACCCCTAGACCTAGTTCTTATTCCTAGTATATTATAACTGGTAGAACTTATTCTTTGTGGTGGTCTTTGACGATATTGTGCAGGCCCATGGTGTCTGAAAAAACAAGACGACAAGAAGATTGTTGATAGTACCAGAACAATTAGGGTAAAATATTTATGCATCGAATCAGTTTTATAAAGCAATTTCAAAGTGATTAAAAGTTAAGCATTCCTTAATGTTCTAAATGCTGATTAAGGACGAAGATATAAATAAAAATTTCGGAAAGCAACAATTGAGCAGTGAAATTTTTAAATCCTTCTTTTTAAGCTATCGTTTCGGTATTATAGACTTGTAATTCATTGTATCTAGTGTCTCTTTCTACAGGTATTTTACCAACTGATGTTATTAAGTTACATAGGTCTTCTGTACTCATCGATGGTGTTTGCTCTTCAGATCCTGCCATTGAATAAATTTTGGTCGTATCATCGATTGTTCCGTCAAGGTCATTTACTCCAAATGAAAGGCTTAGCTGTGCATTCTGCCTTCCCAGCATTGGCCAATATGCTTTCAGGTTTCGGAAATTGTCCATAAATAATCGTGCGATTGCATAAAGTCGCATATCTTCAGTGATACTTACTTCTCCGTGGTGACTCATATCATTATCGCCACTGCGGTATTTGAGTGGGATGAAGCAATTAAATCCATTAGTTTTATCTTGTAGTTGACGGAGTTGACTCATGTGGTCAATACGGTGGATATAATTTTCAATATGCCCGTATAGCATAGTTGCATTGGTCGGCATTCCTAAATTGTGTGCTGTTTCATGTATATGCAGCCATCCTGCGCCATCAACTTTGTCTGCACAAATTTGTTGACGTATTTTATGGTCAAATATTTCGGCACCACCGCCCGGTAAAGATTCAAGTCCGGCTTCTTTTATCTGCATCATGCCTTCTTCTACGCTTAGCTTAGCTTTACGAAACATATAATCCAGTTCTACTGCCGTAAATCCTTTAAGATGTAAACTGGGTCGATGGGCTTTGATTTTCTGCAACAATTCACAGAAAAATTCAAGGTTCATTTTGGGATGCACACCGCCTACAATATGAACTTCTGTTACAGGCTGATCGTCGTACTTGCGTACAATGTCCATCATCTGCTCCATACTTAATTCCCAACCTTCGTCTCTGTGTTTGTACTGACGTGAATAAGAACAAAAATGGCAAGTAAATATGCACACATTTGTAGGCTCTATATGGAAATTTCTGTTGAAATATACTTTATTGTGGTGTAGCTTTTGCGCAACATAATTTGCCAATGAACCTACAAAACCTAATGTCCCTTTTTCAAAAAGGAGAACGCCCTCCGTCTCTGAAAGGCGTTCGTTATGTTGTATTTTTTCTGCAATACGCAGTAAATCTTTGTTGCTTGTATTCTTTATTATAGCGTCGATTCCTGATGCTGTTGACATTATTGAATTACTATTTTTTTTGTTATTGTTCCTGTATTAAATTGGCATTGTACCATATAAATACCTTTGCTCAAACTACTCAAGTCTATGATGTTAGATTGAGGATTACTAATGTTTAAAACACGTTGACCTAATAGATTAATTATATTTATGTCAGTTAGTACATTTGAGTCAGAGTTGAATTTTATGCTAAGTACACCAGTTGTTGGGTTGGGGTAAATATTTATCTGCTCACTTAGTCCGATTGTCGGAATGTAAGTCGGCACCTTTGCCAATTCTGGGTGTTGAGTAAGAGAATATGAATTGCTTAGTAATGCGATTTGTCCGTTTATTACAGCAGACTGGTCTTTCGTAAACATATACATTGCAGTGTCATCTGTATATTCCATATAGTTCATAAACATTACACCAGGACTGGTTGTGCTACAGGCATCGTAAAGCGGATATGTAGGTGAATGATATTTAGCGTCAGCTTCGGGAGGAGTATCTGCAATCCCATCATCGTCTCCTCCTGGATCACTTGGGCATAGACCACCATCATCACCCCAAGTATGCCATAGATAAAAGTAATGACCCATCTCATGTGTTAATGTGCGACCTTGATCAATGTTGTATTCAAATGCTTCACTAGCACTAGTGCGAGTACCAAAAGCTAGATAATAAAGGGCAATGCCTTTTTCGGCACTTGGAAATGAGCTGCCAGGAGGAGCAGTCACACCTAAAACAGTACTGCTGCCATATTTCATATTTACAACCCAAATATTTAAATATTTGGTATTGTCCCATGGGTCGAGACCTCCGCTGGCGTATGTTTTGGCACTTGAACAGCCAGAGCCAACATCTGTAAATGTGGATGGGGTAGTGGCATATCGTATGTCGTATCCGGGAGTAGAGGTGCCATCTGGTTTTTTTACAGCAAGTCCGAATTGAATTCCGACATTAGCATAGAGAGAAGCCCATGCAGCAGGTATTTTTGATTTGTCCGCATTTAAGCCATTGTAGTCTTTATTTAAAGAAATCAATTGGGTATTTATTCTGTCTTCAATACCAGCAGTGCCACCTATAGATGCAATTTGTGTATTGTCAAGGACTATGTGGAAGACCACAGGAATGGTCACTGTTGTGCCAGTGGTCTTCATTGTACTAGCCATTTTTAGAGATTCCTTGTATTGTTCTGCAGCCAATTGAGCTTGCTTTCTTTGTTCTATGATTTGACTTTTGGTTTCTGGATGAGTTATTTGAAGTTGTTCTAAATATATTTGCTGACCGCAATTACGTTGTGCAAAACTAGATATACTCAATAAAAAGCTAAAAACGGTTACACAAATTATTTTAGTCATTGCATTGAGTTTTTAATAGTTGGTGAATTGTTTAGTTTATTTGTTCGGATTATTTCTATTGTTTATCTCATCGCGAATATTGATAGCGCGTACGTAGTCTTCCTGATCCAATACTTGTTGCAATAGATCATTTAATTCTTCAAAACTCATGTTTTTTAAATCCGAATTATTATTACTGTTTGTTTTGGGATTTGTGGATGAGGCTTTTGCTTGAATCTCTCTCTTGGCAGGTCGCTCTTCACTATTGAGGTATATGCCAGCAGACTCTATAATATTCTCGTGAGTATAGGTTGGGCAATTTGCCCGTATAGCTAATGCCAAGGCATCAGATGTTCTTGAATCAATTTCAACAAGCTCTGCACCGTCACGCATACAAATAAGTTTAGCAAAGAAAATGCCATCTTCTAATTTGTAAATAATGACCTCTACAAGTTCAATGTTGAAACTATTAAAAAAGTTGTAAAACAAATCGTGTGTCAAAGGTCGTGATGTATGCATTCGCTCTAATGCTACAGCTATAGCCTGAGCTTCAAATGCACCAACTAAAATGGGCATACGTCTAGCTCCCCCTATTTCGCCCAACACCAATGCATAAGAATTATTTTGGGTAATACTAGGCGATAATGCTACAATTTCCAGTTCAATTTTTTTCATCACAAATTAGACCCTTCCTTCTTGTTTTTTTCGATGTATAAAGGTAAGCATTTTATTTAAAAAAGTGTTGGCGATTCTGCTTCGTTTTCAGGGTTAGGTAATAATGCAATTTCTTTTATATCGCTTATCACAATCTTCTTTCCAATAGCTTTCCAGCCGGTAATTTCTGCATATTCATACAATTCAATATTTTCTTCTATCCATTCACTCTTTTTCTTCCCACTCCTTATAATAGCAGTAGGTTCGGGAGCAGTAGATACTAGACTTAACTGGTTGCCTTCTCCATCCTTTATAAAAGAAAATTTGTTCTTTAGCGTTTGTGTTTCGATCAAAAATCTTTTACAATAATACTGATTTTGTCCAGCATCAAAATAAATGGCACTTACAACATTCTCCGGATGAAATTTTTCAATCAAAAGAGTCTGCTCAGTCTCATAACGATTGCTCAGTTCATAGTCGGTAAGTTCATAGGTTCCGTCTTTGTAGAAAGCAATAATTTTATCGCCTTCGTTGAAACGGCCTAAAAGTTTGCCATTTTCATCTTTGTTTAGCCGCCCAGTATTCGGATCATACCAAATTTTGAGTGCCATCAAGGTTGAACGCCCTTTCTCTTTTATTTTGATGCTTTTGATCGGATATTTTGTTACCTGATTGCCACCGGCACTGCGTCCTTTTATATCTAATGTCTCGAAATAAAAATCGAGTGACTTGACACGAGCCTTGCTGCCTGGAGATAATGTAATACTAATCACCTCTGCTTCACCATTTGGGTTGGCTGTAAAATAAAGTACTTTACTATTGGGATTCCCTTTACTTAGGTCATATTCTTTATCCCGTGTAATCCCTGTAACATTAAATCGTTTGGCATAAGCGATACCTGATTTTCCATCGAGATATACCATATTGTAAGTAGTACGTTCATCATTTTTTTTGAAAATATCCACATGAATGATATCCTTCCCAACAAAAGTTTTATCCGCAACTTTTGTAACAGACATTTTACCGTCTTTTCTGAATACAATAATATGATCCAGATCAGAGCAGTCAAATATAAACTCATCTTTCTTTAATCCCGTGCCAATAAAACCTTCTTTCCAATTGACATACAATTTGGCGTTGGCAATAGCAACAGTGTTGGCCTGTATTGTTTCAAATTGTCTAATTTCGGTATTACGTTCTTTACCCTTTCCATACTTTTTGAGGATATTTTCATAATACTTAATGGCATAATCATTGAGGTGCTCGATATTGTTTTTTACTTCATTGATATTGTTTTCTACACCTTTAATATGTTCATCCGCTTTGAAAGCATCAAATTTTGAAATACGTTTGATTCGTATTTCTGTCAATTTTACAATATCATCCTGAGTAATCGCTCTTCGAAAAAGCTTTTTGTAAGGCTTTAACCCATTGTCTATAGCTGCCATTACACCTTCCCAAGTACTTTCCTCCTCTATGTCGCGATAAATCCGTTTTTCTATGAATATTTTTTCCAGTGATGAGAAATGCCAGTCTTCATCAAGTTCATTGAGCTTTATCTCTAATTCCCTTAGTAAAAGATTTTTGGTGTCATTTACGGAATGTCGGAGTAAATCACTTATACTAATAAAATGAGGCTTATCATTTATAATAACACAAGCATTGGGTGAAATAGAAATTTCGCAATCTGTAAAAGCATATAGGGCATCAATAGTTTGGTCTGTAGATACACCAGCAGCCAGTTGCACTAATACTTCTACATCTTTGGCCGTATTATCAGTTACGCTTTTTATTTTTATTTTACCATTATCGTTAGCTTTAAGGATACTGTCGGCCAATTGAGATGTGGTAATCCCATAAGGTACACTCCTGATTGCAATACTCTTTTTATCGACATCTTCGATACGAGCACGCACACGTACTTTACCTCCTCTAGCACCATCATTGTAGTTACTTACATCTATCATACCTCCGGTACTAAAATCCGGGAATAATTCAAATGGTTTGTTCTTTAAATATTTGATGGAAGCTTCCATCAATTCACAAAAATTATGAGGTAATACTTTGGTTGATAGCCCTACAGCAATCCCTTCAGCTCCTTGAGCGAGAAGCAAAGGAAATTTCATGGGTAAAGTTAATGGTTCATTTTTTCGACCATCATAACTGAGTTGCCATTCTGTTGTTTTTGCATTAAATGCTACTTCTAACGCAAACTTTGATAAACGAGCTTCAATGTAACGACCGGCAGCGGCTCCATCACCAGTCCGCTCATCACCCCAGTTTCCTTGAGTCTCGATCATCAAATCTTTCTGACCAAGATTCACAATAGCAGCATTGATTGACGCATCGCCATGCGGATGATATTGCATTGTTTGTCCGACAATATTGGCAACTTTATTAAATCTGCCATCATCCATTTCTTTCATGGCGTGGAATATTCTGCGTTGAACAGGTTTAAGCCCGTCATTGATAGCAGGTACTGCACGTTCTAATATCACATAGCTGGCATATTCCAAAAACCAATTTTGGTACATGTCATTTATCATTACAGAATCATTACCGATATTATCTATTTCGTTATTTTCGTCCATATTAAATTCCAGTCTACTTTTTTCAGTTGCAAAAATATCTTTTTAGTAGAGAATAAGAATGTTGTTTTTTTATTCAAGGTATATTTGCTTAAAATACATAGGTTAATAACGAATTATGAAGTTTTCGATTGGAGATCCGATAGTAATAAATAAATCTGGTGAGGAAGGTCACATTGTGGATTTACTTGGTAATGATATGGCCGAGATCATGATAGGTAAGACAATATTCCCAATATACCTTACTGAAATAGATCACCCTTACTTACGTTGGTTTACAGAAAAAAATAAACAAAATAAGCAGAAAAAATATTTGCCGGAACAGTTGCCTTTAGATACAAAACCGTTGGTTAAACCCAAAATAGCTTCGGGGATTCATCTCACTTTTATGCCTATTTATCATACGGTAGACATGGAAGAAAGAGTGGAGCGTTTAAAAGTATTCGTTCTAAATGAAACCCATTATACGATACAATTTAGTTATGATGTTCGTGTAAACGATGCCAGCATATTTAATTATGAAGGTTTAATACAACCATTCGCTGATTTGTATTTGCATTTTGTAGATTGGGAAAAGATGAATGCAATTCCTCGTTTTATATGGAAAATAAAAGAAACACAGAATGAGAAGTATGCAGAACATTCCGATGTTTTAAAGATTCGTGCTGTCAAACTATTTGAACATATTTCCAAACTTCAAATTGAGAATTTACCAACGTTTAGCTACCTGTTAGCTGCTGATTTTAAGGAAAAAGAAAAAGGGAAAGAAAAAATAACATTTAATCAGCCAATACCAACCACAAAATTACCTGTAAAATCAATGAATGAAATACCAAAGTATGAATTGGATTTGCACATTGAAGCGATCATAGAGCATACAAAAGGCTTATCCAGTGCTGATATGATTCAGTTACAATTAGCGGAATTAAATAAATACTTGCGTATTGCTATTAATAATTTTCAAGATAAAATGGTGATCGTACACGGTATCGGTAAAGGTACACTTCGTCAGGAAGTACATCGAACTTTGAAAGGCATACATCAAATAGAAAGTTTCGAAAGTGGTTGGCAATCTGGTTATGGATTTGGGGCTACAATTGTTTTTTTTAAGTACTAGGTTTATTCGTCAATCACAGACAAATATATTTGCCTAAAGTTCTTATCTTTAAAAAATTATTAATCAAAATCTTAATAGGGTAGAAAAAATCTAATTCAATTCTAATTTTTTGTTGTACATGTACGCTCAATCGATCAATAGACTTATTACAATATTAAACGAGCTTAGGGAACGCTGCCCATGGGATAAAAAACAGACTATCCATTCTTTGCGTCCTCAAACCATCGAAGAGCTTTATGAATTGACAGATAGTATTGAGCAGGAGAATTGGACTGGGATAAAAGAAGAGCTTGGTGATATGTTACTTCATTTGCTTTTTTATAGTAAAATAGCAAATGAACAAAATCATTTTTCATTTGGTGATGTAATAGAAAATGTTTGTAATAAGCTAATTCAACGCCATCCACATATCTACGATAGTGTTTCAGTTGATAATGAGGATGACGTAAAACGTAATTGGGAAAAAATAAAACTAAAGGAGGGCAAAACATCTGTATTAAGTGGTATTCCTAATGCAATGCCTGCAATGATTAAGGCACTTAGAATTCAAGAAAAGTCTAAGCAAGTAGGGTTTGAATGGGAAAACATCGACGATGTTAAAGCTAAAGTTGATGAAGAAATTTTAGAGCTGGATCAAGCTGTGAAAAGTGGTGTTCATGATGCCATAGAAGATGAAATGGGAGATGTGTTTTTTGCGCTAATTAACTATTCCCGTTTTGCCAACATTGATCCTGAGCAAGCTTTAGAACGAACCAATAGAAAGTTCATGAAAAGATTCAAATATATTGAAGCTCAGGCATTGATACAAAACAAAACCTTAGACGAAATGACATTGGCAGAAATGGATGACTTATGGAATCTTGCCAAAACACAAGCATAAAGAATGAAACGTAATTCATATACTATTTGGTTATTAATAAGTCTGACTCTGTGGGCTTTGTCATGTTTTTACTTTTATGCGCAGAAGGCAAAATTGCAACCTACGGCAATGGTACACACCATTGAGAATGATTTGCAAAAACGTCAGAATGAAGTTGCCACAATGTTGGGTAATAAAGAATTGGTTAATAATTTATTCGCCAATCATTTATCCGAACTCGAATTAAAGCAATTATTGTCCGAAAAATTTCTGGTTTGTGTATTTGATAGCAATCAGCTTGTATTTTGGAACGATAATAAAATTTCAGTAGAACGAGTAGAAATTTCAACAACGCCTACTATTGTCAAACAGCATTTAAATATTTATTTGGCACAGAGGATTTATCAACAGGGGAATAGTAGAAAATACATTGACATTTTTATCCCAATATTTCTTCATTATAATGTTGAAAATGAATATATTCAATCTCATTTTATAGCATCATCTGATATTCCCGCATCCAGCGAAATATTATTTGCCAAAGTAATAGAATCTAGCCTTGTACGTTCATCAACAGGTACTCCATTGTTCTTTGTTCATATCAACAAGGAAGATATTAAGCCTTTGATACCCGATACACCTTTGGTTCTTTTAGTATTATCGGCAAGCTTTTTTTTAATAGTATCTATTCACTTCCTTGCACTCTATTTGTGCCGGAATCGCTCTTATATATATGGGACATTTTTTTTAATAATTTTAATAGCGATCATTCGCGTTATTACTTACAAATTCGGCTTGCCGTTTCATCTTCAGAGCCTTGAAATATTTTCTCCCCAAATTTTTGCTAGCGATTTTTTTCTTCCTTCTTTTGGCGACCTCTTGTTGAATGTACTTGCTTTATATTGGATTATTTCATACATGGTTGCGCAGAGCAGTAAGCAATCTAATAAGGTGACATACTTTCACAAAAGCGCCACTTTTCGTTGGCTCTTATTTATCGCAATTGCATTTGCGCTTTCCTTGTTTGCGCTTTATTTAGAATATCTAATTCAAGCACTTGTAATGGATTCGGACATTTCGTTTGATACCAATTCCTTTAATGCAACCGATAAGTTTACCATACTCGTATTGATAACAATAGCATTTATCGCTAGGATTTGCATTAATGCACTTCAACTTGCTAACTTAAACTTTAATAGGCTTATTAAAGATAGCAAAATGAAATATGCAGTGTTGGTCATCATTGGCATAATTTCTGTATTTGGTATCAGGTATAGAGTTATACCCAATAGACTTTGGTCATCCTCTGGTACAGAGGATTTGCTATATACACTTTCATTTGCAATGGGGATTTTTTATCTCTTCCTAATGGATAGCAGCTTCGCAAAAAAAATGTTTATAAAGTCGGCTCTTTTCAACGTTATTTTTTGGAGCGTTTATACGAGCATAATGTGTGCCGTTTTTTTTAAATATTACATCAATCAGCAAGAACGATACATTAGTCGTATTGCATTTGCTGAAAAATTGTCTCGGCAACAAGATGCCGATTTAGAACTCAAATTTATTGATATAGCTAACCAAATAAAAAATGATACAACGTTATTTACTTGGATTTCGAATAAGAATGTGCTGAGTACTCAGGATATTTATAAGTATTTCAGCGTGTTATACTCTAGTTCCTATCTTTCAAAATATAAAGCGGATATTTTTATTTTCAAATCCAATAAAGAGCTATTGACTAGAGAATTTTCGCAAAATTTTGATACACTTGAACAACAGATTAAGACAGCTGTGCCAACAATGAGTGATGTCCTCTTTTTTCGAAATCAAATAAACAATAATGGTGATTATTTGGCGAAAATACCCATTGCCAATAAAATGAAGGATAGCATTTTTGGCTATGTTTTTATTGAATTAAAAATTAAAAAGAACATTACCCAATCACTATATCCTAAACTCCTGCAAGATCAAAAAGAAACTTCTAACAAAAGAAAACCAAATTATAATTATGCGATTTATACCAAAGGTGAATTAAGTGCCCAATCTGGAGACTATAATTTTAGGTTTAATATAGGTAATTTACCTGGACATCGTCAATACTGGTATTTCGATGATGGAGATTATTCTGAACTCTATTACAGAGCTACTCCAGACGTCGTTTATGTGATTGTTTATAAAGACGATTACTTGGTTGGGTTACTGACCATTTTTTCTTTCTTCTTTGTCGTTTATTTAATTGTTTGTTTTGTTGAAGGTTGGTTCAATTTGCTGTTCGCATATCTGCTAACTGGACAGAAGGCAGAATTTATCAAGAATGTAAGCCTCAGTATTCGGATTAAATATTTTGTGCTTGGATTTACAGTCATCTCTTTTGTTGTGATTGGTATATCTACAGTAATATTTCTTACAGATAGGTACAAAAATAATAGTACAAAGCAAATTGAGCAAGCGATTAGTAATATATCCGAAGTTGTTGATCAATACTTTCAATCGCATAACATCCGAATTACGGATGCAAATATTAGCAAGAAATTGAAAGACCCCGAATTTGTTTATACCCTTTCTAATATTGCATTACAGCAAAAACTGGATATAAACATATATGATAGTAAAGGACAACTTGCTATATCTACTCAGGACAACATTTATAATAAAGAATTGCTCTCGCGATCAATGTCGCCAAGAGCTTATAACCTTTTTGTTCAAAAACAACTGTATCGAGTCAATCAGACTGAATCAATAGGTCTCTTAAGCTTTACATCGATCTACACTTCAATTGTCAACCATGATGGTAATATTGTTGGCTATATAAATATTCCTTCCTTTTTCTCTGAAAAAGCATTAGGCAATCAGATTACATCACTTCTTACCACACTTGTAAACATTTATACGATACTACTACTACTATCTAGTATTATTACCTTCTTATTTATTAATAGCCTTACTAATTCTTTAAGATTGGTTGCAGACAACCTAAAAAACGTGAATCTTAAAAAGAATGAATTGATCAATTGGCCCTATAAAGACGAAATTGGCCTATTGGTCGCAGAATACAATAAAATGGTTATTGCTGTTGAACAACATGCTATATCATTAGTTAAAGATGAACGTCAAAGTGCATGGAGAGAAATGGCAAAGCAAGTGGCACATGAAATAAAAAATCCATTAACGCCAATGAAGCTGAATATTCAATACTTGCAACAAGCCATCAATGGAAATCATCCAGACATTATTAATATGGCGAAACGTGTATCCGCTTCTATTATTGAACAAATTGATAATCTTAATTACATCGCATCGGAATTTTCTAACTTCGCAAAAATGCCGGAGAAGAATACTGAAAAAATTGACCTTATCAGTATGCTCCAACGTATTGTTGCCCTTTATGAAAGTGAAACTGGTATTGTTGTAAAGGGAGCATTCCCAGATGTTCCTGTTATCATTTATTCTGACAAAAGCCAAATGTTACGCATCTTTACTAATATAGTTCAGAACGCAGCAGACTCTATTCCGGAGCAAGTTCATGGTGAGATTACAATAACCCTTACCATAGAATCTGAGACTGGAGTGCTAATCACTATTGCTGATAATGGGAGTGGCGTTAGCGAAGAGATTAAACATAAAATATTTGACCCCTATTTTACCACCAAAACTTCAGGTACTGGGCTTGGTTTAGCTATGACCAAGAAAATTATTGAGCTTTGGGGAGGGCAGATATGGTTTGAGTCAACAGAAAATATTGGGACAACCTTCTATATAAATCTTCCGTTTGGCGCGTAATCGGGGATTCCCCCAACAGTATTTTTATTTTTTTTTTAAAATAGATTTGGTGG
>DBTQ01000020.1 GCA_002307135.1 Bacteroidetes bacterium UBA1312
GATAGGGATCACTGCTGGTACCGCTACCGGAGGGCGTGGTGCTGGTTTGGGCTTGCAATATGGTTGTAGCAAAAAAACATAAGAATAAAAGTGCAATCTGTTTCATAGTTTATTTTATAAATTTTCAAAACCGCACTTTTTGTTTTTTTCCTTCCATGCAGCTGGTGTTTCGCCGCAAAGTTGCCGAAATTGTCGAGTGAAGTTAGACTGCTCGGTATAGCCGCAATGTTGTGCGATTTCGGATAGAGTTTTTTCCGGATTTTCCACAAGTATTTTTTTTGCTTCCACCATACGGAGTTGATTGATGAACATACTAAAACTTTGCCCTTCATTTTTGTTCACTGCCGAAGAAAAGCTGGTGCGATTTGTATGAAAAAATTCCGATAATTTGTTTACGGTAATGCCTGATTGCAAATAAAGCTTTTGGTTAATAATATAGTGACGGGCTTTTTGCCAGTTAAATATATTTTTCTGATTTTCTTCATCGTAAACGTTATCACTGGAATTGCCCTGAAATAAACCACCAGCAAAAGCCGGGTCAAGAGACGTAAATATGCGCTTGTACTGCATGTGCATTAAGGCAAAAAAGAAATAGTGCAAGCATAATAGAATCGTGAATATACAGTCTATGATTATATTTTTGAACAAGCAGGAAAGAATGACTGTAGAACACATGATTAGAGCTAAGAAGTAATTTTCTTTTGCCCATTCAAGCTTTAATTGGACGGTATCAATATCATATTTTTCCAAACGAATCGTATAGTGTACATAAAGTCTTTGAACCAAAATACCATAATATACGGCTTGGTAAATATTAAATAACAAAAGCAAGAACCTGGCAAAAACGGTAGGATGAGAGAGCAAAGAGAAGAAATGAGGAATGGAATTACAAATAGGATCCTCATAGCGGACTGCAAGAATAATGTATAAAACAATGAATAATAAATAGGGTACCAAGTTGTTTTTGATCCCGTTTTCTCTGGCAAAAGTTTTTGGAGCATAAAGGACCATCAGCGAAAAAGTCAAGATCAATCCTTGTGATATGCTGATGAGAAGAATAGAAAATGGAAAAACATCGTCATGTGAGTTTCGCAATCCCCCAAACACCATACAAAAAACGAGAATAGCTGTTGTTATATAATTGATAGACAGGACTCTGACTGATATTCTGTATGCTTTTACCGTTTCTCGTTCAGGAATATTGAATAGAATCAAACAGATGCCCATTAACAAACAAATCACCCCCCAAACTAATGTAATGATAGAATGAAAAGTCTCAATAGATATTGTTGATATTATAAACATTTTTACCTAATAAATTTTTTGTGCCAAATGTGGCCTTATTTAAAATCGCTTTGGGTTGCCCTATATGGGCAATCCAAAGCGATTTTAATGTGTTAAAAATGATAATTGCAGCCTAATGATATCGGAAAATCAATATCAACAGGAATGCCTCCGACAAAATCATTTGTTCTGTCGTTCAATAAATCAATGGATCCCGATAATGTGACAATCCAATGCTTGTCTATATGTAAGCGTCCTTCCAGTCCTCCCTGCATCATAGGACGGAGAAGGGCATCAGGAAAATCCGCTTTCATGCGATAAGCAAGCCCCAGCCCGGCAAAGGCAATAGCATCGATTTTGCGCTCTGGTTTTTCACCCCAAAAAAGATTGACCCAATTTAAAGTGGCATCAGCAACGAAATCCAGGTTATTCATCTCCAACTGACTTTCTTCTGGCCTGTACCATTGAGTATTAGCCCAACACAATTCGCCTCTAAATCCCCATAATGAATTACATTCAAGGCCCCCCAGTAAGGAAAACTGCATCCCTGTATTTCTTTTCAAGGAAAACGAATTGTCAGAGCCAAATATTCGATTGCCTTCCGCCACAAATAAATTAGTACCAGCTTTTGTTCCAATATACCATTTAGAGCTAATATCTTGTGCAGAAACCAAACCGACTGTCAATATACAGAGGCATACAGATAAAATAACTTTTCTCATGCCATGTTTGTTTTAAATGGATCATAACGGAGATTTTCGGAGAATGGTTCTGGATCGGTTGGTGGAGTACTTTCCAGTGCCAGCGAAATTTCATTGTCTAAGAGTACCCGCTCTACTTGTGGGCTGAGGTACATACGTTTTTTGTTATTAGTTTTCATTTTTCAATTGTTGTTTTGGATAAATATTTCAAGGTTTATTCAACTACTTTATCGTCACTTTTTGTATAACGCTATTGTTATCAGCATTGGCGAAAACAATATAAATACCAGGAGTGAGCTGTTCGTTGACAACAGAAGTCTGTCCATTGATTTTCTGGCATAGCAGATGTTGTCCCAGAATGCTGTAGACATTAATGGTACCTTCGTTGTTGCCAAGACCTTCAAGTTTGAGGGCAATTTGATTGTCTTCATTACGATAAATAACGATGCTCTTTGTCGTGCTTTCCAAATTTGTTGCATTTTTAGATAAGGCCACAGCGAAGCGTGTCTGAGTATCAGTAGTGTCAGACACAAAGCTATAGGATGTGACGTCAGAGAGATCGGAAATACTGCCAGTCAAACGGTCTTTAAGAAAAAGCTTAAGATCGTCGTCCAAGCCACTGATCTCCGTTGCCTGAATGGTAAACGTCTTGTTTTCACCCGTACGGAAACCAAGGGCAATATCCTGATTTTCCTGAATAGCATTCAAACTATTGATGACAAGCTCTTTATTGCCAGCCAACGTGTAGATTTCAGGAATTGCTGCATTTTCATTACTCATCTTGGGAGAATCGTAACTGTCCAGATCATTCGAGGCATTCTCATTAGAAAGGATAATGGTTTCGTCGGAATTACTTCCGTTAGATACTTTCAGACGAATAATCTGATTATTAGTCGTTTCCGCCGCACGCAATTTATTACCGCTACCTGTTTGATGGCTGCACATACTATTGGTGAAGCCAACGAAACAACCGGTCGAGCCATCTTCCGTTTTAACCCAGAAAGCCTGCATGGGGGAAATTTCATTGGTGATAGCGGTACCATTGTTACTGGTTCCCACTTTAGTGTATGGGTTATAGGTGTCAAAGACCATGGCATTGGAACTGTTGAATCCTCTCTGCCAGATGGTTGATTCCATGTTGCTTCTTAGGGAAGCATCCCAATCCAGAAAGGAAGTGTATGGATTGCCGATGAGTTGGAAACCCCGTTTTGTATCTGTGCCTGTGCAAGTTACATCTATATTTTTTTCACTATTGTACAACGTACCTGTGAAACGGATGGTGTCGCTAACTGCCAAACGAGCAACATAGCCTTGGCCCACGGTTAGACCGGTAGTGTTGTCGGTGATTTCGGAATAGGCTTTAGTTGTTTCTGAATAAGACCAAAGTTTATTGCTTCCTGCGGCACTAAAGGCAGCACTGGTAGCTCCGACAACCGGGCTGGAAACATACCAGAAACGTCCGCTTGGTATAGAGGTTCCGGATCCGGTAAGATATTGCTCTACGGTCGCAGTACCGGAAACATTTAGTGTTCCATTGTTCAGAAGCGTAGCACCGCTTTTCAGGGTCAGATTCTTGCAAGAGGCATTGGTAGAGCTTCCGATAGTGGGATAGTTGGTTAAATCCGATGGAATAAGGGCGTTCACTCCAACCGCAGGCACTCCGGCACTCCAGTTGGTTTCAGTACCCCAGTCGGTGTCTGTTGCTCCTGTCCATTCGGTCAGATCAGCCGTGGTAAAGGTGGTCACGTCACCATAGCCAGTGCCTGCGTCGTTGGTAGCATAAGTCCGGACATAATAAGTAGTGCTGGCTTTCAACCCCGTTATGTTTCCGGAGAAAGATCCTGTATCAGCCGCTAAACCATAGCTGACGCAACTGTCGGAAATAGTCGGTATAGTGCTGTTGGTGCTGTAACAGAGACCATAGAATGTACTATCAGGATTTCCCAAATAAGTGATTTTCCCTTTAGCCGTGGCTTTGTAGCCGAGTATTCCGTTTATGGCCAATGCACTCATTCTTGGTACGACGTTCAGAGTATCATTTTTTGCTAAACTATAAGTATTCGTACTATTTGCTCCTTGATTGGTATTCAGCTTATTACCAAGGTAGGCAAAAAATTTGGTTGGATAAGGCGACGTGGTCCAATTGAATGTCAGATTTGGTGGATAGGAGGCAAACGCCACGCTATTGGTAAGTTTCACACGAATCATTCTTGTACCTGGAGTAATATCCGAAATAACTGTCCCGGTAGCCCATGAATTTCCAGACCGAGGGGCTATCTTTACACAATTTTTAGCAAATTGTGTGGCTATCGGTAATTCATGGGTGTGGAATTCGGATGTTCCAGTTAAGAGAGTTGGTGTAATAGTTCCTCCATTCAAGATAAGGGAGTCGACATTAATCCCTGCCTGGATGGATGCCAATATGACAGTAGAATCGGCATCCGTGTCTTGAATAAATAAATCAAACTCCAAAGTCCGATCGGATGTTTGTACATCATTTCTGAGGGTGTAGCGAAAAGATCTGAGTGCTTGAATCGGAATACATACCGCCAAAAACATGATGATGCACCATGCTTTTGTTTTTTTGTAAAAAAATGAATTCATCTTACTTATTTTTAATGATGGGTTATGTTAGGAACTATGTTGTTTCAGCATGATCACATTGTCTTCATAATGACATAAGAACTTCATATAAGAGAATGGCATCTTAAGCGAAAAGCATCTACACCTACGTTATTAGGAATAAATAAAAGCAAAAGAAGAGTCATTTGTTTTTTCATTTAAATATTGCGTCATTTTAATAATAAAAGACTTACAATTAACTTATTTACACGGCAAATGTACTTACGCTAAATCGCTCCTTTTTTATCAATTCGAACATAAAAACATTGTCAAATTGATAAAAAAGGCCAAACAAGAATAAGAGACATGTAATGAAGGGAAGAGCATATCGAAAACCATCACAAGGAACATTGCCTCAAATTATTTTCATGTAACTCGGAAGGTTTTGCCAAAAAATCTTTTGAAAGAATGCCCATAAATGACATAGGAGTGTACAGCGGAGTGTTGATATGCAACAAACTTGCCAATTTTTTAAGATGAAGATTATACTTTCTCAAACCAGACCGGTATTGCTGATAAATATCCAGCTTTGGATTTTTAATAATTGGAAAGACATAAGAACTACCGGTTACTTGATAATCATTAATGATTTTCTTCATATCAGAAGTTAATCGTACAACTTTCTTACTACCACTTCGCCCCTTTTTATAGTGCAAACAACCTTTGATGAGAGATTCTTTCTTCAATAATGCCATATCCCTGAATGACATGCCACCGGCATAATAGCTAAAAAGAAACAAGTCACGCGAAAACATCAGATATTCCTGATCAACCAGTTTTGAGTGCCTGAGAATAAAGAACAGACTGATATCTGGTATCTTTTTGGGAACCGTTTTTTTGACAATCGCTACTTTTTGAAATGGAGACCGGCTTCTTTCAATGTCGTACAAAGTCAAAATGCGATTATAGACATTACGAGTAAAAGCCAGATAAGTATTGATTGTATTGGCACTTAGTGAGCTCTTGATTAGATAACTCTTGAATGTTAGTACCCAATTTTTATTGATATCCGTGAAACAAATCTCCTGATCACCAAAACACCAATGAACCCGTTTAAAGATCGCATTGTATGTTTCTGCGGAACTATTCTTCCCATTTTGAATCTGATCCTGAATTAGTTTCTTCATACAAGAATCAAAAGATATTATTTTTTGTGGTACTTGTTTCCTATCTGGCATTTTATCTTTGCATTCGGTTACTTAAGTAAGTAGTCACAGTAGGTGACATCCTGATATATATTTGTAATAGTACAAATGTAGCCATGCAAAAGCACCCGATTTTTATCAAATTGCACATAAAGATGTTATCAATTCGACAAAAATCGAAGGATCTGGATATAAACGGAATTTGTGAGAGGAGAAATTAAAGCAAAGGCTTAGGACAATCTTGCTTTGTTTTTATCTTTCCATACCGCTGGCGTCTCGTTGCATAATAGCTTGAACTGACGGGTAAAGTTCGATTGTTCGGTAAAACCACATTGCAGTGCAATGTCTGTAAGACTCATTTCAGAATGGTCAGTCATTAGGCGCCTTGCTTCTTCAATTCGAAGTTGATTAATAAAGGAACTGAAACTCTGCTCTTCGTTCTTGTTTAATGCATTGGAAAAACTCGTGCGGTTGGTTTGAAAAAGGGCCGCCATGTCGTTTACGGTAATACCTGATTGTAAATATAATTTTTGAGTCAGAATACGGCTTTTGGTTTTTTCCCAGTTAAATCGATATTGTTGTTTATCGTCTATCGGTACGTTGTATTGGGATAAGTCTTTAACAAAAACGATGTCCTGTTGGAGAAACATGGACTTATATTGCATGTACACAAGTGCCAGCACAAAGTAGAACAAGAGAAACAGAAAGGTAAAGATGCAGTCAAAGTACAAATCTTCTATTAATGTGGCGGCAATGCCCATGAGCCCCATCGTAAAAGTAAAATAATAACAAGCGTTTACCCAAGTGGGCTTTAATTTCAACGTATCAGAATAGTAATCGTCGACGTGCTTGTAATATCGTGCTGATTGTTTTTTCAGAAAAAGTGCATAATATGTCATTTGATAGACATAAAACAGCAAAAGCAACAACCGGAGAAAGACAGTAGGGTGATCTAACCTTGAAAAGAAGATGGATAAGGTGCCGCAAATAGGATCTCCAAAAATAGTAGCAGAAACAACATATAGAAAAATCAGAATACTACCAGGAATAATGTTATGACTTATAGTATTTTTTCTGACATAATCCAAAGACGTATATAACGTGGCAAAGACGAAAGGCATAATGACTGCCTGCGAAATATTAATCAGAAGAATATATATTGGGATAATGTCTTTAGTAGAATCCCGCATGCCAAAAAAGAAAAGGAAAAAGACCAAAACAGCAAGAATTAAATAGTCTATCGATAAAACCCGGACAGAAACCCGGTAAGTTTTTAATGTTTCCTTTTCTGGTATATTGAAAAAAAACAAAATAATACCCATCAGAAGACTTACCAATCCCCACAAAAAAGTCATTAAAGAATGTACGTAAATAAGTGCTAAGTCCGATATCAAAATAATTATTGTATAGCAATGATATTTTTACCAAAATTAGCAATATAAATCAAAGAAGCATATAAGAGAAGGGATAATTTAGGAGATTTTAAGAATCAAAGTCAAAACAAAATTTATTTAACAAGGTCATAAATTAAGAAAGTACTATTTGAAGTAAACATATCAGCTTATACCTGATTTATACGATATAAAGGGTAATTTTCTGGTGCTTATTTGCCATTTCTTGAAAGTTCTTTCTCAATGGATTTGATTTCGTTTGAAATAATTGGCTCTTAAGACCATCTCAAAAATAGAGCTTAAGCAAATTCCCCCTATGCATGGCCGACTGGTATATGCCTGAGCTTGGTTCGCCACCAAAGCGGCATATCCTGACGTTTGTGACTCCATATAGACTTTTGGATACACGATGGTATAGTCATAAGATAGTGTGGTCTTTGTGCTGAGCACCGTAGAAGATATGGTGTATGTACAAGTAGTCTGGTCGAACTTGATGGTTTTTAAAACAATACCGCCAAAATCTTCCCAAGTCGTCCCTGGCAAAGAATATTCTTCATCGTCCTTCAATCAGGACAAAAAACAAACAGAAAAAACAAGAAGGAAAAGAAAGAGCATCGAAGAATTTTTGGTTTGTTTCATGATGGTTTAAAGTTTACAATGAATAGAACTGTGTTTATCTTTCCATATAGGTTTTACCGGAATACAGGCATTAGGACTTTCATGGATTTTGCCATCGGGGATATCTTTTTAAATAATTGGCTTTAAGCTGCGGAGCTTTGAGAGGAGGGACGTGCTTCGCCTATTGTATTTTCATAATAAAATGCAATCCAATAGGTTACATTTTATTTCGTCTGTTTTAGACTTTCTGAAGGGATTACGTCGCATACGCGCCGTGATCCCGTTTGGGGGTTGCTAAAGTAAAATAAAAACAAAAGCCTTTCAGGCCAACACACAAAGGTAAATAGCCCTCACTCTCAAGCAAGCTTGAGGTGGGGGCTATTTACCTTTGTGCTGCGAGCAAGCTCGCTTTGTTTGTATTTTACTTGCGGAGAGTGAGGGTCATGAACTTTCCTCTCCTTATCCCATAATTATCAAGCACTTAATTATGCCGATATTTCTGTTAGTAATGATTTAGTAGCGGCATATTGTCTATCAATGTCCTTTACTGACTATTAAATGTCCACTCAATATTATATCTTCAAAGATAAGTGTTTTTTCGTAATCATATTTCGATAACTACTCATTAAATATTTTCTAATAACTTTGGGCGTTTATTTTACTTATCGACAAAACTATCATAAACACTCAATATGACTTACATCCAATCCCATATCGGTGGTCGAACAGAAAATCAAGATTTTTATGGTTCTGCACAAACAAGATTTGGAGAACTTATTATTGTATGTGATGGTATGGGAGGGCATGGTGGAAGATACGCAGCTGAAAGAGCTGTACAAATAGTTATTGAAGAAGTGACCAAAAGTGATAATAAAAATCCGTCTAAAGCTCTTCTAGAAGCGATAGCAAAAGCAAATGAAACAATTTGGCAAGAAAGTAATACAAATATTAGTCTTAAAGGAATGGGGTCAACTGTAGTGGCTTTGCTCATCACTCCCGAAAGAGCCATTTGTTGTCATGTAGGCGATAGTCGAGTTTACCAATTAAGAAAAGGGAAAGTCCTTCACCGAACATCTGACCACTCATTAGTCTTTGATTTGGTTCGAATAGGTAAAATTTCAGAAGAACAAGCGCGATTATCAGATAAATCGAATATCATTACTCGTTCACTGGGAAAAAGATCATTAGTGGATATTGAAATTACTGCCAATTTATGCTACCATGCAGGTGACCGCTTTTTATTGTGTACAGATGGACTTTGGAGTATGATGACAGAATGTAAACTGATTGAAATGATTTCTGAA
>DBTQ01000028.1:0-44970 GCA_002307135.1 Bacteroidetes bacterium UBA1312
TGGCTAATCCAATATTGCTCATGCCAGAAGTCGGCACAGTGCCTACATTTGGGTATAGCTTGTTTAATCCATCACCGAACGCATAAGTGCCGCTGGTATAAGGGGTTAAGGTCATTGTAGTCGACCCAGAGGAGGGAGCAACGGCTGTTGTAATATTAGACACAATAGCTTCTACTCTGATGGTTGGTGAAATTTGCCATACATATGGAGTTGTACTCGCCACAATATTTGAATCGCTCGCCAAAGTAGGCTTTGATATGAGGGAGGAGCTTTGCCAACCCAACCAAAATATCTGCTTTTGGTATAGCCCTGTACCTGATCCATCGGCAAATTGTGCTTTTGATTCATTAAGAATCATAATACAACCACAAAGGACTAATGTCCAAGATTTTTTGAGTAATTTTTTTGAGTAATTTTTTTCTGTTCCCATCACTTTTGTGCAGTGCAAACCCTGCCTATTTTTTATATTTGTTGTCATAATTACTAATTTATATTTTACAATACAAAATATACTAACAACCGTTTCCTAGCTGCTCAATATCATAAATAAAACTATAAATTAACATTTTATTATGTACATAAAGTACATGACATAAAATTTATAGATAGTTTTTAGAAAATACAAAAAAGTATGGCGTAGTATATATTTCAAGAGGTAAGAATGTTGATGATACTTTTAATATAATCAACGTGGCTCTACCTACTCATGCGACAATACTTCATGGAGGATATTATTCAAATCTTTTTGATAATCTAAATGAGACGAACATAAATACGTTCTATAACATAAAGTCGGTCGGAAAGAGTAAGTTTAAAAAACGTTTGCATTGTTGAAGTAAGCTCACTACTTCGGTACATTTGCTCCATTTCAATACATTTTACATTGTTTGTGTTTTTTACCCACACCTAAATGGAATTCAAACACTATGATTAATATAATTGTCCCAAAATCTAAAAGATGAATCATTATTTTTAGTCATGATTTTAAATAAGATCATCAATTTGTACATGATATGCATTTTTTTGTAAAATGAGTTTTCTGTTTTACAAAGTATCCTTTACATGTACTTATATTATGCAAATGTCACACCAAATATTCTAGTTAGTTGTACTACTATAGTAGTAAATTGTCAATAAAATAGATAAGATATTGCCTATTTCTACTACTTATGTAGTGGTGTGATAAATTTAATCATGCTTCAACAAATTTCTGTGTAGTCACATTGGGGATGGATTATACCGTTAAGTTTGGCCATTCATCTATATGTTTGTTATAAGACTAAATATTAAACAGTCGTGAATACAATTTATTACCGCAGTTAATTCAATAGGGTTATAGGTATATGCAACGCAGATGTTATAAACACCCTTTACCTTTGTAACAATATACGAAATTTATATTAAGACAAAATAGCTTCAACAAACAAATAGAAGACAGATGACTTGCATTTTATTTATTGTTATAATTAACTTAGTATATTTATATTTTTTGAGAAAACAGAATCTTGAAAATAAAGTATTGAAGAACGCTTCTGCAACTCAAAACATAGAGTATAGGTATTTATTAAACAAATTAAAGGAAGATGAGCGCAATAGAATTGCACAAGAAATTCATGACGACTTGGGCAGTACCCTTGTTTCCATTTCTATGGCAATCGAGATATTAAAATCAGATCCTCAAAATAAGATTGCACATTCGACCATTAATAATGCAATTGAAAAATTAAATACAAAAACTAATAAAATCATTTGGAGTTTGAATATTCAAAATGACAATTTAAAAAGCCTACTTGCTTATATTCGTACATTTGCAAAACCCTTTCTTGAAGAAGCGAAAATTGATTTGAATTGGATTGAAGCCAATCTGGTTGAACATTTAGCCGTTGATGGACATGTCCGTCGAGTAATATATCTGTCGGTAAAAGAATTGCTAACTAATATTGTAAAACATGCACACGCAAATATAGTTACTATAAGGATTTCATGCCATGCAAACCATTTAACAATTTTCATTTCTGATGATGGTACAGGAATGTTAAATGATAGTTCTAGCATGTCAAAACCTCGTATGGGGAATGGTATCCGTAACTTAAAGCAGAGTATGGAAAAAATTGGTGGGCAAATAATCTGGAATAATATTAATAGAGGTACACAAGTAAATATAACAATACCATTTGAAAATGCAAAAAACTATAACTATAGTCATAGTTGAAGATCTTGTTGATCATCAATTTTTTTTAAACACAATTATCAGTTCTGTTCCTGAATTTAAATCCATTCATCTTCCATTTAGTTGTTGTGAAGATGCGTTAGAAAAGATTCCTTCATTAAAACCTGACATTGTATTAATGGATATTGGTTTGCCTGGCTTATCTGGGATAGATTGCATTAAGAAATTAAAATTCTTATGTCCTGAAATAAAGTTTATGATTTGTACCGTACATAATGAAGATGAAAATGTATTTGAAGCGCTAAAAGCTGGGGCAGATTCATATATTTTGAAAAATAGCAAACCATACCAAATCATCGATGCAATCAGAGAACTATATATCGGTAATGCCCCCATTAGCAGTGATATTGCGAGAAAAATTTTGAATCATTTATCGTTATCTCAAACAACAAATCAACATAAATCAAATCTTCAATATCACATTACACCCAAAGAAGCCGAAGTCTTAAACTTCCTATCTCAGGGGCATACTTATCAGGAAGTTGCAGACAAATTATATATTAGTGTTAAAACATTAAAAAGGCATGTCTATACAATATATTTAAAACTTCATGTAGATAATAAAACAGAAGCTATAAATAAATATTTCGGGCCATAGATTCCCCTTTGGTCAAGAAGAAATGTACAAGGGTGAAATTACACTGCGGCATTAGAAACCACGTACTTGGGTAATGTTACAAAATGTGGAATCGCACTTTTTTTAGCCTACATTCCTATAAAACACCAAACTACATAAAAAGGTTAAAAATAAAAGAGAGGAATACAGAAAAGGGGCAGACCCATTAAATAACAGAACTGTCCCTTTTCTTTATTACATTATCATTTCAACACTTGTATCTGTTGAATAACATTGTCACTATCGGTATTTACTTTCAGTATATAAGCTCCATTGCTCAGTCGGTGCACATTTATCATATTGTTTGCATTAGCTGTTAAGTTGCGCCGAAGCAATACCCTACCTATTACATCAATCAATTCATAACTACTTTTGGCTTTACTCCCTGCAAAACCACATTTAATTGCGTTCGAGTTATATTGTGATAAATATTTATATAATTACAAGCACAAACATTAGTATCCTAAACTTCAAACTTCTGCCCCCAATCCGACATTAGTTCCATAACTGGTAGCAACTTTTTACCTTCTTTAGTAAGTGAATATTCAACTTTGGGTGGAATAACTTCATAAACTTTTCGGCTGACAACACCACTAGCCTCCAATTCTCTCAAAACTTGTGTGAGCATTTTATCATTAATGCCGACCAAGATCTTTTTCATTTCCCCAAACCGTTTTGTACCATCCCTCAAATTCCAAAATACCAAGCCTTTCCACCTACCTCCAATTACCGACAAGGTCAAATCTACTGGACAATAAAAATAGGTGCCGTCTAATTTATATCGTTTCATAACAAGTTTATTTTTAACAAAAATAAAAACGTTCAGCCATACTTACCAAATACACAGTGCTTTCATTTTAGGTAGTATATTGTTATATACAAGTGCTTGTTTCACCTTTGCATTATCAAATAATTGCAAAAGCATCAGCAGAGAAATTAGTAATCATTACTAAACGAGCTTCTCAAGGAAATTGAAACCAATTATTGGCAAACAATATGATTTTAGTAACGTCTTGAAAGTATATAAAAACATGGGAAACAGAGAAAAAACATAACAAAACAGTAATTATCAATAACAATTAAAAAAGCGAAAAAAATGAAGAAAGTAATGTTCAGTATGCTCTTAGCAGCGTTATCAACCAATGCAATTTTTGCACAATCAAAAACAAATTGTATAACTAAAAAAACAAACAAAATGGAAACCACTCAAAACAAAGAGACAGCTTTAAACTTATCAAAAGCAATAATGACAGGTAAATGGGATAAGGTAAATGACTTATTAGACGACAATTTTCAATATATCGGAGACGGACAGCCCGCCATCAACAAGCAACAGTATATCTACTTTATGAAAGAGGTTCTTTCAAAAGGATTTACCAATATGGATATGCAATTTCATAGAGTAATTTGTGAAGGTAATATGGTCGCGGTTGATTATACCAATATGATGGATAATACGGGTGAATATTTTGGAATACCTGCAACAGGAAAAAGAATTGCAAGCACTGGTCAATTTATGAGGGAAATCAAAAATGGGAAAGTTATTGCGGAATGGCAAACAACAAATTCATACGGGATGATGATACAATTGGGCGTAATTCCTGCACCTAAAAAATAAATAAGATAACCGTTAGTGTTTTATAGAGGCAACAAGTACTTGTTGCCTCTATTTTTCTTTTTGTAAATCTATTTGGATTTGTAATTAACTCATTTTATTGTTCAATTTTATGGACTCAATTAGGGATTATGTACTAATCGAAGAATACCACTACCATTTAAATGATTGTTTGTTGTCACAGGAATGGAATACCTCCACTCCAACAAAACCGACTTTCCATTTTTCTGAAAATTCAATTTGAATTTGTGGTCTTAACACCATCTCCCCTGCATCTCCTTTTCCCCATGTTTGATTTACTTCAAGCGCAACAAAATTTTCCTTGCGTCCTTTTCCGAAGCGGTCGCTTGCTGTAGGGTTAAAACGGAATACCATTTTACTTTCGTTGTCCTCAAAAGTTTGTCTGATAGCTGGACCTGTATAGAGAATCGTGTGTAACCTTTCACCCCAAATCTTTGCAATAGAAAAAATGAATTATACACATTTCCTTCTATTATCGGCTTGCCAAATTGCACAAAAGGAGAACTTTCAAACTCATTAAAATAACCTACTGAAAGAGTAGTTTTAGCTTTCTTAAAAGAATGAATAGTGTAGTTAAATCCTAACCTCAATGGCATTGCACTTTGTACATTACCTCCCTCTTCGGGAACTATTATGTCTTGTCCTCCTAAAGCTAATGGTTGACCAATTTACAAAGCTAAAATCACTAACAAATGTAAAAAATTAAAGAAAGAATGCCAGAGACACATCCTTTCTTTAAATAGTAATCATTAATTGATTTATTGTTTTACGAAGGTTTGTACCTTCCTGACAGTGCCATTGATATACACAACAGAATAAACGCCCGAAGCTAAATTACTAATATGAAGCTCAATCAATGTACCATTACGGGAATAACTGACTGGGAGCGCTTTTCCCAATACATCATACACCAGCAATTGTTCTTCATTTTGCTGGGTATTTAAGCCTGTTTCGACAAACAACATTGTTTGAGCAGGGTTTGGATAAATGTTTAGGCCTTTTTCAGTTAGTGTGAACGTTCGGACTCCCAGTGCAGGTAGAGGACTACAATACACATTCCAAGCTGTATCCGCCAAGTGTGTGATAGCGGTAAAATCCAAATGGCCACACGCATTTCCTGTGGTATCAGTAGCTATAAACACCATACCCAGTTTAGTTTTGCTATTAGGTAAAAAGGTGTAATCATTAGTACTCAATACATATTTACGATTACCTGCCTTTGCATTGCTATCACACATTTCCGTATTCGGATACACATAATTGCCTGTATATGACGAACCAGGCGACCTACCCATTAAATCAGCTCTAAAAATATGTTGGCCATAAGCAGTCTTGGCGTGCATATAGTTATTGTATGAGGAATCATTATTGGGAGTGTTATATTCAAAGCGATTTATCACACTAGTAAAAAAATCAAAACTACCCGCTGGCACTGTTCCTCGGCACACATCGCCGGGCATTTCCACAAAGCTCAATCCCGTCATTGGTGCATGATAGCCATACGAACTTATACCGCCGCCTGTATCCGACAAAGCCGAATTATAAGTAACAGCCATCCGGTGTGTGGAATCGAAGCCAATATAGTCATCATAAGGATTACCTATTGCGGGGTTTGCAAAAAAGCCCAACCGGAAACCGGTATATTTATTGGGTGATTTGTTGTACATCGTAAACTCATAAAACATCATGTTGTCCACAGCCGATCCTCTGTTATAGCCATAAACCATTGCATGGCATTCTACACCCAGTGGTCTTCCTTTTGTATTGTTGTGCGTAGCGCCATTATCACTAAACACCCACCAAAGCATCTGATCGCCCTTCATGTCGGGATAATCACCATCCAGAGGATTATAAATGCCATCGCCATTGACATCTACAAACGGTGCCATTTCGGAGCTGATACTGAGCGATACTCCTCCATTGCCTTTGGCATATATATTGCCTTTGGCTGGCCAGGTCAGTATTATATCCTGTGTGGTGGTGAGTGTATGCTTAGGTGTGGCCAAAAAAACATTAATATCTGCTCTGTTTATTTTCCATATTTTCGCCCAGTTATACGAACTGAGGTAGGTTACCGTATCTGCCGCATCCAGCGGGCCAGGCCAGTAATCATTTGTACTAGGATAATAGGATAAAGACGTAAATATAGATTCTGCGGATATATGCAGTTTCCCTGCATCGTCGATGCCACTCATCCAAAGAGTACCCTGAAGTGCCACGTGCTTTCCTGTACCTTTTGGATATTCGCATTTAGCTCCTTTCGATGCGGTATCATTACCTCTCCACATAACCCCATTTACCATATGGGCAGCATTGAACCGGTTTACATCCAAATATTCTGTAGCTGAAAATCCTATAGTTTGGGCTTTGCTACCCAAAGCCGCAATAGAAAACAGGCTGAATAATAATTTTTTCTTCATTGGTTATTTGTTTTATAATGGTCAAGATAGCTTTACTATTGTTTTACAAATACCTGTGCGGCTTGTTGGTCACCATTGCGATACTGGATGGTATATACGCCTGCTGCGAGTTTGCTGATGTTGAGTTCCAGCAATGTGCCATTGCGGTTATAACCAATATTAACTACCCTGCCTAATGCATCGTATATATGCACTTGCTCTTCGTCTTGCGCCGCATTGAGCCCGGTTGCTACAAACAATATTGTTTGTGCCGGATTAGGGTATATTTTTATCCCTTTAGATGCTACGAATACTTCAGGAGTACTGAGTGGAGGAACAGTAACGGGATTGCAATAGAAAGCCCAAGCGCTATCGGCCAGCTTAGTGATGGCGCTAAAATCCAAGTGACCGCAGGCATTGCCGGTAGTATCAGTAGCCATAAAGACCATACCCACTTTTGTTTTGCTATTGGGCAGGAAGGTATAGTCGTTAGTAGCTAAGATATATCTCCGGTCCATAAAAGCATACGCACTATCACATTGTACCGCACCTTCTGTGATGGGGAATACATAATTTCCTGTGCCCGGGAAAGGAGAACCGTCAAATGTTTTATGGTGCATATAATTGTTAAAAGCAGCATTATCAGGATCCCTAAGAGGAGAACTTGAACTATTTATAAAATAATCGAAACTACCTGCAGGCATTGCTCCCCCACATCCGTCGCCTGGCATTTCTGTAAAGCTTAAGCCTGTAATTGGCGGATGATCGCCATAAGAGTTGAGTCCATTGGGAGCATCTGGTAGCTCGGCATTGTACTCAATACCCATACGGTGTATGGAATCAAAAGCAATATAATCATCGTAAGGATAACCTAAGTCAGCTTCGGAATAAAAAGCAAAACGAAAACCACTGTATTTATTCGGCGATTTGTTGTATAAGGTAAATTCATAAAACATCATATTGTCCACAGCACCACCTCTATTATAGCCATAAGCCATTGCATGGCATTCCATTTTGAGCGTTTTTTCACCCGATCCGGTATGGGTGGCACCATTATCACTAAATATCCACCACAGCATCTGGTCGCCCTTCATGTCCGGATAATCGCCTTTGAGCGAGTTGTATATACCATCACCATCCACATCTACAAATGGCGCCATTTCCGTACTAATGCTCAATGCTGCACCTGCATTACCTTTGGCATAAATATTGCCTTTGGCAGGCCATTCCAGTATTACTGTTGGTGTAGTACCTATAGTATGAGTAGGTATGGATAGAAAGGCATTGATGTCATTCCTGTTTATCTTCCATATCCTAGCCCAATTATGTGATATGGCGTAGGTAAGCGTATCTGCAGCATCCAACGGGCCCGGCCAATAATCATTCCCATTAAATCTTTGAGCAGATAGATGCAAAGCACCCGTGTCATCCACTCCGCTCATCCAAATAGCTCCAAAAAAAGAGGCTTGCTTACCGGTACCCTTTGGATATTCACAACTGGCTCCGTTGCTCGCAGGATTCCACCACATATCACCATGCACCATGTGTCCTGCATTGAACCGGTTTATATCCAAGTACTCGATTGTTGGAAAAGGAGTAGTCTGTGCTTTACTGCCCCAGGCAGCTAAAGAAAAGAGTGCGAATAGAAGTAATTTCTTTTTCATTAATCTCATTTTAAATTACCCGAGTTTGTTTAAATTTTATAATTGTCATTATATAATTTAAGTGCCTATGTATGCTTAAATGTATGTAATCTCTTAGTTGAGATCACAAAAAAGTTCACTAACGGTCGAAAAAGTTTTTAAACGGTAAAAACAGAGCAATGACGCCTAATATTTAGCAGCTACAAGAAACATTGATTGGCTTTTACAAACAATGACCACCAAGTTGACTATGCAGTCTAATTCAGGATTTAATTTTCTGACACGAAGGATCAAGGTCAAGTTCAAAATTTACAATCCGCTATTGGTTTGATATTTTCAAACGGAACAATATGCAACATGTGTGAAACAACAAAGGCTTCCGTTTGGAAGCCTTTGTTGTTCTTTATAAATTTAATCTTCGTCTATTTTTATTTATGCCATACAGATGCCTGCCCGATTACAAAGCCAAAATCACTAACACTTGTATTGTTGTAGGTTACTCTATATCTCAATGTGAGTACACCATGCAAACCATAGAAAGCATCGTTTTGCAAATATCCAATTCCTTCAACTGTCTTACCATCAATAGTTTGTTGCGGAATAATCATGGTATCGCTTTTTAATGTTGCATTAACGCTGCTGATAAAAGTATTATTCAAATTTCCTATTTGTACATCTGCCATAGATGCACCTGTAGCAAGTGAATGATTGATTGTAACTACATATTGCATTCTGCTAGTAGTAGTACCAGTTTCGTCCACATTCCAAGTACCGGTATATTTATCTCTAGTAGTTATTTCGCACATACTTCCTTCAAAACCAGGAGCACAGACACAAGCACCATTATCATCGCAAACACCTTTATTTTGACAAGAGATCGCTTTACACTTATCTCTTGTGCATGAGCTAATAGTGATAGTAGAAAATACGCCAATGGCTCCTAGAGCAGACAATAATATAAGTTTAACACTCTTTTTCATTTAGTACAATTATGTTTACAAGGTTTAAAAGTAGAAAAAACAATCTTAAATGCAAACTATTCTGGTAAAATCTTTTAGAAGTTTTTTTATTTAGCTTTTTCGATTTCACGTTTATAGTTTCTGATACCTCTGAAAATAGCCATGGCTACTTCATTTTGACCTGCTTCTGAATTTAAATATCTTTCCTCTTCCGGATTATTAATAAAGCCAATCTCAATTAGGACTCCCGGCATTGCACTTCCAGCTAGTACCTCCAATCCTTTTTGTTTTACACCTAGATCATTGCGTCCTTGTTTTGCAAATTCGTTTTGAACTTTTTGCCCAAGCAATACGCTGTTCTTTAAAAATGTTTGCGAATATTGAGCAATAATAATTGCTGTTTGCGGATCATTTTCATTAAGTGTACCAGGTTCTTCAGTTACCTTATCACCATATTCACTAATAGCAGCTTCTTTTTGTCCATTTCTATTGAGCCCCAGCACCCAGGTTTCCACGCCGTGTGCACCTGTTTCTCTATGATGAATAGAATGATATATGGGCACACTGTGTTTACGCCTACCTTTACCTACAGTTTTATGTCCGGCTAATATTCTTTCGTAAGACCCAGGAGAGGAGTTGACATGGATAGCAACAAACAAATCTGCACCAGACTGGTTAGCTATCGCATGCCTGTCTGGGAGTTCAATAAAAACATCCGTCGTACGTGTAAAAATGGGTTTTACAGATTTTAAGCTGTCGTTGATTAGCCGCCCAACTTTAAGTGTTACTGCTAATGTAATATCCTTTTCATTCATCTGTACTCCTCTTGCCCCTACGTCTTTTCCTCCGTGGCCAGCATCGAGTACTACTTGGTTTACTTTTCTTTTTTGTGCACTTACAGTTATAGATAAAAGGGAGATAAATACGAGTGAAAATAGCAGCTTTATAAGTTTCATTATAATTGTTCGATATTGTTATTTAGTTTATGATCATTGCAGTAATTTAATAATTACTTTTGCAACCGTTTCCATGGCAGTGCGCAGTAAATTTATTTTAAAAATAGCAGCTAATAACCAACTACCTATATATTGGGTAGTATTATTACTTTGTATTTTACCTAACTTCACTTTAGCACAGTCTTCTAAAGTTACCCAAACGACTGATAGCGCAAAAATAGCAAATACATCTTTAAAAACAGACAGCCTACAAATTAAAAGCACGAGCGACTCAAACTCGAAGCGAAATAAACTAGAAGAGTCGTTGGGCATTCGTATTTCTAAAGATGCCCTTGAAGATAAAGTAACTGCCACAGCAATAGACTCTGCGGTGATGGATATGAAGTCTAATGATTTTCGTCTTTATGGTGATGCAAAAGTCGATTATGATGGGATGAAGCTAAAAGCAGATCACATTTTGTTCAATCAAACCACTAATGTTGCTACTGCATTACGTATTACCGATTCGAATGCAAAAAAACAAAGTGCACCTACTTTTGAAAGAGGAACCGAGAAGTTCACCTACGACCAACTTCAATATAATTTTAAAACACAACGAGCCATTGTACGGAATGCTCACTCCCAATATGGTGAAGGTTTTGTGCAAAGCACACAAATTAAACGCAATGCCGATCAGTCGTTGTATGGCTGGCAGAATGTATATACCACTTGCGCACTTGACACACCACATTTTGGTATCAGAGCCAATAGGATAAAAATTGTTCCTGACCATGTTATCGCAACAGGCTCTGCCAATGTAATCATTGAAGGTGTTCCAACGCCTATATTCTTACCTTTTGGTTTGTTTCCCATTTCCCAAAGCCATCGTTCCGGGTTTGTATTGCCAGGCTATACCATTGAACAAAACAGGGGTTTAGGCTTCACGCGCGGCGGTTATTATTTTTACTTAAATGACTATGCAGATTTAGAAACTCAGGCAGACATATACACCAAAGGTAGTTGGGCAGGGTATCTTACCAGTCGTTACTATAACAAGTACCATTACAGTGGGAACGTTGCTTTTAGTTACGCGTATAACAAAACCGGAGAAGAGTTTGATCCAACAGCTACCATACAGAAGGATTTTGCTTTTGTATGGCAACATCAAAAAGATCCCAAATCATTGCCCGGCATCAATTTTAATGCCAATGTAAATATACAATCCGGCTCTTTTTATCAAAACAATAGTTACAATACGAACCAAATATTACAAAACCAATATTCCTCCAATATTAGTTTTTCCAAAAATTGGCAAGGCACGCCTTTTAGTCTTACGGCGAGTGCTACACATAATCAAAACACGAGTACAAAACAAATAACGGCTACCCTACCCGACATTACATTTTATATGGCTTCACAAAATCCATTTAAACGAAAAATGGCTGTTGGAGCTGCCAAATGGTACGAAAAAATTACGGTTGGCTACACCATGCATGCGCTCAATCGGATCACCACTTACGATAGTACATTACACCTCAGTAAAGTTGCATTAAATGACTTCTCCAATGGAATGCAACATAGTATTCCGATAGCTGCATCTTACAATGTGCTTCGTTTTATTAATCTTTCGTTCAATGCCTCTTATAATGAATATTGGTATAGTGCGAGTGATCATAAAGCTTATAATGATATCACCGGCAAAATAGACACCACCATCAACAGAGGCTTTACATCTGCCCGCGACTTTAATGCAGGAGTGACCATGACTACTCGCATATATGGTATGCTGAAGTTCAAAAAAGGAAAAGTAAAAGGCATCAGGCACGTACTTACGCCATCTTTGGGGATGTCATTCCGTCCCGATTTTGCGAAAGCACCCTATAACTATTATTATCAGGCACGTTTAGATTCTTCTCAGACCAAGCAATTGATTTCGCCTTATGAAATGTCTGTTATTGGCATACCGCCGTCTGGGAAATCAGGAAGTATTACGATGGGACTGAACAATAATTTGCAAATGAAAGTTCGTTCTTCTAAAGATACGAATACCGGATACAAAAACATTACGCTTTTAGATGCCTTGAGTATCAACACTGCTTATAATCTCGCTGTTGACTCTTTTCAATGGAGTGCTGTTACTGTTGCAGCTCGTACTAATATTATTGATAAAATAAGCTTTAGTGGTAATGCCAATTTTGACCCCTATGCCATTGATTATTCCAATGGAAGGCGTACTGCCAATACGTTATATAGTGAAGGTAAGGGCATTGCCAGACTGACTAATGCTACTGCGGCATTAAGTGCGTCATTCCATTCCAATAAAGGCAAATCGACACCGCCTCAAGTAAATGTACCCAATGCGCAAGAGTCTGACTATACAAGGCTGATGCGCAATAATGGTTATCAAAATTATGTGGACTTTAATGTTCCTTGGAATGTGAATTTATCTTATGCCTTAAGCCTGAACAAAACACCTTCCATCTATTCGCATAGCGACACATCTGTGGTATCACAAAATATTATTATCGGTGGTGACTTCAATCTTACCCCACTATGGAAAGTTGCATTCAATACAGGTTACGATATTACGATGAAGCAAATAACGCTTTCCTCCATTGACATTTATCGTGATTTGCATTGCTGGGAGATGCGCCTTGGTTTGATACCTTTTGGCACAAGAAAAAGTTTCAATTTTACGCTTAATGTAAAAGCTCAAATATTGCACGATATGCGCTTGCTTCGTCGCCGCGATTACCGCGATGCGGTGTATTAATCATGCAGCACAACACCTTCCTACCAAACCTCATGTTCCCTTTATCATAAAGAGAGAATATCCTGTTTTTCCAACATTTATTAATGGATAACACAGAATAAACCTACCCTTTATAATCCAACATTCTATGATACTGATTTAATCACCTCTTAAGCATATAAAAGAATGTAAGAAGAATTGCGCGCTCCAGTAAGTAAGAATATAAAAAAGAGCGCTTACAAATAATTTGTAAGCGCTCTTTTTTATAAGTTTTTTCTACTTCGCCATATACATGACTTCTTTCACCAGCTTCACTGTGCGTGGCACATCAGGTAAATAAAGTGCAGCCAAATTAGGTGCGTAGTGCATATTGGTATCAGCAGAGCAGATACGGCGTATAGGAGCATCTAAATAATCAAAGCCTTCTTTTTGAATACGATAAGAAATTTCTGAAGATACGCTCGCAAATGGCCATTGTTCTTCAACAATTACCAAACGGTTAGTCTTCTTTACAGATTCTAAAATGGTTTGCCAATCGAGTGGGCGAATAGTACGTAAGTCGATTACTTCTGCACTAATACCTTCTTTAGCTAATTCATCAGCAGCAGCTAATGCCACTTTCATCATTTTGTTATATGAAACGATGGTAACATCTGTACCTGCACGTTTAATAGCGCATTTACCAATTGGTATTAAATATTCTTCTTCCGGTACTTCACCCATATCACCATACATCACCTCACTTTCCATAAAAACAGTAGGGTCGTTATCGCGTATAGCTGATTTTAATAACCCTTTTGCATCATAAGGATTGGATACAGAAATGACTTTAATTCCTGGGATATTTGCCATCCAACTTTCAAAAGCCTGTGAGTGTTGTGCTCCCAGCTGACCTGCAGAACCATTAGGCCCACGAAATACTATAGGGCATGTGAATTGGCCTGCACTCATAGATACTGTTTTAGCAGCATGATTGAGTATCTGATCAAATGCCAAAACAGCAAAGTTCCAAGTCATAAATTCAATAATCGGACGTGTACCATTAATGGCAGCACCAACTCCTATGGCGGCAAAACCGAGTTCTGCAATAGGCGTATCTATAACACGTCTGGCGCCAAACTCATCGAGCATCCCCTGACTCACCTTGTAAGCACCATTGTATAGGGCAACTTCTTCACCCATCAGAAAAACCGATTCGTCGCGCCTCATCTCTTCTTGCATTGCTTCGCGAAGTGCTTGACGGAAAGCTATTGTACGCATATATTATCTTGATTGAATTTTAATATTGTTTATTGTGGCCGTAAAGATAATGGTTAATTGGAATAATTAACTATCGAAAACAGGTGGTATCTGCTCAACAATTATTCATATTTATGCCCAATTACCAACCCAATAAATAAGCAAAGATCAATGGAGCAACAATTGTGGCATCCGACTCTACAATAAATTTTGGTGTATGAATATCTAATTTGCCCCAAGTAATTTTTTCATTAGGTACGGCTCCCGAATAAGAACCATAGGATGTAGTAGAATCAGATATTTGGCAGAAGTAACTCCAAAATGGAACATCATGCCATTCTAAATCTTGGTACATCATAGGAACTACACAAATAGGGAAATCTCCTGCAATACCGCCACCTATTTGAAAAAAGCCAAGACCTTTGCCTTTGCTGTATTCGCGATAAAGCTCGGTAAGCCAAACCATGTACTCAATACCACTTTTCACCGTACTTGCTTTCAATTCATTTTTGATAACATAACTGGCAAAAATATTACCTGTAGTACTATCTTCCCATCCGGGTACAACTATGGGAATATTCTTTTCAGCAGCAGCAACAATCCAGCTATCTTTTGGATCAATTTCATAGTATTGTTTCAATACACCGCTTAATACCAATTTGTATATAAACTCATGAGGGAAATATCTTTCGCCTTTTGCTTCAGCATCTTTCCACAGTTCTACCAAATGTTTTTGTAACCGACGGAAAGCCTCTTCTTCGGGAATACATGTGTCGGTAACACGATTAAAGTGATTTTCTAATAAATCCCATTCGTCTTGTGGCGTTAAGTCGCGGTAATTAGGCACGCGTTTGTAACTATTGTGCGCTACAAGGTTCATCACATCTTCTTCAAGATTTGCTCCTGTACAGGATATCATGTGTATCTTATCCTGACGAATCATTTCGGCCAATGAAATACCCAATTCAGCTGTACTCATAGCTCCTGCCAGTGATACTAGCATTTTACCACCCTCAAGCAAATGTGTTTCATAACCCTTTGCTGCATCTACAAGCGCAGCTGAATTGAAATGACGATAATGATGTTCTATAAATTGGGAAACAGGTCCTTTCATTTTTTATGTTTTAGAATATTAAATGTTTAATGAGCAGATTATAGTGAATTTTAAACAGCAAAAAAACAAAATTGCCTGACACTAATCAAAAGTGTAGGTTAACTTTTAGTTTTTCTTTTTAAAATTATTAATGGCGTTGCGTGTAAAATCACTCAATACCAATTTGCCACTAATCGCAGCCCTGTCTATCAGTAGCTTATCCCAATCCTCAGTTCCCTTCCAAAATATTTTTTTCAATTCTGCCATTGCTTCTGGATTGCTATGAGCCAATTTATCCGCCAGTCTCGCTACAGCATCGTCCATCTCCAAAGTTGTCGCATACACTTCTGCAAACAAACGATTCCTTTTACCCCACTCTGCACTGCGCCATTCTGTAGCATCAATAGCCAACTGAGTGAAGGCCGAATTACCTACTTTCTTTTCGACCACAGGCCCTACAACAAATGGACCAATACCTACAGCTAATTCACTCAATTTAACGGCAGCCGCGTCGCAAGCAATTGCATAATCTGCTGCTGCAATAATACCAACACCTCCACCTACAGCCTTACCTTGCACACGAACAATAATAAACTTATGGCATTTACGCATGGCATTAATAACATGTGCAAAGCCACTAAAAAACTTAGTACCTTCCACTTCATTGTTTATTGCGATTAATTCATCGAAAGATGCTCCGGAACAAAATACCTTTTCTCCGGCACTGCGCAATACAATTACTTTCACACGTTCATCAATCCCTATATCATTAATTGTTTTTGCTAAATCAGTCAAAATAGAGGCTGGCAGCGAGTTTCCCGAAGGGTGAAAAAATTCAATCGTTGCAATACCATGGTCAAGCGTAGTGGATACATATCCCTCTTTATGTTGCATAATATACTTTTTGTTAGTCGTTTTATAATTTGTTTTGAAATAGATTATAATAGTACCTCTTTATTACACTCCGTTCTTAAATATACTTCCCAGTCTTCAAGCGTTTTCCCTTTCATTACACGCGGGAATTTATTCATCGCCCCTTCTTTACCTTTGAATCGCATATACTTGTAGAAAATATCGCTGGGGACAATTTGAACGAGTACGTCCTTTAATGCCGAGGTTCGTTCTACTGCATAGTCATCATTAATCTCACAAAGTGTTTCGTCAATAATTGTTTTTACTTGCTCTACATCCACATTGGGATTATCACAACCAATAAACCATTTGTGTGCAAAAAGGCCATCATGCTGCAAGCCTGCAACAGTAAATTCACGAATAGTAATATCCAACTTACGTGAAACAACATCAATAGCTTTGTTCATGTTGTCCACAGAAGTGTGTTCTCCGCAGAGACTCAAATATTGTTTTGTCCTTCCCGTAATTATAATTTCATATTCTGCAGCATTGGTGAATTTAATCACATCGCCTATGAAATAACGCCAAGCACCCGAACAAGTACTAATCATAACAGCATACTCTGTATGCTCGTCAACCTCATTGATCAGGTAAGTTTTTAATCCCTCTTTCGGATTTCCATCTTCATCGAAATTGTCGAGGGTAAAGGGCGAGAACTCATAAAAAATACTGTTATTGAGCACCAACTTTATGCCTTGTTCATTTGGCCTAGCTTGAAAGCCAAATGATCCTTCAGAAGCCATATAGGTTTCTATATAAGTAATTGGGTGTCCTAATAATTTATTGATACTTTCGCGATAGGGCTCAAAAGAAACTCCTCCATGAATATAAACACTAAGGTTTGGCCATATTTCGTGTATATTTTTAACTTTATGAAACTGGACAATACGGTCTAAAACGATCTGAACCCAAGCCGGCACACCACAAATAGTACCAACATCCCAATGCGGCGCTTTTCGTACAATGAGCTTTATTCTATCTTCCCAATTGGTTCGTTTAGATATTTTATTGCCTGGTTTATAGAGTAAATTGCTCACCCATTTTGGCATATTTTTGGCGCTTATACCACTCATATCGCCTTCATAGTATTCGCCTTTTTCGTAGAGCGTGGTAGTACCGCCCAACATTAATATCCCTTTCTGAAATGCAACGCTTGGCACATTAAAATTTGCCATACTGTACAGCTGCTTAAAGCCCATCTTTTTGATGGATTTAATCATATCTTGAGTAACGGGGATATGCTTGCTCGCAGACTCTGAGGTTCCCGAACTCAATGCGAAATATTTGACTTTACCTGGCCAAGTAACGTTTTCTTCCCCTTCAATACATCGATGCCACCAGCCTTTATACATTTCATTATAGGTATGAAAAGGAACTCGTTCTCTGAATGCTTTTACAAAATCAACCTCTTCAGACAAAATCTCACCAAAACCATAATGCTTACCAAATGCAGTGTACTGTCCCCGCTCCAACAATTGCCTCAATGTATGTCGTTGATACACGATACCTGTGGCTACTGGTGGTATAAACTTTTTACGAATTTTGAGCGACCGAGAAATAAGAGAACCTAATATTGCCATTAACTGATTTTGGTTATTTATTGATACAAGAGCGCAAAGTTAAAAAAACTTATCGCTTGTTCCCGCTTTACTTTCTATTTCTTGATTTTTAATCCTTGGTTAAAAAATTATGCCAAGCAAAGCAGTGGTATTAAAATATTTAGTCTGATTGTTTATTTTTTAAAGTATTTTTAATTTTAAATAAAACTAAAACAACATTAAGTAATCGATTTGAGCATATTATCTATCCACAATAAAGACCATGAAATTTTACAACAGCTCCAAAATAATATGCTTCTTGGTAAAAGAACGAATTGGATGTTTGTTATTACTGATTATACTTTCAGCATGTGCAAAAAAAAAATTCCATGTCCTATATCAATCTGCACAACAATATTCAGTAACAGAGAACGCAACTGAAACAACAGATAGTGCTATACTTCATTTGGTACAATATTATAAACTTGATTTAAATAATAAAATGCAAGAAGCAATTGTAC
This sequence comes from Bacteroidetes bacterium UBA1312, assembly GCA_002307135.1. Lineage (GTDB taxonomy): Bacteria > Bacteroidota > Bacteroidia > Chitinophagales > Chitinophagaceae > Rurimicrobium. Next base: position 18,474 of record DBTQ01000028.1, read on the forward strand.
GAACAGATGTACCACTAAGTAAAGCACAACCAGAAAGTACTATGGGTAATTGGATTGCAGATGTCATTTTACAAAGTGCGCAGAGTACAAATAAAAAAGTAATAGCCAGTATCATCAATTATGGTAGCATCGGTATTGATTACATTGCCCCCGGAACAATCAGTCGTGCCGATTTCTATAAAATAATTCCATTCGATAATAAAATTGTAATTGTGTCCGTACAAGGGAGTTTACTCAAGCGACTTTGCGATACCATTGCTCAAAACAAAGGTTGGCCGGTAAGTGGTATATCGTTTGTGATAGACAGTAACAGAGCAACAAAAATAAAAATTGATGGTGTTCCTCTAAATGATAATCTCGTATATAATATTGCTACTAATAATTTTTTGGTAAATGCAGGAGCACATGTACATCGCGGATTATTAAAATCAGAACCACAACTAGTAACAGGTATATCCGTGCGAACGGCATTAATTAATTATTGTCAAACTTTAAACAACGCGGGCAAACAAGTGCATTCAAGCATAGAAAACAGAATAAGTTATGCAGAATAGAAGAACCTTTTTAAAACAAAGCGCAGCTATAGGAGGACTATTACTTACAAACAGTATTCCATTCAAAAGCCTTGCAGGTAATAACGTCGAAAGATTGACCATTTTACACAGTAACGACACGCATAGCCAACTAGAGCCATTTGCATCAGATGCGGTAAAGTTTGCAAATTTGGGAGGTGTAGCCGGGCGCGCAACTTTAATTAATAAAATACGGATAGAAGAAGCCAATGTATTACTGCTCGATGCTGGAGATTTTTTTCAGGGCACTGATTATTTTGACACTTATAAAGGAATTCCGGAAATAGAATCAATGAACCTCATGAGATATGATGCCATTACTATTGGAGATCATGAATTTGATGGTGGCATTGAAAATCTTGCGGAGCAATTATCAAATATTAAATGCCCTATATTAGTGGCCAATTATGGATTTGAAGGTACTAGCCTGGAAGGCAAAATAAAGCCATACACAACTATCACAAAAGCCGGCATGAAAATTGGCATTATAGGTATTGGTATTGACCTAAACGGATTAGTAGCCGATCCAATTGCTAAACGCATTAAGTATTTAGACCCTGTAAAAATAGCTAATGAGACAGCGCTTGTGCTTAAACAAAAAGAAAATTGCGATTTTATTATTTGCTTGTCTCATCTCGGCTTCGAAAATTTTTTCTCGAAAAAAGTAAATGATAAAAAATTAGCACAAGAAACGGAGCATATTGACTTGGTTGTAGGAGGTCATTCACATACTTTTTTAGATAAGCCATTCATTGTCAAGAATAAAAAAAAGAGGGATGTATTAATTGTTCAGGCAGGTTGGGGCGGAGTAAAACTAGGGCGTATAGATTATATTTTTTCCGACAAAAAAAAGATTTTATCCGCCAATGCCCAAACTGTAATAATCGGGAAATAAACAAATAGAATTTTGTTTTTTTTTCAACAAAATGTTAGCAACTTCGTTCACCACTTACAAAAGGAAATTATCCACAGCTAATACACATAAATTAGCTCAAACTATTGCCAATAAAGGGTTTTATTAAAAATACACAGAAGGAGAAAGAATAAAGATGCTCGACAAGTACAATACAGAGAATAATCCTCAAATTAACGATGCGACTGTTGCATGGACAAAGTGTTTGTCCATTATTCAGGACAACGTAAATGAACGTGCTTTCCATACTTGGTTTGATCCAATAAAAGCTGTATCGCTTGACAACAATATTATGACCCTTCAAGTACCAAGTCAATTTTTTTATGAATGGCTTGAAGAACATTATGTAGAATTATTGGGTAAGACTATTAAACGAGTATTAGGTAAAGATGGCGGACTGGAATATAGAATTGTAATGGTAGATGGAAATTCATCGCGCAATGGAGGAATCAATAGCGTAGTGAATATGCCGGGCAGTATTAACCCCAAACCATCGGCAGGTAGTAATATCGTTGATTTGCCTTTGCACATCAAGGATCCGATGAATATCAAAAACCCCTACTCTATTCCGGGGTTGAAACGCACTGTTATTGACCCACAACTTAATCCTAATCTTACATTTGATAATTTAGTAGAAGGTGATTGTAATCGTGTAGCTCGCTTAGCCGGCCTCAATGTGGCTCAAAAGCCTGGCGCTACATCTTTCAATCCTTTGGTAATATTTGGCAGTACTGGTTTAGGCAAAACACATATTGCACAAGCTATAGGTAATGAAGTGCGCCGCTTACACAGCAACAAAGCCGTATTGTATGTAAGTGCTGAAAAATTCATCAATCAATTTATCGACCATTCTAAAAGTGGCGAAGTCAACGATTTTATTCACTTCTATCAATTGATAGATGTACTCATTATCGACGACATCCATATATTTACTTCTGCACCAAAATCTCAAGAAGTATTCTTCGCCATCTTCAATCATTTACACCAAGGTGGTAAACAAATTATTTTGACCAGCGATACTGCTCCTAAAGATTTAGATGGTATGCAAGAACGCTTGTTAAGTCGCTTTCGCTGGGGATTAAACACGGATATACAAGCACCCGACTTTGAAACACGTCAGGAAATTTTGCGCCTGAAGATGAAGCAAGACGGCATGGAGTTGACAGAAGATGTGGTCAAATATATTGCCTTCAATATTCAGAATAATGTACGTGATCTGATTGGTGCTTCGATATCTCTTTTTGCACAGGCAACACTCAACAAAAAAGAAATAGACCTTGATGTTGCAAAGCGTGTAATGAAGAATTTGGTGAAGATGAACACGCGCGAACTGACCATAGAAAGTATTCAAAAGATGGTGTGTGAACATTACAACATTCCTTACGATAAGTTACTCATTAAAACACGTAAACGAGAAATCGTACAGGCACGCCAGATAACGATGTTCTTAGCTAAAAAATTCACCAAGAGCTCGCTTAAAAACATTGGCGAACATTTTGGAGGGTTCGATCATACAACTGTTATTCACTCTTGTCAAACAGTAGAAGACCTGATGGATACAGATAATGATTACAAAGAAAAAATGGACGAATTACAACAGAAGGTACACATGGCTAGTATCTAGAACTAATATCAGTTGATAATAATGCTCATTTGAATAGATTCAAATGAGCATTATTTCTTTTATCAAAACACGGCATTATATTTTAAATGCATCTCTAGCCCAAGCCAATAGTTTGATGCATCTCTGGAATTTCTACATCAACAAAACCTTTTTTAATCAACCTTGATTTGAAATGTTGCTGTACATCATACTCACCATGCACCAAAAATAATTTACGTATCTGCTTTGGATCTTGACAAGCCAACCATTGACACATATCTTCATAGTCACCATGGGCACTCATACTCTTTATAATACCTACCTGGGCCATTACTTCATGTTGTTTACCAAAGATGCTAACATGATCAGCACCTGCACTTAACCTGCCTCCCAAAGATTGGGGTTCACAATACCCAACAATCAATATCGTATTGTTCGGATTGTCGATACCATGTTCAATATGATGTTTGACACGACCAGCCTCTGCCATACCCGACGCAGAAATAATAACACAAGGTTCTCTATTATCGTTAAGTGCAATTGACTCTTCTACACTTTCTATAAAATTCAAACCCTTAAAATCAAATACATCATGATCCGTTTTCAATAAATGTTGTACATATTTATTAAAACACTCCGGATGATCTTTGATAATTTTTGTTGCCTTTAATGACAGTGGACTATCAACAAAGTACTTTAAATCAGGCAATCTGTTTTCTTGTTCGAGCCTGTTGAGTGCATAAAGCAACTCCTGTGTACGCCCCACGCTAAATGCAGGAATAATCAGCCGTCCTTTTTTATGGAGGCAAGTGTCTGTAATATATTTCAACAAATCATCGACTATAGGCTTTGCCGTATCGTGCAGTTTATCGCCATAAGTACTTTCCATAATAATATAATCAGCCTGAGGAAATGTATCTGGAGAACGCAATATTATATCCCTGTATCTACCAATATCTCCACTGAATGTAAGACGTATTATTTCGCCGGCTTCTTTCAATTTAAGATTAATAGCAGCGCTGCCTAATATATGACCGCAATCCGTGTACAACAGTTCTATTTCTTCATCTATTATAGTAGGTGTATTGTAAGGCACAACTTTGAATAACGGGAATACATTCATTGCATCTTCTTCCGTGTATAATGGCTCTACATGCTCCCGTCCTTCCGCATCTCGCTGTAGATTGATATGTGCCACATCAGACTCCTGTATATGTGCCGAATCGATCAACATGATCTTTGCCAAATCCTCAGTAGCATCAGTACAATAAATAGGCCCTTTGTATCCTTCTTTTACCAATTTCGGTAACAAACCAACATGGTCAATATGTGCGTGTGAAACAATCACATAAGTAAGCTCTGAAGGTTCAAAACCAAAGTCCTGATTTAAAGACAAAGTCTCTTTACCCATTCCTTGAAAAAGACCACAGTCGAGTAATATTTGTTTGCCCGAACTCAAGTGTATAATATGTTTTGATCCTGTAACCGTACGGGCTGCTCCGTGAAATGAAATCTTCATGCTTCTATTTGTTTTTTCGAATGCTAATGTAAGCGATTTTGAAGTCTTAAATAAAAGCCGCTATAATTATACCAAGAACAATAACAGAAGCAATAACAAATTTCAGACACTACATCCGTACAACAGTGAACAGCAATTTTTAGAGTGCTGCTAAATATTGTTTTAATGAAGTGTCAAGTTTTTTTAGGAGGAGGCAGGATCACCTAGTAAAATGGAAGGATCACCTAGTAAATCGGTAGCTCGACCTAGTAAAAACATAGCTCGACCTAGTAAATCAGTAGGATGTCCTAGTAAATTGATAGCTCCTCCTAGTAAAATGATAGCTCCTCCTAGTAAAACCATAGCTCCTCCTAGTAAAACTATAGCTCGACCTAATAAATTGGTAGGACGACCTAGTAAATTGATAACTCGACTTAATAAAATGATAGCTCCACCTAGTAAAACCATAGCTCGACCTAGTAAATTGGTAGGTGCACCTAGTAAAACGGTAGGACGACCTAATAAAATGGTAGCTCGACCTAGTAAATTGATAGCTCAAGCTGCTATAACCAACGCTGTTAGCAATTCATTAACCAAGTATTTTTAAAAAGCAGGGAAATTTCCCCGCTTTGGCAAGGTTACTATGTGTAGGTTTGTTCCATATCAGAAAAAATACAATTGATTAATCATAAATAATTTATAAACAATTTTTCGCTACCTGGCATAAATGGACAGTTGCGTCTATTTATGAGTTAGAGGCAATTATAAAGAAACCTCACGATATATGACACCCATATACATTGACTTACATATCCATACATCAGATGACCCTAATTCCTTAAACAAGTCTTATGACATTGAACTATTAGACAAAAACATAAAAAAATATTCAAAAAGTACCGACTATTTAATTTCATTAACTGACCACAACACTATTAATGAAGACATTTATCTCAAGGCGATAGCAAAAGGAATAAATATTATTGTAGGTGTTGAACTTCACATAAAAAACTATGATGAATGCCCTGCATACCATTGTCATATTTACTTTAACATAGAAAATATAACACAGGACATATTAAAAGATTTAAACAAAAAGCTTGACAAATTATACCCAACTAAGGTTGTAGTAAAAACCGACAAATCAATTCCAAAAATTGAAGAAATAATCAATCTATTTGACTCTTATGATTTTTTATTACTTCCACACGGCGGACAATCACATTGCACTTTCGATACTTCAATACCTGCAGGTGTAAAATTCGATACTACAATGGAAAGAAGTATTTATTACAATCAATTTGATGGTTTTACTGCAAGAGGAAATACTGGATTAGAAAAGACACAGCAATATTTTAAGAAACTTGGAATAAATGATTTTGTCAATCTTGTTACTTGCACCGACAATTATAGCCCAAAAGATTATCCTAATGCGAAGGCTAAAGATGCTCAACCATTTATTCCAACTTGGATATTGGCAGAGCCTACATACGAAGGACTGCGATTGTCATTATCAGAATCATCAAGACTAGTATATTCTGTAGATAAACCTCAATTATGGTCAGAAAATATCAGAAGTGTAAAACACAAAAAAGAAAATATTGATATAGAAATTAACTTGACACAAGGTTTAAATGTAGTTATTGGAGGCTCTTCAAGTGGGAAAACTCTTCTTGTTGATTCCATCTATCGAAAAATAACAAATGATTTTATTACTAGTAATTACAGCCAATATGAAGTAGAAAAACTTGAAATTGACAATCCATCTGGAGTTACGCCGCATTATTTATCTCAAAACTACATTATGAGTGTAGTCAATGAAGCGACCGATGACAAAATAGACAACATCGAAATAATAAAAAATGTTTTCCCTGGAGATAGTGATGTTAAAGACAAAATTGAATACAATTTAAGAAATCTTAAAAAGCAGTTCAAAGAGCTAATAGAATGCGTTAAAGTTTTAGAAAAAGAAGATAAAGCACTAAAAAAAATACCAGTTTTATCAAGACTAATTACAACAAAGCAAATTGAAGGAAATGTATTCGACAAACTACAACCAACTTCAAAAGAAAAAAATATAATTGAGTATAAAGAACAACAGTATGAAGAACATACAAACATTTTGGATGATATTGAAAATGTATTAAAAAGCAATCCATTCATTCAACACGATAAAAAACTAATCCCCAAACTTAAAAAGGAACTCGACTCTGTATTTAATGCGGCCAACTTTTCTACTACAATAAAGAATATTATTTCAAGCGAAAAATTAAAACTAGATAGAGAATTAAGAGATAAAAATGCTGAAGAGCAAACGAAGAAGCAAAGCTTTGATAAACTGATTGAATCAATAAGAAAATATTCAGCTAATACAAAAAAGTTTAAAAGCATATTAAAACAAATATCTGAGTATAGTGTAAAGTTTGATTCTGAGCAAATAGAATCAATGGGGCATAAACTCTATATTGAAAACGGATTTAAACTCAATAAAGATATTTTTCTAGAAGTCATTAACAAGTATCTTAAAACGGATTCAAAAATATTAAAGTTTAAGGACATAACACCTGAATCACTTTTTGAAATTAATTACAAAAAGCAAACTCCTAAAGTTCAAGATTATGATGACTTTGAAAAGCGAGTTTATAAAGATTTCGAATCTTATAATGTTAAAAAATATAAGATTATCACCAATGACAATAGAGAATTCGAACACCTAAGTGCAGGTTGGAAAACATCAGTTATTCTTGACATAATCTTAGGTTATGATAAGGATATTGCTCCTATAATTATTGACCAACCCGAAGACAATCTTGCTACAAGCTATATTAATGGCGGTTTAGTTTCTGCTATAAAAAAAATAAAGGGAAAGAAACAAATTATTCTAGTTTCACATAATGCTACAATTCCAATGTTAGCTGATGCTCAAAATGTTATTTTGTGCAACAACTTAAACAACAAAATTATTATTAGGTCTGGCTCTCTTGAAGGGAAAATAGACAAGAAAAACGTACTTGACCATATAGCTGAAATTACTGACGGAGGAAAGTCTTCAATTAAAAAAAGAGTGAAGAAATACAATCTTAAAAAATTTACCGATTAATATGAAACTTATATTTTCAAAAAATAAGGAAAACGAAATTTCAGTAAAACTTGCAACAGGAACTGTCGCAGAGGATTTTTCATATACTGAAATGATTAAGCAACTTCTTAAACGAAATAAGTTTGAGGACAACCAATACACAGGGCTATCAAGTGAAGAAAAAACAAGGATTGAGGAGATGCTAAAAAAAGTAAATCAAGCTATTGCAGACGACGAAGAAGAATAACTGCCACTAACACGATTTTGCTGCAAGTGGGACTGGGCGTTAAAACTTTGGCTGTTTGCATCGCTGTACTTTTGTTCCGGCAGAAGAATATCTATTTGGCTTTTTGTTGTTAACTTCATATTTATATTTTCAATTGGGCAGCGGTTCCTGGCAGACGGAATATTAATTCCCAACCTGCATAAAGCCCTGCCCGTTAGCTGCAAGTGCAGGTTGATGACAGAACATAACCATTTCACGTAAGCAGAAAAATTATTTTAACGCATGAAATTATCAAGCATTCGAGTTCTGTATTTTCTCCTATTTTCATTTGCTTTATTTTCTTGCAGCCATCAGCAACAATACGACCTAGCAATAACCAATGTAAAGGTGTTTGATGCTGAAAATAAAAAAGTATTAGAAGACCAAACAATACTCATCAATGCTGACACGATTGTTTCTGTTATTTCCTCAAAGGAATCTTTTAATGCAAAAAAGACGATTGAAGGGAAAGGACGATTGGTTAGTCCAGGCTTCTTCGACACACATACTCATTTAGGCAACATTTTAGGAGACTATGAAAAAGCGCCCATTTATATTAGCAAGGACTCAGTCAGTATCTATAGAAAGAGAATCGCTGAAACGTTTCTTAAATATGGTGTAACGACTATTAAAGATGTGGGACAACCTGAGCAATGGATAAAAGAATCATTGAAATGGCAACAACATCCAACTCCCGATTTTCCCAATATTTTTATTTGTGGTAGTGCGCTTATTTCTGATGAAGACAGAGTTCCATATATTGGCCATATAGAAGTAAAAGATCCGGAAGATGCAGCAAGAAAAGTGCAGGAATATCATGACATGGGCATTAATTATCTCAAATTGTATTCAAGATTAAGAATTCCCGAATTTAAGGCTGTAATGAAAAAAGCATCCGAGCTTAACATGAATACCTGTGCGCACTTAGAGTATAATGTACCTATCGACTCCGCCCTTTCCTATGGCTTAAAGAATTTTGAACATTTACTTACTTTGCAATCAAGTGTTCTAAATTCTAACGCTGACTGGATGGATTACAATTCAGAATTTCAAAAAAAAATAAAATTAAAATCTTTTATTCCACCTATTTTCGAGGCTTTCAGATACATAGAAAACAAGCCGTTATTAAAGGAAAAAATGAATGTGCTGATTGAGAAAATGGCAAACGAACATGCGTATTTAAGTACTGCTATCCATGTTTTAGCTTCTTATACCGGCAGAAGTTATTTCCGCACATTTATTGTAAACAGATTAAATACTGAAGAAATACCAGAAGTTTTAACAGATGCCGAACGAAAACTATTCAACGAAGATTTTGACATTATGATGAATCTTTTAAAAATTGCTCATCAAAAAGGCGTGAAAATAACTATAGGAACAGACTGTTCAGATGGGGGAAAGGCAGTTTTATCTGAGCTGCTTTTATTACATGAATCAGGGTTTTCGATAGAAGATATCTTACAAATCACCACAATTAATGGAGCAAATTCGATGGGCTTAGGAAATAAATATGGCTCCATTTCAGCGGGTAAAAAAGCAGACTTAGTTATTTTTGAAAAAAATCCATTTGACAATTATAAAAATTTCCTTTCCGAAAAAATTGTAATAAAAGACGGAAAAGTTTATAAAAATTAATTCAGTCATGACTTTGATTGTTGACAATATTACTAGATAGGATTAACTCATGGATTCCATCACCGTCACATCCATCAGCTCTCTTACAGCATTTGCAATAGCAGCCGCATCAAAGCCACATTCTTTGTGTAACTCTTCGGGCTTGCCGTGTTCTATTACCCTATCAGGAATACCCAACATCTTTATTTGTGGGTGGTAATCATGTGCATTCATAAACTCCAAAACCGCAGAGCCCATTCCACCAACAATCGTACCATCTTCTACTGTAATAATTTTATTAAAACGACCGCCAATTTCATGGAGCATTGCCTCGTCTATTGGTTTTACGAAGCGAAGATCATAGTGTGCAGGGCGAAGATCGTCTGTCAATAATTCGCGACAAGCATTCACCGCAAAGTTACCTACATGCCCAAATGTAATAATTGCAATTTCTTCACCTTCTTGTATTTTTCGTCCTTTCCCTATGCTTACCTTTTCCATCGGCGTGCGCCATTCAGGCATTACGCCTTGCCCCCGCGGATAACGTATAACAAAGGGATTTGTATTTTCAGGTAACTGCGCAGTGTACATTAAATTGCGCAACTCCGATTCATTCATCGGCGCACTTACAATCATGTTAGGAATCACACGCATGTATGCAATATCATACGCGCCATGATGTGTTCCTCCATCATCACCCACCAAACCACCACGATCAAGACAAAAAATAACAGGTAGTTTTTGTATCGCCACGTCATGTATCACCATATCGTAAGCACGTTGCATAAACGAGCTGTAAATATTGCAGAACACTTTCATGCCTCTTGTCGCTAGACCAGCACTCAGCGTTACTGCATGTTGCTCCGCAATACCAACATCGATGGCTCGGTCAGGCATTTTGTCCATCATTATTTTGAGCGAACAACCTGAAGGCATAGCCGGAGTAATACCCATAATTTGGGGATTGAGCTCCGCCAATTCAAGAATAGTATGTCCAAATACATCCTGATATTTTGGAGGTTCAGGAACAATAGTAACTTTTTTATTTATTTTACCTGTTACCTTATCAAAGGTTCCGGGCGCATGCCAGAGTGTTTGGTCTTTTTCCGCAAGGTCATAGCCTTTACCCTTCACTGTTTTAATGTGCAACAATTTAGGACCAGGTATATCTTTAAGGTCTTTTAGCGTTTCTGCAAGCTTCAATACATTATGTCCGTCGATCGGTCCAAAATACCGCATACCCAAAGCTTCGAATAAGTTGCTCTGTCTGGAAACCATTCCTTTAAGACCCGCGCCCAACTTACCCGCCATCTCGCGTTGAAAGTCTGGATAAGGTAACTTACCTAATAACTTCCATACATCTTCGCGCAATTTATTGTAGGTTGGCGATGTAGTAATATCTGTCAGATACTCTTTAAGCGCACCAACATTAGGGTCAATCGACATATTGTTGTCGTTGAGTACTACCAATATATTGGTACCACTCACCCCTGCATGATTCAATGCTTCGAAAGGAAGACCTGCTGTCATGGCTCCATCACCAATTACCGCCACATGCTGGCGATCATTATTGCCTTGGTATTTAGAGGCAATAGCCATACCCAAAGCAGCAGAAATAGAAGTAGAAGAGTGCCCGACACCAAAAGCATCGTATTCGCTTTCGTCGCGCTTAGGGAAACCACTAATCCCCCCATAACGACGATTAGTATGAAAAACCTCACGGCGACCTGTCAATATTTTGTGCCCATAAGCCTGATGGCCTACGTCCCAAACCAATTGGTCATCGGGCGTATTGAGTATATAATGTAATGCTACAGTTAATTCAACCACGCCAAGACTAGCTCCAAAATGCCCACCATTGACACTAACACAATCAATAATAAATTGACGCAACTCATTGCATACCTGCTGTAAGTCGCTCTTATTAAGTTTGCGAAGGTCTTCGGGGATATTTATTTGGCTGAGCAGTGGCCCTGCAGCTATTTTTTCCATCTACTGTTTGTGGCTGAATAACGGCATCAAAGCTACGAAAGTCTAACATTAAAATAATGAAAACTTTCATAAAATAAGACTGTATTTATACTTTTAGTGATGCAGTTGTCCATTTCCTATTCATGAATATCAGATTCAGTTGGCATATTATGTATTGCCGCTAGTTTGCGTTTCTTTTTGTACACGCTATTCACAATTATGATACCCGAGAGTATAAGAACAAAGGCCACAATCGTAAATTCATTAAGAGGCTCTTGAAGAACAAAATAACCCAATATAACGGCGACTAATGGATTTACATAAGCATAGGAAGTAACAAAACCCACCGGAAGTTCTTTCAAAGCATACATATATGCAGCATAGGCCATTACAGATCCAAAAACGACTAAATACCCAAATGCCATCAGACCATCTTTGTTCCACCAGACAATATGACTATAATCGTCAGCGATTGGACTGATCAAGAGCATCAATACCCCACCAAAAAAAAGTTGAATCGCCGAATTGAATAAAGGATTCAGCACATTCTTATTATTTTTATTAAGAATACTCCCCAAAGCCCAACCAAATGTGGCAATAAATAATGCAACAATGCCAATAGCAAACAGATGCCCCTCTGTATATTGCAAGTTATCTTGAAAAATCAACCCAACCCCAACAAAACCAAGCAACATACCAATAAGCACCCTTCCATTCAATCGTTCACGACCACTGATAATACTAATAATGACAGAACTAATTGGCATTGTAGAACAAATCAATGCAGCCAAGCCACTGGAGACATGTTGCTCTGACCAAGTCACCAAACCATTGCCGATGGTAATTAATAAGAAACCTATAAAGGCTTGATAAAGGAGATTTTTAATGCTTAAATTTACTTTTGATGAGCGAACTAATGCTACACATGCAAGTATTAACCCAGCCAATACTTGTCTGGCTCCGGCAAACAAAAATGCCGGATAGTGCAACACCCCTATACGAATAGCCAAATAAGTAGTACCCCAAACAATACAAATAAATAGATACGCGAAATAGGCTTTGCTTTGGGATTTCATAAATAACTGAGCTAATATTATTGTTACAAAAACTTACTTATAGTTGCAATAAAGCTTATTCGCAATAAAAAACTTCCACACGTGTATTGGTGGTCAACGAAGATTGCTTTCCTTTTTCAAAAATACCATAAATAGTGCTACCACTTCCACTCATAGATGCATAAATTGCCCCCTCTGCATACAACTGTTCCTTGAGTTCTCTAAGCCCAGCATATTTTGCAAAAACAGTTTGTTCAAAATCATTAATGACAACGCCTTTCCAGTCTTCAACAGACAAATCAGTCAACGTTCGGAGGTCAAAAGTTGCAGCCTGAGGTGTTATTCCTCCAAATGCAACAGCAGTCGCAACATGTATCTTCGGACAAATAATCTGTATGCTGTAACGGCTCAGATCCACATCTATTGGCGACAAGACTTCTCCCCTTCCCGATGCAAAATGCGGTGTATTATAAATAAAAAAAGGACAATCACTACCCAACTGTAATGCGTAATCAGCAAGCGTTTTATCACTCAACTCTAAAGCAAAGAACTTATTGAGCAAACGCAACATAAATGCACCATCCGAAGAACCGCCTCCCAAACCTGCACCCATCGGAATGGCTTTAAGCAATTGAACATTGATATTTGAAACACGTTCAGGATAATGACTTTTAATGAGCTGGAATGCGCTCCAAACTAAATTATCATACACATCTCCTTCAATTGCTTTCCCTGAAATGCGCATACTTGACTCAACGTTATCGGCTGTCGGTAATACTTCCAAAGCATCTTTAAGCTGTGGTAAAGGATAAAAAACAGTTTCTAAATCATGATAACCGTCTATACGTTTATTGGTAACGTATAATCCTAAATTTATTTTGGCATTGGGAAAGTGTAGCAAGCGTGATCAGATTTGAATATTCGTAGATAATAATTTCGAAGGCAATTTTAATCCTTACTTATTTAAGTAACTCACAAGGTTTCATATTTGTAGCTTTTTTAAAAGCTGTACTGAAGTGTGAAATACTGCTGTAGCCTAATGTGTGAGCAACCTCCGAAACAGTATAGCCTTCTATTTGCAATAATTTTTTAGCTTTATTAATACGCAAATCTTGTTGAAACTCGTTAATCGTCTTTCCAAACATGGCTTTAAACCCCTTTTTCAAATAACATTCATTGATAGCCACTCTACGAGAAAGCTCACGAATAGTAACCGTTTGGTCGTATTCCAATTGCAATATTTCACGAGCCTGCATCACTTTATCCCGTTCTGTATTATTACTTAAAAAACTACATGCCGGAACAGAATGAACTTCATTGATTGATCCTATATAGTTGACCGCTTTGCGCAACAACTGAAGAGATAACTCCATTTGTAGCAAGCGCTCAGGGAAGCTCCCTTCATGCGAAACAGCTTGCAATTCATCCAACAAAAGCCTTGTATGCTTGCATAAAACTATTTGTAGTCCGTTATGATTTTCATTAAATGCCGTTTCCGCAAGTAAGGTCTCTAAGTTCCACTGAGCAATAAAATCTGCATCAAATTGGATGGCAAATACACGAGCAGTTGAACATTCTGTAAAATGATGCTGTAAATAATTAAGACTTACATCAAATAGTTCATCAGAAGAATTAGCACATACTAATTTACCAAACTGACTTGGTAAATTTTGCTCCGGATAATTGACCAACCAACTATGAATATGCACCTGTTGATTTACTTTCCAATATTGCTCCTCTACTATAAGCACATCGGTACCCAGTAAAAGCTGGACTGCATTTTTAAACTCTAATGTGCTATTCAATTGTTTCATTGGTGTGCAAATGTAACTAGATAATAAAGATTTCAGGAAGCAAAAGCGCAAAAACAAAGTCGCTTGAATGTCATTTTTCAAGCGACTTTGCATGATTATAAATCATATTACCTATTGCTTCGTGAACTTGAAACTTGCAGTTCCAGTTGTACTATTTATGTTCAATATATAATTACCATTAGGCAAACTGCTTACGGCTATAGTGTTTTTCCCTTTATTTAATGAGCTTGTAGGTAAAACCTTTTGACCATTAACATTCATTAGCTCCGCTTGTGCTTTTTCTGTTTGTGCATAATCTATGTTTATAAAATCTGTAGTTTGGGTTGGGTAAACCTTAAACTGCGCAACAAAATCAGGATCACCCAAACCCGCAGCGACAGTCTTAGGTATAAAGCGATACACAGTACCGGAGGTTGGAAATGCATTCATCACTGTTATCGATGTAGATGCAGCTGTAAAACTATCAACTATAGGAGCCGATGGACTGCCAGTTAAATTGTATCCTTTATTAAGCGTATCGGCTAACATGTCTGCATTTTTAATATACCCAACTAATGTAGATGTGCCTAAATAAAAGTAATCTGTTGGATTAGTAATTTTAGAATCACCAAACCTTAATTCAATAATATTAGTTGTTTCATAGACCCACATTTGGAGATTCAAGGAGTCATTCAAAGTACCATAGATGTCCTGTTCCTCATAAAATCCGGCATTAAACATTTCAAACTTAAAAATACGATTTGGAGCAACACCTGAAACAAGATAGCGTAACGGAGAACTTGGTGTACCTGATATCCAACCTCTATCTTCTAAATCAGTTGCAGCAATCGCCATAAAAGCATTTATAAGTCCGGTAGTGTCAGAAGCCGGGCCAAAACCACCGGAATTTATAAGTGAAAACGAATCAATCGTTTTATCTCCAATTTT
Organism: Bacteroidetes bacterium UBA1312; assembly: GCA_002307135.1. Classification (GTDB taxonomy): domain Bacteria; phylum Bacteroidota; class Bacteroidia; order Chitinophagales; family Chitinophagaceae; genus Rurimicrobium. The sequence continues at coordinate 33,785 of DBTQ01000028.1, forward strand.
TGAAGTAAATCCCATTGGAACTTTAAATGATTCTTCATCCCAAAGTAAACCGCTCGAAATGTTTGTACCGGTAGTAAGTGGCGTATATGATTGTCCTGTCTGTACTTTCAGTATATAAGAATCTACTGATTGAGCAAATGCCAACTGTGAAGTGCACACTGCAATTGCGATAAAAATTTTCTTCATGTTTTTAGATTTGGTGAGTGCAAAGTTAATAAAGCTATTTTTCGTTCCCTTGTATTTCAAATATTATTGGTACGTCGCGATGTTAATATTATTAAAACTCAAACCCAATGTCCGTTCTAAAATATTTACCCTCAAAATTTATTAATGCAGCATTTGCATAAGATATCTCGAGCGCCTCTTTTATATTTTCACCATAAGAAGTAACTGCAATCACTCGTCCACCTGCAGTAAACACGTTATTATCTTTTTTTATTGTGCCCGCATGAAACAAAATACTGTTTGACACATGCGCTAATCCTGTTATTAATTTATTTTTTTCATAATCACCGGGGTAACCTCCTGAAACAAGCATAACTGTACATGCAGCCTTAGGGTTGTGTTGCACGATTACTTCATTCAGTTTTTGTTCGTTCATTTTAAGAATCATTGCTACCAAATCATTCTCTAAGCGCGGCATCACTACCTCTGTTTCCGGATCACCCATACGGCAATTATATTCAATCACATAGGGTTCACCTCCTACATTAATCAAACCAAAAAAGATAAAACCCTGATACAATATCCCTTCAGATTTTAAGCCGCTTACTGTCGGCTCTATGATTTTTCGTATCACTTTTTGCATAAAGTCACCCTGCACAAAAGGGACAGGAGAAATCGCGCCCATACCTCCGGTATTAGGTCCCGTATCACCCTCGCCTATCCGCTTGTAATCCTTGGCTTCAGGTAAAATAACATAATGCTCCCCATCTGTAAAAGCAAAAACAGAACATTCAATACCCGTTAAAAATTGTTCAACAACTACAGTTTTACTTGCATCTCCAAACTGAGCTTCTTTTATCATCGAAGTAAAGACCTCTTTCGCTTCGTCTTTATCAGAAGTAATCACCACGCCTTTCCCGGCAGCCAAACCATCGGCCTTGAGCACAATTGGTGTGCTATGATGATCTAAATACTGTAATCCCAATTCAAAATTGTGTTCATCAAATTCAGCATAACCTGCTGTTGGAATCTGATGCCGTTGCATAAATTTTTTAGAAAAAGCCTTACTACCTTCCAATTGAGCACCTTCCTTACTTGGGCCTGGTATAATAATATGTTTTAAATCAGGATCATTTTTGAAAAAATCATAAATACCATTTACAAGTGGCTCCTCTGAACCCGGGAATAAAATATCAATTTTATGGCTGATGCAAAATATTTTAATCGCTTCGAAATCATTGATGCCTAGTACTACATTAGTACCAAACGCAGCAGTACCGGCGTTGCCGGGAGCAATAAACAGTTGACTGCAAAGGGGACTTTGACTAAGCTTCCAAGAGATTGCAGATTCGCGGCCACCAGAGCCAAGTAGTAGTATATTCATGAGCTAAAAACTATTCGGCTGCAAAGAACGTAAAAAAATCCCCCTTTTTGGATTGAATATTTTATCTATCTTGCCCGTCAAATCAGAAAATTTACTTAAATTTTATTTATGACCGAAAACGTATTGCAACAACAAACAGAATCGAAAGGGCACCCAAAAGGTCTGTGGGTTTTATTTGGCACGGAAATGTGGGAACGCTTCAACTTTTACGGAATGCGTGCAATCCTTACTTTATTTATGGTTAATTCATTAGTAATGAAAGAAGCGGATGCTTCTTTGATTTATGGTGGATTTTTAGGCTTATGCTACCTTACCCCTATGCTTGGTGGTTTTATTTCTGATCGTTTTTTTGGAAACAGAAATTGCATTTTATTAGGAGGACTGATGATGGCCGCCGGCCAATTCTTGTTATTTACAAGTGCCAGCGTTTTTGGTGCTAATTTGGATTTGGCAAAAACATTAATGTGGGTTGCATTAACCGTAATCATTTTCGGAAATGGTTTTTTCAAACCCAATATTTCGAGCATGGTAGGAAGCCTTTACCCAAAACAAGAAAAGAGCAAATTGGATACGGCTTTTACTATATTTTACATGGGTATTAATTTAGGAGCATTCTTAGGGCAATACATCTGTCCTACGATTGGAGATGTAAAAAATAAAATCAAGTTACCGGATGGTACTTACAAAATGCTTCCTAATGGTGCATTTGATACGATCAGGGATATTCATGCTTTTAAATGGGGTTTTCTAGCAGCTTCAATAGCTATGCTTATTGGTACTGCTGTATTCTTTTTCTTAAAAAACAAATATGTAGTTACACCTGAAGGGAAACCATTAGGTGGATTGCCCAAACACAATGATGCTTCGCACTACGAAGAAGGAGAAGCTCAAAAAGCGGTATTTTCTACTCAATCATTAATTATTGCAGGAATTGCTTTTATCGCATTGTTTTTTACTTTCAGGTATTTATTAGACGGAACCAATTTTGTAAAAACAATTATTTATCCAATCATCTATTCAAGTGGTCTTACATTGGCTGGCCTGATCATTTCAGATAAATCTTTAACTAAAATAGAATTGCAACGTATTTTGGTAATTTATATCGTAGGTTTCTTTATCATATTTTTCTGGGCTGCATTTGAGCAAGCAGGATCTTCATTAACATTTATTGCAGATAATCAGACAGACAGAAGCATATTTGGATGGAATATGCCCCCATCTATGGTACAAATATTCAATGGCGCATTTGTTTTTGCATTTGCATTTCCATTTAGTATGCTTTGGGATAAATTACGCTCAAAAGGGAAAGAACCTATTTCTACTGTAAAACAAGCAATAGGATTAGGCTTAATCGCATTAAGTTATTTTATTATTGCACACAATGTAAAAGACTTGGGTAATAGTGGATTATTAGCTATTAAATGGTTGATATTATTATACTTAATACAAACATTTGCAGAACTTTGCTTATCACCAATTGGTTTATCATTAGTAGGTAAATTATCACCAAAGCGTTTTGCTTCTTTACTTTTTGGTGTTTTCTTTTTATCCAATGCTGCAGGTTATGCTTTAGCAGGAACATTAGGCTCGCTAATACCCGCAACTGGTGATAAATTTAAAAAAGCCCAAGAATTGGGTATAGACTTGCAAGGCATTTTAAATAAATCAATTACACCAACAGCTGAACAACTAAAAACATTAGATATTAACCAAATCAGTGCTACAAACCCAGTATTTGCAGGTTACGAGATTCACAATTTATATGAATTTTTTATGGTTTTTGTAGTATTAACAGGTATTGCAGCTATCATATTATTTTTACTAACACCCTTGCTAAAGAAAATGATGCATGGAGTAAAATAGTTTAATCATCCCTATTTAAAAATAGCCGATCTGTTCAATAACAGGTCGGCTATTCTATATTATCAAATATTTTTTTCAGGTTAAAAAACAAAAAATAATAGAGCCACCACATATTGTATAAAATTATTTTCATTCAATCACCCAACCTTTTTTTTCATTTTACCGTCTTATTATTGAACACGATACAAATACCTATTTACCAAGCCTACGAAATCACCCTATTCAACGGCCCTTATGTATCCCTAAAGCGTCTGTATTTAATCGATACAGACGCGTTCACCGAAAACAAACCCTATCACAGCGCCACCAAACCTGGGGCGCTTTGGTATTTTAGCCCAGCTTGAAAAAGAGTAATTAATACCTCTATCTCCCCCAATCAATTTATCATTCTATGGACTTGACGTTTAGTGTTCAAACGACAAAAATGCCACCTATGGTCAAAAATAAAATAACGCTACATTTGCAGACTAAAATTAAAATATGACTGAGACTATTTTAGAAATACTTAAATACACTATACCTGCTTTTATTGTACTATTATCGAGCTATTTAATTGTACAAAAATTTCTAGTGTCTGAACTTAAGCGCAAACAAATTGCTTTACTACATGAGACACAAAATATTACTATCCGTATGCGTTTACAAGCCTATGAGCGACTTTCGTTACTAATGGAACGTATTCATCCTCGCCAAATGATGCCCAAGGTATATCAAACTGGCATGACGGTTTCGCAATTACAGCAAGCGCTTGTAATAACTATTCGTGGTGAATTTGAACATAATCTGAGTCAACAGATTTACGTATCACGTGAAGTGTGGGAAAGTGTAAAAAAAGCAACGGAACAAGAGCTTAATATGATACACCAAATAGCAAGCCATTTAAAGCCCGAAGCTCCCGCCAAAGAGTTAAATATGCACATTTCTGACTATTTAGTCTCACAAGAGTCAGAATTACCTTCTGAAATAGCTTTACAAATTATCCATGACGAAGCCCGAAGAGTACTTTCTTATGGAGCCATCTAAAAGCCATAAATATGAATGGGATTACAAAATTTGAGTCAATTGTTTCGTGTTGATTAACATATATTTTGCAGTTAAAACGGCGTTAAACTATTGATATGGATTTTTAGAGCTTACAGCAAGCCTATATTTTTGTAACTTCGCACACTTCCAACGCCTTGGTGTGTTTTTTGCTCAACAAATATGGATCAACAAGCTATCGACAAAACAAGCTTACCCAAGCATATTGCCATCATTATGGATGGTAATGGCCGATGGGCAAAAGAACGTGGACAAGACCGAATCTATGGTCACCATGAAGGTGTATTGAGTGTTAGAGAAATTGTGAATGTAGCTGGTGAAATTGGTATTAAATATTTAACGCTTTATGCCTTTTCTACTGAAAATTGGAATCGACCAAAAGAAGAAGTTGCGGCATTAATGGAATTATTAGTAGCGACCATACGTAAGGAAGCAGACGAGCTAAATAAGAATAATGTAAGACTTCATGTCATAGGCGACTTTGCTGCATTACCTGAAGTTTGTCAAAAAGAAATGAATGAAGCAATGGGTATTACTGCAAATAATACAGGTCTCAATTTGATATTGGCACTAAGCTATAGCGCCAAATGGGAGATTTTAAATGCAGTAAAACAAATATCCCAAAACGTACAAATAGGAAAGCTCCAACCAACTGATATTACAGACGAAATATTCCATCAATACCTTTCTACTCATGCATTCCCCGATCCTGAACTAATGATCAGAACCAGCGGAGAAAATAGGATTAGTAACTTTTTATTGTACCAGCTAGCTTATTCTGAGTTGTACTTTACAGCAACTCATTGGCCCGACTTCAGAAAAAAACAATTTTTACAAGCCATACTAGATTACCAACAGCGTGAACGCCGGTTTGGTATGATCAGTGAACAAATACAAACGCCCCAATCAGAGAATGCCAAAAATCAATAAGCTCAGCTTACTACTCTCGTGTATCTGCACATATTGCAGTATTACACCCATACATGCACAAATAGCCATGCCGAGGGGCAAACAATCAGGCGTAAGCTTGTCCACAGCACAGAGCAAACCCGATGCTCCTAAAGAATATACCATTGGTGGTATTAAAACTTCTGGAGCCAACTTCTTAGATGAAGATTTGTTACTCGCAGTTTCAGGTTTAAACGTAGGGGGCAAGGTAAAATTACCCTATGATGAATCTATTCAAAAAGCAATTAAAAACTTGTGGAAACAAGAATTGTTTTCTGATGTAAATATAACTATTGATAAATTTATTGGCGACAAAGTATTTCTAAATATCCACGTTGAAGAGCGTCCGCGTTTGAGTCGTTTCAACTTTAAAGGTATTCACAAAGGAGAAGCTCAAGAACTTCAGAAAAAATTGAGCCTCGTAAAATCAAAAGTAATTACAGAAGCGACTAAGAAAGAGTCAATTGTACGCATTAAAAAATACTTCGAAGATAAAGGATACGGTAATACCCAAGTTAAAATAAAAGAAAAAAAAGACTCCATTATTGTTAACTCTGTAATTCTAACATTCGATGTTGAAGTTGGGAAAAAAACAAGGATCAATCAGGTTAACTTTGCAGGAAACGATCATGCCCACGAAGCAAGATTAAAGCGAGCGCTTAAAAACACTAAAGAAGCGGGAAGAATTTCCTTGTACCGCGCAGATGATATGTCGGTATATAGTAATGGAGAAAAACGCTCATTTAGTAAATATTTGAAGAATTTTGGTTTTCTATCACTTTCCAAAACACTTGATGCTCTTGATCCATATTTCAGACCTAATTTCCTTAAATCCTCCAAATTCAACCATCAAAAATTTACTGACGATAAACAATCAGTAATTGCTTACTACAATACATTGGGATATCGTGATGCGTCAATAATATCTGATACCGTTTATAGTGTTGCCAATGGAAATGTTAATGTCGATATCAAAGTAAATGAAGGACGTAAATATTATTTTGGTGACTTTAAATGGAAAGGCAATACCAAATACACAGACGAATTTCTTACAAAATTACTTGGGATACGAAAGGGTGATATATATGACCAAGAACTGTTAGAACGACGTACAGGATCTATACCAGACCCTGCAGGTCAAGATATTGGTAGCCTGTATATGGATGACGGTTATCTTTATTTTAGAATTGACCCGGTAGAAGCATCAATAGTTGGTGATACTATCAACTATGAAATGCGCATTACAGAAGGTAATCAAGCTACTATTAAAAATGTAACCATCGAAGGGAACGATCGTACCAATGAAAAAGTAATTAGACGTGAATTGCGGACTCTGCCAGGTAGTAAATTCAGCAGACAAGACATTATCAGATCTCAAAGTGAAATCGCTCGCTTAGGCTTTTTTGATGCCGAGAAAATAGGAATCCAACCAAAACCACATCCGGATGGAACTGTTGACATCAACTACACAGTAGTAGAAAAATCAAGTGACCAACTACAACTATCAATGGGTTTTGGTGGTGGCGTTAGCTTCTACGGACAAATTGGAATTACCTTTAATAACTTTTCGTTGCGCAATATGTTTAAACCCAAATTATGGGATCCGCTACCCGTAGGAGATGGGCAACGCTTTGCTGTCAACTATTCGTCAAATGGTATTACTTACAATTCGCTGAATATATCGCTAACCGAACCATGGCTTGGTGGCAAAAAACCGAATGCCCTTACTACTAACTTTATTTACAGCAAATATTCAACAACATCCACAGACCCAAGTAGCTCTTATATAAGAGTAGTTGGCGGAGGTGTTACTTTGAGCAGACGTGTAAAATGGCCTGATGATAATTTTGTGCTTAGCTATGGATTGAACTATCAAAATTACTTTTTGAAAAGTTATTCTTTACTGACCAATTTCACAGATGGGTATGCCAATAACTTGTATTTTAAACTAGCAATACAACGTTATTCACTTGACCAACCTACTTATCCAAGAAGCGGATCCGATGTAAGCTTCAGTTTCCAATTCACACCACCTTATAGCGCATTCAGTGGAACTGATTTTACAACCGCAAGTGAACAACAACGTTACAAATGGATTGAATACCATAAATATCGATTCAAAGCAGATTGGTATAAAACGCTTGTGGGTAATATGGTATTTAAATTCTCCGCGAAGATGGGCTTCATGGGATACTACAATCCGGATATAGGTCTTTCGCCATTTGAGCGATTCCAGTTAGGTGGTGACGGACTTTCTGGTCAGAACTATTTTATTGGTCGTGATATTATCTCGCAACGTGGATATGAAATTTATGGAAATGATGCAACCATTTTCAACAAATATGTTGCAGAAATACGTTACCCATTCTCACTCAGTCCAACATCCACAATATATGGATTGGCTTTTGTCGATGCTGCAAATGCTTGGGCTAATTTCACTACTTACAATCCGTTTAGACTTAATAGAGATGTTGGTATTGGTATTAGGATGTACCTACCGATGTTTGGTTTATTAGGGTTAGATTACGGTATTGGATTAGATCGCTACGACCCTGCTAATGGTGTAAAAAGCATAAAAGACATGTCTAAAATAACATTCATGCTAGGTTTTGAACCTGAATAATCAGTGTCAAAAATGTTAAAAATGGCAACACTTTAAACCGTTTGTATTTAGTATTGTCAGAAGTACCGTGTTCAAAATATAAATACATTCTACAATAAAAATAAAACCGTTATGAAAAAAATAATCATTCCCGTATTATTACTATTAGCTAGTACATACTCTGTGAATGCACAGAGATATTGCATTATCGATTCTAAATACATACTCGAAAAAATTCCTGATTATAAGGATGCACAAACTAAATTAGATGCGTTCTCAAAAAACTGGCAATCAGAGGTGGATAATAAGATGAAAGAAGTAGATCGAATGTATAAAAGCTATCAAGCAGAACGTGCAATGCTCAATGATGATATGCGTAAAAAACGGGAAGATGAAATAACCAGCAAAGAAAAAGCAGCCAAAGATTTACAAAAACAATATTTTGGCTACGAGGGAGAATTATTCAAAAAACGCCAGGAACTAGTAAAACCCGTACAAGACAAAGTATATAATGCAGTGCAAAAAATGGCCACTGCCAAAAATTTTGATTTAGTATTGGACAAAGCAGGAGGTGTTACAATGTTCTATGCTGACCCAAAATTAGACCATAGTGATGATGTGTTAAAATCACTCGGGGTTTTGAAGTAAAAAAATCGCTCTTTAATTATTTTAATTTAACTTCGCAAATCCATAAAAAATTCAACTTTTAATCAACAAAATGAAAAAATTAATTCTTATTTTAGCTTGCTCTGTTGGTGCTATTTTTAGCTCTTATGCTCAGTCCAACAAAATTGGGTACATCAATTCTCAAGAATTGCTTTCCGTAATGCCAGAAGTAAAAAAAGCAGATGCAGACTTGAAAGCTTATGCTAAATCTTTTGAAGACCAATTGGAAACTATGAGTAAAGAGTATCAAAAAAAGTTGAGTGACTACCAAGCTCAAGAAAAAACACTTACAGATGCAGTAAAAGAAGTGAAACAAGGCGAAATTCAATCTTTAGGGGCTCGTATTGAATCAACTCAAAAAAGTGCAGAAGAAAAGGTAGGCACTAAGAAACAAGAATTATTCAAACCAATTTTGGACAAAGCGGACAAAGCAATAAAAGAAGTAGCAAAAGAAAAAGCTTTTGACTATGTATTCGATACTGCAAACGGCGCCCTATTGGTATTTAAAGAATCCGACAATATATTGCCATTAGTAAAAGCTAAATTAGGCATTCAATAGTTTTTTAATATTATGCTAAAACGTCCTTCAGTAAATACTGAAGGACGTTTTAGCTTTTGGTAGTTAAGCGTTACCTGACGACAGTTAATGCTATTTACTACACTAGCATCTACATTGCGCATCTACTACTGCTATTGCCACTATATTTACAATTTGCCTCACTGTACTTCCTAACTGTAATACTTGCACCGGCTTTTTCATGCCTATCAATATGGGGCCAACAGCCTCTGCTCCACCAACTTCTTGTAGTAAATGGTAAGCAATATTTCCTGATGCAAGATTAGGGAAGATCAAAATATTAGGGGAGTCATTTACTAAACTGGAAAATGGATAGTTTTCACGAAGTAACTCTTTATCAAATGCAACACCAGCCTGTATTTCTCCATCTATTATCAATTCTGGACGCAATATTTTCACCTGTTCAACAGCATTTCTAACGGCTATAGTTTCTGGTGAGATACTACTGCCAAAATTAGAATAGGAAAGCATGGCCACCACTGGTTTTATATTGAGCGATGCAACAAAGTCGGCAGCCTGCAAAGTGATATCTACCAATTCCTGTTCTGTGGGATTTGCATTTACAGTAGTGTCTGCAAAAAACAAAGGACCTCTTTTAGTGAGCATCATATACATTCCTGATACTTTTTTCACATTATCTCTAACACCAATTATTTCTAATGCAGGACGTAATGTATTCGGGTATTGACGAGTAAGACCGGAAATCAAAATATCCGCCGCTCCGGTTTCAACCATCATACAACCAAAATGAGTTCGGTCACGCATGAGCTTTTTAGCTTCATAGATATTGACTCCTCTACGTTGTCTTTTTTCAAAATACAATGCCCCGAATTTATGTCTGTTGGCTTCCTGCTCCTCACTCTTCGGATCTATAATGGTAACGTCAGCTAAATTAAGCTGATGTTCCTGAATAAGTGCTTTGATTTTTTTCTCTCCTCCTAAAAGAATGGGTATGGCAATACCTTCTTCTTTTACTTGCTGTGCGGATTTTAATATTTTTAGATTTTCAGCTTCTGCAAATACAACACGTTTCGGTTCCTGTTTTGCTTTATTATTGATAAAACGCAGAATATTTTCATTTGCTCCTAACCTGCTATACAATTCAGATTCATACGTTTCCCAATCTGTAATTGGTTTACGTGCTACTCCACTTTCTATTGCAGCCCTAGCAACTGCCGGAGAAACTGTGGTCAGCAATCGAGGATCAATAGGCTTTGGAATAATATAAGATGGGCTAAAATGCAGATTTTTTTCATTATACACAACATTTACCATATCTGGTACAGGTTCTTTTGCCAAAGCAGCCAAGGCTCTTACTGCAGCAAGTTTCATCGCCTCATTTATACTGGTAGCGCGAACATCTAATGCTCCTCGGAAAATGTAAGGGAAACCTAAAACATTATTCACCTGATTAGGGTAGTCGCTACGACCTGTTGCTATAATTGCATCTGGTCTTGTTGCAATTGCAATCTCGTAATTAATCTCTGGCTCGGGATTGGCGAGGGCAAAAATAATTGGTTTCTCGCCCATATTCTTGATCATATCGCCAGTTATAATGTTGCCGACCGACAAACCTAAAAACACATCAGCATTCAATAATGCTTCTTTAACTGAAAGTAGGGCACCACTCTTTGCAAAATGTTTCATTTGTTCGCTGAGGTCATTGCGTGAAGTCGCAACCAAACCATTGACATCAAACATATAAATATTTTCCACACGAGCACCTAATGCCAAATACATGTTGCAGCAAGCAATAGCAGCGGCTCCAGCTCCACTAACAACAAATTTTACCTCTTCGATATTTTTATCGACTAACTCAAGTGCATTAAGCAACGCTGCTGCTGAAATAATAGCAGTGCCGTGCTGATCGTCATGCATCAAGGGTATGCTCATTTCTTTTTTGAGTCGGCTTTCTATTTCAAAACATTCAGGAGCTTTAA
>DBTQ01000028.1:45217-105901 GCA_002307135.1 Bacteroidetes bacterium UBA1312
AACATTCAGGAGCTTTAATATCTTCAAGGTTAATTCCTCCAAACGTTGGCTCTAACGCCTTAACAACAGAGACAAAATGATCAACATCTTTAGTATCCAACTCTATATCAAAAACATCAATATCAGCAAAGATTTTAAACAACAACCCTTTCCCTTCCATTACAGGTTTAGATGCAGTCGGTCCAATATTACCTAAGCCCAACACTGCCGTACCATCACTAATTACCGCAACCAGATTACCTTTTGCTGTATAACGATAAGCTTCCTCAGGGTTATTAAATATTTCTTTACAAGGTTCAGCCACTCCTGGTGAATAGGCCAATGAAAGGTCTCGTTGTGTTTTTGTTTCTTTAGTAGGCACTACCTCTATCTTACCTGGCCTACCCTTTTCGTGATACTCTAATGCGTCTTCTTTTCTTATCAATTGAGCCATTGGTCTGGAGATAATTATTTGAATGCGTGAAGGTACAAAATTTGTAATGAGGCTCAAGGATCAAATCTGTTACTTTTTCTCAACCCCATGGGCATTTCTTTGTCGATAAATAAATATTGGGTTGGATTTTGCATTTGAGCTGGCCAATCAATAATAAAATCTGCAGCACTATCCTTTTCTTTGATTGTAAATGAAATCGAAGGTTTGATTAATTTAAGGTGATACCTGATCGCCGGTTCAAATAGCCAGTGCGACTGAATGGCACATTTTTGGTTGGATGTATTTTCATAAATAATTTGAGCAATTCGCTTTGAAAAATTATCATTTGCCCAATCCTTTGTCCTATAAAATGAAAAGTTTTGAATTGCAAAACCAATCAATAAAAATGGCAATATATAATTTATAAATCGCAATTGCTTGTAGCGATAAATTCGATCTAATATAAATGCGAACAATAAGACCAGAAATGGGAAAAAACATAATGCAGTCCTTTGTGTTGGGAATGGTATCTTGAACAAATAAAATTCAATATTTACCAACAATACCCAAACAACAATGATACAAATAATCAAAAATTCAGGTTGAAAATGCTGTTGACGATAAAACTGAAGCAATACACTTGCTAAATATGTTAATAACATGATGCAAATAATTGTAACAATAACAAACATGCGTTTTTCATCTAAGTTTAAGCCATAAAAAGCTGTATCCATTACTGTATCCGACCAAAAATTGTTTTTTCCACCATAGGTCAGTGCATGAGTCATAACTAATGGCACAATAGGCATCAATATCCAAAGGCTACTTAGAATCACAATAAGTTTGGAACCTTTTAAATAATATAAAAATTTAGCCCTATAATAACGATTATAAAAAAGAACAAATATGATAAGACTAGACAATGCCATATTCAAGAATGAATAATTAGCATAGATCATTATACCTGTCCAAAATAACAGAATCAACAAATTACGTTTATTTTGTTGACCTGGTTTTAGAAAAGACAACATACTAACCAACATCCAAATTTCCGCACCAATAGCTATTGAATACCCTCTGCTTAACGAAAAAAAATCAATCAGATGTAAATTGAGAAAAAATAGGATAAAACAAATTACTTGAACAATGATATTTTCAAATAGCTGCTTAGTAAGTTTAATTACTCCCCAATAATAAATAACAAAGCCAAGATAAGCTGGTATTCTAATCCCCAATAACCAGGTTCCGTCATTACTAAATAATTTCGCTAAGATTGTATTCAGGATATGATTGTTGGCAGAGGGATGGCGATTGGTAGCTATTTCCCAAAATTGGAAAGGGATAAAAGTATTGGCCGTAATCGCTTCGTCGATTGTAATAGCAAGAGAGGAGGAACGCATCAATACTATAGCCGAAAAAAAGAGAAACAACAGTGACAATACAATAATTGTAGCAACATCTAATTTGGAGCATATTTTCCCCATTAAAATAGGTTGTTTTATACCAAAATCATGCTTCTTATTCATTAGATAATTGACTATATAATTATTCCGCAGTGAAAAAAGCAGTTATATCAAATTCGATACAATCGCTTTTATTTGTTTAATCTGAATTATTTTTTCACTTCAATTACCTCAGGATAAAGTACTGATTTTAAACTATTTTTACCATCAAACAATAAATTAGCCGTCTCCTTTATTTCTACTGCAGAAATCATATTGATTACTTTCTCATACTCCAAGAAACGCTCTTTATCGTTGCCCCAAAACAAGATCCCTTGTAAATTAGATGACCAATAACTATTCTTCTTTACATCTTCACGATACTTCTCTAATTGCGCTTGTTTTACTTTAGCTAAGTCCTTTTCTGAGGGACCATTCTTTTTAATATTAGCTATTTCCAAATCCGCAGCTTTCAAAAGTGTATCCACACTCTCCGGACCACAGGGTAAATACAATTGTATTTGATAACGACTGTATGGTACTCTACGTACATCTGAAGCCATTCCTCCGCTATAGATACCACCAATTTTTTCTCGGAGCTCTTCAATTATTTTAATGTTCAAAATATCTGTTACTAAATGTGCTTTCAATTCCAGATCTTCAGAAAATGGTATTGTACCATAATACTGACCAATGATCATGCTTTTTTGCTCCGCCCCTTTACTGAATTGCAACTGATGATTACCACTTATAGGACGAAGCCCATTATCGTTATACATTGGCGTGGTTCCTTTAGCTGGTAAGCTTGCTATATATTTTTCGAGCAATGGCTTAATTGCAGTTTCATTTACATTTCCGACTATATAGAAGTTAAATCCGTCTGCATTGCCATATTCATTATTAAACATTTCCAAAACCCTATCTGCATTAATTTTATCCAAATCCTGAGTTGTTGGTATTGTTATAGATGCTCGGGGATCATTATTATAAAGTGTCTTATTAAGGGTATCAAAGAAGGCATATTGTGGGTTTGATTTTACAAATTCTAGTGATGCTTTTTGTTTAGCGATAAACCCTGTAAATAACTCTTCATTTTTGTGTGCGGCAGTAAGTTTAAGATAAACCAACTGAAGCATCGTTTCAAAATCATTTACAGAAGAGCTTGCATTAATATTGTTAGTTGCGGCGCCCATACTATTAGACACACTCAATACTTTTCCTGACAAGAAATCTTTCAAATCTGTTGGAGTAAACTTACCATAACCCATAGCTTCTACAACCTGTGTCATCATAGTAGCATTCGATTTATCTACGGGTGTATATTGACCTTGCCCACCTTTTTTCAAGCCATTCATTACTATTTCGTCACTTTTAAAAGTTGTTGGCTTTACTGTCACCTTTACACCATTACTCAATGTATAGGTGGTAGTTCCTAATTTATTGTCCTTCTGTTCTGATACAATTTTTCCAGAAGTTGGCTCTTTGTCTAATAATGCTAATGCCGTTATTTTTTCTGCCCGCGGTTCTACTTTTTGCTGGAACGCCTTTTGCACCATTACAAGCAATTCTTCATTACTCATTTTTTTATTTTCTTTATCTTCTGGGCTTGTTGCCAAAGCAAAGAAAGTGCTGTGATCTCCTAAATATTTGAAAGCTACAATATTAGTCTCCTTTAACGTGATGGTAGGCATCAATTCCTTATTGTATTTATATTCATTTTCTATACCAGGTATTGGATCTTCAGTTAGAAAATTGCGGACATATTCGTTGATAATTCGACCCGATTCTGTTGTATTACGCTCTTTATACATTTTTTCAACCGCGGACAATAATCGTTTTTTGGCAATTACCAATTCAGATGCAGTAAAACCATATTGCTCAATTTTCACCAATTCACCAACCGATGCATTTATTCCTGTCTCAACATCACCAGAGGCTGATCCCATAATTTGAAAACTTTCATAACCACGTGCCCAACCTTCTATATAAGCATAGCTATATACAAAGGGAGGTTTAGCAGATTGCGTCAGCTCTTGTAGTCGATTGTTCAACATTTGGATAAACAAATTTCTAACAATAGCGGAACGATAATCTTTCATGCTATGCATTTCCTGCTGTTTTTTTGAAGAGAACACAATACTATATTGCTTATTCGTAGCTTCTTTATCCGTAAGCACCATTGCATCCTGATTTTTAAAAGCCGGTACGTCATATTTCGTCCGAGGCTTTTCATTCGCAGGGTTTTTCAAACTACTAAAGTATTTTTCCACAAGTTTTTTACCTTCTTCTGGAGTAATGGCACCAACTACTGCCACCGCCATCAAATCCGGACGATACCAATCTTTATAAAAACTACGAATAGACGCAGGTTTAAAGGTTTTAAGAATATCATCCTTGCCAATGGGCAATCTATCAGCATAATGTGAGCCCGCCAACAATTTGGGAAGATATATCTTCATCATTCTATCCTCAGCACCTTTACCTCCACGACTTTCTTCCAAAACGACTTTACGTTCTTCATTTATATCCTTATCTGTGAGCAGTGCAGCCTGCGCCCAATCAGCAAGTACCTGAAAACCTTTATCTAAATTTCCTACTTTATCAGTTGGAATGGGTAATATGAATACAGTTTCGTCAAAACTAGTATATGCGTTAAGATCTGCACCAAATTGAATACCAATTGATTGTAAAAAATCTACCAAAGCATTTTTAGGATAATGCTTCGTTCCATTAAAATTCATGTGTTCCATAAAATGAGCCAAACCCTGTTGTTGGTCATTTTCAAGGATAGACCCGGCATTAACAACAAGCCTTAATTCAACTTTTTTTTCTGGCTTTGCATTAGGTTTTATGTAATATTTAAGCCCATTGGCTAATTTTCCTGTAGTAACAGATGGATCAATTGGAAGTGGATAATCTAAATCCTGCGCATGCACCGTTAGAGAAACGGACAATAAAAAGCTGCAGAAAACAACTTTGCGCAATAAATGTTTTATCATGTTCATAAAATTATTGATTGGGAAATGAGTGTAAATATAATTGATTTATAGAATTACACTAGGTTATACAAACAAATGAAGGATACGAGATTCGTATCCTTCATTTGTTTGTAACTCATTAAAAATTTAGTTGATACCTAATAGCTCAACTTCAAATATAAGTGTAGAATTAGGACCGATTTCAGCACTAACATGCCTATCTCCATAAGCAAGGTCTGCCGGTAAAAAAAGACGCCATTTACTACCAATCGACATCAATTGCAACGCCTCTGTCCAACCTTTTATAACCATGTTTAAAGGAAATGATGCCGGTTGACCTCTTTGTACAGAACTATCAAACACTGTACCATTAATCAATGTACCATGATAATGGCAAGTAACTTTATCTGTTGCATTGGGTTGGGCACCGTTACCATGTTGAATGATTTCGTATTGTAAACCACTAGGCAAACTAATAATACCGTCTTTGGCTTTATTCATTTCCAAAAATTCTAGTCCTTCCTGTAGGTTTTTTGCCGACAATTCTTGTTTCGACTGAAACAGTCGTTCTGCTATACTCATGAATGATATTTTATTTTAAGGCTAAATTAAGTCGTTTAATGTTAAAGAAAAGCCATAGCCTAAAATAAAAATATATTATAAGGAAAATGACTTAAAAATCAAATATATAAAGCTACTTCTGCATTAAATTCATCATAATTAATACAAAACAACGAAAAAATGTCTTTAAAAGAGTAAAAATTATTTTAAAAAGACATTAACACAATAGCCGCTAAGATTTTTAATAAAATTTGTTCATTTAATGTACTATTGTTACATTTGCAATCCCTTTCAGGGAATTACAACGCGCGTGTACATAATTTTTTTAGGAAATTTTTGCTAATATCAGACAGTCCTGTCCGGTAGGGATACCCCTAACGGAGCGGGTTTTTTCTGTTTATCAACTATCGTAAAAAGGAGTTTAAACATACTATGGCTATTACAAAAAAAAGGACGGCTACCGGCCGTATCAATTTCGGTAAAATTCACGATGGAGCCGAGACCCCGGATCTACTCGGCATTCAACTTCAATCATTTCAGGACTTTTTCCAGCTCGAGACCACGCCCGACAAGCGCGATAACGAGGGATTGTTCCGTGTGTTTAAAGAAAATTTCCCCATTACGGATACTCGTAATATTTTCGTGCTTGAATTTTTAGACTACTTTATTGATCCCCCACGCTACACTATCGAAGAGTGTATGGAACGTGGACTTACTTATTCAGTACCTCTTAAAGCTAAATTAAAATTAAGTTGTAACGATGAGGAACACGTTGACTTTGAAACCATCATTCAAGATGTGTTTTTGGGCAATATTCCATATATGACCCCTCGTGGTACTTTCGTTGTAAATGGAGCTGAACGTGTAGTTGTATCACAATTACATCGTTCTCCTGGTGTATTCTTTGGCCAAAGTACCCATCCTAACGGTACAAAAATATATTCAGCTCGTGTTATTCCTTTTAAAGGAGCATGGATGGAGTTTGCGACAGACATTAACAATGTCATGTATGCTTATATCGATCGTAAGAAGAAATTCCCTGTTACTACTCTATTACGTTCTATCGGTTATGAAACCGACAAAGACATCCTCCAATTATTTGGAATGGCTGACGAAGTAAAAGCCGATCGCAAATCTTTAGAAGCAAATATGGGTCGTCGTTTGGCAGCACGTGTTTTACGCAGTTGGACAGAAGACTTCGTGGATGAAGATACCGGTGAAGTAGTTTCTATTGAGCGTAACGAGGTAATATTGGAACGCGACAATGTACTTACAGAAAATAGTATCGATTTAATACTTGATATGAAAATCGCTACTGTATTTGTACAAAAAGAAGAAGTAAGTGGTGATTACTCTATCATTTACAACACTTTAAATAAAGATACTTCAAACTCAGAATTAGAAGCGGTACAACACATTTATCGTCAATTGCGTGGTAGTGATGCCCCTGATGATGAAACTGCCCGTGGTATTATTGAAAAATTGTTCTTCTCTGATAAACGATATGATTTAGGTGAAGTTGGTCGTTATAAAATCAACCGTCGCTTAGGTTTGGATATCAGTGGCAATAAAAAAGTACTAAGTAAAGAAGATATCATTACCATCATTAAATACCTTGTACGCTTGACCAATGGTAAAGCAGAGGTGGATGATATTGACCATTTGAGCAATCGTCGTGTACGTACTGTAGGTGAGCAATTATTTGCACAGTTTGGTGTAGGTTTGGCTCGTATGGCTCGTACTATACGTGAACGTATGAATGTCCGTGATAATGAGGTATTTACACCGATTGATTTAATTAACGCTAGAACTCTTTCTTCCGTAATTAACTCCTTCTTTGGTACTTCTCAGTTATCACAATTCCTTGACCAAACCAACCCGCTTTCTGAAATTACGCACAAACGTCGTATTTCTGCACTCGGTCCCGGCGGTTTGAGCAGAGAGCGTGCGGGCTTTGAGGTTCGTGACGTTCACTATTCTCACTATGGTCGCTTGTGTACCATCGAAACACCGGAAGGTCCAAACATTGGTTTGATCTCTACGCTTTGCGTACATGCCAAAATCAATGATATGGGCTTTATCGAAACACCTTACCGTAAGGTAAAAGAAGGTAAAGTAGATTTAAAGAGTTACCAATACCTAAGTGCCGAAGAAGAAGATTCAGCAAAAATTGCCCAGGCAAATATGCCATTGGACGAAAAAGGAAACTTCACCGACGAAAAAATCATCTCTCGTCAAACAGGTGATTTCCCGATACTTGCTCCTAACGAAGTGGAATACATGGACGTTGCTCCTAACCAAATCGTAGGTCTTTCTGCTTCGCTCATCCCGTTCTTGGAGCATGATGATGCCAACCGTGCCTTGATGGGCTCGAACATGCAACGTCAGGCCGTACCGTTGATCCGTCCGCAAGTACCTATTGTAGGAACAGGACTCGAAGGTAAAGCTGCCCGTGATGCACGTATTCAAATACATGCAGAAGGAACAGGGGTGGTAGAATATGTGGATGCTAATGAAATTCATGTTCGCTACGATCGTAGTGAAAAAGAACGTTTAGTATCTTTTGAAGACGATTTGAAAAAATATACCCTTACTAAATACAAGAAAACCAACCAAAGTACCAGTATCACATTAAAACCAGCTGTTCGTAAAGGACAAAAAGTAAAAGCAGGTGATTTCCTTACTGAAGGATATGCTACCCAAGCTGGAGAATTGGCATTGGGTCGTAACTTGAAAGTGGCGTTCATGCCTTGGAAAGGTTACAACTTCGAGGATGCAATTGTAATCAACGAAAAGGTAGTACGTGATGATTTGTTCACCTCTATCCATATTGATGAGTATGAATTGGAAGTTCGTGATACTAAATTAGGTGAAGAGGAATTAACTCCAGACATACCTAATATCTCAGAAGAGGCTACTAAAGACTTGGATGAAAACGGTATTATTCGTATTGGAGCTTATGTTGGAGAAGGCGATATTCTGATTGGTAAAATCACTCCAAAAGGAGAAACAGATCCAACACCTGAAGAAAAATTATTGCGTGCCATCTTTGGAGACAAAGCAGGTGATGCAAAAGATGCTTCTCTGAAAGCACCATCCGGTATCGAAGGAACTGTTATTCACAAACAATTGTTCCAACGTGCCAAGAAGGATAAAAATGCGAAAGCGAAAGACAAAACAGCTATTGAAAAAATAGAAAAAGTTCATGAAACAAACCTTCAGGAGTTGAAATCACTTCTTTTGGAAAAAATCATGACTTTGGTAAAAGATAAAAACTCAGCAGGTATTACCAATAACTTTGGAGAAGTACTCTTAAGTAAAGGCGGTAAATTCAACAGTAAAATGTTGGCTACTGTAGATTATGCAAACGTTAATCCATTAGGTTGGACAGGCGATGAAGAAACCGACAGTCTAATCAACTACTTGTTGCACAATTACAACATCAAATACAATGAAGAGTTAGGTCGTTATAAACGCGAAAAATTCAATTTGTCTATTGGTGATGAATTACCTGCAGGTGTATTGAAATTGGCTAAAGTTTATCTAGCCTCTAAACGTAAGTTGAAAGTTGGAGATAAAATGGCAGGTCGCCATGGTAATAAAGGTATCGTAGCACGTATCGTTCGTGCTGAAGATATGCCATTCTTGGAAGATGGAACACCTGTTGATATTGTATTGAACCCACTTGGGGTACCATCACGTATGAACTTGGGTCAGATTTACGAAACAATACTTGGATGGGCCGGAGAAAAATTGGGTGTAAAATTCGCTACCCCAATCTTTGATGGTGCCAGTGTAAAAGAAATCGAAGATATTGTTGAAGAATCTGGTATTCCTGATTTCGGCCATACATTCCTGTATGATGGTGAAACAGGTGTACGTTTCGACCAAAAAGCAACTGTAGGTATCATTTACATGATCAAACTACACCACATGGTTGACGATAAAATGCATGCTCGTTCTATCGGTCCATACTCACTCATTACACAACAACCATTGGGAGGTAAAGCTCAATTCGGTGGTCAGCGTTTTGGAGAAATGGAGGTTTGGGCATTGGAGGCTTATGGTGCAGCCAATATTCTACAGGAATTGCTTACCCTTAAATCGGATGATATTGTAGGACGTGCCAAAACGTATGAAGCCATTGTAAAAGGTGACAACGTACCAAAACCAGGTATTCCTGAATCGTTCAACGTATTGGTAAATGAGTTGAGAGGATTAGGCTTGGAATTGAAATTTGAATAAATAAGCAATTGTATGGATGCCGCATATTTTAAAAAGCGGCATTCATACAATTTCAATAAGCTATTTTAGACAGTACTGTAATATCTCCTATGAAGAAAAACAAACTCATACAAATTGGAGCCGCGGCAATAGCATTGTTGTGTGTGCTTAATTTTGTTGGGTGCAAGAAAGATTCGGGTGGTACTTCTACATCTTCTGGTAAAGATGTCTATGTAGCTGGCACGGAATATAATGGCACACACTATGTTGCCAAATACTGGCACAACGGAGTGGGTACCAATTTAAGCGATGGTACGCAAAATGCAATAGCCTATTCCGTTTGTGTATCAGGAACGGATGTATATGTGGCTGGTTATGACGGCTATAATGCAGTGTTATGGAAAAATGGTGTAGCCACATATCTTACCGATAAAAAACACCAATCCCAAGCGTATGCTATTTGTGTTTCAGGGGCTGATATATACGTTGCAGGGTGTGAATATGATGGTAAAGACACTTTTACTGCTGTAGCCAAATACTGGAAAAATGGTGTTGCTAAATCTGTAACCAATGGAGTTCATAGCGCTTTTGCTAGATCTATATTTATTCAAGGGACTGATATATATACATCTGGAGATGAACACGTAAATGATTTTTATACTAATAGGGCAATCGCTAAAGTTTGGAAAAATGGCGTAGCTACTGATTTAACTGATTCATTGAATAATGGTGCAACTGCTTTTTCTGTTTATCCATCGGGTACTGATGTATATGCAGTTGGTATTGATAAAGAATATGAAGCCAGGGTTTGGAAAAATGGCATTACTACCGCATTAGCTGTTGGTGCTGAATTTTCTTATGCTCGTTCTGTTGTTATTTCCGGAACGGATGTTTATGTAACTGGAGAATTCATGAATTCCGGATCTGGTTATATAGCAACAGTTTGGAAAAATGGTGTTGCTACTAAGCTAACAGATGGTTCGAAGGACAATGCTAGTGCTAATACTATATTCATTTCAGGGACTGATATTTTCGTTGCCGGTAAATTGAATAATGATGCTGTAGTTTGGCAAAATGATGCATTAATTACTACTTTAACCCGAAGCAGTGGTACAGATTTTGCCTATGCTAACTCTATTTTTGTAAAATAACACATGCAAATTATTTTCATGAAAAAAAATAAACTCGGACAAATTAGAATTGCAGCAATAACATTGTTGTGCATTTTCAATTTTGTTGGTTGTAAGAAAGATTCGGGTGGTACAACAGCTCCAACAACAATTACTAAGTCCATTTATGTTGCGGGTTATGAAACGAAAGGATCTGTCCCTATAGCTAAATTATGGAAAAATGGAGTTGCTACCAATTTAACTAATGGAACAAATAGCGCTTATGCCACTTCTGTATTTGTAAAAGATACTGATGTATTTGTAGCCGGATTTGAATTTAGTGGGAGCCATTCCGTAGCTAAATACTGGAAAAATGGGATTGCAACTAATTTAACAGATGGCACCAATTCTGCACAGGCAGAACTTATTTATGCTTTGGGTAATGATATTTATGTCGCGGGAGTGGAATTTATCGGGGCACAGGCTGTAGTAAAACTGTGGAAAAATGGTACGCCAACAATTGAATCAAGTAATGGCATTGTGATGGGTCTTTCTCAATACAATGGAGAAGTCTATGTAACTGGCTATGAATACGATAATTCATCAAGGACCTATTCAATAGAAACAGCATGGGACAACGGTGTTAAAGTGTCTGTTAACCGTGTGGGGAATAGCGTAGTATCATCAGCTCGCTTTTTTTCAGTGCCTAATATATATCTAGCCAGTACCGGGTCATTCTCTCCATATCCTCATAATATTGCATTAATAATCAATTCCGGAACTAGTGCTGAAATAAAGCTAACTGACGGAAATTATGACGCAGGGGCAACGTCTGTTTTAGTTCAAGACAGTGTTATTTATGCGACAGGGTATGAAAGTAATGGAACAAATGAAATTGCTAAATATTGGAAAGGGACTGTTGCAACATCTCTAACCGATGGAACAAATGATGCAAAAGCTTACTCTATCTTCATAAAATAGAAGAACAAAAACACACGAAATACACTTATTAATAATACACACTCAATAATATGGCTATTAAAAAAGAAAATCGTCCGAAACCAGGGTTTGGTAAAATTACCATCAGCCTTGCATCGCCTGATATTATTCTCGACCGTTCTTACGGCGAGGTTTTGAAACCAGAGACTATTAACTATCGTACTTACAAACCAGAACGTGACGGTTTATTTTGCGAAAAAATCTTTGGCCCTGTAAAAGATTACGAATGCTATTGCGGTAAATACAAACGTATTCGCTACAAGGGTATTGTGTGTGATCGTTGTGGAGTAGAGGTTACAGAAAAGAAAGTACGTCGTGAGCGTATGGGTCATCTTAAATTGGTGGTTCCTGTTGTGCACATTTGGTACTTCAAAAGTTTACCTAATAAAATTGGATATCTTCTTGGCTCAAGCTCCAAAAAAATGGAGAGCATTGTTTACTACGAGCGTTATGTGGTA
Organism: Bacteroidetes bacterium UBA1312; assembly: GCA_002307135.1. Taxonomy (GTDB): domain Bacteria; phylum Bacteroidota; class Bacteroidia; order Chitinophagales; family Chitinophagaceae; genus Rurimicrobium. Next base: position 57,401 of record DBTQ01000028.1, read on the forward strand.
GTACAAGCTGGTGAAGCAGAAGATCTTATCCGTCAAAAATTGAACCTTAAAGATTCTGAAAATCCTTATCTACAACTATTGAGTGAAGATGAATATTTGGAAATCTTGGAAGTGATTTCAAAAGATAACCAATATCTACCAGACGAAGATCCGAATAAGTTCATCGCTAAGATGGGTGCTGAAGCGGTACACGATTTGTTGTCTCGTATCGACCTCGATACATTGAGCTACGAATTACGTAATGCAGCTGCAAATGAAACTTCGCAACAACGTAAGCAAGAAGCATTGAAACGCTTGAGCGTGGTAGAAGCTTTCCGTGAAGCAAACACAAGGGTTGAAAACAAATTGGAATGGATGGTGATGCAATATTTACCAATCATTCCACCAGAATTGCGTCCATTGGTGCCATTGGATGGTGGACGTTTTGCATCTTCAGATTTGAATGACCTTTATCGCCGTGTTATTATCCGTAATAACCGTTTGAAACGTTTGATAGAAATTAAAGCCCCTGAAGTAATCCTGCGTAATGAAAAACGTATGCTTCAAGAAGCTGTCGATTCCTTATTTGACAATAGCCGTAAATCAAATGCTGTAAAAGCAGAAGGTGGTCGTGCATTGAAATCCCTTTCAGATGTGCTGAAAGGTAAGCAAGGTCGTTTCCGTCAAAACCTGTTGGGTAAACGTGTCGATTATTCTGGTCGTTCGGTTATCGTGGTTGGTCCTGAAATGAAACTACATGAATGCGGTATTCCTAAAGATATGGCCGCTGAGTTGTTCAAGCCATTCATTATCCGCAAACTGATTGAAAGAGGTATTGTAAAAACAGTAAAAAGCGCTAAGAAATTAGTAGAACGTAAAGAAGCTGTTGTTTGGGACATTTTGGAAAACGTACTGAAAGGTCATCCAATCATGCTTAACCGTGCCCCAACGCTGCATAGACTATCTATTCAGGCTTTCCAACCAAAATTGATTGAAGGAAAAGCAATCCAATTGCATCCACTCGTGTGTTCTGCGTTCAACGCCGATTTCGATGGTGACCAAATGGCCGTTCACGTTCCATTGAGCCACGCTGCAATTCTCGAAGCTCAATTATTGATGTTGGCTTCACACAATATCCTGAATCCACAAAATGGTACACCTATTACCCTACCTTCTCAGGACATGGTATTGGGCTTGTATTATTTGACAAAAGGTAAAAAATCTACTGATACTGAAACAGTAAAAGGCGAAGGAAAAGCTTTCTACTCTGCAGAAGAAGTAGTAATAGCCAACAATGAAGGTCGCGCAGACCTCCATGCTTGGATAAAAGTAAAAGCAAATGTTCGTCAAAAAGACGGAAGTCTTAAAAACGAATTAATAGATACTACTGTTGGTCGTGTATTGTTTAACCAATTTGTACCAAAAACAAATGGTTTTGTAAATGCATTGTTGACTAAAAAATCATTGAGAGAGATTATTGGTGACATCTTAAAAAACACCAATATCCCTCAAACAGTTGCTTTCTTGGATGACATCAAAACACTTGGATTCCGTACGGCATTCCGTGGTGGTTTGTCGTTCAACATCAAAGATTTGACTGTTCCTGAAATTAAAGAAGAATTGGTAAATACTGCACATGGTGATGTTTCCGAAGTTTGGGAAAACTACAACATGGGACTTATTACCAACAACGAGCGTTATAACCAAATCATCGATATTTGGAGCCGTGTAGATACACGTGTTACAGAAACTTTGATTCGTGAAATGGCCAGTGATAAACAAGGGTTCAACTCAGTTTACATGATGCTAGATTCTGGAGCTCGTGGTAGTAAACAACAAGTTAAACAGTTGGCTGGTCTTCGTGGATTGATGGCTAAACCTCGTCGTTCTGGTTCATCAGGTTCTGAAATTATTGAAAACCCGATCTTGTCTAACTTTAAAGTAGGTCTATCGGTATTGGAATATTTTATCTCTACCCATGGTGCGCGTAAAGGTCTTGCGGATACTGCCCTTAAAACGGCGGATGCGGGTTACCTTACTCGTCGTTTGGTGGATGTGGCTCAAGACGTTGTTATCAATGAAGAAGATTGCGGCACATTACGTGGTATTGCAACTTCAGCATTGAAGGATAATGAAGAGATCATCGAATCGTTGTATGACCGTATATTAGGACGTACTTCATTGCATGATGTATTCGATCCGCTTACTGATGAACTAATAGTAGCTGCCGGTGGAGAGATAACAGAAGACGTTGGTAAAGCAATCGAAGATACTGCAATTGATGTTGTAGAAATTCGTTCTGTATTGACTTGTGAGGCTAAAAAAGGTGTTTGTACCAAATGCTACGGCAAAAACCTTGCAACAGGTTATACCGCTCAGAAAGGTGATGCTGTTGGTATTATTGCTGCCCAATCAATTGGAGAGCCGGGTACACAGCTTACACTTCGTACCTTCCACGTTGGGGGTGTTGCGAGTTCGTCTGCATCAGATTCTCAAATGTTGTCTCGTTTCGACGGTACTGCTCAATTTGATGGTTTACGTACCACTACTTACAAAAACGAAGAAGGTGAAGATACAACTGTGGTTATTGGCCGTACAGGTGAATTGCGCGTAGTAGATGTGGCAAACGATCGTTTGTTGACTACACACAACATACCTTATGGTTCTGTTCTTAAAATTAAAAACGGACAAAAAATTACTAAAGGACAACCGATCTGTGCATGGGATCCGTTTAACGCGGTTATCCTTTCAGAAGTAACGGGTACAGTTCGTTTAGAAAGCATCATCGAAGGTGTTACCTTCCGTGAAGAAGCAGATGAGCAAACAGGTCACCGTGAGAAAGTGGTTATTGAAACAAAAGACAAAACAAAAATTCCGGCGATTATTATCGAAGGGAAAGAAGAAAAATCATATAACCTTCCAGTTGGTTCACACATTATCGTTAGTGAAAATGAGAAAGTACATAATGGACAGGTAGTGGTAAAAATACCACGTGTTATGGGTCGTAGCCGAGATATCACGGGAGGTCTTCCACGTGTTACGGAATTATTCGAGGCACGTAACCCAAGTAACCCTGCAGTTGTAGCGGAAATAGACGGAGTTGTTGCTTTTGGTAATATCAAACGTGGTAACCGTGAAATTACTGTAGAGTCGAAAGATGGTATGGTTAAAAAATACTTGGTTCCATTGACCCGCCAAATCACGGTTCAAGATGGTGACTTTATCAAAGCGGGTAATTCATTATCTGATGGAGCTACTACGCCAAGTGATATCTTAGCAATTAAAGGTCCTTTTGCAGTACAAGAATACTTAGTAAATGAAATACAAGAGGTATATCGTTTACAAGGTGTGAAAATCAACGATAAACACGTTGAAGTAATTGTTCGTCAAATGATGCGCAAAGTAACGATTGTAGATCCGGGAGATACTAAATTCCTCGAAAACGACACTGAAGACAAGTTTGACTTCATGACGGAAAATGACTGGATTTTTGATAAAAAAGTAGTTACTGAGAACGGTGGTTCTGAAGCACTACATCCAGGTCAAATTGCTACTCTACGTGAAATAAGAGAAGAAAACAGTGTATTACGTCGTGCCGATAAAAAATTGGTTGAATACCGCGACGCAGAACCTGCTACTTCTATGCCATTGTTGTTGGGTATCACTAAAGCATCTTTGGGTACACGTAGCTGGATCTCAGCTGCATCGTTCCAAGAAACGACCAAGGTATTGTCCACTGCAGCAATTAATGGCAAGTCGGACAGTTTGATGGGCTTGAAAGAAAACGTAATTACTGGTAACTTGATACCAGCCGGTACAGGTAACCGCGATTTCGACGGCATCATCGTTGGTTCTAAAGAAGAGTTTGAATTGTTGATGACCAGCAAAGATGTGTTGGAATTTGACGAAGAAGAATAGTTGAATACAGCAACAAAAAAAACGCCACAAATTAATTTGTGGCGTTTTTTTTGTTGTGTAACATCAATAAGCAAGTAGCTGATAAACCATCATTAGGTATTTATTATCAAATTTAGTCGCACAACGCATTGATTTACTTTTCGATTAACTTTGAACGTTATTATCCTGATTGAGTTCACAACAATGTGACACAACAAATGCATTTACAAAAATGACAACGACTTCTGAAACAAAACCTACTTTTTTTCAAGAAACAAAACCCGCAGTAATACGTATTTGGCATTGGCTCACTTTTCTGTTTTTTGCTGGTGCCATGACGACTGTATTGCTCAATGCTACAATGTTCAAAACAAAAAAGAACATCAGTATGGTGCAGGAGCAAGTACAAAAAGAAGGCGGTATGATTACCGAAAAACAAGCTCGAAGTGTAGCTCATGAGTATAGCGACAAGCTCTGGATGGTACACAAGTATATTGGCTTCGGTCTTTCTATTTTATTACTATTACGCATTGGGGCGGAAGTAAGTATTTTGAAAGAAAAGAAATTGAGCGCACGCATACAAAAAGCCATGCGCTTTCCAAGACAAACAAAAGACCGGAATCATTATCTAGGAGCACAATATAGCTATGTACTTTTTTATGTACTATTTCTTATTATGGCACTTACAGGTTTAGTGTTGGCTTTTGAGGATTGGGAATGGCTGGATCCTATTCATCAACTCGCCAAAAATGTTCATAGCGTTGTTCAATATGGTCTATACGCATTTATAGTAGTGCATCTTGTAGGAGTAATCCGTGCCGACCTTACCCAATATGGGGGCATTGTATCGCGCATGATTAATGGTAAAAACAATAACACTCTATAATTATAATCTAGCTCAGCCCTTCAATTTCACCATTCACTAATTTTATTCTATTGGCTTGCGGATCTGCGGGAAGTCCAGGCATACGCATGATTTCGCCAGCAATAGCAACAATGAAACCCGCACCTGCATTGATAACCAGATCGCGAATATTGATTGTAAATCCTTCCGGGGCATTCAATAATTTAGCGTCATCACTAAACGAATATTGTGTTTTAGCAATGCAAACAGGTAAGTTACCCCAACCCAATTTCTCATATTGTTTGAGTTTGTTAGCAGCTGATCCACTAAATTGTACATCAGCAGCACGGTATATTTTCTTAGCTATCTTCTCTACTTTTGTCTGAATACTATCGCCAATATTATAAGTAAAGTTGATATCAGTTGAGGGCTGATGTTCGATAATGTCAACTACTTTTTGGGCTAATGATGCTGCGCCTGCACCTCCTTTTACAAAACCATCGTTAATGGCAAATGCAACACCTTCGTTTGCACACCATTGGGTAAGATAATCGACTTCTTCAGGACTATCATAATGAAATTGATTGAATGCGACAATGACACTTTGACCAAAATTTTTCATATTTTGAATGTGTCGTTGTAAGTTGGGTAAACCGTCTTTGAGTGCTTCAATATTTGGTAACTTGATATCTTTGTCAGCGACTCCTGCATGTAGTTTTAATGCGCCTGATGTAACTACAATAACGGTTGCCTTAGGTTTTAATCCTGTAAGGCGACACTTAATATCTAAAAATTTCTCCGCACCAAGGTCACTGCCAAATCCCGATTCGGTAACTACATAATCACAACAACTGAGCGCCATTTTGGTAGCGAGTACAGAGTTGCAACCATGCGCAATATTAGCAAAAGGGCCTCCATGCACAAAAGCAGTTGTATGTTCAGTTGTTTGTACCAAATTGGGCATAATAGCGTCTTTCAGCAAAACAGTAATGGCTTCTTCAATACCAAGGTCTTTAATAGTAAACGGTTTTTTGTCGAATGTATAACCCAATACAACACGCTCTATACGCTGACGCAAATCGTGCAAGCCTTCGGCAAGACAAAGCAATGCCATAATTTCAGATGCTGCAGTAATATCGAAGCTGGCTTCTGTAGGAATACCATTAACGGTACCACCCAAACCAGTTACTACAGATCTCAAAGAACGATCGTTTACATCCAATACACGCTTCCAAACAATACGTTCCAGTGCATGACCTGTATTTCTATTCTGGTATTGATAATTATCGAGCAATGCAGCAACCATATTGTTGGCACAAGTAATAGCATGAAAATCACCTGTAAAATGTAAGTTAATCTCATCCATAGGCAACACTTGCGAATAACCTCCTCCTGCAGCCCCACCTTTCATACCAAAGCATGGACCAAGACTGGGCTCGCGAAGTGCTACCGCAGCTTTTTTACCAATATAATTAAGGCCTAAGGATAATGCTACACTGGTTACCGTTTTACCAATACCCGCCTTAGTGGGTGTAATAGCCGTAACTAATATTAGGTTGCTCTTTCTTATTTTGTCTTCGTTCAAATAGCTTAAAGGTACTTTAGCTTTGTATTTGCCGTAAGGTATTATGTCCTCGACATCAATATCTATATTTTTTGCAATTTCGGCAATGGGTTTGAGCTTAGTGGCTCTTGAAATTTCTATATCAGAAAGCATAATCAAGAATTGCTTTTATAGTTATCAATAAATGAATGCCCGAAAGTAGAAAATAATATTGATGCCTCCTACAAATCAACACCTAACCAACAAATAGATAATGCACGTTTATAGCCAAAAACACGTTCTTACTGCACTTCGCAGAATATTTAACCAATTCTTTTTGGTTTTATTAAAATTCAATTGCTGCAAATTCAGTTTAACTGTTATTTTTGTTGCACTAAAAAGCATACTATGGAATCATTGAATTTGAAAAAGTACATGCCCTACATTTGGATAATTGTGGGATTCGCTATTGTCTCCTTCCTATATTGTTATCCACAATTGCAAGGCAAAAAGCTCAATCAACACGATGGCATTTCGTGGGTCGGTGCTTCTCATGAAGCCGTATCTTATAAAGATTCAACAGGTATCAGTCCATTGTGGAGTAATAGTATGTTTGGCGGTATGCCTACCTATACCAGCTATCTTACCGGTATAAAAGATTATGTGCAACCCATACAAAGTTTGGTGAGTGCGGTGATTCCCGACCCTGCTTTTTTGTTTTTTCTGGCAATGGTTGGTTTTTTTGTTTTGGCCTGTAGCTTGGGCTTCAATATTTGGATAGGAGCCATCGGTGCTATTGCTTATGCTTTTGCTACTTACAATCCTGTTATTATTTCGGCAGGGCACGTTACCAAAATGATTTCATTGGGGCATTTGCCTGGTGTACTCGCCGGTTTTTTAATGATTTTTAATGGACGCAGGCTTACTGGCGCAGCTGTAATGGGTTTATTTTTTACACTCATGATTAGCGTTTCACATTATCAAATCGTTTATTATACAGCTCTGTTGTTATTAATAGCTGGTATTGGTATTGCCATCAACGAATTTAAAAATGGTCGTGCTAAAAACTTAATAATTGGTACTGTTATTGCAGCTGTAGTAGGAGTACTTTCCTTGCTACCCTCTTTACCCAATATTTTACCTACAGCAGAATATACCAAATATACGATGCGCGGTGGAGCGAGTGAGCTGAAATTAAATAAAGAAAGTGAAACTAAAAAAAGTGGCGGATTGGATAAAGATTATGCATTTAAGTGGAGTAACGGAATTGGTGAAACGTTCTGTTTGATTGTTCCACAGCTATATGGCGGCGCATCTGCGCAAGATATTGGTTCTAGTTCAAACTTCTACAAAGCAATGACCAATGCCGGCTTTCCGGAACAAAATGCGGAACAATATGCAGCACAAGCGCCTACGTACTGGGGGCCTCAGCCCTTTTTGTCTGGCCCTGTTTATTTTGGTGCTATAATATGCTTCTTATTTGTATTGGGTATGGCTATTGTACGTTCACCCTACAAATGGTGGATACTAGCTGCCAGTATTTTGGCTATTATGATGTCTTGGGGTAATCATTTTGAGGCATTCAACTATTTCCTGTTCGACCATTTACCTATGTATAATAAATTTCGAGCACCGTCAATGGTATTGGTTATTCCGCAATTATTATTCCCGATACTAGGCATCTGGGCTTTGAATGATATTTTCACCAAGAAAATAGAAGGTGAAGAGCTTTGGAAAAAGATAAAATTATCCGCGATTATTACGGGAGGACTGTGTTTGCTATTGGCTATTGGAGGTCAGATGTTTTTCGACTTCAAAGGATCAGGTGATGCAGAGATGGCTGCTCAATTTTCCAAAGCAGCAAATAACCCACAGATAGGCCAGCAAATAATAAAAGCACTACAAGACGATCGTGCTGCATTGGCTATGAAAAGCGGGCTAATGAGCGCTTTCTTTATAGCTGCTGCTGCTGCTTTACTTTGGGCATTTAGCAAAAACAAGCTAAAAAAAGAAATGGCAATCGGAGGCTTAGCACTCTTAGTGCTGTTCGATATGCTTCCAACAGCATCTAAATATCTGAATGAAAAAAACTATGTCGATTCATCGGATTATGATGCACAATTAGCGCCACGTCCGGTTGATGAAGCGATAATGAAAGATAAAGACCCTTATTATCGGGTACTTGACCTTACACGCAATACTTATAATGATGCGGTTCAAGCGTACTTTCACAAATGTGTTGGAGGGTATAGTGCTGCCAAAATGGAAAGTTATCAAGATTTGATTGATGTTTATTTGAGTAAGGGCTTTAATACTCAGGTGCTCGATATGCTCAATACAAAGTACATCATTTTCAATGGTGGCGCTAACGGACAAGCATCATTTCAACCGAATACAGATGCTTGTGGCAATGCATGGTTTGTCAATGAAATAAAGTATGTCAATAGTGCTAACGAAGAAATGACTGCTATGAAAGCCAAAGACTTAGGAGATACTGCACATATAATAAACGAATGGAAAGCACTACAAACAGCAGTTATTCGCAAAGACTTTGCACCACAGTTGGGTAATAGCAGCAATTTCATAAAGGATAGTGCCGCTAATGTAAAGTTGGATAAATACGGTTTGAATGAAATCAGCTTTGTTTCTTCCAACAAAAATGAAGGCTTGGCTGTGTTCTCTGATATTTATTATGATAAAGGCTGGAAAGCTTATGTAGATGGCAAAGAAACGCCAATAGTAAAAGCTAATTATGTACTTCGTGCATTGAAATTACCTGCCGGTAATCATAAAATTGAGTTCAAATTCCATCCGGACTCCTACTACAAGAGTAATAATTTAGCAATGATAAGTAGTATCCTTTTATACTTATTATTTGGGGCTGCTATTTTTATGGCATTCAAAAAAAAGGAAGAAACTCCCCCTTCAGCAAATTAATCAACAATATATACAATAGCTTGCTCTAATACAGCAAGCTATTGTACTTTTACAATCCATAAAATCATCTATTTGACCAAAGGCATATCATATCGTATTCGTAAATTGTTGCGCCTGCGTGATGGTTTGAGTTGGGGCTATTATTGTACCGACTTTCTTTTCAGAAAAATATTACGACAGAACAAAGGTGTACATTGGGCGATACATCATACGAGTACAATTCATTGTGCCGATCGGATCATTTGTGGCATTGATGTTTATCCTGGCGATTCGCCAAGTGTATATATAAATGCAGTAAATGGTGTGCAAATTGGTGATTATACAAACATTGGACCAATGGTGGGGCTCATCTCTGCCAATCATGATTTTATTAATAATGATCATTTTGCAATAGTACCACCCATTATTATTGGTAAACATTGTTGGATAGGTAAAGGCGCAACAATACTGCCGAGTGTTGTTTTGGGCGATTTCACTATTGTTGGTGCCGGGGCAATAGTAAGTAAAAGTTTTGAAGAGGGTTATTGTGTCATTGCAGGCAACCCTGCTAAGGTTATTAGAACATTAGATAAAAACGAGTGTAACGATTTTGCAAAAAGAAAACACGCCTAAATCGTTTGCGGGAAATTCGCTGTATATTTTTACTGCGAAATTTTTTCCTGGACTTGCCATAGCATTGGCATTTTATTTGTACTCACACCGGTTACCGATGGAGTTGAATGGTCAGTACCAAAATTTTTGGATACAGCTATTAATGCTTTCCGCATTGGCCAGTATCGGAATTCCAGCATTTGCAATTACTTACTCGCCTGCATTATTATTACATATTTACTACAAAATAAAACGGAAACATTATTTCATTTACACTGGTTTTCTTTTATTGCTTGCTGTCATTTTCGGGCTGTTACAGCAGCAATACAATAATCTACCTTTCTTTTTAGCACTCTGCTTTTTTCTCTTATATATCCCGACTGTCATTGCAGAAGCATTATTGATGGTCAGTAAACGTTTGAAAATTTTAATTGCAATTAATTTTATTTTTTCAGTTTTCTTTTTCTTACTGCATTGGCATGCATTGCAACAAAACTACAACTTAGCATTGCTGATCAAAGCTTTGATGATACTGACATTAGCAAGGGGTTTGATCAGTGGCATTATTGTACGGCAAGCATTTTCCAATTATAAAAATGATACAATACAACTACCTCACGAGAACTGGACAAGTATAAAAAAATTATGGTTACAACTCGGGCTCAACGATTTATTACAAGCATCATTCCGCTGGATTGACAAGTTTATATTATCCCTGTTTTTGATTAAAAGTTTATCCGCGATATATTTCAATGCCACTTATGATGTTCCTTTTTTACCGCTAATATTTTCGGCGGTAAGCAGCGCGGCGTTAATTCACTGGGCCAATAGCCAACTTACGCATACGCCCAATGAGCAAATAAAAATATTACACTATAGCTCCCGTATTTTATCCTCTATCGTATTTCCCTTATTTTTCTTCCTCTTCTTTTTCAGAGTAGAGCTCTTGACTATACTTTTTTCTGAAAAATATGTATCGGGTGTATGGATATTTGTTTGTGCACAATTAGTCTTACCGGTACGCTCCTACCCTTTTAGTACTATATTACAAAACCATCAACGCGGAGATATTATCATCAAAGGTGCATTTATTGATTTAGTGATTGCTTGTATATTAATGTACCCCATGTATTTATTAATGGGGTTGCCGGGTGTTGCACTGAGCTTCGTTATAAGTACCTATTGGCAAGCAGGTTTTTATCTGCTGCATAGTGCGCGAATTTTAAAAGTAAATGCTGCAACGATGATTCCTATCAAAAACCTAGTTATCAAATTTGTATTTTTTGCATTCCTTTTTGGAACAGGGTATTATTTTGTAGCCAACAACAATTTTTCAGCAACTACAATATTAATCATTGGCTCGGCTTTATTGATATTAAGCAGTAGTAGTATGCTTATCTATGAATGGAATAAAGATGTTCATTAAATAATAAAAGGATGGAAGAACAAAAAAACAATCCACTGCATGGCAAAACGCTTCAGGCGATTTTAGAACATCTTTTAGCTTATTATGGCTGGGAGCAGCTTGGACAAAATATTAATATCAAGTGTTTCAACGAAAACCCAAGTATTAAATCAAGCCTTACATTTTTACGAAAAACGCCTTGGGCAAGAAAAAAAGTAGAAGATTTGTATTTGGAAATTATATCAGACGCTTAAAGTTTCCCAATAAGCCAAAATTAGCTGCTCATTTTTTGAAAACACCATAATTGATACATTATCTTTGCCCTCTAAAAATTACCTCAAGCAACAAAATAATATGTTACAGCTCCCCAATCAAACTGCATTTTATAAAGGAAAAGTACGTGACGTTTATACTATTGGCCAAAAGCATTTAGCAATGGTAGTGAGCGATCGAATTTCAGCTTTCGATGTAGTACTTCCACGTCCTATTCCATTTAAAGGACAAGTATTGAACCAAATTGCGTCGGATGCACTTGATGCCACTAAAGATATTGTACCCAACTGGAAATTAAGTACACCACTTCCAAACGTAACAATTGGCCTGAAGTGCGATACATATCCTGTAGAAATGGTCGTTCGTGGCAATCTAACGGGTCATGCTTGGCGCACTTACAAAAGTGGTAAACGTACCTTGTGTGGTATTACATTGCCGGAAGGTATGAAGGAAAACGATTTCTTTGACCAACCCATTATTACACCTACCACTAAAGCGCACGAAGGGCATGATGAAGATATTTCAAGAGAAGAAATCATTGCTACCGGATTAGTTTCAAAAGAAGAATATGAGCAGTTAGAGCAATATACACTTGCCTTATTTGCACGAGGCAGGAAGTTGGCTAATCAACGTGGATTGATATTGGTCGATACTAAATATGAATTTGGACATATCGGCGATACTATTTATTTAATCGACGAAATCCATACGCCGGATTCTTCTCGTTATTTTTACCTTGAAGGTTTTGAAGATCGTCAGGCAAAAGGTGAAGCTCAAAAGCAATTGTCTAAAGAGTTTGTACGCGAATGGTTAATGGCCAACGGATTTCAAGGCTTGGAAGGACAGCAAATCCCAGAAATGACGGATGAAGTGGTAGATAGCATTTCGGCGCGCTACATTGAGTTGTATGAATATGTTACAGGTAAGCAATTTGAAAAACACACATTAGGAGATGCAGAATGGCTGCAAACATTAAATAATGCAGTAGCCGCATTGTAAGCAAACAGAACTTGATTAATATAAAAACGACCTCCTTTTGGAGGTCGTTTTGTTTGGCCATTACTCAGGATCCCAAATGTACCACCAGAGCCAACGATACTGACCCTCGCCTATACAAAGGCAAGGCTCGCCTACCTGTGGAGGTAGGCGAGCCTATTATAAGTGGTAGGTAAGTCTGGTATTTTGGTAGGCAGGTGTAGCATAAAAATACAAGAGCGGGACATAGAAATTACTTTCTATGTCCCGCCACATAATATTATTTTATTATACTTTGCTACATTCTCGATTTTACCTGAGCAATATCAGATATGCGTTTTTGTGCAATTTTCATTGCGGCCGCTTGTGTATGGATATTTTCCTTGGCACTCAAAGCAAAGATGTCTAAAGTACGGTCATAAATTTTCTCAACCGCGCTTTTTACTTTTCCTTCGTTGTAGCCTTCCAATTCTGCGCTAACATTAATTACACCACCTGCATTAATTAAAAAATCAGGGGCATAAAGAATATTTCTTTCCACTAACATTGGACCATGCACATTTTCATCGGCCAATTGGTTATTAGCAGCACCCGCTACTATAGCACATTTTAGCTTACTGATACTATCGTCATTGAGGGTAGCACCTAAGGCACATGGTGCATAAATATCCATGTCTAATTCAAAAATACCTTTGTTGTCCACCACTTCTACATTACGGTACTTATCGACTACCTGCCTGATTTTGGCATTGTCAATATCCGAAACCATCACTTTAGCACCTTCATTGACCAAATGGCCAATCAAATATTGCCCTACATGCCCGGCACCTTGTACCATTACTTTTTTGCCTACCAGGCTATCATTGCCATAAGCTTTTTTGGCAGATGCTTTCATCCCCATAAATACCCCATAAGCTGTAAAAGGAGAAGGGTCACCGCTACCTCCGGCATACTCAGGAACACCCGTTACAAATTTAGTTTCCAAAGAAATGTATTCCATATCAGATGTGTTTGTATTCACATCTTCTGCCGTTATATATTTACCATTAAGGCTATTGACAAATTTACCATATCGGCGCCATAGTGCTTCCGACTTCATGGAAGGGTCTGCAATAATTACCGCTTTACCTCCACCTATATTCAATCCGCTAATTGCATTTTTATAAGTCATACCACGGCTCAAGCGCAATGCGTCAATGATGGCATCTTCATGGCTGTTGTAGTTCCACACCCTTGTTCCTCCCAACGCAGGCCCAAGCGTAGTATTATGTATGGCAATGATAGCATTGAGACCTGAATGTGGATCATGACAGAATACGATTTGTTCGTGTTCCATCTGTTGCATGTGTTCAAAAATTGTTTGCATATATGAGTTGATTAGTGTGCAAAATAAGAGAAAAAATGGATATTAGTCATACCTCTTATTATTAAATTATTTAAGTGTATAATTCCGAGGTATAGAAAATGGGAAAGAAAGCAAATCGTCGAATGTGGTATTGACGAAGTTCATGTCTATCATCAACCGATGTTCGCCATTCACAATATTTATTTTACGGGTATCAGAAAATACCTGTTGATTAATTGATTCATAGTTGCTGAATATAATATTCATCGCTTTGTTATCCTGACCTTGTGTTAAAATCTGCGCACTATTCAAATTACTGTCAGTCTTATTGTAGCTCAGTTGTTGAATATAGTTGTCCTGCTCAAAACGGAAACTCCAAAATGCCGGAATATCCTTTGCGTCAGTAATTGTTGCTTTATTAAAAACAGGATCACCTAAGAGCATGTTCTGCAAAGAGAAGAAGTCGATACCTTCCGGCAAAAAATCATTTGCTTTGCTAATGGGTCCTTGGTAAACTTCTTTTTGAATATACACTACCGCTTTAAAACTATCCGGTGTAATTATAGCACGTGCAACTTGTACTAGTCCATTGAGTGCGGTAACATTTACCCAAATAACGCTATCTTTTTGAATACGAATATTAGCAACAAAATCAAAGCTCTTTCCATCGCCTTCATATTGCATTTTAGCTTTAGTAGTAAATGTTTTATAATTCAAACGTCGCTCCCAAATCGCTTTTGTAGCCTTTATCAATTCTTTTTTAGTGTCACTTGTATCTCGTATTACAGAGGATGATTTTATTGAACTCAATGCCGAGTCCACTTTGTTATTATTATTTTGTTGTACATCACTTGCACGTTCAATTTTGATTCGTGGCAAACGGTTGATTAATTGACACGATTGTATTGAAAAGCTGAACAACAACATGGTCAGTACTGCAATCGAATTATTTTTATAATTTCCTGTTCTTAATTTTTTTATCAATTTCTTCATTAAGTGGTTCTTTTTCTTTCGCTTTTTGCCAATACAAAACAGCTTTGTCTATTTCATTTAGTTTATAATAAATATCGCCCAAATGCTCAAATAATGTGGCATCGGTATCTTTTCCATTTTTTTCAATTGCTTGCTGTATCAATTCTTTAGCCTTTTGATATTTACCCTGTTGGTAAAATATCCATCCATAGGTATCTAAAAACGTTGCTTCGCCCGGGCGTAATTCAAGTGATTTTTTAGAAAATTGTTCCGCATCATCCAATCTCGTACCTCGAACAGATAAATAATATGCATAATTATTCAACACTGTTGCATTACTGGGATTAATATTCAGCGATTTGTCAAAATTGGCATCAGCATTCTTAAAATCTTTATTAGAATTGTATGCATCACCAAGACTGGAATACATTTCTGCTAGCAATGGCTTATTATCTTCCGGTTGAAAATCAATAGCAGTAGTAATTGCTTTTATGCCTTGCGTAAGCTCTCCTTTATTGATATGTCCAATACCATTCAAGTAATATAATATCGCTTGTGAAGGGAATAGTGTTAAAGCCTTTTCACTGAACAAAATAAGAGAATCGGCACTAGGCTTGTCCGTATAATTGAATAACAATTGTTGCCATACATTGATATTACCGGAGTCCAGGCTTAACGATTTTTTGTAAGCGGCAATTGATTCTTGAGGTCTGTTGTTAAACGAAAGCAAATCGCCATAAATACCAAGGATAGATGCATTGAAAGGATGAGCTTTTACCAATTGTTCGGTCAATACCAATCCATTGACTTTAGACATGCTGTCTTTTTCTGTTTCCTGCAAATAAGATACTAATAAGGTAAGCTGTGTCTGCTCATCCAAATTTTTATTTGAAATCGCTTTGTTGACATATAAGCTGTAGTTTTTTTCGTCCTTTTTTCTTTTGTAAAAACTGGCAAGCCCTAGTTGTAATGATATATCATTTGGAAATTTACGTTCCCCTTCTTCATAAATACCTTTAGCCTTTTCTGGCATTTTGTTGTTGTCGTACAATTCTGCAAGCAAGGCATAATAACGTCCTTCTTTAGGATTAGCATCTATAAGTCGATGCAATGCATTCCCTGCACCTTCAATATTTTTATCTTTTACATACAATTGGCTTATTTGAATAACAACTTCCTCATCCAATCCTCTTTGTTTGATCACCTCTTCGAGCTGACCAATGGCTTTTATATTTTTACCCCCACGCTGATAGAGCAATGCTGATTTCAATAAATAGTCCTCGTTAGGTTTATATTTTGCTGCTAATTTGGCAAAAATATCAGCAGCAGTCAGATACTCATTTTTTGCAGCAAGAAGGTTACCGTAAAACTCTTGATACCATTTATTGTCTGAATCTAATACTAACGCCCTTTTAATTTGCTGCTGTGCCTTTTCAACATTATTTGCCCGACTATTAATTCGTGCCAACTCGTAATAAGCCGCTGCTACATTGGGCTTGGCATTTAGAAAACGTAACAAAAGAATTTCGGCCTCCTTATCATTATTCAATACACGCTCCTTTATTGCATCCGCATAAAGCCGATCCGAAGCAGCATTCTCATTAGTAGCTGTATCGAAAGGTTTTATTTCAGCTGTTTGAGCAGAGCTGATATTGGAATAAAATAAAGACAGCAAAATTACTGTCCATGCGAAGGTTCGGTTCATAGCTGTGTTGAAAAATCGCCCAGACTTAGTTCATCCGGATTCATTGTGTAAGTTACACTTTTACCCAACATACTATTATGTACAACTGCATTTTTAACAACACTATCAATTTGAATAATACTGTTTGAAATACGAGCATCACTTATCTGAGTACCCGCTTCTAGTGATACATAAGGGCCAACAACGGAGTTGGTAATCGTTACATTTTCACCAATAAAGCATGGTGCAATAATAACGCTATCGGTAATGTGAGCACTTGATGCTACTAATTGTTCCTTATTTTGTTTGAGGGCCAATATGCGTTGATTGGTATATACGGTTGCGTCTTTATTTCCACAGTCCAACCATTCAGACACTTGATCTGTATAGAATTTCATGCCATTTATAAGCATGTGCTCCATAGCATCTGTTATCTGATATTCGCCTTTCTGCATAATGTTATTATCTATCAGGCGCTGTAATTCCTTTTTTAGATTTTCACCATCTTTGAAATAATAAACACCAATAATTGCTAAATCAGAAACAAATTCTTTGGGTTTTTCTACAAAAGCTTCTATTTCATTATTAGCTTTCAATTTCACCACACCAAATGCGGTAGGATCAGCGACTTGCTGTGTCCAGATAATAGCATCCTTATTGGTATCAATACTAAATGTTGCATCAAATAATGTATCGGCAAATGCTATAAAAACATTTCCTTTTAAACTATCTGAAGCACATAAAATAGCATGAGCAGTGCCTAGTGGCGTTTCCTGATAACAAATCTTTGCCGTTGCACCTAATGCTTCAGCTACTTTGGAGAGATGATTTTCTACTTCTTTTCCAAAATTTGGCGCTATTATAAATGCAATTTCTTCAATTTTCTCATTGCAGGTAGCTACAATATCCTCTACTAGTCTTTGTACTATTGGCTTGCCCGCTATAGGGATGAGCGGTTTGGCTGTTGTAAGTGTATGTGGGCGCATACGTTTGCCCATACCCGCCATTGGTATAATGATATTCATATTGTTATTTTTGGATTAGATAATTCAAAGAAGGCAAATGTAACGTTATAGGCAGCATTTATCCAAAAAATGTAGGCTCTATTAACCCACATCATTATAATACACATCATATATATATAATATAATCTAGGTCATTTCAAGATGTTGGCGTTTGAAGGAATGTATATTAAAGGAAAATTATTTTAACTAAACATTTTGTTTATATAATTTTCATTTTTACATTTGCATTATACTAAACAGTAAAAATACTTATTAATTTTTTTAACAATAAAAATAGATGTCGCATGAAACTATTTTTCTTTTTTGGAAGTCTTATCATTATCGTAATTGCTATATGGTCAATGGAAAGCCCTACTCCTTCAAAACAAGCGATGCAAACAGAAAATAATAGCATACCAAAGGCACCAAAAGGAGGTTTGCTTGAAAAAGGGTTTGGCGACTAATTCGAACGACGATCACTGTTAATTTATTTAGCCCCAAGTAAATAATAAATAAAAAACAGGCCATCGATACTTGCATTTATTAACTTTGCAGTATGTCAAAAAAAGCAATGCTCATCATCATGGATGGATGGGGAAAGGGTGTTGTCCCTCAATCTGATGCAATCGCACAAGCCAATCCAACTTTTGTCAATTCACTATACACACAATATCCCAATACAGAGCTTATAACCTGCGGCGAAGCGGTGGGCTTACCTGATGGACAAATGGGCAATTCAGAAGTCGGACATCTTAATTTAGGTGCCGGACGAATCGTTTATCAAGAATTACAACGCGTTAATGTCTCCATTCGAAATGGGGATTTACAACAAAACAGCATTTTACAAAATGCCTTTAATGTCGCAAAACAGGCTGGGAAAACCCTACATTTTATAGGCCTTGTAAGTGATGGTGGCGTTCACTCGCACATCAATCATTTAGAAGCACTTTGTCAATATGCTCAAAATGCCGGTGTCCCTCAAGTTGCAGTCCATGCTTTTACCGATGGTAGGGATTGTGACCCAAAGAGTGGTTATGGTTTTATTGAGCAAATGCAACAATGTCTTTCCAAAACAGGCGGTGTATTAGCGAGTGTAACCGGTCGTTATTATGCAATGGACAGAGACAAAAGATGGGAACGGATCAAAATGGCATACGATGCTATGGTACATGGCTTAGGCAAGCATACTACTGATATTTTACCGGCAATACTCGAATCTTATAATGCAGGAGTAACGGACGAATTTATTCATCCTATTGTACTTTGTGACAAAAGTATGCAACCATTGGCGACTATTAAAGATGGAGATGTGGTTGTCTGCTTTAATTTCCGCACGGACCGTTGTCGTGAAATTACTGAAGTACTCACTCAATTTAATGTGCAGGAACAAAACATGCACAAATTGAATCTTCATTATGTAACGATGACCGAATATGATAAATCTTATCATGATGTTGCTGTTATTTTTACAAATGATAACCTAACAAATACTATCGGCGAAGTGTTGGCGGCAAATGGCAAAAAACAGATTCGCATAGCTGAAACAGAAAAATACCCACATGTTACTTTTTTCTTTTCGGGCGGACGAGAAGTACCGTTTGATGGAGAAACACGTATCATGCGCGATTCCCCGAAGTCTGTTGCTACTTATGATTTAAAACCCGAGATGAGTGCTTTTGAACTCAAGGATGCCATTATTCCTGAGCTACAAAAACAATCTGCAGATTTTATTTGTATGAATTTTGCCAATGCAGATATGGTGGGACATACCGGCGTGTGGGATGCTGTAATAAAAGCAGTACATACAGTCGATGAATGTGTTGCAGCGATCATACCGGTGGCACTTGCAAATGACTATTGTGTTTTTCTGACTGCCGACCATGGCAATTCAGATTACATGATCAATCCGGATGGATCACCCAATACACAACATTCCCTCAATCCCGTTCCTCTATTTGTTATTTCCAACGACTATAAAGGAATTGTTCGACCAGGAAAACTTGGAGATATCGCACCAACTATTTTGCATTATATGGGCTTACCCATTCCTGCTGAAATGACGGGCAATATTTTGATCGACTAAAAAAGCTAAAGGTGTATAAGAAGGTAAGAATGGAAATAACATTTGTGCATGGAAATTATCAATAGCATTAAACGGATCATTAAATCAAAATTTGATTTAATTAACAATGAGAAACTAAAAAAAAATATCCTTAATGCATTTCCATTTTGGTTAGGTGCATTCATTGCAGGAAGTGTCGCAGTTCTGTATGCACGATTATTCGCTTGGGCAGAATTAGGTACTCATTTTATTTTTGAGCGTGCAAACTGGTCCTTCTTTATCTTATCACCTGTATGCTTTGTTTTGGCCTGGTGGATTGTCGCAAAATTTGCACCGTATTCAAGAGGTAGTGGCATTCCCCAGGTGAGTGCAGCCATTGAATTGTCTAATCCAAAGCATAATTATAAAGTAAATAAACTGCTCAGTTTGAGAGTAGCTTTTATTAAAATCATTTCAAGTCTGATATTGGTATTTGGAGGTGGTGTTATTGGCAGAGAAGGCCCGACGATTCAAATTTCAGCGTCTATTTTCAAAAAGATAAATGATTTACTACCCTCTTGGTATCCTAAAATATCAAAGCAAAACATGATTATAACAGGTGCTGCTGCAGGTCTTGCTGCAGCATTTAATACGCCATTGGGAGGAATCGTTTTTGCCATTGAAGAGCTTACAAAAGTTCATTTTAGTTTTTTTAAATCTGCCTTACTTACAGGGGTTATTATTGCGGGACTTACTGCATTAGTGTTTTTAGGACCATACCTCTACTTAGGTTATCCACAATTAACGGGCATAACGGCTTGGATACTATTGGCTATTATTCCGCTCGCACTTCTCACCGGATTATTGGGTAGTATTATGGGCGACATTATTCTCTATATTTTCAAAAAGAAGAGTGCTCTAAAAAAGAATTATCAAAAGATAATCTATGTTGCTATTTGTGGCCTAATCATTGCATCTCTTGCCTTTTTTATTGATATTAAAACATTTGGATCGGGCAAGGAGATTATGGTCTCCACACTATTTACTGAAGACAAAAAAATATTGTGGTATGTTCCTTTTTTACGAATTATTGGACCTATAATCACATTTTCCACTGGAGCCGCAGGAGGTATTTTTGCTCCCGCCCTTAGTGCTGGAGCAAGCATCGGAGCAGTATTGGCAAATACAATACACTTATCCAGCTCTGCTACAAATCTTCTAATTTTATGTGGCATGGCAGGGTTCCTGACCAGTATTACCAGAAGCCCATTTACTTCTTGCATTCTTGTTTTAGAAATGACCAATACGCACAATGTAATTTTTTACATCATGATTAGCGCTCTATTGGCCAATTTAGTAGCAACTTTGATCAGTCGGCATTCATTCTATGATCAACTAAAAGATCAGTATTTAGGCGAAATACTTAAGGCCGAAACACAGCAAGAAACGACTACCCTTGTTGTTGAAGAAATTGTGATTGAAAAATAACATCATCAACCAATCCTAAGTGATGTCATGGAGAGTGATCCCATAAGTGCTTTATCATTGAAGAGGCTAATATGCTCCCGATCTTCTTTAAGTGCAAGTGTATATAGCAAAGGTAGAAAGTGGTCGGGTGTTGGTATCGCCAAATCAAAAGCTTTGCCTTGTGATTTGTAGTCAATCAATGGCTGGTAATTGCCAGAAAGGATATACTCATTCATTTTTGCTTTTGCTTCTAATGCCCAATCAAACGCATAGTCAGGAGTATTCATTTTATCCCATGCAACCAATCGCAGATTATGTACTAAGTTGCCACTTCCTACAATAAGCACTCCTTTTCTGCGTAATGCAGCTAATTCTTTTGCCAGCTCATAATGGTATTTTGCAGAGCGGTTATAATCCAGACTCATTTGAATCACCGGTACATCGGCATTTGGATATAAGTGTTTCACCACACTCCAACAGCCATGATCGAGCCCCCATTTGTCATCAAGCCCTACTTTTGTTGTTGTAATTATTTTTTGTGTTTCGAGTGCCAGCTCCGGGCTACCTGGTGCCGGATATTGTACATCAAACAATGCTTGAGGAAATCCGCCAAAATCGTGAATAGTTTGAGGCTTAGGCATTGCTGTTACATAAGTACCATTAGTTTCCCAATGTGCACTAATACACAGAATAGCACTTGGCTTTGGTAAGGTTCTTCCTTGCTGGATCCAACCTTGTACAAATTCATTGTCCTCTATTGCATTCATTGGACTTCCATGTCCCAAAAACAATACAGGCATCAATTCTGTACTGCCAAATGATTCTGTCATTTTTCCTAACGCCTGTAAAGTCATAGCTCCTGCTGTTATTGGCAATAGTGCCAGTGCATTCAATAAAAATTTTCTTCGTTCCATCATTATTTTTTTAGGAAAATTAAGGAAACAAGATTCTACCCTTGATTCATTGTTTATATTACTTACTCATCCTGAATCTTGTTTCTTTAAAATGTAAACACCTAAAATTATGCTTGTTTTACAAACTGTACTTCCGCATTCAAACGAACATCTTCGCTTACCAATACTCCACCTGTTTCAAGCGCCGCATTCCAGTTTAAACCCCAATCTTTCCTGTTTATTTTTCCAGAAATAGAAAATCCGGCTTTCAAATTTCCCCATGGGTCTTTATTAATCCCATTGTACTCCACATCAAGTGTCACCGGCTTTGTAACATCTTTGATAGTTAAATTACCCGTTATTTTTTCAGACGCAGCATTATAATTTGTTGTTTCAAATTTAATTGTTGGAAATTGTTCCGCATCAAAAAAGTCCGCACTTTTAAGGTGATTATCTCTGTCCGTATTATTTGTACTTACAGAAGATGTTTCAGCAGTGAAAGAAACACCCGCATTCGCAAAATCATCTGTATCACTGGTTACTGTTCCGCTCAATCCGGAAAAATTACCAGTTACATTTGTGATCATCAAATGTTTGATTTTGAAACTTACTTCGCTGTGAGTAGGGTCTAAAGCCCAAGTTGTTGTTGCCATGTCGTTTGTTTTTAAAATTGTTTTTAAGATTAATTATTTTGACAACACAAAGGTCACCTATATGTACACTACGCTGGTAACACATTTAAGAAAAGGTGTGGTACTTTTAGGTAAATAATGAAATTAGAGCAATTGGCTTCTTATGCAATCATGGCCTGAACAGCAATTTTATATTCAGATGGGGTACGACCAATTTTCTTGTGGAAGACACGGGTGAAGTAGGATTTCTCATTGTACCCAAGTTCATAACCAATTTCAGCTATACTTTTGTCCGTATTCAGCAATAGTTGTTTGGCTTCTATCAGTTTACGCGATTCAATAAGCTCCGATACGCTTTTACCCAAAATATGCGTGGTGATCAGGTTAAGATTCCTAACTGAGGTATTCATTTTTTCGGCATAAAAACCAACCCCTTCAGAACGGCGGAAGTTTTCCTCTAGGATGCGCAGAAAGTTATTGCAAGTAATCAATTGGGATTGCTTGGGGCCTGATTGGATTTCCAAATTTCGTTTACGTTCTCCTTCTACCATTGCCAT
Source organism: Bacteroidetes bacterium UBA1312 (assembly GCA_002307135.1). Classification (GTDB taxonomy): domain Bacteria; phylum Bacteroidota; class Bacteroidia; order Chitinophagales; family Chitinophagaceae; genus Rurimicrobium. The sequence continues at coordinate 80,440 of DBTQ01000028.1, forward strand.
AAAAGCTTGCAACAACGGCCGTATGACATTGTAATCCGGGAATGGGCGTTCTGCTTCTGTCTTCATCATTCTGCATAATGAATAGAATCGCTCCATACAATCGCCAGGGGCTAATGGAATAGTAGCAAAGTCAATAAAATTGGTATAAAAATTAAATGGCGCCTCAGGTATAAATTCATTGAGGTAACGGATCGCCCAGCCTCGGGAATGTACATCTGCCTGAAACTGATGCACCTTACCCATAGGTACATATACAAAACAGGGTGGCTCTAATGTTTCCCTTTTAAAATCAATAAAATGTTGTGGATTGCCTTGCGTAATGAGAATGAGCTCTTCATATTGATGCCGGTGCGGTGCTACTGCAGGAGCTTCTGACTCTGCTTTAGCAAGCGCTTCGGTGAGTTCAATTATTTTGAAAGGCTGATTCATTCAAGCTGTAAGTTAACGAAAAATACGGTAACAATTTTCCTGCTTTCAAACAATATATCGACTTTCGGGGTTCAGTAATATTATGCACGAAAACCTCTCAGGAATGCTTCAATATCCATTCTTTTTTTGCCTTCCTGCTGTAGTTCATCAACATATATCCAAGCATCATTCGTTGCAATACGCAAAAAATGTTTGTGGTCAGTATCGTATAGTCCGGCTTCCAGAGTGTGTGCTTCCTGTACGATGTGCCCTTTATAAATTTTGATTACTTTACCGGTTAACTCCGTGAATGCGGCCGGGTATGGTGATAATCCACGAATGTGGTTCAATATATCTACTGCGGGTCGGTGCCAATCGATACGCATATCCTCTTTAAATAGCTTAGGCGCATGTTGTAGCACTCCTGTAAATGCGCTTTGCGGTTGTTCTACAATCGATCCTTCTGCCAGCCCTTTTATCGTTTTAACCAATAGTTCGGCTCCTGCCAACATAAGCTTATCATGCACCGTTCCTGCATTATCGTCTATACCAATATTTATTTTCGACTGAAGTAGAATATCACCTGTGTCTATTTCATGTTTGAGCTTAAAGGTGGTAACACCTGTCTCCGTTGCGCCATTGATAATTGCCCAATTAATTGGTGCAGCACCTCTGTATTGCGGTAATAAAGAGCCATGAACATTGATTGTTCCCATTGGAGGCATGTCCCATACCAGCACAGGCAGCATACGAAATGCGACTACAATATGTATATCTGCATGGTAAGATCGCAACTGTGCTATAAAATCTGGATTCTTTAATTTTTCAGGTTGAAGCACCGGTATATTCTGGCTTTCCGCATATTGTTTTACAGGTGTAGTGTGAAGCTGTAAACCTCTACCCGATGGTTTATCGGGAGCAGTAACCACAGCAGCTACATTCATACCTGCCTCAACTAATGCTCGCAAAGATGCAACTGCAAAATCGGGTGTACCAAAGAAAACAATTTTTAAATCGGCTACTGGTTTCATCATAATTGACTGCAAAGCTAGAAATAAAATTGATGCTTAGCCGCCTAATCCTGCAATAAAATTGACGGTAAGTGCAATAATAACAGCATTATATGCAAATGCAATTAGACTATGAAAGAGTACCAAACGTCGAATTTGTCTATTGGATATAGCGACGTCAGATACCTGAAACGTCATGCCTAGCGTAAAAGAGAAATAAGCAAAATCCAAAAAATCAGGTCTGTTTTCATCAGGAAAATTGAGCCCTCCTATATGTACGTCAGCATCATCTTTATGATCGGCATAATAAAGGTGTGCATAGCGTAAAGTAAATATAGTGTGCATCAGAAACCAAGAAAGGGTCATGCAGGCAAAAGCAATACTTAGCGGAAAAATATGGTCTGTTGTCATACCTTTTTTGCTCGTCAATAATACGATTACAGCCATCATACTGACACAGCTGGCTGCCAACACCAATACAAATACAACAAAACGGCTTTCGTCCTGTTTTTTGGATTGCATCCGTATTTCACTTGGAGCTGCTGTAAAAAAAGTAATCCAGGTCAACAACAATAGGCTTAAACTAAAAATATCCCAGCTAAATACAAAAACGGCTAAGTGCAGCGGTTGATATAAGGAAAAAACAAATGTCGTGATGGCAGCCAGGCAAAAACTGATGATCAGTTTCTGAAATGAATTTCTTCTGTTTATCCACGTCGATTGTACCGCTTTCATTTAAAATATATGCTTGAATAGAAGACCTAAAATACAACAAAATAATCAGGTAAAATCTAAGATGTACTAAATCTGCAATTCATTTAGCTTTGCGAAAAACCTTTTCACCAACGATTAAAATACAGCATTAGCATGTTACAACAGTTAAAAAAACATCGGCAAACGTTATTGATTATTGCAATAGCGATGATTACTTGCAGCATTAGCGATATTGCTAGAGCGCAAAATGTGCTTAAAACAACCACTCAACAAGATACCACGAAAGATGTTATTGATTCCAATGGTGTCTATAAGAGAGCTAAAACAACACCTCAATTTCCCGGAGGAGAGCAAGCTATGTTACGCTTTATTATGAAAAAACTAAAATATCCCAAAATAGGAAAAGATGCTGTATATGAAGGTCTTGTAAAAGTGAGATTTGTTATCTCAAAAACAGGGCAGGTAAAAGACGTTAAAGTTGTAAAATCTTTATCTCCAAGTTTTGACCAAGAAGCTATCAGAGTAATCAGCAAATTGCCGGATTGGACACCCGCAAAAAATGAACAAGGTGAAGATGTTGATATGTATTTTCAGATTCCTATATCATTCAAAATGGGCTAGTAAATTAAATTTGATTGGTATTTGTCTTTGCGAATACCAATCAAATTTAAAGCCCAAATTAATTTCTCTCAATTCGCTTAGCTTTGCATAGCAATCATTATTATGGCTAAAGCAAAGGCAGACAAATCGGTTAAAAAATCCTCCAACACAAAAAAAATTAACGAGCGGGCAGATATATTTATTAAAGGTGCCAAAATGCACAACCTTAAAAATATAGATGTCAGCATTCCTCGCAATAAACTGGTAGTAGTAACGGGTGTGAGCGGTAGTGGTAAATCGTCGCTGACCATGGATACACTTTTTGCCGAAGGACAAAGGCGTTATGCAGAAAGTCTAAGTGCTTATGCTCGTCAATTTATGATGCGTATGGACAAACCAGATGTCGATTATATCAGTGGTATCTGCCCGGCCATAGCCATCGAGCAAAAAGTAACGACAAGAAGTCCCCGCTCCAGTGTCGGATCCATGACAGAAATATCGGATTACTTACGTTTATTATTTGCTCGTATTGGCCATACCTTTTCACCTATCAGTGGTAAAGAAGTAAAGAAAGATACTGTAAGCGATGTCGTTGACTTTATTAAAAAACTTCCTATTGGAACACGGGTACAAATATTGGTGCCTTTAAGCACGCGTTTCGGCAGATCCATCAATGAAGAGCTGGATATATTGATGCAGAAAGGTTTTTCGAGGGTATATATAAAAGGAAGCAATGAAGGGAAGCCCATCCGTATTGAAGATATTTTGAATGGCACTACAAAAGTTACGGCGACACAAAAGAATATTCATTTGCTTATCGACCGGATTGTTGTCAAAGATTTCGATGAGGATGATATACACCGGCTTGCAGATAGCATTCAAACTGCTTTTTATGAAAGCGAAGGCGATTGTTTCGTGGCTACAGACGATGCGCCAATGCACCATTTCAACAATAGATTTGAAGCTGATGGAATGAAGTTTGAAGAGCCGTCTCCAAATCTTTTTTCTTACAACAATCCCTATGGTGCATGCCCAGTATGCGAAGGTTATGGACATGTATTGGGCATAGACCCCGATCTTGTTATTCCCGATAAAAAACTAAGTGTTTATGAAGGAGCCGTTGCCTGCTGGAAAGGTGAAAAAATGAATGAGTGGGAAAAAGAATTTATTCTTCATGCAGGCAAATACGACTTCCCGGTGCATAAACCGGTAATGAACCTTTCCCTACAAGAATATGAGTTGCTTTGGAATGGTAATAAAAATGTTTCAGGCATTAACGATTTCTTTGAGATGGTAGCTCAAAACCTCTACAAAATACAATATCGTATTATGCAGGCGCGCTACCGTGGCCGTACTATCTGTCCTACATGTGGCGGTACCCGACTGCGTAAAGAAGCACTGTGTGTAAAAATAAACAACACGACCATTGCAGAAGTTATGGGAATGCCGGCATCTGACGTAGATGAATGGCTAAAGCAATTAAAGCTTTCCAAAAACGATGCAGACATTGCACAGCGTATATTAACAGAGCTAAAGCAACGTGTAAAAACATTGATGGATGTGGGGCTTGTTTACCTCAACCTTAATAGAGCCGCTAATACTCTTAGCGGTGGCGAAAGCCAGCGCATACAGCTCACCCGTTTCTTAGGGAGCAACCTTACCGATAGTCTTTATATTCTTGATGAACCTAGTATTGGCTTGCATCCCCGCGATACCGCACGGCTCATCAATGTACTCAAAAACCTGCGCAACCTAGGTAATACTGTAGTGGTGGTGGAGCATGATGATATGATGATGCGTGAAGCAGATCATATTATTGACATGGGTCCTCTGGCAAGTCATTTAGGAGGCGAAGTGGTGGCTGAAGGTGATTATGATACTATTATAAAAAACGAAAACAGCCTCACCGGGCAATATCTTTCAGGCAAACTGAAAATAGAAGCCCCTGCTGTAAAACGAAAACCAAATGGATATCTGAATCTTACAGATTGCCGACACAATAATTTAAAGGGCATTGATGTCATATTTCCTCTTGGACTACTTTGTGTGGTGACAGGTGTGAGTGGTAGTGGCAAAACGACTTTGGTCAAACAAATACTCTACCCCGCCCTATTGCGTCATTTTGATGAAAGTGGCGACCGACCTGGATTGCATCATTCACTTAGCGGTGACCTCAATCAAATAGCAGCCGTAGAGTTGATCGATCAAAATCCAATTGGCAAATCATCGAGAAGTAATCCCGTTACTTATATCAAAGCCTGGGACGAAGTACGCAAGTTGTTAGCAAAACAACCATTGTCCAAAATGCGTGGCTTTGTTGAAAAGCATTTTTCCTTCAACACCGATGGTGGACGATGTGATACCTGTAAAGGCGATGGGGAAATAGTGGTGGCCATGCAATTTCTTGCAGATGTACATTTAATATGTGATAGCTGCAAAGGCAAACGATTTAAAGAAGAGGTACTGGAAGTAAAATACAATGGCAAGAATGTGAGCGACATTTTAGATATGAGTGTCGATGACGCCATTCTATTCTTCAAAGATGAACCCAAAATTGCAACAGCCATACAAACCTTATCTGACGTAGGATTAGGCTATATCAAACTCGGGCAAAGTAGCGATACTATTAGTGGTGGCGAAGCACAACGGGTGAAGCTGGCTTCATTTTTAGGCAAAGGTGCCGGCAAAGAAAAGATGCTGTTCATTTTTGACGAACCTACTACCGGGCTTCATGCACACGATATTAAAAAACTATTAAAATCTTTTAATGCGCTAATTGAGAAGGGGCATTCTATCCTGATCATAGAGCACAATACTGATGTGATACGAAGCGCGGATTGGGTTATAGACCTCGGTCCGGAAGGTGGTGTAGGAGGAGGCAATCTGCTTTATGAAGGATTGCCAGAAGGCTTGAAAAAGGTTAAAGAAAGCTATACAAGTCAATATCTATAACACAACACCGCAAACAATATTATTCAGTTTTAAAAATGCTAATTACAGGTGATGGATATGTGGTATTGGATTAGGTTTAACCGAAAAATTTGTACGTAAAAATAATACAGCACACAGCGAAGAAAAATTTGCATAAGCTGAATTAAAATCGAATTTTAAAAAAGAGACAGCATCCCATTAAAATAAAAACATCGCCACTAGTAAATAGTGGCGATGCTTTTTACTCCTATTAATCAATTTTCTATTGAGTTATAACCATTTTTTGTGTGGCGGTCAAATCATTAGCAACTATTGTAATAAAATAAATTCCGGACTGGAGCATTTCCACATCTATTGAATTTGACTTTGGTTGAGCTTGGTAAACCAATTGTCCCAACATATCTGTAATTTTCAATTCATCTATTCGATCTACTCCGCTAATAGTGACTCTATCTTTTGCAGGATTAGGATAAATTGAAAATTGTTTATTGGCAAGCTCCGTTGCTTCAACTCCCAAACCACAAGTTTTAAATGTATAAGGTGCAGAGCTGATACCGTTGGCGCTTAGTGTTAATGAATAGATGTCATTCGGAAGGCCAGCCGGTAAAGTAAAATGCGCAGTATCCGGCAAGGTTCCTCTCTGAACACCATTACTGTTCCAATTGGATGTTCGTGCATAATAAACATTAGTTCCTGATGTCAATCGAACAATGGGATAATTAGTCGCCATTTGCCAATCATCGCCATAGCCTGCCCCTTCCGAAATCCCATTGAATAATGTACCTGTGATTGTATAATTGTTACAATCTATTTTAGCAATATTATTGATGGTTGGCTTACCGGATGCCAACTCCGGCCCAAAGGGTTTATAAACATATAACTGCGAATCGTATTGATTAGAATACAATACAGTTCCATCTGGCAGATCAAGCATATTGGTAAAATAACATGGCTCTTTAATAGACGAATCTCCTGTTGGTGCTAGTATTTGGGTAAACGTATTGCTTCGATAATCGAATTCATAAAAGTAGGTTGGTGATCTAAAAATATGACTGTCTATTGGCACTGGTGCAAATGCACAAAGAATTTTTCCGTTCACCATCATTGCCGCGGCAGCATCAGTAGCACCCATAGAATCCGGTAAATTAGGGCCTAAAGTCCAATAGCCCTTGCTAGTCGTCCCAGAAGGATTATAATACAATGTCTTTCCTGCATTACCAATAAAAAAGCCCCTTCCATCAGGGAGTAAAAAAGATGCCCCTGTTTCACGACCAAGTGTATCGAAAAGAATCACAGGTGTTGAACTATCTGCTATCCACATCTTAAGGGAAGGTATATAGCGCTCCGTTTTAAGCGTAAAATTATCAGTAAGCAATATGCTGTTGTCCGGCAATTTTAACCACGAAGCTTCATCGTGATTGCCAATACAGTTAGCTGCTGAAGAATAAGCATTAGCAACAGGGTCATATATTTTATTCCCTGTTGACCCACCCCCAACTAAAGCTTGCAATACTTTACCATCTGGCAACAGTTCTGAATTGGCATCTGATATTTCGATAATGCTTGTTGGCCCTTTGGTCCAAACGTCTGTAATCGGATCATAAATTTCAGATTTACTCTTGCCTGAGCCATACTCTCCTCCAGCCACATATACCCTTCCGTCATTCAATACCCGCGACGAAAAATACAAACGAGTATCATGCATTGGAGCTATTGTACTCCAAGTACCGTTGATATAACTTCCATGTATATCCGGAGTAAGTTTATTCCAAACATTACCATAAAAATCCGTATCTCCATAATTGGTCTTTACTATTACTGATCCATCACTCAGCAATAACATAACACCGACTGCTTTATTCGGACATAGTTTAAGTACCGGAGACCAAGTACCGACTTGTGCCTGACTTTGCACAGATAATATAGACAATACAATAAAAATTGACAAATAATGAAATCTAGCCTTTATTCTTGCAATAATATTTTTCGCTTTGTACTGCTTCGTGGATGCCAATAGGTGCATAGAGGTTTATTTTTTTCAAATGTAACAATTCACATCATAAATAATCAACTATTAAGTACTATTTTATTCAGCATATCAGCAACTAATGAATAGAACCATTGCCTTTGGAAAGATGCAATACCCCGAAATGAAGATCAACAACAATAGATACTCCCCCAATTTCCACTCAACAATAAGGTTGTAAAAGAGCATCATGTTGCTCCATTTACGTTATTACCAAAGTTGTCTTCATTTATGCTTTAATAAAAGTGTCAGAACAGCATAACATATTGTTAGCAGACTATTGTATTTTTATCAATAAACTGAATTACTTTTGTTAATCCTTAAAAAGGTTTTATTACACTAAACATCTTTTCGTCGTTTCATAATCAATGAAGAAGACTACTTATCACGAGCTGGTACAGCAGACGTTCCACTTCCCTCAGGAAGGTTTTGACGTCAAAGACAATTATCTCCGCTTCAACGGACTAGAATTAAAAAAATTAATCGACAAGTACGGGACGCCGTTTAAGCTAACCTTCTTACCCAAAATCGGGTCACAGATTAATAAAGCGAAAAAATTGTTTAATGATGCGATTAAAAAGCACCGTTATGAAGGCAATTATTATTATTGCTATTGTACCAAAAGCTCGCATTTCTCCTTTATTGTAGAAGAGACCTTGAAGCATAATGTGCATATCGAGACCTCTTTTGCCTACGATATTGAGATTGTAAAGCAGTTGTATCGTAGAAGAAAGATCACTAAAGAAACGAAAGTAATATGCAATGGTTTTAAAACTAAAGCATATACCCGCAATATTGCGCGTCTTATCAATGATGGATTCAAGAACGTAATACCAGTATTAGATAACCAAAATGAGTTTGAAGATTATAAACGCTCTATAAAAACAAAAGACCCTGTAAACATAGGTCTTCGTATTGCTACGGAAGAAGAACCAACTTTCGATTTTTATACCTCACGGTTAGGAATTCGGAATAAAGATGTGCTGGAGTTTTATGTCGATAAAATAAGAGGCAATTCAAAATTCAATCTAAAGATGCTGCACTTCTTTATGAATAAAGGCATCAAAGACGACATTTATTATTGGAGTGAATTGAATAAGGTGCTACACCTTTACTGTCAACTCAAAAAGATTTGCCCAGAGCTGGACAGCATCAATATTGGTGGAGGATTCCCAATCAAACACTCACTTGCATTCGACTACGACTACAACTACATGGCAAATGAAATTGTGTCAACAATCAAAAAAGTATGTAAGGCTAATAAAGTGGCCATGCCAGATATATACACAGAGTTCGGATCATTTACTGTTGGTGAAAGTGGCGCTGTAATTTATAGCATCCTTGATGAAAAGATGCAAAATGATCGTGAAATCTGGTATATGATTGATAGTTCTTTCATTACCACGCTACCCGACACTTGGGGCATTGGTGAGAAGTTTTTATTGCTTCCCATCAATAAGTGGGATAAAGAATATCAAGAGGTACACTTGGGTGGTTTAACCTGTGACAGTCACGATTTTTACACTTCAGAAGAGCATATCAATGCTGTGTTTTTGCCTAAAAATGAAAAACAAACAGAAGCCATAATGAAGTCTAAAGACCCGAAAGACAAACAACTGGCAGAACCGCTGTATATAGGATTTTTTCACACTGGTGCTTATCAGGATCAACTTGCAGGCTATGGTGGTATTAAACACTGTATGATTCCATCACCCAAACATGTAGTGGTAGAACTAAATCCCAAAACGGGTGAATTGGAAGACTGGTTGTACGCTAAAGAACAGAGTTACCAAAGTATGCTGAAGATACTCGGCTATATACGATAAAGAGGATTCATTTACAAAAAGACGGGTCAGGGCTGGTATAACTAGCTTTGACCTATTTTTTTGTATAATGCTATTTATATAATTGCAACAATGGCATACTTTGGTCAGATGCTTATTAAAAATGTCCATCAAGTTGCATCGATTATCCATTTTTCAGTACCACATCCCATCGGACATTTGCATAGTCAATAATGACAATATTATTTAAAAAAACATGGCAATGCAACAACAATTTTTAGTTCCAACAAGAGCACAAGTAAGTCCAGCCAATCAGGTAATTTTTGATAATTTGCAAAAGGCGTTGGGGTTTGTGCCTAACCTATATGCAGCTATTGCCTATTCCGACAATGGTTTATCCAGGTTTCTAGCTTATCAAAATGCAAAAACATCTTTATCCAACAAAGAAAAAGAAGCCGTAAATCTGATCGTAAGCCAAGTCAATGGCTGTGTGTATTGTCAAAGCGCACATTTAGTATTAGGAAAAATGAATGGCTTTTCTGAAGAGCAATTACTTGATATTAGAAAAGGTGGTAGCACAGATGCTAAATTAAATGCTTTGGTACAATTAGCCGCTTCAGTGACACAAAACAGGGGTAATGTACCCTCGAATTTAGTAAGTGCTTTTTTTGAACAAGGCTATACTAAAGAAAATTTAGTAGATTTAATTTTACAAGTTAGTGATAAAACTGCGATGAATTATTTACACAACCTTATTCAAATTCCAGTCGATTTTCCACTTGCTTCAGCACTTTAGTAAGTTTCACCGCAAATCAATTCTTATAATAGAATTGGTTTGCGATCCTAGTCATTGAATAAAATAATATTAGTATGAATACATCAGATCAGAGACCGCCATTCCCTCCTTTTACACTTGAAACAGCTCTACAAAAAGTGCAAATAGCAGAAGACGCTTGGAATAGTCAAGACCCAGAGCGCATTTCAAAAGCTTATACCATAGATACAGAATGGCGAAACAGAACAGAGTTTATAAACGGCCGTAAAGCAGTTGTCCAATTTCTAAAACAAAAATGGGAAAACGAATTGCATTATAAACTTAAAAAAGAATTGTGGGGATTCAGAGAAAATCGAATGGCAGTAAGATTTGAATACGAATACCAAAATATGGATGGGCAATGGTTCCGAGCTTATGGAAATGAAAATTGGGAGTTTGATGCAAATGGACTAATGCAAAAAAGGTATGCAAGTATCAATGACTTACCTATTGATGAGCAAGACAGAAAATTTAAATAAACAATATGAGCAATACACTTACGTTAGTTGATCCACAGAGTGGCAACCTGGCATTCAAACTATGTTCGTTTGATGATGCCAGTCATTTCGACCATATCCAGCGGCTCAATTATTATTCACTTATTTGGATACAAAAAGGGAATGGAATCGTAAAGGCCGATTGTTCGGGACACGATTTTTTTGAAAATTACATGTTTGCATTTGTACCATATCAACCTTTTATGATACAACCGAATAATGAAATTAGTGGTATAATATTAAATTTCCATCCGGATTTTTTTTGCATTCACAAACATCAACAAGAAGTAGCGTGCAATGGCATTTTGTTCAATAATATTTACGAGCCGCCTTATGTCAAAGTTGATGTTACTAATAATCATACATTCGAGCTACTACTGACACAAATGAAAACGGAAATGCAAAACCCGGCATTAGCTCAATATGAACTATTGGTTTCCTACCTGAAAATTTTTTTAATCACCGCATCAAGATTAAAAGCAGAACAATACCCCGAAAAACAGAACACAGTTGAGCACACTAAAGAGCCTTTTATTCTTCAGAATTTAAAAAATTTCATCGAAACACATTTTAAAACCAAACACTCTGCCAGTGATTACGCTCATTTATTGAATATTACGCCAAACGCATTGGCTAAGATTACCAAAACATATTTCAATAAAACACTAACTAATTTAATTGCTGAGCGTATAGTAATAGAGGCTAAAAGAGAATTGTATCTAACCAACAAACCTGTTAAGGAAATAGCCTATGAACTAGGTTATGATGACGAATATTATTTTAGTCGTTTTTTCAAAAACAATGCAACCATTTCGCCACAAATGTATAGGGACACTGTTGGTTCAGCAAGAGCAATGGCTCCATTATAGGTCGTTTAATCTACTGCTTCGTTAAATGACTTTGTTTGAAATAAAATATCAAGCTACTATAAATACACACTAATGTTAATAATTAAGATAGAGGCTTCAGTTAATTCCAACTAACTTTGTCAGCTATATGATCAAAGAGCATTATAATATATTACAACAACAGGAGCTAAAACTATCTAACGGTTGTAAAGTCAGTTATATAGATGAGGGTAAAGGTGCCGAATGCATTCTGTTCATACATGGATTGGCCACATTTGGAAGAAGCTGGTACAAAAACATTGAAAGTTTAAAAGATAAATATCGCTGTATCGCTATTGACCTGCCGGGCAATGGATATTCTGATAAAGGCGATTATCCTTATGGAGTCCATTTTTATGCAGCTTGTGTATATGATTTTATGGAAATCATGGGGTTGAAAAAAGTTACACTTTGCGGACACTCTATGGGTGGCCAAATAGCCATGACACTACTGCTTAACGCCCCCGAAGCTGCTCATAAACTAGTGTTGTGCGCTCCAGCAGGTTTTGAGCAATTCAATGCATTCGAAAAAAACATGTACCGCTCAGCTATCGGTTTCGCCGATTTCTTCTCTAACAATGAAAGCAATTTGAGAAAAAGTATTCACAGTAGCTTTTTTCAAAATACACATCAGGCCGATGGTATTATCGAAGACCTTGTTGCTATACTCAAACATTACCCAACAGCGGCTTATAAAAAAATGCTGGATGCTTGTGTACATAGTATGATGAACGAGCCTGTATATGACAACCTGAACAAAATAAAACAACCTACGCTGGTTATTTATGGCGACAGGGATGCATTGATTCCCAATAAATTGATACACCCTATTAGCACACAACAAATGGCGCTAACCGCAATAAAGAAAATGCAAAATGCAAAATTAGAAATGATACCTATGTGTGGTCATTTTGTTCAATGGGAAAAAGCAACACTTGTCAATACGCTTATTGAGCATTTTATCGACAATTAGACCAAATAAAAAGTGTTGCATTATAAAATGCAACACTTTTTATTCAAAACCTTCTTCTAAATTACTTAGTAAAAAAATTGCTCGATAACAATCTTACCGTCTTTCACCTGAAATACGGCGATTTCATCCATCTTCATTCGGTTACCTGCCTTCATTGTGCAATCCATACCCATTGAAACACTAAAGTAAGTACCACCAATCACTGGTTCGCTACAATAAGCGCCATGCACCTCTTCAATCATTTCATTAAATGCTACAGCCTTAGCCTGCACTGCTGCCAAGCCTTTGGTAATTACAGGCATCCCCATACTAGTAGCTACATGTTCGGGCTCAATACAAATAATATCCTGGCTATATAATTCCGACTGAATGTCCATCCATTTACCTTCTTTGTCCAAAGCGATATAACGATCAGCAACTTCTTGTGTAGTCATTTTTTATTTTTTTCAGATGAATTAATCTATTTTTCAAGTACTTTTTTAAGATTGTTTAAGCCCACTTCAAGGTCTTTACCCACTTCCTTGTCCATATCAAAAAATAAGCTCATAAAATTAAATGGATAAGGAAATGCTCCTTTAAATCCCCATCTTACTTTAGTTTGATTTTCAGAAAGCGCTTCGGTAATAAAATAGGCATCGTCTTGCGCTTCAAATGGCACCTTAAATCGAAGTTTGACATCCATTCTTTCTCCTTCAACAATTTTTACAATCTCTTGTTCTCCCTTACCCACATTTTTATCTGTGCTTTCCCAAGCAGAAATAAAACCGACAGTGCCGTCAGTACCAGTATATGCTTTCTTCATATTAGGGTCAGTCATAGCCCATTTGCTATAATTGTCCTGATTTTTCAAAAATTTGATATAGTCAAAAACCAATAGTTTGGGTTTGTTAATCGTTATTGTACGTTCTATTGCATAGTCCTTTTTTACAAACAATGCTACGATTAAGGGAATGGCAATCAGGATGCCAAGCGTAATTAAGATACCTTTTAAAATTTTCATTTCGTTATTTCATTTAAGTTTTAAAAAAACAGCAACCTTTATATAAAATCAAATCTATAAATAAAACTCGAAAAACATAATTTGTTTGAAAGCTAAATTCTTATACGCAGTCCAAATTCCATTATTACAAAAAAGCTGCAAAAACCTATAGTCGGTATTTGCAGCTTTTTTAGAGCATTTAAAAAATCAATTTAATTACATTTTATCATCAGCGGTTGGTCCATACAAGCCTGGTACTTTATTGCCCGATGCCCGCAAATAAACAATCATTTCACCACGATGGTGATATAAATGGTTCATCAAAAATCCACGAACAACTTGAATTCTGGGCATTTCAGGGAATATCGGATTATTGTCACCCATTACCATTTTCCAATTTTCAAACATACTTTCATCTGTGGCTCTTTCTAACGCATCTTGAGCTTTTTTCACATTCTCCTCAAACTTAGCAACAATATTAGCAGCACTGGTTATATCTCCTTTATCATAGCTATAAGTTGCCATATCAAAGACATTCTGATGTAATGTTGGTTCATACCAATTATATACTTCAGCAATGTGAGAAGCTAATTGACCGGTTGTCCAAGATATATCCGATGCTTTATAATCCAAAGCGCTATCCGGTATTGCATTTAATAATTTACGCGTGCTTTCTGCTTCATGAAGAAACTCGCCCATCAATGATTTAACTAACATATCTTCTGTTTTAAAAAGTGAATTTATTTGCAGAGCGAATTTATAGCATTAATCAAATACAGAGCACAGCATCTTCATAAATAACAAAATAATAAAACACAATTCATTATTTAGTTTGATCCGCTATTGTATTTACGCTTCAATAAAATAAGTCGAAACTTTATGCTGTCGTAGATAAGCCCCAACAGTAAGGCAAAGACCGCAATAAGCAAAACATGAAGTCCCATATTTGAATAAAAAATCCCCCCGACCATCCCTCCAATAAAAAAGAAACTAATAATCGTCATACGCAATTTTATGGACGATAAAAGTTTCGTCCTTCGTTCTTTTGTTTTATAAAAAAATAGTTGAGACAATTCAATACCTAAATCAGTGAAAAGCCCGGTAAGGTGGGTTGTGCGAACACTTGCATTGGAAATAGTTGTTACCAAAGAATTTTGTAAGCCCATAGCAAAAAGCAAACTACATGCAACTTGATTCGGATGACTTACAATAAATTTTTTAGCGGCAATAGCTATTACAAAAAGGAACGCGCTTTCGATCAGTGTAGGTACAACATAAATATAACGTTCATTTTTTCGAGCAATGATTTCGATAAGCAAATTGGAAACAAAAGAACCAAAGAAGAAAAAAAATATGTACAGAAAATAAACAAAGCCAGCCCAAAAATTAAGTCTAATAAACTCGTCCAACAAATAGGCAAAATGTCCGGTAACATTGGTCGTAAGTCGCTGAACGGCCAAAAATCCGGCAACATTTACAATGCCTGCAACAAAAGATAATAAAGATGCAATTTGCAAATTGTGGCTTAAAGTCCTTGTCTTTCCCTGATGTCTAAACATTTGATTATTGCGTTAAGAATATGTTCAAAAGAATTACGGTAACAACCTAACAAAAACTAAATCAAGCATCCAATGCAGCTTCCCATTTACTTACAACTGCAGTGGCAATACTATTGCCAATTACGTTCGTTGCGCTTCTACCCATATCCAATATCGGATCAATACCCAATAACAAAGCCAGCCCGGCTTCGGGAATATTAAAAGTACCTAATGTTCCTGCAATCACTACCAATGATGCACGCGGCACCCCTGCAATCCCTTTACTGGTCAGCATCAATACCAACAACATACTGAGCTGAGTAGCAAATGGCAAATGAATGCCATAAGATTGTGCAATAAATAAGGATGCAAAAGTCATATACATCATAGAACCATCGAGGTTAAAAGAATAACCCAATGGTAGTACAAAACTGACAATTCTATTATTACATCCGAACCGTTCCAACTCCAACATCATTTTAGGGAAAGCAGCTTCACTACTACTCGTGCTAAAAGCCAGTAATGCGGGTTCTTTCATTCGTTTGATTAGGGAAATAACTCGCTTCCCTATTATGAAAAATGCAATCAAAATCAAGACTATCCATAAGACGGATAGACCCAAATAAAATTCACCAATAAAAATGGAATAGGTTTTAAGTATGCTCGGTCCTTGTTTGGCAATAATAGCAACCATAGCACCAAATACTGCTACAGGTGCCAGATTCATTACATAACCTGTAATCTTTAAAATAACATCAGACACAGACTCAAAAAACTCAATAATTATTTTCCCTTTCTCACCTATGGCTGCAGTGGCAGTTCCAAACAACAACGAGAATATAACGATCTGTAATATTTCGTTTTCTGCCATAGCCTGAAAAATACTCGTAGGGAAAATATGATGCAAAAAATTGGCAAGCGAAAATGCAGACTTTTGAATACCTAAATCAACAGCGGTATCGGGTAATGCTAAATGCATGTGTGCTCCTGGCTGGAATAAGTTGACCAACAACATCCCTAAAAACAGACTCAGTAACGATGCACTAAAAAACCACAATAAAGTTTTACCCCCAATACGACCAACAGCTTTAATATCACCAAGCTTAGCTACACCTACCACTAGCGTACTGAATACCAAAGGCGCAACAATCATTTTTATCAGCCTCAAAAAAATATCGGCCATTAAGGAAAATGCTTCCAATTTTTTATCTCTCGCTTTAACAGCTGAAGCCTTTTGTTCTTTCCAAACTTTTTGTACATCTGCTGCTGTTGCAACAGATGTACCCGCTATTACATTTTGCTGTTGCCCGCTTTCCAACTGAGCGATAGTTTGATTTTCTTGTTGTACATAAGACTTATTCAATACAAAACCCAAAGCAATGCCAGCAATAAGGGCTATAAAAATGAACAGTGTAAGTTTATTGCTTTTAGATTTTGGGGTTATTTCAGACATAAATTTGAATATATTATTGCGCAATAAACAAATGCCAAACAAAATCTGGCACAGCTATTTTTGTATAAATGTTTTAATAAACTTCATGACCATTGTTGAGTCCTGTGCATACTGCAGGCTATCCCTTTGCCTTTGAGTCGATATTTTCCTATCCCAAATCAATTTGTCCTTCAGGCGGCGTGCTGAATCAATGATATAAGTATATTTAGGTATCAACTTCGCGTTGTACATCTTATCCTCTAGGTATTTCCGATTAGTAGCAATAGTATCATGCAAATATTTTTCGATCATCAAACTCGCAACCGGACCCGCCCATGTAGCACCGTATCCTGCATTTTCCACACAAACAGCAATGGCTATTTTAGGGTTGACACGTGGCGCAAATGCAACAAACATAGAGTGATTTTGCAACTTCATTACCTGTCCATTTACTATTGCCTTATTTTCCACCGTACCTGTTTTGGCACAAACTTCTATACCTGGTAGCTTAGCTACTGTACCCGTACCATGATCTACTACATCCATCATACCAAGCCCCACCGTTTCAAAATCACCATCAGAAATTTTCACAACTTTATGCGCTTCTAAATAGGGTTTCAAAACTGGATCTTTAGCATTTTTGGCAATCGACTTTACAAAGTGTGGCGTATAATAAAACCCATGATTGGCAATAATACACATGGCATTTGCCATTTGCAACGGAGTGTAAGCAATCTCACCCTGCCCCATTCCTACATATACATTCGTACAGGAATTCCATGAGCCATTGTACATTTTGTCATAATCTTTCACATCAAATAATGTTCCACCTGTTTCATGAGGTAAATCAACACCTAGGGGATGCCCGATACCAAAAGAATACATGTATTGGTAAAAACGATGCAAACCTTTCTTTACGTCATTGTATTCTTTTGTATCCACAGAAAGCCGGTAGATATGGCAGAAATAAGAGTTACACGAATTAGCCAATGCCAATCTAAGATTGGCAGCATGCCCTCCTCCACTATGTGTACATGCAATACGCTTACCACAAGCATAATAACCTCCTCCACACGGATACCCATAAGAAGACGTTATCACCCCCATATCAAGGGCAACCAGTGCTGTAAGAGGTTTTTGTGTGGACCCGGGGTTATAGGAGCCTTTCATTGCCCTGTTGAACAAAGGCTTGGTTGCATCCAGAAATAACTTACCGAAGTTTTTAGAACGATCTTTACCACGCAATAAATTTGGATCGTATGCAGGACTGCTCACCATTGCCAAAATACCCCCTGTAGTAGGGTCAATAGCAACAACACTACCCAATTTATTGACCATAAGTTTTTCGCCAAAAGCCTGCAAATCGGCATCTAAAAACAACTCTATACTACGACCCGCCACCGCTGGCGTATCTAATATCCCCTTTTTATACGAATCCCGGGGGCGATTGAAATTATCTTTTTCTATATAGTAAATACCGCGCTGTCCACGCAACACTTCTTCATATTGTGCCTCCAATCCATCAACACCTACATAATCACCTTGACGGTAACTGCTGAAACGATCTTTTTTAAGCATATCGGGTGATACTTCTCCTATATATCCCAATACTGCCGCCGCATGTGGACTCGGGTAAGATCGAATATTACGCTCTACCATCTGAAATCCATTAAACAAAAACATATTTTCCTGAAAACGTGCCGCTTGCTGCTGCGAAAGTTCCTCCATAAAAACGCCCTGACGCACCCAGCCTCCCTTGTTGATAACTCTGTTCATTAATTTCCTGAACATTGAGGTATCAATATCCAGAGAACCGCAAAGTCTTTGGGTATCCAAATTTTTTCTTGCTTCAATTGGTGTTACTACCAAGTCATACACCAGTTCATTATTCAGCATCACTTTCCCCTTTCGGTCATAAATAACACCTCGTGGCGGATATACCACTTTACGTAAAATAGCAATGTCATTTGCCATCACCTTATACTTGTCCTCAAACAATTGTAGAAAAAAAAGACGAACCAGTATAACTAGTGCTACAAATACAAAAATGATCTTAACAACCAGCTCGCGCGAGTTTGCCGCTAAAGGCATATGTGAAATATATTTTAAATTTGGGGGATGATAACATGCAAAATTACTGTAAAAACATGGCTTTAAAAAAGCAAATAAAGCTTTGAATCAAAGCACTTTCTATAGATCAAATCAAGAAGAAAAAAATCATTCAAATTTGCATCATTTTTTTTGGATAATAAAAAAGGATTATTACCTTTGCATCCCGTTAAAGGGTAATAGTCCGATGGTGTAATGGTAACACTACAGATTTTGATTCTGTCATTCTAGGTTCGAACCCTGGTCGGACTACCAAACGGGAAACATCTTCATCAACTGAAATGTTTCCCGTTATTTTTTTGTCTGAAAGTGTTGACAATGCTGCAAGGCAGCTGAATACAGCATTGACTCTTGGGGTTCGACATTGGTCTGTTTTCTTGTTATATACAATTCCTTCCGGAAAGACTAAATATTGGAGTTTCTGCTTCGCCTCATATCCGCCCAATGTCCACATCGACGCTAGTTTCGTCGAAAATTGAATGGCCATTTCTATGCACTGATCGAGGTTCGACACTCGATTTGTGTTGTTCGCCATTTCTTGCTCTATTTGTGTTCTTTCGGTGACAAATTTTTGCTTGAATTTCATAAACATTTCTTGGTCTAGTTCTTCCATGATATAGCGTTCTTCCAGTCTTTCAATTTGGTTGTTCAGTTTTGCGAGGTGTTGTATTTGGGTTGTTCTGTCTTGTTCTGTTTCCGCTGTGATTTGGTGGTATAATGCTTTGATTTCTTGTTTGATGAGGTAAGCAATATCCGAGTTGATTGTAATGCTGTATTGACTGATGAGTTGCAAGAAGGTGTCATGTAATGCGTCGGCTCGTTTGTTGTTGTTGCAACCTATTGTGTTGCATTTATAGTAGTATTTTTTGTTTTTGTAGGCTTGGTATCCTCTTAGGTGTTGTCCGCAGGTTTCACATTTGATAAAGCGTTTTAGTGGGATTTCTTCGTTTTCTTCTTTTATTCGGTAGCCTTGTTTTCTTTGGCTGACGATTCCGTTTACTTTCAGGAATAGTTCTTTGCTGATGAGTTGTTCTTGGTTTCCTTTTACTACTGTTCCATTTAATGATTTGTGGGTGATTAATCCGCAATAAAATGGGTTAATGAAGATGTCGCAGACTCTTTGGTGTGATATTTTTATTCCTTTTGCGGTTAATCGTTTGTGGATTTCTACGTTATTGAGTAGGTCATTGGCTTTCCACAGGAATGCTTTTTTGATGAGCGGGGCTATTTTGTTGCATACTATTTTTTTTACGCCATTGCTTCTGACTATGTCGTAGCCGATTGGTGGGGCGCAGCACCAGTCTCCTGCTAGTAGTTTTTCTCTTACGCCTGCCATGCATTTTTCTCGGCGGAGTTGGTTGTCGTATTCGGAGAAGATGAATTGTATGTTTTGTTGCAGGCTTCCGCTTGCTGTTGTGGCATCGGTGGGTTGGCTTACGGAGTGTACGTTTATTCCTTGTTCTTTGAGTTGGTTGGCTATGTATATTGCATTGGCTCCTGAGCGGCTGAATCGGTCAACGCTATATACTATTATGAGTGCTATTTTTTGTTTGCTTTTTTTGACATAGGTGAGCATGTTGTTGAAGTGTTTTCTTTCATCTGTTTTGGCACTTTCAAATGTCCCTCCAAAGTTTTCCAGGACGGCATAACCGTTTCTTTGGGCATATTGCAGGCAGGCTTTTTTTTGGGTTTCAAGGCTCATGTTGTTGTCCGCTTGTTCTTTTGTGGACACTCTGGTATAGATGACCGCATTTTTAGTTCTGGCGGTTTGTGTTGTTTTACCTTTTGCGAACGAGCTGAATTGGATGAGTTCCTGAGTTTCCATAAGTGTGTTTTTATTGTTGTTAGGTTATGGTGTTGGGTTATTTTGATGGTTATTGTATTGGTTTGTTTTGTTTGTTTTTTATGCGGCTTCTGCTATTGGGGGTTCTTGGTGTTCTTGTTGCCAAATACTGAATGATATGTGACAATATAGTTTTATAGTGGTTATGAATTCTTCCAGTTGGTTTTCTTCCCAATTTTTAAAGGTGTCTAGTTGTCGGGCATCTGATGTTGTTATGGTTTTGTTGGGTGGTTGTTTTGCCAGGGCGATGCTTGGTGTGTTTGGTGTGTTAGTGGTGGTATTTTGGTTTTGTGGTGGTTGTTTTTGTCGGTGTGCTTTTGGCTTAGGGTTCATCTCGTTTGTGTTTTCAAAGTTATAACATATTGATTATCAATGATAATTATTTTTATTTAGGGGGTATTGTTTTTTGTGGGGGAGCAGGAGTGTGTTTATTAAGGTTTTGAGTGTGTGCTTAGGTTTCCTTTTAGGGTTTAGTTGTTTTGATGGTGCTTGGTGCGTAAGTAGCGTATTTTGTGCTCGATTTTTTGTCAGCCATCTAAAAGGAGTAATAGGTGTTTTATGGCTTCATGGTGTTGGTATAGTTTGGGGTTAGTTTGTATTTGGACGATGAGGCTTTTTTTATTTTCAGGTATGCTCGTGATTCGAAATGGGATGGCGTAGTCTAAGAGTATGCCGAAGGCAACTATTATTAAAGGTTCTGTAATGGTATGCGCGGTCGTTTGTGTTGTAGTTTCTTGCATGACAAATTTGATTGTAATGCAAAACTGCAACGCTTTTTAAGCCTAGGGGTACCCGATAGGTACACCTATATTTTGAAATGAGGCAAAAAAATAGCCGCCCCTTTTTTAAGGGAACGGCTATTTTAAAAAGCGATAATTTTGAACTATTCCAAGAAAAGTGGAAGCTGCAAAAAGTACATTGTAGGTAGTGGGATCATTTTATTGCTATACCATTCATTCAATAGTTTAAATACAATAAGATAATATTATAGTTGCACCGCCTAACTGTATCAATAATAATAGTCAACCATAATTTATGGAATTGGAGTAAATGATAAAAACAATCCCATTTTATATATCTTTCTTGTTCTGTTTTTTACGATCATTTACAGAAAGTTCTTTAATGGCTGTTTTTATTTCTTCGTCAATAAGTGTAAGTGCATTTTCTATTCCTAAACCTTCAAAAATGGGACGAATATATTTAAGGTCAGCAAGGAGCGCAGCGTCCTTTTTATAATTGGGCATGAGCGCATATTTTTTGTAAATCCCTGAATTTTGAATATTCGTGAATTTGGTTCCGGTGAGTAAATGGATCAATTTAACAATGCTGCTGATGGAATTACTGATTCTACCTTCAATGTCTAGTGTGGATTTGAGGAAATAATATATGGTTAATAACTGTCTTGCTTTTGTGGCATCTTTGTCTGGTTTATCCTTTATTGCTATTTGGCTTTCGTTTGGCCTGTGTTCCATAACGTTATCCGCTAACGCTAAATCAGAAGTCTTACCCGCATCATTCAAATAAAGATTTTGCCTGAAATAGGCAAGGGCAACCTGGCATCTGTAAATAAAACCATTTATTTCTTCGGGTGTAAAGTTATTACGTTCTCCCCAATCCCGATCCTGCTTCGTATAATCCTGTATAAGAACAGTATCTTTCATAATAAAATAGGACGAAAACTCTTTATCAAGGTATGGTTTAAATTGACTGCCATATTTTTTTAATAATTCATCCTCTGCTTTTAGATAAGCAATACAATATGCATAATCTTCATCTACAATATAGTGGCCTAACTGTTCCAGCATAAAAATCAGATGCTCTGTGAGCTCTAATTGCTGAGCCGGAGTATAAGAAGCTGACAAATCACTATAATCCCTGACGAACTTTTTGACTAATGTGATAACCCGATGCTCATGATTAACTATTTGAAGTATTTTATTGTCCATGATACAAAAATATTAAAGTGGAAAGGATAATACCTTTTATTTTTTTAATGCCATCCTTATATGTGAACTGAATTAATGGGGCATACCCAATTAGAATCAGGGCAATATGCAGCATCAAAAAAGAACAAATAAGAATTTTATTCAGAAAGCTGTCTGTAAAATGGTACGCCAAGTAAAACAAAGTCTAGTCAAACACGTAAAATAAAAGTTTGTCACTGCTTAGGTGTATAACTTTTCAGTAAAATCATTACTATTGTAAACAGAGGTATATAGTAAAACAGTAAAATGGCAATAAATTAAATTTTTCTCATCAAAAACTGTATTGTTTTTTCAGTATCATAGAAGATTTGGTAACCAATCACACTCAAAAAGTAACGATGTATTAAATTACTATAGCGCCCAATTAATTTAAAATTAGTTACGAATTAATTAATACTAATTTCCAATTAATTTTCGAATATTTATAATTAGATTTGACGGATTAACCCTAAATAATCATCAAAATGAGTACCGATAATGACCCAATAGATAATGCAGCAATCATATCAACG
The DNA here is from genome assembly GCA_002307135.1 of Bacteroidetes bacterium UBA1312. Taxonomy (GTDB): domain Bacteria; phylum Bacteroidota; class Bacteroidia; order Chitinophagales; family Chitinophagaceae; genus Rurimicrobium. Next base: position 103,482 of record DBTQ01000028.1, read on the forward strand.
CTTAAAACACGTATTGATGAATTGGAAACAGCCCTTAAAACAGCCCAATTAAAAGAAAGCATTGCTTATGACATCCTTAAAGAGCTTAATGTGAAGCATAATAATGCTTTAGCCAATGTGCATCAGCAACATCAACACTTACAAAAACGGATTAATGAACTGGAGAACCCAGAATCCAGAAATACCAACAAACTCAGTTGGTTGGGTAAAGTCATATTTATACTCAAACGAACAGGACGACCTTTACGAGCAACAGAATTGTTTGACGAGATCTGTCTTATGGATCATGAATTGTCTCTTAAATCTAATCCTGCAGTATTCCTATCGGTGGTATTACACAAAGGGGTCAAAGAAAAAAGATTGAGCCTTCATAAAATACTTGGTATCCGTGGTGGATTTTATGCTTTGCAGGAATGGCATGACGATGAAGGGAAATTAGAAAGTTACATGATAGAACAATTGTATTGATGAACGGACATGATTATCTGTCCCGAGAACATTGGCACATTGTTTCTATTTACTTTGTTTTTTAAAATACCCTTCTTCTTGTTTTGAAGCATGAGTTGAAAAGCGCATACTTTATTTTTTGTACGCATGTTCAATTTTCGGTAAAATACTAACCACATTTAATCTCGCAGCAGTTTCGTTGAGATGCAATGATCTATTAATAAAAAACGTGGAAATTTCCCCGCTTTTTTGTTTTTCTACGAATTACGTTTGAGCTCGGTTATTGTAATTGCTGTTTGTTTGGTAAGCAAAATGGCGCATCAAATTGAGTGAAAACACCCTGTAAAAAGGGTGTTTTCACTACTCGCCACTGTTCTTTGAATTGTTATGTTTGCATCCATTTTTAAGTATTGATTATTATTAAAGACAAAATTTCCATTTATAGAAAAAAGAACAATAGTGATGAGTGAATAACACAAAAGCTGTACATTAGCAGCAAAATATTAAGCACAAAATAGAAGACTAGAAAAAGAAAAATATAGATAAAAATAATTTGCGTTTAGCAAATACGAAGCTGGCTCTGAAATTCTTCGACAAATTTCAACAACTAAGTAACAGCGAGTATCTACTAATCGCCTACGGTTTTACCGTAGGTGTTTTAGTATTGCTTGTTACTTGGCTTGTCGAAGAGCCTCAGAGTCGAGTAATTACGAAAAGCACTTACGGTAAAACCGCTTGATAGTAAAATAGCAACAGGCGGTGTTCCCATGTGTGAAAACAAAGAATGTTCACTCACAATTTAAAACCACCGTCTATGCTACAGATACAACCATCGGGATAAGCCTATCCCCAATCCAATGCTTCGCTCGAAGTCACCTTTTTATATTCTACATTAATTCCATTGCCAGTAACCCCATGACGAACAGTACCCTATACACCAACCTTGCTCACTTCTGCGCATTCAAAGGCATTTATGTAGAATCATCCAACACGTACCACTTGTGCGATTTTTATTACTCGGAAGAAGATCAGCAACAAGGAGTCTATCACGTTAACATCATGTTTAACAAGGAAAGAAGGCAAGGATATCGCTTTCATTATTCCAATACCAAAAAACAATGGGCATGTGATACCCCTGAAGCGTTAGAGCAGAAACTCAGCAAAGACCTTATAGACATTATCCAAGTACTGGAACAAAAAAGGATTGCAAATAATACCATTATGACGCAAGCATAAAAGAGCTTATTGTTTTGCCTATTGACATTTTCTTAAATGGGCATTAGATTTACATCAATAAACACCCTACGCTTAACCCTGTAACGCACCGCAGCATAATACCCACAACATAATCTTTGGCACAATAAACTATACTAACAAAGGCCAAACTTTATCCTGACACAACACAATTATTTATCAGTTAAAATACACTCCAAATTATGTACAAAAAAATACTTTTTGGGATAATGGCGATAACGGCATTATTCCTGACAAAAGTACAAGCTCAGGACAGCACAAAACGCACCCATTGCGGCATGTCACCCGATTATCTAGCCAGTTTAGGCGTAACATCAGGCAGTAGAACGGTACTGACCAGTACCCCTCATCAGGCATATTCTCATGTGGTAAATTTAATATATATTATGACGATGTGGCCTACGGCACAGGCGGTGGATTTAATGACGGAACGTACGGCGCAACACGCCGCAATACAATATGTGCCGTACTCACCTACATCCAATCCGTCTATGACTTCAGCAACATACCCAGCAGCAACCCCATACGCCTGCATGTGGACAGCTCCTACACCCATACCTACCATACACCAAGTGTACTCACTCTGGCATGGGGCGCACCCTACTATAAAGCACCATTAGTAGCAGGCAGCGTGGTTAATGGATTTGTTTATGACTATACCAAAACAGGAACAGACCCTTCCCCCACCTCTTACCATGCCGACATGAGAATCAACTTTG
>DBTQ01000026.1:0-44318 GCA_002307135.1 Bacteroidetes bacterium UBA1312
TCTCGTCACCAAACGGAACAAATATTTCATGTCCGCAAGAACAAATTATCTGCTCCATTTTTGTTCCATCTCTTTAACCGTTCCTAAATCAACTCCCTGATTCCATTCAAGTATATAACCATCATAGTACGTTACCTTATTAATGAAATAACAAGTTGGATATATATTACCGCTAAGGCAATAAACAGTATCATTACTCGCATAAGAATGATAGGTTAATGTAATTGGGCTTTGTTTATTCGGCGGCACATCCATTTGCTGAGGAAATGTAATAGCTACTGTGCTATCGCTCGTTTTATATACATCTACATATCTTGACGTATCTGAAATAATTTTCCATCTACCGTTAAATGATGGTTTAAAATCTTTCTCTTTTTTGCAGGATATAGCTGCAAAAGTTATTATTAAAATGGTTAGTTTTTTCATATTGTTGTTGATTTAGAAAGGGCTGCATAAATGCAGCCCTTTGATTAGTATTGAAATATTTTTTTGATAAACCGTTCCAGTTTATTCCAGATACAATTACCTCCTTTGGGGCATTGTGTTGAGAAAATGTTGCTTGAAAATTTCCCGCATTTATTACATTGATACTTTGCCATATAAGATGTTTTGAGTGAACGTCAAAGATAAACTAAAGTTGTCAATAATGATAACTTTTGTGAGAATAATTTCTTCACCTTTTCACTGTGAAAAAGCGAGAAAATTCAGAGGAAATATTTTTAAAGAAATTAGGTCAACGTATAAAGTCTATACGTAAGGAGAAAGGTATAAAGCAAATTGATTTGGGCTATGCTTTAGACTTAGACAAATCAAATATGAATCGAATTGAAGCAGGCAATACAAATCCATCTATTTTGATATTGCAAAAAATAAGTACAGAGTTGGGCATACAACTAAGTCAACTTTTAGACTTCTAAAATTGAGCAAGTTGCCTTAATAGTATAATAGCACCTTTACTTTCCGTTAGTTATTAAATATTTATGTAATTGCAAAACATAGCATAATGCAAATAAGTGTATAAATGGAATTTCAGTACAGCTTATCGCATCATCTATTGTAGTTTTAGGTGTTGAAAATTCTATCCTACTATCGCTATATACTTTTATCTCTAAATCAGTAATTTCAACGTTTCCTCCTGACATTACCTGATAAGTTTTAATTAGTGCATAATTTGCGGAAATATTAGTACAGCCAATTAAATAAAAATCAATGTCGTTATAATTAAAATCAAATTTAAGAGTTATGAGATCTATATTGTTGATTACAATATTGTTGAATATTGCATTAGTACTTTCACTGACCGTTTGTAAAAATGTTGCAAATATTAAATTGATACGCCTTGTAAACATTTTAGATTTTTTAGTAAAAAATAATCTAAAATAAACATTTGTAATTAGACTTTTAATTTTTTTAAAGAATTTCATTTAAACTTAATATTTTTTTCGAATGACTATATATATTATAAATTTTACGCTTCCTTTCGTTAATATTGACAATGCCGCAACCAGTCAATAAAGAGCAAAAAGAAGCTCTAATTAAATTAGGAGAACGTGTTAGAAGCATCAGACATAGCAAAGGTTTGTCTATGCAAGATGTAGCTGATAGAATTGATAAAGAAAATAGGTCTATACAACGATTAGAGAAGGGCAATGTAAACCCATCATATATTTACTTACTAGAAGTCTGCAAAGGATTGGAGATTGATATTAAAGAGCTGTTTTAAAAATACTACTTATGAAATATTGTTTGTCTTATGACAGATTAAATAAAAGGAGAAATAACGCAACACTACGAAGATTTATAATTGAACGATTATTAATTGGAAATGCAACACAATTAGAAATTGTAGTAGAAACTACTATAACCTTCGTTAGTAATCAGGATTTAGATACATGGAAAACTATTTTTGAAGGATTTCCAGGAATGTATTATCACATTGCTTGTATATCAATGATTAATAATAAAATAGAAGATGATGAACATGCTAATACAACTTTAAAGGAAGGTTTTGAAAAAATAATAAAGGAAATAACAGAAAAAAAGAATCAGCCAAAAACTAAGAAAAAGTGGCTTCGTGATTTTAATGATTTTACGACCCAGAAACGTTTGCGCTCCTAAATATCTATCCACTAAATCTATTTTATACCAAAATATCCTTTTATTAACCCTCTTCCAAAAAGATAAATGTTTTATATGCTTTTCTAACAACCTTTTTCTAAGTTTCCATGCTTCTCTTGGTGTTAAATGTCCTAAAGGATTTTCCATCACTATAATTTTTCTTATTATAGAAATTTAAAAGAGAAAGTTTAATTAGTTTCCTTTATCGAGTAGTCATTAAAAATAATATGGATGGGTGAAAAAAGATTGGGATAAATCCATCCTAAAGCTAAGGGAATAAATACCGTTAGGATTATAGGGATGTGTATGGATATGATATATTGGATTGCTTTTTTTAAATTGGCATAAATCTTTCTACCCATAGCAACAGCATTCACCATTTTGGATAAGTCATCTTCCAATAAAATCAATGATGCGGCTTGTTTGGCTATTTCTGTTCCTTTTTTACCCATAGCAATACCGATGTGTGCTGCTTTCAACGCTGGTCCATCATTTACACCATCACCTGTCATTGCCACAATCTGATTGTTGGATTTTAAAGCATTGATTATTTTCAGTTTGGCATCGGGATACATACGGGTAAAAATAGCGGTCTCCATAACGCAGGTTTTTAACTCATCTTCCTGCAATTGCATCAACTCATCCCCTGTAATCGTTTTCTCATAACCTCTAAATCCAATTTGTTTTGCTACGGCTGTGGTCGTTGCAGCATTATCGCCGGTTATAATTTTTACAGTAATACCTGCCAAATAAAAATCTTCCAATACTTTTTGAATGTTCTTTTTGGGTGGGTCGTAAAAGGCAACTATACCTTTGAATTGAAAAGGTAAATCTTGTTGCTTTACGGGATAAGTATTACCTGTAAAATTTGATACACCCACACCCAACACCCGATAACCATCAGTTGCTAATGACTTAATAGCTTCATTTATTTGTTGCTTTTCGGATTCTGTGAGATTTGAAACATGCATTAATGCTTCAGGTGCACCTTTGGCTGCAATAATCCTATTGCCTTTATTGCTTTCAAATACGTGTGTCATCATAGGCGGCTTGCCGCCCAAAGGGTATTCATGTATAAGTTTATAATTTGGTCGTTTGTCACTTTGTGCAACATCTTGGTAAGCTTTATGCAGTGCCACTTCCATTGGGTCGAACGGAATGGGCTCGCTTGCCCACATAGCAAACGCCATAAGCTGTTTTTCATCATCGTCTAATTCGTCACTGATTTGAGAAATTTTATTTGATGACAGTAAAAATAGTTTTGCCAGACTCATTTTATTTTCGGTAATGGTTCCTGTTTTATCTGTACAAATAACTGTTGCACTGCCCAATGTTTCAACAGTTTTCATTTGCTTAACCACAATGCCCATTTGAATCAATCGCCATGCACCTAAAGCCATAAAAGTTGTAAAAGCAACCGGAATTTCTTCAGGCAAAATACTCATGGCTAAAGTGAGCGACTGCAACAAACTATTCAACATATTTTGGGAGTGCCAATAATTAATGACCCAAACAATTACAAAGACTATTGCACCGGCAATAGCCATCTTCTTTACAAAATTGGCAATTTGTATTTCCAATGGTGTTTTTTCTTCACTGATACTTTCTAAACTCGTTCCAATTTTACCCAATTTGGTTTCGTTGCCGATAGCAGTTATTGTTGCAATAGCTAAACCGCTGGCGACAGTTGTACCACTAAAAATGAATTTATCTTCTTTTGTTTTATCCTTAAAAACTGCGAATGATTCGCCTGTAAGTATGGATTCGTTTACTGAAAAATCGTTGGAATGAACAATAATACCGTCAGCTGTAATAGCCGTTCCTTCTTCTACCATCAGGCTATCACCAACCACCAGATCTTCACTTTTTATTTCTTCTATTATCCCATTGCGAATAACTTTACAATTGGGTTGTGAAAAATCCTTCAGCTTTTCTAAAGCATCTTTGCTCCTAGAATATTGATATAATGAAATGGAAGTTTGAAAAATAATGGCAACAGTCAGGAAAATTCCGTCACCTGTATTGCCGCTGAGGAAGTAAATGGTAGAAGCCACCAATAATAAAATCATCATTGGGTCTTGTACAATGCGTTTTACTGTGTCGAAGAAACTGCTTTCTCTTTTGTAATCTAATTTGTTTTTGCCAAATTTTTTTCGTGCAAGAATTACCTGCTCATTTGTCAAACCTAATATGTTGAAATTATTTGCAGGCATCGTCAAATATAACTTTAATTATGGAGGATCTGTTAAGGTTGCCGCTAAAGCAATCTGAAATGTTTAATTAAAATATCCAAACATAAGTTGTGCTATAGTAAACAAGTGGGCAGGTTTTATAAAAAAATGGTATATAAAATTCAGGTTTTGTTTACAGACGTTAGGATTATAGCTTATAGTTATATGTTCCTATAATTAAGGTAAGCAAAGACTCAAGATGATAGTACACAAACATAGTTTATAAGGGTTATTGTTGCCTGCTACATAAAGTTGAATTACTATTTATCTTATTGTTCAGTATCTGGTTGATTACTTTTCTTAGATCAGTGTAAAAAATGGATTAATCATTCAACACAATTTTCATCAGGATGTCTGTTTGAACGTCGTCACCGAGTTGGAAGGCATGTGTTGCAAATTGGGCGAATCCGTTCTTTTCATAAAATATGATTGCTTTCAAATTATGTTCCCATACACCTAACCATAAGTAATCCATTTTATTTGTACGTGCTATTTTAATAGCTTCGTTCAATAAAAGCTGCCCTACCTTTTGGCCCTGAAATGCTTCTAAAACGTATATTCTTTCCAGCTCCAAACTATTTTCATATTGTACTTCTGTCTGTGCACCAGCAAAATTTATTTTCAAATAACCGACCGCTTGGTCACCTAGTTTGGCGAAATAAAATTCAGAACCGGGGTTGTTCATTTCCGCAACCAATCGCTCTTGGGTAAAGCTTGTGTCGAGATAATGTTTCATATTATCTTCGGTATTGCTCGAAGCGAAAGTTTCAAGAAATGTAGTTTTGCCGAGCGTCTGTAGTTCGCTGACATCCGCAGCGGTAATTGGGATTAACCGAATAGTTGAATGATCCATAGGAAGATTATCTCTTTGACATTGCTGTAAAATATTGGCTGCTCTGTAATCTTAAATTACAATATCCATACTCCTAGCAGCAGACCAATCATTAGTTGTACCGTTCCTTGCAGTTGGAGCAGATTTATGGATGTGTAAAATTCTGGTTGCTAAAAGGCGGATTGTCCGGTATTTTAATCACATTAAACTCATGCTTTGTTGCCTGATGACAAGCATTACAACCTTCTGTCAAAGCAATATAATGCTGCTTGAATAAGGGCACATTTTGCTGTTGGACCGCATAACTTAGACTATCAATAGGCTGCCTGATCATACAATCTATAGATTTGATTTCGACCCTGTCTGTACAATATTTTTGAATGCCAGATATATTCTCCTTTAGTTCATCAATTTCAAAATTTGCCAATTTCCAGTTCTTGTTCATCCCGGCAAACCAAAGCTTGGCATGGTGTATTTGTATATTGAGCATGAACTCACCCAAGCCTGGTTTGTATGCCTGTGCCTGCAAACTGTCTATTTCTCTTTGCAAAAGTTGTACCTGATTTCCTTGTTGTTGCTGGCAAGAAAATAGGAGTAGCACTAGCGATATGCAGACAACGTATTTCATGTGGTTTATCGGACTTCTTGAGGATGTATATTTTTATAGGCGTTTATTATTTGGTTGGATACCAATTGCGCAAGCGTACATCTATGTTTTTATCCCCTTTTGCTACAAGGTTTTTGAAAGCATTGACATCACTTAGTCCATTTTGTCCGCGGTAGTGATACGGGTAAACAATTTTGGGTTTGAATGTGAGTACTGCATCAGCAGCCTCATTTATATCCATGGTATAAGGTAAGTTCATGCACACAAAAGCAATGTCAATATTCTTGAGTGCACGCATCTCTGGGATACCTTGTGTGTCGCCAGAAATATAAATAAGCTTGCCTCCAATATGCAATACATAGCCATTGCCCCTGCCCTTGGTGTGCATAGCCGAAGCTCCATCCGGAATGTTGTACATAGGAATAGCATCTATTTCAATACCTGATTTTGAAAGATGGGTGCCATTATTGATTACGACTATATTCTTTTTGTCCGCAGCAGGCATCTTGTCGGCAACAGCCTGGGGTACTATAAATATTGTCGTTGCTGTTTTGATGGCATCGATCGTCTTGATATCAAAATGATCGCCATGAATATCGGTAATCAATATGATGTTGGGTGCAGTTATCCCTTTATAATGATCAGCGCCATTTGGATCGACATAAATGGTAGCGCCACTTATGCTTAGCACCAAGCTTGCGTGCTCTATAGGTTGTATGCTCAAAGACCCTTTATTGGTTTTGATTATGTCTGGAGTGGAGTGTTGTGCAATAGCCTGAAGGGATGCAAATGCGCAGAATAAACTAAGAACTCGGAGCTTCATAAAAGATGTTTGTAGGTACAAATGTAGTTAAATAAAGGCTCCGGCAAATTGACAAAGCAGATGTTTCTTTTGTGAATAGGTAGCTTATTCTTTTACTACTTTTCCTGTCTTAATGATATTTTTTTCACTGCGCAGCTCATAAAAATAAATACCCGTTGCATAGTCCGATAAGTTGATGTGATTAATTGTATTTCCCAGTAATTGTTTACTTAATCGTTCTCCCAACACATTGTACAAGCTAAATTCCAATAATTGGCTCGTATTATTGCAAATATTTAGTTCGTTAACGGCAGGATTCGGATAAATACGAATACCATCTTTATCAATCGTTAACTCTTCTAAGCCCAAAGGAGTATCGGACAATGCTAAATCATCCAGATAAAGCAAATGGCACACCACATCAGAAAATACATTTGTATCGGAGTTGATGAAATATAGCTTGATGCTATCCGGATTCACTGTCGAAACATAATTGAGCGTTATCTGAAAGGGTGTATATGCCATCGTTGAATCAAACAGAAATACGCCGTTGGCTACGGTGTCATTCGATGTGCCATTGAAGTGGGTGAGTGTTATATTAGCTCTACCGTGCGATCTGCCATTTACACCGCCGGTAATGTATTTGAAATAGCCTTGTAAATATTTAGGTCTGTAACTTATTGGTTCAATGTAAGTGATCTTTCCACGTGCATAGTTGTACCAGTTGTGCAATATCAGTGCATAGTTTCCGGAGTGACTATCTGTAGTCTGATCTGTAGCCCATTCACTGCTCGATATCCAGTGGTTTGCAGTGCCCGATTTAGGATTCGGTACACCAAATAAGCTGGTCATAGAAGGGGAGTAAAGGCCTGTATATGCGGTGTCCCATAGCTCAAAGCCGCCATTAATCAGTTGTCCAAAGCTCGTCTGAGCAGATAGCAGCATGATAAATACAATTATTTTTTTCATGGTTTTCCGGTTTTAAGATGATGAAAACGTCAAAGTATTGATGTCTTATATCAAAGTTAAATAGAATAATGGTAATATTCGTTTGGAGATGCGATCATTAAACTGCTGTATAGTGCAGTCAATATTGTTTGGCGTTTTGTATTAGCCGTAAATCGTTTGAGTCCGTAAAAATACAAAATGCTGATGGAGCAGCTTGCATATTTTACGGACTCTTACTTACCAATTTACAAACAAATAGACAATAATGATGTTGTCATTAGGTCAAACATACGCTGTCATTTTTGCTAACAGCGAGGAAATTTCCCTGCTTTTTTAAAAAATATTGTTAATAAAATGCTAACGATATAGTGTCCTTGAATTTCCCTTTTTAGTAAGGTAATAGCATAGGGTTTTCCAATATAGAATGGGAAATTATTGGTTACCCACCTCGAAACTAAACCGAGGGTAGATAAAAGGTGAACTTACCCCGACAAATAGGTGGGGGGAGGGTACCCTAAAGGTGAACTTACCCTAGCTCAAAGCTAAACCAGGGGTAGGTAAAAGGTAAACTTACCCTGGCAAAGAGGTGGGTAGGGGTATCCTTAGGGGTGGGGGTAGGGTACCTCGGAGGTAAACCGGGTTTAGCTCCGAGGTGGGTAGCAGCATTTGCCCCTCAAAATCAACATCCTATTGCCCAAAACACCCAAGTCTATAGGAGGGCTCTTGTGTCCTGTAGTCTTAAACTCCTAGGTCAATATGCTGGTCGATTACAATTAATTATTTCCTTTCATGTGCAATTTAAAATCTGCACTTTGCAGCTAAAATTCCCGTTTACAGGAACAAATATTTGATTGTGAATTTATTTTATGTAATATTTTAATAATTATTATAAAATATATGCTATATATTTTATAATAATTTGATTTATTGCCTGTACTTTGCGGTTTCATTAAAATATTTTTAAAGATGAAGAATAGAACTTCAAATTCAGCGCAAGCGACTTACAGTCGTATTTGCAAGTATGGACTGAGTGTAATACTTGCCACATTTGCATTGACTTCCTGCAATAAAAAGGAAGTAACTACAACGAATGGAACAACACTTACTGCTCCGAAATCAACAGCTAGAATGCTTAGCCAAGCAGAAGTTGATGCCATTATTGATCGAACCAATAATTTTGTTAGTTATTCTAATGCATGGATTTCTAATCCAGCTACAACAATACCACAAGGTATTTTGTCTGAGTTGAGTGACAATGATGCTGTAGCCTATATCGAAGATGCCTACAACTTTGTATATACTAATCGTAACATCAATCTGATCGACACAAAAAGTGATGATTACAATGTTACAGTACCTAAAAACACAAATGGTAAAGTGGCTATTGCCAATCTTGCTGCTGTATTTGCCAATAGTATGACACATATCCGCTCCGTGTATAATACTGTATCCGGTCCTAAAACATTGGACAATGTTGATATATCTGTAATAAGTACTTCTAATAGTAATGTAGTACTTCATTTTAAATCATTTATTTGTTCCGGAGCTTTGCCATTGCCTGTAATTCCCATATCCGGCGGCGGTTCGACAGCTATCTCTTTTTCTGGTGGTAAACAATATAATATCTGTAAAGCCAATAAACTACTTGGTATAAATGGTGATCCTACGTCAGCGGGTCATGATGCAACAGGTTACCTTATCCAAGCCCTCAGGGCTAATTGGACTTCCAGCATCTTAGCACCTGGTAGTATATATGCAACAGTAGGACCATTGGGTGGTCCGCGATATAAGGCAATCAACATAACAATGCCTTTTGCATCTACGGGCGGAAGAGATGCTTGTGCTATCCCTAAAGATCCGTCAAGCAATCCATGGTTTGCAGTACACCCTTGCTTTAAGGATCATAATGCGCTCATGTTTTGGAGCTTTTATTATAGACCTTGCTTTGGTAATAATTGGATAGGAGATTCTGCCATGAACTATTCACTCAACACATTGCCCAATGTGTTCCATGCAGAGGAGGCTGTAGTGGGTAAATCACTTTGGTTTGTGAATATCACTTCTGAGGCAGATGATCATATTGTAGTTGACACTCCAAAAAGAGTTGCAGACAGTGTAGCTACTTGGCTTATTATGGCTGAAGTATATGCTGATCTTGTAGATATTACACTCGCTACACGTACTGTTAACAAAAATGGTGGGTCAGGCACTTTTAGTGCGTTCTGATATTATGATATCGGAATAAAATGGTCAATAATTTTATATTCTAAATAGATAAAAGGAAATGAGATATTTAATATTTGTATTGTTTTGCTGCTTATCGCAACATGTTGTAGCGCAGCATCTTTTTGTACCTCCAAGCTTTAATACCTCCGTTAATGAATCTGCGGTTGGTTTTAGTGAAATACCACACGCCTGCTATTTGTTTATGGGGCAACGAGACAATCCAGATTCCTCCGGTTTTGTTTTTACGACAGATATTAATGGTAATGTACAACAAGCCAAATTTTTGTACGCAGCGAACAGTAGTATCGTATTTAAAAAAGCAACAACCAATCCGGATCAAACCATATCTTTATATGGTGAACAGTACAAGTATGCCGATTCGACATCCTATATTTTCTATGCCCGTATAGATACGCTACTCCATATACTCGACACCAAAACATATATAATAGACAATTCTATTAGAAAACGAACCACATTTTCAAGTAAACATACTCAAATAGGTAATAGCGTATATTCCATTTACGAATATTATGAGCAGGATACGAACACTCACTTTCATTTTAAAGCCAAACTGGTCAAATGGAATCTGTTGGGGGATACACTGAGTACTAATTCTATGGATTCCTGCTTCTGGTCTGGAACTGTGACACTTGGTCCATATAGGATGATATCTTCCCTTTGCCCTTCCGCGGATAGCGTTGGCTTATTGGCTTGTGTCCGAACCAGTACAGATATACGTATCTGCTGGATAGATACTAATTTAAGATTGGTTGATACACTCACATCTTTCAGATTAGCTCGACCTGATCCACGTGGACTCTCCGATACGATACTCTATGAGAGTAGTCCTTATTTTAGTCCTTGCGCTCTAGAGCTCAATAAAGGAAATGTTGTGGTGGCGGGTCATTTTATGGATTATAACACCTTCACAATAAACTCAGGGATAGAAAAGTATAACAACACTACTCCCCCAGTGTATAAATACAGCATTTACCATCCTCCGTATGCCAATGTTAATTCAAATTCCAGAAGTCCTCATAGTTTGATACAGCAGCAAGCTTATTTATATACAGCGATTAATATCAATGGTACTACTAATGTTTACTGCGAAACTATTGCAGTAGCTAAATACGATACTAGTGGGCATCGCTTGTGGCTGAGTTGTTTTGGTGATACTACTACCAATAAAAATTCTACTATATCAAATGGAATGTTTGCTTGTAGCGATGGGGGGCTAATTATACTTGGTTCAAGCACTAACAGCATAAGTGGTACAGATTTCTATATTTTCAAACTCGACGCTGCCACTGGTTATCCCACCAGTATCGTCAATGTAAGTGAGCAATTGCGCAGCGGAATAGTCGTTTATCCTAATCCTGCCACTACGGAGCTGAATGTAAAAGGTGCAACATCGGGCAGCAAGGCAGTTCTTTACGACATGACGGGTAAAGAAATCTATAATGCTGAATTAGCCCCGACCAATTATAGTGTCCCCATTGCCTCATTACCAACAGGCAATTATCTGTATAAGATTATAGATAAAAATGGTTTACAATTGAGTAGTGGGATGTGGGTCAGGCAATAAATTTTAAACATGGGTGAACAAAAAAGCTGTATCAAATAATGATACAGCTTTTTTGTTGAACCGAGTTTAGCTCTAAGGCGGGCAGCAGCATTTGAGCCCTTTCTATTGCCTATAATTATTGTGCAATAAACACAGGAATCTTTACCCGATGCCTTACCGAATTTACTGTTTCGCCAAACAGAATGTCTTTGAAACTGTGGTGCCCGTGGCTGCCTAAAATCAGCAAATCACAATTGTTTGTATTCACTATCTCTGCGATAGCCTTTACTCTGTTTTTAAAACCAATTTTACCTTCGGCAGCTTTGCCATTGTTTTCAAAAATTTGTAAATAATGATCGAGGCGTACTTTATCTTCCTGTGTTTCGAGGTCGTAAGCCTCGGCGCCAATAGCATTAGCCGAAGCACTCTCTACAATATGTATGAGTGTAAAGCGCGTATTGGTTTCAGCAAGCTTGAGTGCATAAGCAATAACAGCACGGTCATGCTCACCAAAATCCACCGCAAGAGCGATGTGTTGGAATGGAGCAACATTTATTGCAGATACCGTATCAATGCTTTGCGGGTGAATATTGCTGCTGTGCGTTTTTCTGTTTTGGAGTATCAGCGGATAAAAGATAGTGATAAATAGCAGCATTACAAAGCCAATTAAAAATACCAATGTCAATCCCTTTAGCCAAAAACTATCCGTACCAGAAATCCAATCGTAGCCACTGCCAAACAGCTGCCACAGATCGAGTCCGATAATAATAATAGCTACAGTCCAGGAAAGTATTTTGACCTTAGTGCCAATGACAAAATCACCCATTCGTTTTTTGTCACTCACAAAATGAATGAGCGGAATAATGGCAAAAGCTAATTGCATACTCAGTATCACCTGGCTGAAAATAAGCATTGCATCTACTTCTTTCTCACCCATCACCAGAATCACAATGACCGTTGGTATAACTGCCAATAAGCGTGTAATCAACCGGCGCATCATCGGGTTGATTCGGATTTGTAAATAACCCTCCATCACTATTTGCCCTGCCAAAGTACCTGTAATTGTAGAGCTTTGCCCGGCAGCTATAAGTGCAATGGCAAACAGATGTGACGCCCATTTGCTGCCCAACATAGGGGCGAGTAGCTTGTGTGCCTCCTGCATGGAAGCTACTTCGTGCAGGCCTGATTTGTAAAAAACTGCTGCTGCTAATACCAGTATGGCTGCATTGACGAAAAAAGCAAGATTCAAAGCAATCGTGCTGTCCAAAAAGTTGAAACGAATAGCCTTACGGATGGACTCTTTGTCTTTGCCCGTACGACGGGTTTGTACCAATGCAGAGTGCAGGTATAAATTGTGCGGCATCACTGTCGCTCCTATAATACCAATGGCAATGTATAACGCGGCTTTGTTAGGAATATGAGGTACTAGCCCATAAACAATTTCAGTTAGAGGAGGTTTTACATAGAGCATCTCTATCCAGAAGCATAAACCTATGATGGCAATAAGCGATATGATAAAAGCCTCTAGCTTACGGATACCCAGCTTTTGGAGATAGAGCAGTAAAAAAGTATCGAGCACAGAAAGGAGTACACCATAGAGCAAGGGGATGCCCAGTAATAGATTTAGACCAATAGCCATACCCAGCACCTCTGCGAGGTCGCAGGCTGCAATAGCAATCTCTGCCAGTACATACAAAGAGAAATTGACTGCTCTTGGATAATAATAACGATTGCACTGCGCCAGATCGCGCCCTTGTACTATACCTAATCTAGCACTCAGCGATTGGAGCAGCAGCGCCATCATATTGCTCATGAGCAATACCCATATCAGAGAATAGCCAAAGGCACTCCCGCCCGCTATATCCGTGGCCCAGTTGCCAGGATCCATATAGCCAACACTGATTAAATAAGCCGGTCCGAAAAATGCAAACGCACGTCGCCAGCCCTTCTTGCCTGTATCTACGCTTTCATGCACATCGCTCAGCGAACGTTCATCTTTTATATGGCTCATCGGTTTAGACGAAAATTTTAAATAATAATTGTTACAAATGTAGTTAAATAAAAGATAGATTTGTCTAACATTTTTATTTTGTGAAACTTGGAGTAACTATAATCTTTTGCAATACATACTTTTGTAAAAAATAATAAGTGCAGAACAAATAAGCACCGACTTTTGCACATTCAATAATTGAGCTGTTTACAGCTGATACTAAAACTTACGCTACGTGAAATTACTTCTCAACTACCTGAGCAAATACAAGATGCTCATTTTTATAGCGCTCTTGCTCGCTGCCATCAACCAGACATTCTCTCTGCTCAATCCATATATATTGGGTCATTACCTTATAGACAAATATGCCAAGCATCCCGAAACACTTACCCGACACGACTATATGTGGGGTGTAATGGGCGCTTTGGGTATGATTATTGGCGTGGCTATGATCAGTCGTATTGCTAAGGCATTTCAGGACTACACAGTGAATGTGGTGATTCAAAAATTTGGGGCTAATATATATACGGATGGTTTGCGTCATGCATTGCGTTTACCTTATCAGGATTTTGAAGATCAACGCAGTGGTGAAACTTTATCTGTATTGCAAAAGGTGCGTACGGATTGCGAAAAATTCATTTCTAACTTTGTAAACGTACTCTTTGTTACTATTGTGGGTATTGTATTTGTGATGGTTTATGCATTCACATTGCATCCGTTGTTGCCTGTTATTTATTTGGTAGGTGCACTGGTATTGGGCTGGCTCACAAGTGTGTTGAGTAAGAAGATCAAATCGATTCAGAAAAATATAGTAAAAGAGACCAATGCATTGGCCGGTGCTACTACTGAATCGCTCCGCAATATAGAGTTGGTAAAGAGCTTGGGCTTGACACAACAGGAAATCAGAAGGCTTAATGCTACTACATTTAAAATATTGAAACTGGAGCTCAATAAGGTAAAGAGTATCCGCTCTATCAGTTTTGTGCAAGGTACTTTTGTCAACTTTTTGCAACAGTGTATTATGTTTGCCTTACTGTATTTTGTATTTCAAAAAACGCTTACAGTAGGTCAGCTGATGACCATGCAATTTTATTCCTTCTTTATATTTGGCCCACTACAGGAGTTGGGTAATGTGATTCTTTCTTATCGCGAAGCAGAGGCATCGTTGAACAATATTCAACAATTGTTTGGACGTCCTGTAGAAAAGAAACCATTACAACCTAAAGCGATCAATAAAATAGATAATCTTCGCTTTGAAGGAGTAGGTTTTCAACATCAGTCTGCAGCTCATCCTGCAATCGAAAATATATCTTTCGACATTAAGAAGGGAGAAACAGTTGCTTTTGTTGGCCCATCGGGAGCAGGAAAAACCACGTTGGTAAAACTATTGGTTGGTTTATATCATCCGGGCAAGGGTAATATTTATTACAACAATATTAATGGTACAGATATTGACTTCGATGAGCTTCGTCATCAAATAGGTTTTGTAACTCAGGATACTCAATTGTTTTCCGGTACGATTAAGGAAAATTTATTGTTTGTAAATCCACAGGCTACGGATGAAGAAATACAGGAAGTACTACAAAAATCGGCTTGTTACAATCTGTTGGCTCGTGCGGAAAATGGTATCAATACAATGATCGGTGAAGGCGGTTTGAAATTGTCTGGAGGAGAACGTCAACGACTTTCTATAGCACGCGCATTGTTGCGTCATCCGCGCCTGATGATTTTTGATGAAGCTACATCAGCATTGGATTCTCTTACCGAAGATGAAATTTCTCAAACTATTCGTGCTATTACCAATCAGCGTGAACATATCACTGTAATGATTGCCCACCGTTTGTCCACCATTATGTATGCAGATAGAATAGTAGTGTTGGAAAGAGGTAATGTAGCAGAAACAGGTACGCACGATGAATTGCTGGAGGAAAAAGGATTGTATTACGCTATGTGGCGCCAACAAATAGGTGAACGAAAACAAACAAATAGTCAGTTGGTAGGTTAATGAAAATTTATTAGTTTATTAATTAAATAAATGTAATTTTACGATAAGATAAATAGATTGCTCAAAAATTTCTTAACCTAAAACAAAAAAGCAAATGAAGTACATCAATCCAATTCTTGCAACACTGTTAGCACTACCTTTTGTAGTATTCGGGCCAAACTACTTTTTACACTTTATGGCTACACCGCCAATGGATGGCGATGCAGGTACATTTGCAGGTATCCTATATAAAAGTAATTTTTTACTAGTGGTTAAAATCATGGAAATTTTATTTGGTTTCATGATATTATTCAATCTAAAACGTCCACTGGCACTTATATTGATCGCGCCGATTACCGTCAATATTATGATGTTTGAAGTGCTCATCGCGCATAAACCTGGTATTGGTGTTGTATTGGTATTACTCAACCTTATACTGTTGTTCCGCTATAAGAATAACTATAGGTCGATTTACGCTTAGAAGAAATTATAAAGATTAAAAGAGGAAAATAAAAAAAATGTCGAATTCAGTATTACATAAGGTCGATACTAGAGGCGATGCCAATCATGGTTGGCTGCACAGCAAGCACACATTTAGCTTTGCTAATTACCACAATCCTGAAAGAATGCACTTTGGTGTGCTTCGTGTGCTCAACGATGACACCGTAGCGGCAGGTATGGGCTTTGGCACGCATCCGCACGACAACATGGAAATCATCAGTATTCCCCTCGAAGGTGATTTGGAGCATAAGGACAGTATGGGCAATGTTGCATTGATCAAAAATGGTGATATACAGGTAATGAGCGCTGGCTCTGGTGTTACGCATAGCGAATACAATAAAGACAGGGATCAGCAAGTCAAATTTTTGCAAATTTGGGTTTTCCCCAATAAGCGGAATGTTACACCTCGTTACGATCAAATTACTTTAAAGCTGGAAGATCGTAAAAACAAATTGCAACAAATATTATCACCCAATCCAGATGATGAGGGCGTGTGGATACATCAAAACGCATGGTTTCATTTAGGTAATTTCGATAAAGGAGTTGGCACTGAATATCAATTGAAGGGAAAGGGAAATGGTTTGTATATTTTTGACCTGAAAGGCGATTTGAAAATCAATGAACAACTGCTTAATACCCGCGATGGCTATGGTATATGGGATACAGACAAGGTAAGCATCACTGCTGAAAGCGATGCTGAGTTTTTATTGATGGAAGTACCGATGGACATTTAATGATTTAATGTCAATGCTCAGATGGGGTATCCTGCAACGCAGGATGCCCCATCTGTTTTGCAGAACTTTAGCCATCAACAGTTTCCTATTATTTCGGCCAGTATCATCTTTTGTGATTGTGGATTAAGTTTATAAAATAAAAGACGAATTAATGCCCTTATAACTTTGGGTACAAATTATAAATTTATGGAAGTCCTGAATGATATGGGCTATACGGAAGAAATCGGAACCTATGAATTGAATCAAAACCAATTTATGACGGTTGTACAAGAAGCTGTCGAAAGTCTGAATTGGTTTACCCACAATCTTACCGAACAACAAATCATCTGCCAAACACCTGCCAGTACTCATTCGCAGGGTGAAATAGTGAGGATTACATGGGCACAGGATAAAGCAATGCTGCACATCATGCCACTTAACGAATACTTTTGGGAGACGGCACAAAACGAACATATTGCAGCATCTTTTAAACAAGCTATTGCTACTGCCGCTACAGAGCAACATAAAGCAAACCGTAGCATACACCCGATGCACCGCGAAAAATTTGGTGCGCTTGTTATTTCAAAAACTTACCTGGTTACACCGCTGATCGTGTATAGTATTGCGCTTGTATTCTTAGCAATGGTATTGTTTGGAGTGTCTCCGGTCCAGCCTAAGGTAGATACACTTTTGTCCTGGGGCGGCATTTTCAGGGGAGCAGTTGTGGGCGGTGAATGGTGGCGTTTGATCACTTATATGTTTTTGCACAGTGGTATTATGCATTTGCTCATGAATACGTATGCATTATTATATATTGGTATGTTTTTAGAGCCTCTGTTGGGCAAAGCACGTTTCATTTCGGCTTACTTGCTGACGGGTATCTGCGCGGGTCTTACCAGTATTATGATGCATCCATGGAGTGTTGGCGTAGGTGCGTCAGGTGCCATATTTGGTATGTATGGCGTGTTTTTCTCCTTGTTGACCACTAACCATTTACAGCGGACTGCAAAAAAGACAATGCTCAGGAGCATTTTGTTCTTTATTGTGTTTAACCTGTTTATGGGTATGCAGGGCAATGTGGACAACGCAGCACATATAGGAGGTTTGTTCAGCGGCATCCTTATGGGGTATGCCTATTATCCCGGTATCCGTAATCAGGTTGCTCCGAAAGGGTAAATAGCCGCTATTACCATGCTTACTTGAGCTGTAATAGTATTGGTTCTATTCACGTTGTCACGGTTAGTGATTTAAAATAGTACCTGTTTGAATTTCTTATTTTGTGGTATCATTATTCCATTCAAAAAACTGATCCACATCCTTTTTGAATTGTATCATGGAAGGCTTGTTGATGTAATACATGTGCCCGGCCTGATAAAAATAATGGCGTAGATTTTTTCGTACATCGGGGTGCAGGAACATGTGCTCGATGTCGTATTGCGCAGTGAAATAGGGTGTTGCAAAATCGTAGTAGCCACTACCAACATATACTTTGAGATGTGTATTTTTAGTCATAGCATCCCGCAGGCTTTCAGCTACATTCAGGAATCGGTTTTGTACGTTATTATAATTCTAGGGATAAACATTTCCGAAGATATTGTAAGGGTTCTCTTCTTTAAAGTGTAGATTTTTCAAAAAATAGTCATTGATTGTACTTACAAACGGGCCATCAACATTGGTAAAAGAAGGATCAAAATCGACGTATTCACCTGCATTATCTCTGTTCCTGCCTGTAAATCGCGCATCAAAACGACCAA
This sequence comes from Bacteroidetes bacterium UBA1312, assembly GCA_002307135.1. GTDB lineage: Bacteria > Bacteroidota > Bacteroidia > Chitinophagales > Chitinophagaceae > Rurimicrobium. Next base: position 18,274 of record DBTQ01000026.1, read on the forward strand.
TGGAAAGCTCTTCATTGCGCAACAACTCTTTGTAGAAACGATTATCGTCCACACGTAAGTTGGCTTGCAGGATATAGGTTTTACTCAGTCCCGTGAAATAGCTCATGCGTTCCGCAATCTTTTCTTTTTCCTCATTACTTAGTTTTTCTCCTTTGAGCAATGCGGGTGCATATTCATTTATGGCAAATTCTTCAGACGCACGCAGTGTTTTTTGTAAATCGCTTTGTAATACTGGGGCTAATTTTTTATGATACCATGCAGCAGCAGTGTAGCTGGGTATATATAGCGCAAGAGGTAGCTCATTACCTACATAATAATTATTAGTTCCAAAATTGAGAATAGGTGAGATAAGAAAAATGCCATTGATGTATATACGGTAATTGTCGGTAAGGAATGATGCAAGACCGGCAGCACGAGTAGTTCCATAGCTTTCGCCAGCTAAATATTTGGGAGAAGCCCAGCGTTCGTAGCTCGATAAAAAGTTACGAATAAATAAACCAATACTTTGTACATCTTCATTGTAGCCATGAAATTGATGTGGGTTTTCACTATTGACAGCACGACTATATCCTGTTGCAACAGGATCTATAAATACGAGATCGGTTTTGTCGAGCCAAGTAAATTCGTTGTTGGTAATATGATAGGGTGGTGGAGGTGCTGTACCGTCGTCTTTTAATACTAAACGTTTGGGGCCTAAGGCACCAATATGCAGCCAAACAGAACAAGACCCAGGACCTCCATTGAATGTGAAGCAAATGGGTCTTGTAGCCACATCTTCATGCATTTTTTTGTAGTAGGTGAAAAACACTTTGGCAATTATTTTGCCTGTGTCATTTTTTAAATTCAAATAACCGGTATATGCGGTATAGTCTATCACTTTGCCATATTGGGTAGTGACAGAGCCATTGCTGCTTACAACTGTAATTCCAGCAGGTGTAAGCTCATTTTTAAAATCAGTTTCTTTGTTTTGTTTTTGTGCAGTCACTATTGAAGATGTAGCGAGCAATAGGCTGAGTAAAAAATATTTCATGATATGTGTACCAATGATTAAGTTTTGTAAAATACAAAAACTTGATAGGAGTTCTTGTATTGATGAAAAATTATTTTCGGAGAGCTTTATGCAATAGGTTAACGTAAAAAAGCCCCGAATAATATATTCGGGGCTTTTACTTCAATTTTTTATTAAAATCCGATGTTGACACGTACCCTTGGTCCTCTGAAATATGGACGAGGAGGCGCACAATAACGTGGGCGTTGATAAGCATAGACTGGAGCTACTGGTTGATAAACAGCTACATTAGGGGCATAGTATCCTTGATTGCAGTTTGGTCTGTAATATCCTCTGCCATATCCATAACCTCTATCATATCCGCGATTATAACCTCTGTTTTCATAACCTCGGTTGTATTCTCTATTTTCGCAACCTCTGTCATATCCACGATCATAATGTCCTCCGCCTCTGTGACCGTATCCTTGCGCATTTGCATTGCTGGTGAAAGCCAATAAAATAGTTACTGCGACTAAAATCATTCCGTTTTTCATAATTGTATGTTTTAAAAAAAGGTTTTAAATATCAAATACAATGCTATGACTGGAGCTTGGTTAAATAGTTTAAAAGCAGTACAAATTTTTTGAAAATACTTTTTTGCTGGCCTTATTGTTTACTTATAATTACAGTAATTGTTTTATCAGTTGTTCCTGCGAAATACCTTCCGCTTCTGCTTTATAATTGCGCACAACGCGATGTCTCAATACTGATAAGGCCATAGCTTTCACATCATCTATATCCGGAGAATATTTTCCATTAATCAATGCGTGGCATTTTGCGGCTAATATGAGGTACTGCGAAGCACGAGGACCTGCACCGTATGCAATATATTGTTGGGTAAGTGTAGGGGCTGTATTGTTTTGTGGCCTTGTTTTTTGAGCCAACGACACTGCATATTCCAGTACATTGTCCGCAACAGGTACACGACGCACCAGTTCTTGGAATGTTTGTATAGATGCCGCGTCCAATACTTTAGATAAAGTAGGCATGGGTGTACCTGTAGTATTACGAACAATTGTCACCTCTTCATTAAAAGAAGGGTAGTCGAGATGAATCATAAACATAAAGCGGTCTAGTTGCGCTTCAGGTAATGGGTATGTACCTTCTTGTTCAATTGGGTTTTGCGTAGCCAATACAAAAAAAGGTGTAGGTAATTTATATTCGTGTCCGGCAGCTGTTACTGTTTTTTCCTGCATCGCTTCGAGTAATGCAGCTTGCGTTTTGGGTGGCGTCCGGTTGATTTCATCCGCTAAAATGATGTTGGCAAAAACAGGGCCTTTAATGAAGCGAAAATTTCTGTTTTCGTCCAATATTTCTGCACCAACAATATCTCCGGGCATAAGGTCAGGTGTAAATTGTATGCGCTTGAAAGATAAATCCAACACATCGGCAACTGTTTTTATCAATAATGTTTTGGCTAGACCAGGAACACCTACTAACAGACTGTGTCCGTTGCAGAGTATGGAAATAAGTAATTGATCCACTACTTCGTGCTGACCAACGATTACTTGCCCAATAGTTTTTTTAATTGCTTCAAATTGTACCTTTAGCGCATCCGCGGCTGCTACATCAGAATTGTATAATGACATGGTTTAAAAATTCTCTTTCGTGGCGTGGAAGTTCTTAAATTTTGTGCTAACAAACAAAAACAATTGTACAATGACAAGTGATTTAACTTTAAAACAAGCGCAACAGGATGTAGATAACTGGATAAAAACGATTGGTGTGCGCTATTTTGGTGAGTTAACTAATTTAGGTATTCTAATGGAAGAGGTGGGAGAACTCTCACGGGTAATGGTCAGACGTTATGGCGAACAATCCAGTAAACAAAGTGACGAAGACAAAAATATGGACGATGAAATGGCAGATGTGCTCTGGGTTTTGCTCTGTCTTGCCAATCAAACAGGAGTTGATTTGACAGAGTCGTTTCATAGAAACATGGAAAAGAAAACAAAGAGAGATGCAGATCGGCATAAAAACAATACCAAATTGCAATAGTCTTTTCATTGAACTTCTGCCTATAAAGATCAAAAACACTTAATTTCGCCGTGGTTATGGAAAAAATAAGTTGGTTCGAAAGTTGGTTCAATTCGCCGTACTACAATATTTTGTATCAAAAGCGAGATATGCATGAGGCTGAAAATTTTACAGACGCTTTATTGGGATACCTAAATCCTGCTGCAGGAAGCCGTGTAGTAGATATTGGGTGTGGCGAAGGTCGCTTTTCTATTCAATTTGCTAATAATGGTTTTGATGTTATTGGTATTGACCTTGCAGAGAACAGGATTGAAATTGCTAACGAAAATAGCAACGAACATTTGCAGTTTTTTGTACACGACATGCGCTTCCCTTTTTATATTAACTACTTCGATTATGCATTTAATTTGTTTACCAGCTTTGGCTATTTTTCGAGTAATAGAGATAATGTATTGGCTGCGAAATCTTTTGCGGCAGGATTAAAAAAAGGAGGAACCTTAGTTGTAGATTACCTCAATAAAGATGCAGTGTTAGCACAACTCATTCCTGAAGCAACTATTGAAAGAGAAGGTATTGTCTTTCATGTGAAAAAGAAATACGACGGAACTCATATCATAAAAGATATTCGATTTACGGATTCGGAAGGTATAGCAAAGCACTATACAGAAAGAGTTTCTGCATTCAGTCTTAGTGATTTTGAAATGCTATTCACTAATGCTGGATTGACATTAACCGATACTTTTGGTGATTATACATTGTCACCTTTTGATGCTACTAAGTCTCCACGCTTGATTATGGTTTTTAAAAAATAATACATGCTGGATCATTTTTTAAAAAGTTTATTGCAATTAGACCATAATGTGTGGTATAAAGTAAATGTAGTGTGGCAAAATTCAATATTGGATACAGTTGCACCCATTTTGCGCAATCCAAATACATGGATCCCTCTCTATATATTCTTGGCGATAATTATACCCTACAAATTTGGCAAAAAAGGATTACTCTGGTGTCTTGGATTTCTCATCACATTCGCATTAAGTGATTATACAAGTGCCTCCATTATTAAACCCATGGTATGTAGGGTTCGGCCTTGCAACGATGTTGCTGTCAATAAAATAATGCACCTTATTGTAACTTGTGGTAGTGGTTACAGTTTTCCATCATCTCATGCGGCCAATCATTTCGCACTCGCATTTTTTATGATCTTTTCGCTGCGTAAAACGATTAAATGGATTTGGTTAGTAGCTCCTATTTGGGCTTTTTCTATTGCATACTCACAAGTGTATGTTGGTGTTCACTATCCTTTAGATGTTACTTGTGGTGCCTTATTAGGCATCCTTGTCGGATTTATTACGGGACGCTTTTTTGAAACAAAAATTTCATTTGCATCATTACCCAATAAAAAACGATCTTAGTTGATCCAAGCATTAAAGCTTTTCTACGATCCAAAGGTCTTGCTGTAAACCCCAGCTTTGTTGCTTCCCTGACTGATGCGACAATACTTTTGCTTTATGTGCAAATAATTTTTCCATAAATGCAGGCGGCTGATAAGCCACATACATTCTATGTCCCTCTTTTACGTTAGAACGTGTAACCAACTCCCCCTTTTCGTATTGACCAAGTTCGGCTTCTATCATATTTTGTTTGGTGATATCGCCATGAGTTGTGATAAACAATACACCCCCTGGCTTCAATACACGTAACAATTCATCTATCCATTCATAATGGCTATGTTCTGATAAGTGTGTGAAAATGGAAAGGCCATATACTAGATCCATTTCTCCCGTATTAAATAGGAGTGGAGGGTTTAGCTCGTTTTTTTTAAATGTTACATTCGGTATATTTTTTGCGCACCAAGTTACATATTCGGGATTATAATCACTGCCAAAAAATGAACAGTCATTTCCAATAATTGTAGGTAGGTGACGAATAACACGCCCAGGACCGCAGCCCCAGTCAAGTATATTCCAATTTTTGATTATCTTAAAATTGTCGATCTCTTTTTTTATCCATTCAGCAGTGTCTTTGCCCGAGTCAAAATAACGCTGATAGTCTAGTCGAAATGTTTCATAAACCATGTAAGGCGGAGGAAAAGACTCATTCGGATACCTTTTTTTGAATGCTTTATTTTTCGAATTGTTTTTTTGACGGATAACAGTAAAGCGTGCATAATCTATTATATAGATAAGCCCCACGCGTCGGAGTAAATTCACCATTTTTTGCTTCATACGATGCGCAAATAAACTAAGAAAATGCTATATTAATTTAGGATAAGCTTATTTTTGTTTCAATATTAGTTTCACTAAAATATTTTGTTAGGTTATTCTCGAGAATTATTTTTTATTTTACAGATACTTTAATGTACATTTGCGCATTGTTTGGAAGGGAGCGCGTTAGGCGCTCCCTTATTTTTTAATAATTTATGGAGATAACACAAAAGATAGAATCATTATTATTGCCTTTACTTGAGGATACCGATTTGTTTGTGGTGGATATAAAAATTAATCCAACCAACAATATCGTCGTATTTTTGGACGCAGATGAAGGTGTGACCGTTGCTAAATGTACCAGCACGAACAAAAAATTATATGCCGCGATAGAAGATGCACAGCTTTTTGTAGATGGTGACTTTAGTTTGGAAGTATCAAGTGCAGGTGTAGGTGAGCCATTAAAACAACAACGTCAATATATCAAAAACGTTGGTAGGCTATTAGAAGTAACGCCATTGGAAGGTGATGTTTTTGAAGGTAAGCTTATTGCGGCTGACGATGAAAAAATATCAGTAGAAGTAGTGATATCTAAAAAGAAAGAAACAACAATAATAACAGTACCATATACCGCAATAAAGCAATCAACAGTACAAATTTCATTTTAAAAATAATCCTTTAAAAAATGATTAGTCATGTCAAGTATTAACCTCATCGAATCGTTTCAAGAATTCAAAGAAGCCGAAAATATCGATCGTCCTACCTTAATGAAGGTATTGGAAGATGTATTCAAAACATTATTGCGTAAAAAATATGGCAGTGATGAAAACTTTGATGTTATCGTAAATGACCAAACGGGCGACCTTGAGATATTCCGCAGGCGCGAAATAGTAGAGGATGGAATGGTAGAAGACGAAAATGCGCAAATACCCTATACACAAGCGATAAAAATTGAGCCCGATTATAGTGTAGGAGAAGAAGTATATGAAGAAATGGACGTACTTGACTTCGGAAGACGAGCCATATTAGCTGCAAAACAAACATTGGCTGCTCGTATCGGAGATCTAAAGAAAACGAGTTTGATGAAAAAGTATGCTGATCGTGTTGGAGAAATCATCACTGGTGAGGTCTATCAGATTTGGAAAAAGGAAATGCTTTTGCTTGACGAAGATGGTAATGAATTGGTATTGCCTAAAACGGAGCAAATACCATCCGATTTTTTCAAAAAGGGAGAAACCGTACGAGCTGTAGTTAAGAAAGTGGAAATGCGCGCCAATACACCTGTAATCGTATTGAGTCGTACGCACCCATCTTTCCTTGAAAAACTATTAGAAATCGAGGTTCCGGAAATATTAGATGGTTTGATTACTATCAAAAAAGTAGTACGTGAGCCCGGTGAACGTGCTAAAGTAGCGGTGGAAAGCTTTGATGATCGTATCGACCCTGTAGGAGCCTGTGTGGGAATGAAAGGAAGTCGTATTCATGGTATTGTCCGCGAATTGAAAAATGAGAATATTGATGTAATCAATTACACTCAAAATATTCAATTACTGATTCAACGTGTACTTACACCTGCACGTATTAATAGAATGGAAATCAATGGCGATAAAATGCATGCAGATGTATATCTAGAACCGGATCAAGTATCGTTAGCTATTGGTAAAAAAGGTGTGAACATTAAATTGGCACAAGAAATTACTGGTTATAGTATCGATGTTTATCGCGATGTTGTAGAGGAGGAAGTTGACGAATTCGATATTGATTTGGAAGAATTTAGCGATGAAATTGAAGAATGGGTGATTGAAGAATTTAAAAAAGTAGGTTACGATACTGCATTAAGTATATTAGGTCCAAGTGTCGAAGAATTGGCACGTCGTACCGATCTCGAAGAAGAAACAATACGTGATGTACAGCGCATTTTGAAAGCAGAATTTGACAATGAATAAATAGAATACAAATAAATAATGTTCTATTGACTTAATGTTTCATCTGAATTGAGATAAAATGCGTAGGTTTGTATATTGTACTCGAGGTAATAAAAGAAGATTAAGAGTTACATTTTTTTGACTAAAATAACGAATGGCTACAGAAACAAAAACACCAAGATTATTGGCAGCAGCCAAAGAATTTAATATTGGAAAGGATACCCTATTAGAGTTCCTTACCTCTAAAAATTTCGAACTGAATGCTAGTAATCCAAATACAAAGCTTACCGAAGAAATGTATTACGCTCTTCAGGCAGAGTTTGCAAAAGATAAACTCGCTAAACGCAAGAGTGATGAGATTGCTTTGCCTAAAGGCAATCTTGGTGATACACGCAAAAAAGCAGCTGAAGCAGAATTAGTGACAGCTGTAGCTGCAAAAGAAGCATTACCAAAAGTAGAAGTACAAATACCACAAGAGCAACAAGCTCCGGAAGAAGCGGCATCTATAACCGTAAAAGAAATCGTAAAAGAGGAACCTCAATCTGAAAAAGTAGCTCCTGTTATCGAAAATATAATTCCGACACTCACAAAGGAAATTGAAATACCTGAGGCAAAAGAAATTGTAGCTGAAGAGCCTCCTGTTAAAAATGTAACAGTTGAAAATACTATTGTCGAAGAAATTGAGCATGTTGAAACAAAGCCAAGCAAAATTGAAGGTCCCAACATATTGGGTAAAATAAACTTGGATGCTTTAAACCAATCTACGAGGCCTAAAAAAGCACCCAAAAAGAAAGTAGAAGAGCCTCAAGAAAAGATAGTAAAGCCTGTCAAAAAAGTAATTAAAGAAAAATCTGTAAAAGCAGAAGATACTGTTGAACATAAAGCAGTAGAACCCGAAGCTCCTGTAAAGCCTATTATACCCAAGGAAAAAACACCAGAGCCGGTAGCTAAAGTTGAAGAAGAACCAATAGTTTTACCTGAAGCCCCAGCTAATACTACAACTCCAGAGGAAGCTAAACAGGAGCATATTGAAATGAAAGCTCCCAAGCTGGAAGGACCTAAAATTATTGGTAAAATTGAATTGCCGATAAATAATGGTAATGAAAGGCATGATAGCAAAGAGAAACGCAATCGTAAACGTATTCCTGTTCAAAAGAAACCGGAAACGTTCAGGCCGGATCAACGCGGACAAGGTCAAGGAACACCAGGGCAGTCTCCTCGACCAAATCAAGGTGGTGGTGTTGGCAGACCAATCAATAATAATCAAGGAGGAGGAGTAGGCAGACCTAGCAATGCTCCAGGACAAAATAGAGGTGCAGGTAATTTCGATAGAAACAGAACCGGTGGAAATGCTGGAGCTACCAATGACAGAAGAGGTCCAGGTGCAGGTCGATTTAATCAACAAGCTTCATCGGCTCCTCAAGAAATTGATGCAAAACAAATCCAAAAGAAAATTCACGAAACCCAGTCTAAACTAGCTGGAGGCTCAAGTAGAGGCGGGAAAGCACAAAAGGCTAAATATCGTCGTGATAAGCGGGAGATGATGGCTGAAAAACGTGCAGCCGCAGAGCATGTTGATGGGCAAACAATCAAGGTTACAGAGTTTATTTCTGTAAGTGAATTTGCAAACATATTGGATGTACCATTTACTGATGTAATTAGTAAATGTATGAGCCTTGGTATAATGGTTTCGATTAATCAACGTCTTGATGCCGAAATCATAGAATTGGTAGCAAGTGAACTTGGTTATAATGTTGAGTTTATTAACCTCGATCAAAACGAAGAAACAGAAGAAGAAGAAATTGATGATCCAGAAACCTTACAGGATCGGGCTCCTATTGTTACTATTATGGGTCACGTTGACCATGGTAAAACGTCATTGCTTGATTATGTACGTGAAGCTAATGTAGTGGCCGGTGAAGCAGGAGGTATAACACAACATATTGGTGCTTATCAGGTAGCAACACCATCCGGTAAACGTATCACATTCCTAGATACACCGGGGCATGAGGCGTTTACAGCCATGCGTGCTCGTGGTGCTAAGGTTGCGGATTTGGCTGTAATTGTAATCGCTGCTGATGATGCTATCATGCCACAAACAAGGGAAGCAATATCACATGCTCAAGCAGCTAATTTACCCATGATCTTTGCTATCAATAAAATGGATAAAGAAGGTGCAAACCCAGAAAAAATAAAAGAACAATTGGCCGGTATGAACATCTTAGTTGAAGACTGGGGTGGAAAATTCCAAAGCCAAGAAATATCGGCGAAAAAAGGTTTGAACATTGACCTTTTGCTAGAGAAAATAATATTGGAAGCCGAATTACTTGAATTAAAAGCTAATCCTGATAAATATGCAAGTGGTAGTGTTATTGAAGCATCACTTGATAAAGGTAGAGGTTATGTATCGACTATACTAGTTCAAAATGGCACCTTGCTACAAGGTCAAATGATTTTGTGTGGACAACATTATGGTAAAATCAAAGCGATGTTCAATGAACGTGGTCAACGCGTTGAAAAAGCCGGGCCATCTTCACCAGTACAGATATTAGGTCTGAATGGAGCACCGCAAGCAGGTGAGAAATTTAGAGAATATGACGATGAAAATGAAGCGAAAAATATTGCAACACATCGCTCTCAAATATTGCGTGAACAAGGTATACGCGCCCGCAAACATATTACACTTGATGAAATCGGTCGTCGTCTTGCATTGGGTAACTTTAAAGAACTGGCAATTATCATTAAGGGTGACTTTGATGGTTCTGTAGAAGCCTTGAGTGATTCATTACAAAAATTATCGACAGAAGAAGTTGCTGTAAACATTGTTCATAAAGCAGTTGGCCAGATTACAGAAAGTGATGTACTATTGGCTACAGCATCAGATGCCATAATATTAGGATTCCAAGTAAGACCGTCTATACAGGCCGCACGTTTGGCTGATCAGGAAAATATTGAGATTCGTTCTTATTCTATCATCTACGATGCGATTCAGGAAATCAAAAGTGCAATGGAAGGTTTACTTGAACCTAAGGTCGAGAAGAAAATTGTATCTAACATTGAAATTCGTGAAGTGTACAAAATTGGTGGTGTAGGAACAATTGCAGGTTGTTATGTACTGGATGGTAAAATGACGCGAAATACTAAGTTAAACATTATCCGTGATGGTATTGTAGTTCATTCTGGTGAGCTTTCCTCATTGAAACGTTTTAAAGACGATGTCAAAGAAGTGAATGCAGGCTATGAATGTGGTTTGATGGTGAAGAACTATAATGATTTACAAGTTGGTGATATTGTTGAAGGTTATGAAGAGGTAGAAACTAAACGTACGCTCTAAACTAAACGAAGAATAGGAGCTACTTTAATGATAATTTAAAGAAGGATGATATAGTATATAGATCGGCAGTTTGTATATTATATCATCCTTTTTTTGTTAAAACTCATAAAATTGATAAAACAGGAATGGATAAAAATTATGACGTTATAATAGCAGGAGCAGGTCCCGTTGGCTGTGTTATGGCTGAAAGATTTGCATCTGTAATGAATTGGAAGGTACTATTGATAGACAAACGAGATCATGTGGCAGGCAATTGCTTTGATAAACAGCATGACTCAGGCCTATTAATTCATCGCTATGGCCCTCACTATTTTAGAAGCAACAATAAAGATCTAATTGATTACCTCTCTCAATTTACGGACTGGATTCCAGGTAATTATTATGTGAAAAGCAGCACCAATGGCGAACTATACCCTTTTCCTATAAATTTATTAACACTTAGGCAATTTTTTAAAAAACCTGATTTAAATGCTGAAACGGCTCAGCAATTACTTGAAGAAAAAAGGATTCCAATTGAAAATCCGGCGAACTCTGAAGAATTTGTATTGTCGAGAGTAGGACGAGAAATGTATGAAGCATTCTATTTGGGTTATACACTTAAACAATGGGCTATTCATCCTAAAGATTTAGCACCCTCTGTATGTGGTCGAATACCTGTGAGATTGAATGAAGATGAACGATATGTCGATCATAAATACCAATTAACACCTGCATTAGGTTTTACGGAAATGTTCAAAAAAATGATTGACCATCCCAATATCGATTTACAATTAGAAACGGATTTCAATCAAATTAGACATACAGTAAAACCTACAAAAGCAACAATTTATACAGGTCCCATTGACGAGTATTTCGATTATAAATTTGGAAAATTGCCGTGGCGTTCTCTTGAATTTGAATTTAAGGAAGAAAGTAAAGAATTTTCGCAACCATGTGTACAGATCAATTATCCTAATGATCACGATTATACACGAACAGTAGAAATAAAACATGTAACAGGACAAAAGCATCGTCATACTGTAATTTCTTATGAGTACCCTCGGGCAGAAGGAGATCCTTATTACCCTATACCAATGGAGGAGAATCATCATTTGTATGAACGATATAGAACTCTTGCTGAACAAGAAACAAAAGAGAATGATGTTTTCTTTTGTGGCAGATTGGCTGAATACAAATATTACAACACAGACGAAGTAATGGAATTGGCTTTGAAAACATTTAATACGATTAAGGGGAAACATGGAAATTAAACACTTGTGGGTTGTAATGCCTGTATATAATGAAGAGGAGGCCGTGGGTTCTGTAATTGAAGAATGGCATAAAGTATTAGATGCGAGCAAACTTCACTACACTCTTTGTATTTTAAATGACGGATCAAAGGATCGTACCTTATCCATTCTCAAAGATTATGCAAGCCGTTATCCAGAGATTAAAATAGTCGATAAAAAAAACTCAGGACATGGACAGACTTGTGTTTATGGTTATCAGTTGGGGCTTGAAAATAATGCCGATTGGATATTTCAAATTGACTCTGATGGACAATGTGATCCTCAATATTTTGAAACAGTTATTAAAGCCTCATCCACACATAAAGCAGTTTATGGATTGCGAAAAACAAGAGATGATGGAATGCAGCGTGTTATTATATCAAAATTTGTACGATTATTTACACTGGTAGCAACTGGACAATGGATAAAAGACGGAAATGTACCATATAGACTTATTCATGCAGACATTATGAAAAACATCGCTTACAGTGTACCATCTGATTTTCATTTGGCGAATATCTATGTTTCTGTAATGAGCAATAAACAAGAAAGAATCAAATGGATACCAATTCATTTTAGAGATAGAAGTGGAGGCTCTGCAAGTGTCAAAACCTTCTCCTTTGTAAAACATGGTTTTAAATTATTTAAACAATTAAGAGCTACAGCCAGTAGCAAAAATTAATGTTTTTGAGAACCTAATTTTATTTTAAATGATTATCTACAACGTAACTATAAAAATCGACTATTCCATAACCGAAGAATGGCTTAACTGGATGAAAGAAGAGCACATGCCACAGGTATTAGAAACAGGTTGTTTTACGAGCTATAAATTATTTAAACTACTGGACTTAGACGAAACAGATGGAATTACTTATTGTGCGCAATATTCATGCGAATCAATAGCTGATTATGAGCGCTATATTTCAGAATACACAACTGTAATGAGGGATCGCTCAACTAAATTATTTGGAAATAAATTTATTGCATTTCGTACACTGATGCAACAAGAGGCTTAAGAAAATCAAGATAGCAAATTGGATCAAACCTATTTTTTATATTCAAGGGTTAAATTTTCTAGTTTGGTCTGGTCTTTTTTGATGTGGATTCTAAGATTTATTTTGTGGTTGAGCAATTGTAAATGGCTACAGTAAAGGTTTTCCGCCAAAAAAAATAATTCAACAATATTTGGTAGTGTTATAAACCTCTGTATATTTGCCTAACGCACAAAATATTTATTCATAACAAAAACAAAAACGACTATGAACAAAGCAGAATTGATTGACAAAATTTCAAAAGATTGTGACATTACAAAAGCTCAGGCTAACTCGGTTATTGATTCTTTTACTGATACCGTAATCACTACTTTGAAAAAAGGTGATCGTGTTACTTTGGTTGGTTTTGGAACATTCTCTGTTTCTGACCGTGCTGCACGCAACGGACGTAATCCTCAAACTGGTGCCGTTATCAAAATTAAAGCTCGCAAGGTTCCTAAGTTTAAAGCAGGAAAAGAATTCTCCACAAGAATTGCAAGCAAAAAATAAATAAGTAACTTTGCATTCTTACTAAAGCAAGCGGCTTTGAAGTTGCTTGCTTTTTTAATGAATATTTTTTTTAAAAAATTATAAAACAAACAAACAATCTACAATGGGAAGAGGAGATAAACGCTCAAAACGTGGTAAAAGAACTATTGGAAGCTTTGGCAAATGCCGCCTTTCACGTCCTGCACAAGCAGCTAAAGCATTAGCTAAGAAAAAAGCATAAAGAAGAATTAGTCTTTGACTATTTAAAATGCCGTATCAATAACACTTTGATGCGGCATTTTGATTAAGCAAAATATTGTTGGCATACTAAGAAATACTACCTTCGCTAAATTTAATGCAAATGCGCATTTTAGTATGTCAATGACTCTTCGATCAATATCTGTAACAGTGCTATTATTGCTTAATAGCGCTTACAGCTCAATAGGCTGTGATATTTGTGGTTGTTCTTCGAGTAATCAAAGTTTGGGTCTATTACCTCAGTTTTCTGAACATTTTATAGGCCTTCAATATTTATACGGCTCGTCTGAAAGCACGCATCCCGCCTTGATACAAGGTAACCCGGACGAACATTCTAGTCAATATTACAATACAATTCAAATATGGGGGCGTTACCAGATTGCAAAACGAATACAGCTGTTTGCATTTATTCCTTATGTCAATAACATAAACAATGATGGTGTCAACAGAATACGAACATCAGGTATTGGGGATGCATCTTTGATCGCTAATGTATCCTTGCTGAATACTAAACAAAATGAAGGTCGAAGGATACTTTTAATCGGCGGTGGTTTAAAATTACCCACTGGTCATTATACAGGTATTACAGAAGCAGATAAGCAAGGGCTGCCTAATATGCAAACAGGAACCGGCTCCTATGATTTTATTGTTAATGCCAACTATACCGTTCGACAAAAAAAATGGGGGTATAATTTGGATGCCTCATATATATGGACAACTGCAAACAATACAGGATATAAGTACGGGAACAAATTGAATAGTTCCTTTGTTGCATTTTACTGGTTGGAGTATAAAAAATCTAATATTGTACCTCAGATTGGTGCTAGGTGTGAATATACGTTACATGATTACGACAATTATGCTCAAAAATGGCTTAATGAGCAGAGTGGGGGATATGTTACTTATATTTCTGGAGGAGTGCAGGTTTTCTATAAAAAAATAGGCGCAAAATTAATGTTACATATCCCTATCCCCGTTGTACAAAACTATGCTACCCATTATGTACAAATACAATCTCGAACAGAAGCAGGTTTATTTTTTCTGTTATAGTTTTAGTGCACTAGCTGTTATATATTTTATTTTTATTTTAATTTGTTTATACTAATCTTTATTATTATATCATGTTTTGATAAATTAATTTATTAAAAAACGTTAAAAAATAAAAATAAATATTTATATTAATTGGTGTGAGACGTTTAATTTATCCCTATCTTGTCCTGCCAATAACATGCTGTGTTTTACCAATAATCAAATTGTAGCACGTGTTTTGATTAATCATTATTTAAGCTTTAAAAATATACTTTTTAGTTGCGAGTGTAATTCTATCTTTTTGAATATTAGTAAATGGATTTTAGCTTAAATAATAACACTCCGGTTGTAAGACTAAGGGCATTTAGGGCTATCGACGATCCTGAGTCTTGTGCTCTTTTTGTTGAAGGGCACAAGCATGTTTTGACGAGTATAGGTGTCGAAAAAGTAACGTCTTCCAAAAACGAATGGACAACTAATCCTGCTGCATTTGTATTAATTGTAGAATCATTGGACAAAACAAAAGTATATGGTGGAGCTCGTGTGCATGTATCTGGAGGAACAGAACCTTTACCTATAGAGCAAGCTACAGGCATGTTAGATGCTTCTATATATGATATGGTTTGGCAATATGCTCAAAATGGAACTGGTGAGATTTGTGGATTATGGAATTCAAGAGAAATTGCAGGCTATGGTATTGGCAGCATTTTCCTTACTCGGGCTGCAGTTGCCATTTCTACTCAAATAGGCTTGCAATCCTTATTTGCATTATGTGCTCCCTACACTGTTAAACTGGCAGAGTGTGTTGGCTATAAAATTGAATTTAGCATAGGGAATAAGGGTACTTTTTATTATCCCAAACTAGATTTACTAGCCACAACTATGATATTGGAAGATATCACAAACTTACCGCTTGCCGCAAATGAAGATAAGAGTGCAATTTTTCAATTACGTTCAAATCTTAATCAAATTAAAATTGAAGAATTAAGGAAAAAGAAAATTGAAATACATTATAATCTCGAAGTTTCAAATTTGGATAAATGGGATCTCAACGCAGTTATTGCTAATTTAAGTAAAGTGCATAATCATAAAACAATAGAAGAAAAAAACATAAACTTAATGTAGATATGTCTGATAAACATTATAATATTAGTTATTTGGAGAATACCGGCCTTTTTTTAAAAAATTTAAAAGAACATTCCTATCAACCTTTTTCAAATATAGATCAGGGTATTATAATTGATTTAGGTTGTGGGACAGGTATTGACGCTATTAACATGGCACAACTTTTCGGCAATAAAGTGAGACTGATTGGTATTGATCATGACGCGATAATGCTAAGTAAGGCGAGGTTATCTAACTCTAATTTAGAAAATCTAGAGTTTATTCAATCTGAAGCAGATGTAATTCCGTTTGAGGATGATTCTATCTCTGGATTAAGGGCAGAACGGCTGATTCAGCACCTACAGAGACCTGAAAATGTAATAAATGAAATAAAACGAGTACTGAAGCCTGGTCAGCCATTGGTAATTGTAGAAACAGATTGGGCTGGCTTGGTTTTTTATGATGAAAATATAAATGCCCAAAAAAAAGTTATCCAATACTTAACTGAAGTCAAAATAAACAATGGGATGGCTGCAAGAAAATTGACTGGCTATTTAGAAAAAAGTGGTTTCCGAAATATTAAGATAGAGATTTTCCCTTTTATTTTAAATACGCTAAAGGAAGCAAATGATTATTTGTGGATTGAGCTAATACTTCAAGAAGCGACACAAAAGGGTCATCTAAATAACCAAGAATATGAATCATTTCTTAGCTCCCTGAAATGTGCTGACGATAAAAAATATTTTTCTTGCTCAATAAATATTGTTGTAGTATCTTCAATAAAATAACATTAATCTTGGATGATAAGGTATTTATTTTTATTTGTATTTTTCTGTTTTACATCGACTATAAGTTATAGTAAAATTATTATTTCAGATTCTACAGAAAGAGTTCTTATTGGCAAAAGTTTGAGTGTTCTTCAACCCAACAAAGAACTAAATATTAATGAAGTTCAGCAATCAAACCAGTTTGTACCTTGCCTTAATGACATTCCCAATCTCGGTTTATCAGCAAGTTCTGTTTGGTTAAAGTTTACAATACTTAACCAAAGCAGTAATAGTCATTTCCTTTTGAATTTAGGCTATCCAATACTCGATGAAGTTGAACTTTTTACTTCAGACTCTATACTTGGTTACAAAAGTGTGTTGATGGGAGAAATAAAATCATATCACGACCGGAAGTATAATCATCCAAATTATATATTTGACATTGATATCGCTCAAAGTCAAACAAACACTTATTATGTAAGGATAAAAAGTACAGAACAAATAATAGTTCCGATTTCTATTAATAAATCTACTGTCTTGTGGGAATTGCTGGGGCAGGAAGATTTAATTTCTGGAATTTATTTGGGGATTATATTGATTATGATCTTTTACAACCTGTTTTTATTCTTTTCTGTAAAAGATAGAAGCTATTTGTACTATGTTTTATACGTGCTTTTTGCAGGATTGACTCAAATTGGAATAAAAGGCTATAATTTCAAATATCTTTGGCCTGATTTTCCAAGCTTTGAACTTAAAAGTGTTATTCTTTTTGCGTGTATGAGTTGTATTGCTGCAATATTATTTACACGTAGGTTTTTATTGACAAAGCAAAATGCTCCAAAATCTAATATCGCGTTTTCTGTTCTTATCGTAATATTCATTGTCGGTATTGTTGCTACTTTGGTGGGCAAGGCTCAGATTGGATTTCAAATTATGCAGCAATCGACAAGTCTTTTTTCTTTAGGCGTATTGTCGGTTTCTTTTATGGTAATGATAAAAGGCTATAAACCAGCAAACTACTTTTTTGCGGCATGGTCAGTATTGCTGATAGGTTCCATCCTTTTTTTATTGAAAGATTATGGAATACTACCTTACAATACATTTACTAGCTATTCAATGCAAGGTGCATCTGCTATTGAAATGGCATTACTTTCCTTTGGGTTGGCCAATAGTATTAATATTTTAAAGAAAGAAAAAGAGGCTTCACAAAATGAAGCATTGCGAATTTCTAAAGAAAATGAAAGAATAATAAAGGAGCAGAATGTAATGCTCGAAATTAAAGTAGAAGAAAGGACGCATGAGTTGCAAGAAACAAACGAAGAACTTCATATTACATTAGAAGATCTAAAGCAAGCCCAAAGCCAATTAGTTGAATCGGAAAAAATGGCTTCTTTGGGTCAATTAACTGCAGGTATTGCTCATGAAATCAATAATCCGATTAACTTTGTCACTTCTAATGTTACGCCATTAAGAAGAGATGTAGCGATGTTGCTGGATGCACTTAATAATATTGAAATTATAGGTTTGTCTGAATTGTCCATTGCTGAAAAACAAAAGAAAATTGATGATTATAAGGAAGATTTAGATTTTGATTACTTGAAAGAAGAGGTTGAGCATCTGCTTAAAGGTATATACGAAGGAGCTTCACGAACTGCGGAGATTGTAAAAGGGTTGCGTATATTTTCTAGAGTTGATGAGGATGATTTGAAACGGGCAGATTTAAATGAAGGACTTGACTCCACAATTGTTATCATTAATAATCTTCTTGGTAATAAGATAGAGATTGTTAAGGACTATGCAATACTTCCTTTGATTGAGTGTTACCCAGGGAAACTTAACCAAGTATTTCTTAATATTATTACCAACGCAATACATGCGATTCATCAACAGTTTGGTGAGCAAATAGGAGGTAAAATATGGATTTCTACTGCGAGTAATGATAAAGATGTGATAGTAAAAATAAAAGATAATGGTATTGGTATGGATGAAAAAACGAAGCATAAAATATTTGAACCATTTTTTACCACTAAAGAAGTTGGAGAAGGTACTGGATTAGGAATGTCTATTGCCTATAACACAGTTAAAAAACATAATGGGCAGATATTTATGGAATCGAATTTGGGTGAAGGAACCGAGTTCACACTTCATATACCAATAATATATGAAGTGCCTGCTTTATAGGTTTGATAAATTTCTATTGTAATACATGAAGCAAAAGGAATCATTAATATGACTGATAAAATAAAAATACTCTATATAGATGATGAGATAACTAATTTGGTTGGTTTTAAAGCATCATTCAGATTTGATTATCAGATTTTTACTGCAGATAATGCTAGTCGAGCCTTAAATATTTTAATTGAACATCCAGATATTCAAATTATATTTTGTGACCAGAGAATGCCTGATAAAACAGGTGTCGAATTTTTTGAAGAGATCAGGAGTTTGTTTCCGCTACCCATTCGTATATTGCTTACTGCTTATGCAGATATAGATTCTGTTATTGATGCAATAAATAAGGGCAATATTTATCGATATGTGAAGAAGCCCTGGACGCAAGCCGGTATATTATCGGCAATAGATGAAGCAAATAAGTTTTATGTTTCAAATTCTTTACTATCTGTCAAAAATGAAGAATTACAGAAAGCATATTCAGAGTTAGATAAATTTGCTTTTAGTGTGAGTCATGATATTCGTGGTCCTATGGGTAGTATATTGACAGCTATTAATTATGCTAAAGGCTTAGATAATATTTCGGAGGTGAGAGACATCTTAGTAATGATGGAAAAATCAGTTCAAAAATTGGATGATTTTATTATCAGCATGCATGAATATTATAATCTTCAGAGAGGTGAATTATCTGTTAAGAATATTAATTTTAGTACATTTATAGAAAGTGTAAGAGATATTTATAATGTTTATGCCAGTGCCAATAATGTGCAGTTTGATATAAATGTACAGCAGCAAGATGAATTTTATAGTGATGAAATATCACTAACTATTATCCTCAATAATTTATTGTCTAATGCGTTTAAATATCAGAAAAAAGACACTGAAGAGAAACGTGTTGAATTGTCAATAGAAGTAAAAAATGGGTTGGCAACAATTAGTGTTAGTGATAATGGAGTTGGTATTGCTCAGAAGCATATTTCTGACATTTTCAACTTGTTTTTTAGGTCTAATAGTGCTCAGGAAAATGGATTTGGTTTTGGATTATATAATCTTAGAGGAGCCTTGTTAAAGTTGAATGGTCAAATAGATGTAAACTCTACTATCGGCGAGGGAACTACATTTAAAATAACAATTCCAAATATTGCACACTAGGAAAGTAATCGCTGTCTTAATAGAAATTCTAGTTGATCATTGGTTAACGCTAGTTTATCATTCATCGCTTTTATTTCTTCTTTTGCAAGAAACGTTTCATAAGCTCTTTTTATAGTCATATCTAGTTCTTCTTCATTCCAAGGTTTACTAAGATAGTGAAATATTTTCCCTTTATTTACGGCATCAATAACAGCATTCATATCTGCATAGCCAGTCAATAAAATGCGCATGGTGTCAGGGTATTTTTCTACAACTTTTTCTAGAAATTCTACACCTGTCATATTGGGCATACGTTGATCCGTAATAATTATGTCGATTTGATTTGAAGCTAAAATATTCATTGCTTCATCACCGCTGATTGCAGTTAAAACTTTATATTTTATACGGAAAGTTGCCTTAAATGATATAAGGTTATTTTCTTCATCATCAACATAAAGGACTATTATTTTTTTATCTGACATGCCAAGATAAATTTAAAAACATGAAATGATTGAATGAAGTAACTCTCAAAACCAAAGGTAACAGATGAATTTCAATAAATTTCACCCCCGATACTTATTTTTAATCATATCTTTTTATACTTTTTATAACGTGTAAAAAATATAATTTTATATTTTTAAATATATTTTATATTTTTTACAATCGTTAACTTTGTCTTGAAATTATTTTGTGAAAATAACGTTAGGTATTTGTGTAATGTTTATCTTTATTTTTATTTCTGTATTGCGTCACCCCTAAATCTTTTTTGAGCCATTGGGGGAAAAGAATTGACTTTTGGAATAAAAACTAACAAAATGAATTACTTTAAGAATATTTTTATTTTTAATTATATATATTAAATATATTTTTTAAATCTTTTTCTTGCGGATCAGAAGATTTACTTTTGTTCATGAATAAATAGTATTACATAAAATGACTTGATCTTGCGGTTGTATATGTTGATGAAATGAATAATGCATTTGCTGGTGAATTTAATGTTATGAACTGTATTTAATCTAAAAACTACAAATCGTTATGAAAAATATATTACTAATAGATGACGATGAAATTATTCAATTGGTATTAACAAAGGTTTTAAGAGAAGAAGGCTTTAGGGTTGAACTTGCTCAAAATGGACAAGAAGGCATCGTTAAGATGAATCTCATTCCTTATGATTTAGTTATAACAGACATAATGATGCCTTATGTCAATGGATTTGAAATCATGAATAGGTTGAAACAACATCCCAATACTGCCAATGCTTCAGTAATTGTTATTTCTTCAATAACGCATGAAGCAACAATTATGGATAGTTTTAAACTTGGCATTGATGAGTATGTTCGTAAACCGATAATGGTTGCAGATTTTGTTTCCAAAGTTAAAAATATATTGTCTCGTAGTAGGGATGAAAATTAGCAGCGGTATAAAATGGGAGGATTATTTACTATTTTATATGACAATGTTTATTTTTAATTTATTTGTATTTTTATAATTCTTGTTATAAATTTGAATAAATTGAATGAAATGAAAAATTGATAAACCTAATATAATACAGGAATGACTGTTTCTTATAAACTAGCTGAAAATATTATTAATTATTATAAATATTTGATAGGAAAACCTTTTAATACTAGTGTTGCTGAAATTGAAATTATAAATCTTGTTGTTGCTCCAAGTGATAGCGTGCAATTTGACCAATTTATTACGGAGATGCAAACTACAATGAGCTATCATAAGGCTCTTTCAGTGTCGGGTTACGACCCCGAAAATGTAATGGTATTAGTAATGGGTGGGCATATCAATTACCCCGATATAAGAGTAAGTCAGGATATTGATTTATACCTTAGGAAAAATTTTATAGAAAGAGTTTATCTTAATCCGTATTATTTTGTTCCCTGATAAATTACTCTTGATCTTTCCGTCTTCATTTTATTGTTTTTGTAATACAATAATGAATTGCAGGATATATAGCTGTAAAAGAATGTCTCTTTTGGAATGTTTGTTTTCGATTGTGTGTGATGGTCAATTTGAAGAAATGCAATTTTACATTAGGTAAGCTTTGTTTAATAAATATTGAAGTTATTATACACCACAAAGCGGTTCTTTTTTATGAATATAACTACTTTTTAAAAGTATATTAAAAAGTGGTTCCTCAAAAGACTGGCGCAAAGTGCTGAAAGAATCTACTGGTGAAGATTTGAATGCAAAAGCAATGTTGACTATTTTTGGACTTTAGTTTCATGGCTTAAAGAGCAGAACAGAGGACGAAAATATACTTTACCTGAACAAATGCAATTGTGTTTTTGGGGTAAAATATTTTGATTATAATCATTAGGTGATTCATGAAAAACCTTACCTTTACTTACTGAAATCATTTTCTGATAAAGCAGATACTTTTATGTTTAATAAAAAAGTAGCCCTGGGTATATTTTTAACTTTTTTCTCTTTAGGTTTTTGTAGTATAAGTACAGCACAATCTATCGGTGATCCTGTTGTTTCTAATAAAACAAGTAAAATTGCAGTTCCAGTTAAAAAAATAAAACCACTTTCTAAAGAAGTGAGTGGTGCATTCAGGCTTAATTCTGATGGTTGGGCAGTAGCTTTTGAGAAAGGTAGGATCAAATCGAAAGAACCGAAAAAAAGTGATATGTTTCATGACGTGCGTTTTTGGCAAATTGAATTCTCAGAAAGAAGAAATCCCAAAGAGTTAAGAATGTATGCCAATGATGCATCGACATCGGGAGGTAAAGCTTATGCTTATGGGAAAATTAATAATTTATATGCCTTAAGGTTTAACATAGGAAAGAAAAAAATGATTGCCGGAAAACCTTATCCTAATTCTATTTCAATACATTGGTTATATGCAGGAGGACTTACGCTAGGTTTATTGAAGCCTTACTATATTATAACTGCGGATAAGGGATCCATAAAATATTCTGCAGAAAATCAGGCTTCTTTTTTGAATGTAAACAATATAGTTGGTGCTGCAGGATTTTCCACTGGTCTTTCAGAAACCAAAATAATTCCGGGGTTAAATCTTAAAACAGCACTTCATTTTGATTTTGGTGCAAACAAGAATTTGTTATCAGCTGTAGAGTTGGGTGTTTCGGGTGAATTTTATACCCAAAACATTGAATTAATGGCTAACCAAAAAGCAGTTCCTTATTTTTTTAATCTTTATGCGGGAATCCAATTTGGCAGACGTTCCCGATGAATGTAATTTGCACTCCTTATGCAAGAACTTCCAGTAATTAGCAACACTATAAATACAGAAGAAACCAGAGTTAAAAAACCCAATTGGCTTCGAGTAAAACTCCCTACGGGAGAGGGGTATCGGCATGTTCGTGGCTTAGTAGATACACACAAACTTCATACAATTTGTGAGAGCGGCAACTGCCCTAATATGGGTGAATGTTGGGGTGCTGGCACGGCAACCTTTATGATTTTAGGTAATATTTGTACACGTTCATGTGGATTTTGTGCGGTAGCTACTGGCAGGCCATTGCCTGTAGATTGGGATGAACCTCAACGTGTAGCAGAAGCCATTTTCCTGATGAAAGTAAAGCATGCTGTCATTACTTCAGTTGACAGAGACGAACTTAAAGATGGCGGTTCAATTATTTGGGCCAATACCATAAAAGCCGTTCGAGCACTCAATAGTGATACTACGTTAGAAACATTGATTCCTGATTTTAGAGGTCAATGGGAAAACTTGGAACGTATCATAGAAGTAGCACCAGAAGTTGTTTCGCATAATATAGAAACAGTGGAAAGACTAACTAAGCAAGTGCGCATACAAGCCAAATATCATCGTAGTATGGAAGTGATTAGAAGACTTAAAGATGGTGGAATGCGTACTAAAAGTGGACTGATGTTAGGTTTAGGTGAGCAAAAGGACGAAGTGTTGCAGACAATGCAAGATCTTGCTGATAATGGTTTAGATGTATTGACACTTGGCCAATATTTACAGCCAACTCCTAAGCATTTGAATGTAGAACGTTTTGTTCATCCAGATGAATTTGCAATGTATCGCGAAGAAGGCTATAAAATGGGCTTGGATTTTGTAGAAAGTGGGCCATTAGTTCGCTCGTCCTATCATAGTGAGCGTCATTTGATAAAAGGCGAAGGTCGACAACAATGGATCAGCGAACAAAAGCAAATACCTACACAATAAGTGCATAAATTATTTAAGAAATGTTGATTGGCAAACCATTTATTCGGTTTGCCAATTTTATATATTCGACCCATTGTAAAACACCCTTAGCATTTTCGTTTAAACTCAATATTAAGGAATCATTAATTTTGACTAATTTATTTGTTACCAAATTATTACGAACTAATTTTGTGAACAAATAAATGAACTTAA
This sequence comes from Bacteroidetes bacterium UBA1312, assembly GCA_002307135.1. Classification (GTDB taxonomy): domain Bacteria; phylum Bacteroidota; class Bacteroidia; order Chitinophagales; family Chitinophagaceae; genus Rurimicrobium. The sequence continues at coordinate 42,380 of DBTQ01000026.1, forward strand.
AAAGATAATAATGGGTTTGAATTCTTTTGTAAAATTATTTACTCCAAAAGACAAAATTTTCTACAGTCTTTTTGAAGAGGTTGCAATTAATTTGTCTGATATGAGCAAGGTATTTAGCGATGCAATGCATGAAGAAAATGAAGACAAACGCAACGCTATGCTTAAATCATTGGAAGATTATGAGCACAAAAATGATGATGCAACTCACCGGTTATTTATTCAATTGGGTCAAAATTTTATTACACCATTTGACCGGGAAGATATTCATTATCTAGCATCGTCTTTAGATGATATTGCAGATTATATTTGGGCATCAGCCAAGCGAATCATTAACTATAATATCGAGCATGTTACAGATGCCATGAAGGCAATGTCTAAAGTAATAGTAAGCTCTGTGCAAGCATTACAAATAGCGATTAAAGAACTCCGTAATATGAAAAATTTAAAAGCAATTACGGATGCTTGTGTAAAGGTAAACAGTTTTGAAAATCAAGCGGACGACATATTAGATGAAGTTCTCTTAGCACTTTTTGCTAATGAAAAAAATGCTATTGAATTGATTAAGATGAAGGAATTGTATGAAGATATGGAGATCGTAACGGATAAATGCGAAGATGCTGCAAACGTTATAGAATCTATCATTATCAAGTATTCTTAACCTTCTTCTTGTTGACAAATATTCAGCTATGTTATTGCTAATAATTATTATAGTACTTGCTTTAATTTTTGATTATATAAATGGGTTTCACGATGCTGCTAATTCTATTGCAACAGTCGTTTCGACCAAAGTACTTACTCCGTTACAAGCAGTTGTTTGGGCTGCATTTTTTAATTTTGTTGCATTCTTTATTTTTAAAGATCATGGTGTTGCCAATACTATCGCCAAAACAGTAAAGGAAGGTGCTGATGCTTCGGGAATCCCGTATATCACTTTGCCTGTAATACTCTCAGGGCTGATTGCAGCTATTATTTGGAATTTGATGACATGGTGGTTTGGTATTCCATCTAGTTCATCCCATACGTTGATTGGTGGTTTTGCGGGAGCTGCAATTGCACATGCAGGCTTTCATTCGATCAATCCGGAACCTGTAGCCAAAACTGTCGGCTTTATACTTATTGCTCCATTGTTAGGCATGGTTATGGCATTTATTATTTCCCTATGGTTTATTAATTCTTTCCGAAAAGAGCTTTTGCCAAAATTGGTCTCAGTGGCCATTATCATTGCCGCTTTATATATGCTTTCCCGTACACTGGAGCTGGATGCTACTAAATTAAAAACACATTTTGACAATTATTACCTAAAGGTTATTTTGGACGGTAAGAATTTTAAATGGATTCTGATTGCATTTATCTTGATTTCAATGAGTACGTTTACACTTTTTCTGAGTGCGCTTAACTATGATAAAGCAACTCGTTGGTTTAAACGAATGCAATTGCTTTCTTCTGCTGCATTTAGTATTGGACATGGTGGCAATGATGCCCAAAAAGTAATGGGTATTATTACCGTTGCACTTATTGCAAGTGGACAGATACATGATTTTAAAGAAATGCCTATTTGGGTACCCTTGGCTTGCTATGCAGCTATTTCTGCAGGTACTTTAAGTGGTGGGTGGAAGATTATTAAAACAATGGGGTCGCGCATTACAAAAGTTACTCCTTTTGAAGGGGTTGCTGCTGAAACAGCTGGGGCACTAACTTTATTTTTTACGGAAAATCTAAAAATACCGGTCAGTACTACACATACAATTACAGGATCTATTATAGGTGTAGGTGCTACAAAACGATTGTCCGCGGTACGTTGGGGTGTAACAATAAATCTACTTTGGGCATGGATTCTTACTATTCCTGTAAGTGGTCTGATGGCTGCATTGGTTTATTATATTGTATCTTTATTCATTCATTAATCTTATCGGAAATTACCACACATAAAAAGCTCGAC
>DBTQ01000026.1:44591-52646 GCA_002307135.1 Bacteroidetes bacterium UBA1312
GTCGAGCTTTTTATGTGTGGTAATTATTTTTATGAACTAAGCGTCTTTAAAGCTCAATAGTATATATAAATAGAGTACCCTTGATATACGCATTAAAAAAGGCTGCATAAGTATGACAACTAGTGTGCTCGCTGCTAAAAAGTAGAAAATACTATTGTCTTTGTAGGACATGCCAAAAATAGGGTAGTACCAAAAAATATTAAGAAATAAAAGAATCACTGTAAGTGCATAATTAATGCCAGGACCATTGTTGCTTTCCGTTTTTAATTTCTGATGACAATGTGGACAATTTTCATTCATTTTTAAAATGTTTTTGAGTGGGAAAATACTCTTATTAATAAAAAGATTTCCGATTCTACATTCTGGACATTTCATTCTGATTATTCCTGTAAATATTGACGGGTGATTGCTTTTAATGCTCATTTTGGATTTTTGCTACAGTTCTAAAGTCCATGCAAAGTTAAGTAATTGATGGATACCTGAATTGAGACACTTTTATATATTTTTCCAAAAGGTTTTCTATATCCGCTAGAATATATACTTTTATCGGATTATAGAAATATTCTGTTGTTTCAATTCAACATAAAGACAAACATTTACACCCAGCTATAGTGAAATTACGTCTATTCTTCCTTATTGTTTTTAGTTCATTTATTTGTTGGAGCTATTGTATTGCAAACCCTTTACTAGATTCTCTTTCGTATTCGGTAAAACATTATACTGATGAAGACGGGCTTCCTCAAAATAGTATAAAAAAAATTATCACCGATAATTTTGGATTTGTTTGGATGACTACAGAAGATGGACTTGTAAGGTTCGATGGAAATAATTTCACCGTCTTCAATAAGCTCAATATTAAAGGGTTAATTTCTAATCGTTTTTCAGAAATTAGAATAGGCGTTGATAAAGCCTTGTATGCAGTAACGGATAAAGATGATTATATAAAAATTGAAAATGGTAGGGTAGAAAGGGACACTCCATTAAACAATCATACAAGCTCTTGTAGAGCTAGCATAGATTTAGAGAGATCGTTAAAAAAATATAGAGAAGAAAAAGAAGGATGGGCAATAGGCTTACCGCAAAGATATCTGTTTAATAAACATGCGATCGCGCATTATGTAATACCTACTGACAAGGGTACATTTTATGAAATCCATAATGATAAGATCATTTTTCTTGATAATCCCGATGAAAAAAAACAAACACAAATATCTTTTCCAAATCAGAATGTTTGGGACTTTTTTCTAATTGAAAATGATCTGTATTATTTTAATCCTAATGGAACTATAACTAATATCACTAAAGATAAAATCTCCACTATTTCATTATTTGGAGATATTTTAAAAGACCCTACTTATGAGCATCATAAAAAGGATGTTTCTGTTTTATGGAACAATATCACTCAAACGGTAGTATTCTATTTTAATGAATCTTTCTATTTGTTAAAGAGAGCCACAAATGGCCAATTAAATACAGCGTTAATCGCTTCTGGATTTAATATTGAGAATAAGCAAATAATAAGTCATTACTATGATGAACAACACAAACGACTTTTTTTAGGTAGTGCAGTGAAGGGTTTTTATATATTGAATAAAAAACAATTTCGTGTTTTGTCCGAAAAAGGAGATGAGCGAGTAAGTGTATATTATGCACAAATTCCATACGATAATAATAGTGTAATGACTGCGCAAGGCACTATATTAGGAATTGATAGTTTGGGGAAGTTTTTTTTACGAAAAAAAGGCAACGATTTAATAGATCGCTACACTATTGTTTCGGACCAAAATAAATTTATTTGGATTAAGCAATGGGCAAATTTATATAAGTGCGATCGCGAGATGCACAAACTTAAGGGGTGGAATTTTTCAGTTGAAATCTCGACATTATATGAAAGTGCAGATTCAGTATTATGGATTGGGACTAGGTGGCAGGGAGGCCTTTATAGAATGGACATTTCTAAAGAGATTGTGGATCCAGAGTATTATTGCCCTATTAAGGATATCACTTTTATCGTATCCAAAACACCCAAGGTACTATTGGTTGGTACAAGCAAAGGATTGTATCAATTAGATTTAACAACAAAAACGACTAAGCAAATTACTGGTTTACAGGATAAATACATCCAGAGTATCTATCTTAAAACACCTGATGAAATTTGGGTTACAACTAATGAAGAGGGCATTTTCCTAATTCGAAATGATAAACTAACTAGTTTGCCACGTGATAAAAACAATTTTTTATCGGCGGCACATTGTATTGTAGAAGATGAGAAAGGTTTTTTTTGGATTGGTACTAACAAAGGTCTTTTTCAAGTTGCACGAAAAGATCTATTAGCCTATGCTCAAAAAGCGCAAGACTATGTTTTCTATCTCTATTATGGAAAAGAAAATGGGTTTAATACAAATGAATTTAATGGTAGCTGCGAGCCTTGTGGTGTAAAACTGGCTAACGGGCAAATATCATTACCAACATTAGATGGCTTAGTTTGGTTTGCCCCATCATCTTTGATTACAGAGTTGCCTAATAAGCCAATAGTAATAGATAGGGTGGAGGTCGATAGAAAAAATATTCAGATTAACAATGATACTATTTGGGTATCTCGGAAATTTAACCAGTTGCAACTATTTATTAGCACTGTATATTTTGGAGATAGAAAAAATTTGCAAATATCTTATGCTTTAGTTAAAGAGAATTCTTCTGAATCGATTTGGTATTCTATTTCTAATGATAAAGCTATTACTTTTTCAACACTACTTTCAGGTGCCTACAAATTGCATATAAGGAAGCTAAACGGATTTGGGGAAAATAATTACGAGGAAAGAACAATTACAATTATTGTTCCTCATGCATATTTTGAAACCTGGTGGTTTAAGATTTTAATATTTTCTTTGATTGCAGTAGCTTCTTATCTCTATATTAAATTTAGAGTTTATAAAATTGAAAAAAATAACAAGTTGTTAGAACTGGTTATTAAAAAAAGAACAAGGACTCTTACAAATACACTAAGAGCACTCGAATTTTCAGAAAGCACACTTCGTCGTCAAACGCAAATCCAAGAAATGCTTATTGCTGCGATTAGCCATGATATTAAAAGTCCGATGAAATACCTGTTATTAGCATCTAAAAAAATGCAGCAATTCATTTTGAAAAAAGAATACGAATCATTAACTGTTTTTAATCAGGGCATTCAAGATACAGCCGCCCAAATTTATGGAATATTAGATAATTTGCTTAAATATATTTCTGTACAGATAAAGAAAGGTGAAGTGAGACTTGAAAATGTGCATTTGTCTGAGATTATCAATGATAAGATTGCTACTTTCTATAAGATTGCTCAAATTAATTATACAATTATTAAAAACAATGTGCCAGACAATATTGTTATTAAAAGTAGTCCGGAATTACTTTCTATTATAATCCATAACTTAATAGATAATTCTGTTAAATATACGGCTAATGGTGCAATTACAATTAGTGCTCAACAAAGTATTAATGAGTTGAAATTGATTATTGAAGATACTGGTACTGGTATATCACCTGAACTTGCTAATTGGTTAAACAATAATGAGGTCTTTAATAATAAAATAGAAATTGATACTGCTTCTGGCCACAAGGGCATGGGGTTGATTATTGTTAAAGAGCTATTAGCTTTGCTTAGATCAAAGATAACAGCTGAACGAATTGTTTCTGGAGGTACAAGAATAACTATATTATTAGTAGATTTAGATTAATATATACATTTGAAATTAACTGTAGAGTTGTACTTTACTAATGAGCTCAACAACATTTGATACATTTAGCTTTGTGTATATGTGTGATTTGAATGTGCTAACTGTATTCAGTCGAATATTCAACGTATGTGCAATTTCAGAAGTGCTGTATCCTTTTACTAACAAATTAATTACCTCAATTTCTCTGTTTGACATATCCTGTAAAGTATTGATGTTCGATTTTTTACCTAAAAAGTCACTAATGCTTTGTTCTTTTAATTTGTCGCTGAGGTAAATATTACCATCTAATACACTTAAAATTGCTTTTTTGAATTCTTCTTCACTACTGTCTTTGCTTAAATATCCATTAGCTCCTGCTTTTATATAACGGATTGCAAAAATAGACTCATCATAGCTGGAAAAAACTAATATTTTAACATTTTTATTGCGTACTTTAATTGCATTAATCATGTCTATATTATTACCACCAGGGATATTTATATCAAGTAAAATTAAATTGACCTCTTCATTATGGAGTAATGCTAATGCTTGGTCAAATGTTGTGGCTTCCTGAATAGCGACCTGATTGTGTAATGCATCTTTTATTAACATAGTAGTACCTATACGAACAATACTATGGTCATCAGCGATTAATATTTTTTTCATTTATAATTGCGGTTGGATATTTATTGGTTAGTTTTTCTACTATAAAAATCCCGCAAATTTTATGCCACAATTTTATATTGTTTATTTTATATATGTTTTTGCATTTTTATAGAATTTATTCTTCTAAAACAAAGGTTGATATTCTAAGCGCTCCTCTAGTCATGCCATGTAACTTTGCGCACGAATATTTATGTTTTACAAACTAATGTTGCTGTTTTACAAAACGACTTGAGTATTGTTATATTATGTTTTTTTATATAAAATAATTCGATTTGAATTTATAATTGCTCAAAGTATATGCAATATTTACTACACGATTTAATAAAATTGCCACTTCACGAGCGACTTGTTATTATAGAAAAAGTGATAACATCTGTCATTCCATGGGAAACTGAAACGGAGACTAAAAGTATAACTCCACCCAAAGAGATGCTTGCAACAAATAATAAAAATTGATTCAACAAATACATAGACTAATCCATTATATAAATATCGAATAAAAAATGAAAAAACTTTTACTGTTTCTAGGGCTACTTCCTTCGTTTTTAGTTGTAAGAGCTCAGTGCCCTGATCTTTCGACACCACGAAAAACCATGGCCTCCTCGTTCCATAGCTCGGTTATGATCGATTACACAGGGGCTGTAGTGTATTGGGGAGATGGTGCAAGTCCAACATCTGCAGGTACGGATGTGCTTTCTCCAGCAGTGCTTTCTGGTTACACAGGTACACCTATATCGGTAGCGGCAGGTAGTAATGGGGCAGCTGAGCAACATTCATTGTTTTTGCACACCTCAACAAATATATATGGTTGGGGTTATAGTAACAACACTATTGTAAATGCTACTGCCGGCAATGTTACTTTGTCTACTATAGCATTGCCATCAGGGGTTGCAATTGGTGATGTGAATTTTATCGAAGGTTCTTCTTGTGGTTTAGTTATAGTTACTAATTCCGGTTCTGTATATGTGAAACAAGGCGGTGCTACAGGTGGTCCATATACAGCACTTATATATGGTGACGGAACAACTGGAACGACCATGGATGTGGCATGGCATCGGGTTAAAAAGGGGGCGTTAGCTTCCGATACGCTATCTGGAGTGACGCGAATTTCTTGTGCAACAAGAGGAATAATGGCTCTGACAGTAAGCGGAAGTGTTTATGTATGGGGTGAAAATGTATTTTTAGGTAATGGTACTGCATCGCAGAATTTAAGCTATGCAACGTTAGTTACTAACCCTACAAGTGTTACTCCTTCCGATGTTAATATTGTAACTAAGTTTGTTTATAATTCTTATAATGCGGATGCGGCTCAATTCATATTGGGTACTAATGGTAAATTATATGCTGTGGGAGAGAATCATCATGGCCCATTAGGGCAAGGTGATACGACCGATGTAACTAGTTGGGTTCCCGTTAAAGGTCCTGGTGCAGTTGGTACACTCAACAATGTAGTAGAAATAGGATCAAATAATCCATTTATGTTGAATAACGGTACCGCCGATGATGCCAGCAATGGAGGTTATGCTATTGGTGCGCTTACTTCTGCTGGAGATCTTTATTTATGGGGAGACGATAATTCAGATATGATTGGTGGAGATACCTTATCTTCTCCAACTAAGGATAGTTCTTTCTATACAGTTGCCCGTATTCCACCAAACTTTAGTTTGAACCATGCTCAAATTGGCTATTTCGAAATGGGTGGACATACTACAGCTGCGTTTCTAGCTGGAACAAGTAAGTTTTGCTATATAGGTCATAAAGTAAGAGGAAGTATGGGGGATGGTACATCCGCAACATCTACTCGCAAATCATTCGATTGTATTAATACACCCGAAAAATATGTTTGTCCACCGGCACCAATAGTTGGTTGTCCATTACCTACTTCTAGTGATTTGATAGCATCCTCAAACCATGCAACTCTTGCAATTAATGGAGCGCCTTCTGTTTCTTTTTGGGGAGAGGCTGCGAGTTCTGCAGAGCCAGGGATCAATCTTACTGCTGCAAAAACATTATACGAATATTCCGGAACACCAATTGGTGTAGCTGCAGGCGGTTTGTCTGAAACAAATGCTGCGCAAGGCACTCAAATGTGGATACATACTACACAAGGTATTTGGGGTTGGGGTTATAGTGCAAATACAATTATAGCTAATAGAGCAGGTGCATCACCAATTACTTCTGTGGCATTACCTTCGGGTGTGCTTGCTTCAGATATTAACTTTATCCGGGCTGCAAGAGGTGGTGTCGCGATCGTTACCAATTCGGGAAATGTTTGGGTACTTGCAGGAGCTAGTAGTGTTTGTTCTGCAGACATATATGGAGATGGTTCTAGCTCTTTGGATGTAGCCGGTAGTACTGTTTGGCATGAGGTAACAACTGCTGCTGCAACACCGCTTTCAGGTGTTAAAGAATTGAGCTTTGCAGGTACAGCAGCTCTTGCTGTCACAAATTCAGGAACTGCTTATGTTTGGGGAGACAAGACGTTGTTGGGCAATTCAACTGCTGCTGCTAATAGAAATAGAGCTACATTGATGACGCTTCATGCTGATTTTACAGGGGCGGTGGTACCGCGTACTGCTGAAATTATACAATCAGGTTCGCTTGAAGCTGTTGAAGTTATTTTAGGCTCTAATAATTTGGTTTATTCACTTGGAAGGAATGCGAATGGTGCTTTGGGGACAGGTAGTAGTACTTTTACAACTGTGTCCACAGGCTGGAATAAATTAACTTTGGCAGGTATTAGAAAATTAACCAGTAACAATCCATTTGCAAACGATTTTTATAGTTTAGCTGCATTAACGCTTAATGGTAATGCTTATTTATGGGGTTCCAACACAAATGGTATGTTGGGTCAGCCATTGGCTACTACTAATGTTACCAGTCCAACCCTAGCTACTACTATTGCAGCAAATAATGCTACTAATATAGAGATGGGCGGTGCTGAAACGATTATATTTGACAAAACTACCTCGCAATTCTATTTCGCCGGAGAAAGTACTGGTGGATCTCGTGCCGATGGCTCAGCCGATGGGAACGTAACTCCATTTACATTAAGTGGTACAGTGGCCAACTGCGCCGGAGTAACATTTACTATCAGCGGTAATTTATATAACGATAATAATGGGCTTAAAGATAGTTTGGTCAACGGTACTGCTATCAGTTCTATCAGAACAGCTCCAATGTATGCCAATTTATTAGATCAGGCTGGAAATGTTATTGCCACTACACCAATATCTGGTGGAGCATATACTTTTAGCCAATATCCCGTGGCTAACTATCTTGTTCAAGTTTCACCTATTGCCGGTACCATTTTTGCACAAGCTCCTACGGATTCATTACCACCTAATTGGGTATATGCTGGTGAACAAATTGGTACAGTAAAAGATTCTGCAATGTATGATGGTACAGTCACAAAGAGAATTCCAATATCTTTGGCAGCAGATTTGACTAATGTAAATTTTGGTGTTCAACCATTACCAACACCAACATCTAATACCTTAAGTACAGTTATCAATCCAGGAGGAACAAATACTTCTACAATTACAGGGGCTTTTGCAGGAGTAGATACTGGTGGTACGCTTATTCAGATTCATTTTACCACTTTTCCGACGAATATAACAAGCATAACGATAGGCTCTACGACCTATACATCTGGCACATGGCCAGTATTAGGCGTAAC
>DBTQ01000023.1 GCA_002307135.1 Bacteroidetes bacterium UBA1312
TTTGTATTGACCCGCCGGTACCATCTGGAAGCGTTGGATGATGTCAAAGTAGTCCGCGTGCATTTTGTGGGTACTGACTGCTTTGGCAAATGGCAGATCCACATAACCAACTCCAGGGTGTATCCGGATGCCTTCAAAGGTCAGGTCGTATAGATGAAGACTGTCTTTGGAATTTAACATATAGTAGCAGTCTATATGGATGTCCACTACGGTATCAATGGTCGTACGGTACGATAAGCGTTGCGTAAATTTATGCTCTGCACTACTCATAGGATATTCTATACTCAATAGCGTACTGTCTGACATGCTCTTACCCGACACATGGCCTGCGGATAAAAGGATGAATAAACAGCAGATTAAGCGGGGCATAAATGGGTAAAGATGGCTTTAAATATCTATTAACAATCTTACAAATGTTAAACCAAATCTTTAAAAAACAAATTTTTTAGTTAAAATATTTTACCATTAGTTAATTACAATGTATCTTTAATTTCCTTGTTTTGGGGAATGTATTGAAATGGGATGTAATAACCAAAAAGAGTTTACAAGCGGTCAAAAAAGCCACTTTAACGGTAAAACAAGTACTGGAATGAATATAATTTACCCAAAAATCACACGAGGATATTTACCATAAAATAGGCAAAAGAAATTTTAAAAAAGGCAAAAAAATACCCTACTACCCTATTGCAACTGTAAGTACCAAAAAGTATCCATATCCGGTTAAAATTTTAATAATCACCCAATGACAAAAGCTGACCTAATAGAAATAATTTCTGGTAAAACCGGTATCGCCAAAGTCGATGTTTTAGTTATTCTGGAAAGTTATTTTGTCGAAGTAAAAGAAACGGCTTTGTCAGGTGAAGCCGTTAACGTCCGTACATTCGGCACATTCACTACCAAAAAGAGAGCCGCCAAAAAAGGACGGAACATCGTCCGACAAACTGAAGTCTTCATTCCTGCACACTATATCCCCTATTTTAAGCCGGCTAAAGAATTTATGGTAGCACTTAAATCTGTACCGATAAAAAAGTAAGTTTTGGACAAACGAAAAAGGAACTTTATACTCAGGCTAAGTATCGTTGGGCTAGCGATGCTATTGACCATATTTATTATGATAGGTTTATCCTGAAGATATAAACAGTACTTTTGAAGATACTCCCGCAGCTCAGTTGATCAATGGGGGTAATAAAGTGTATAGACTGTTGTAATATGGCGCGCTCGGAAGTAAAATTGAGCTTATCGTATTCCCTTTCCGCAGCCGATACCTCCAATTGCATCATGTCAAATAACGGAATTATAAAATTTTAAATGAAAGCGATCACCCGTACTGTTTGGATCTTATCACTTGTCAGCTTATTTACCGATACTGAAAGTGACCTACTCAATGTTTTCAATACTTTCAGAATATTGAGGGACAACAGGCGGACACAATGTGTGAAAACATACACTTTTAAAGGCAGGAAAAGGCAATTTCAATTACGAATTAGCAATTACGAATTACGTTTTTTGGAAGAGATTATTATGCTTAGTTTGAATTAGTTGAATATAGCTTTTTTGCATTGCTTTTGATAAATAACTTTGCTTGATAAATTCAATCCAAATGGGTAATGCTTTTTCAAATTTAATGTAAATGCTTTCTAAAACCTTTGTATTTATACCTATACTTAATGCTAAAGTATCAAATTCTTTTTTCTTTAATCGGCTTTTCTTTCCGTTAATGGTTAGTGCGGTTTCTTCTTTGTCATCGGTAATTACTAACGCAGTACTTACTAAATCATAAGCAGGAGATAATTCAAATTCGCCTAAAGCATTTTCTAATAAAGCAAAATTCTTCAAGTGCATATCTGCATTGCCTGTGAGATAACAAAACAAAACCAACTCAAATAATCGCAATGTTTCCAAGCCTTTATTTGTTGTGAATTTTTGAGTGGTTTTAGCCACTTTTTCTATTGACCCTCTGTATTTATGTTCGGTTAAATTTTCGGTTAATTGACAAAAATCTTCTAACGCAATTTTCTCTTTTTTGTTTCTATCAAAGCGTTTGGTTATGTATGCCAGTTCGCCTGATGCTAATTTTATAAGACAATGTTGAGCTGTCTTTATTTTTACTAAACTTGCCAAATGCATGGTTACATCTTCATTTTGTGGTAGCTCTTTATATTCTGTTGATGGTGGTTTTAAAATATAATTGCCGTGTAAACCAACAATAGTAAGTCTTGACAATTCATTTTTATGCTTTTCTAATTCTAATGATAATTTGGGCTGAACACCAGTAACTGCAACACTTTTAATTACAATTTGCTTGGCTAAATCTTCTAACTGTTTTAGGTTAAAATCAATAATAGGGGCTTGTTTTGTACCAAACATTTTTTTTGCACAAGTGGTATGAAAATCTTGTTCAGCTTCATTTAGGGCTTGATAACAATAAAAGCAGTTGGTTATCTTACTTTTCATCTTCTAACGCTTTTATTGATACACAACCGATGCAATCATTACACAAGGTTAGTAATAGACCAAATCTATCTCTTGCATTAATTTTCCAATTGGCAACCGCTATATTTAATAGCCAACCTTCTGGAATTAAACCATCAAAAAATGGAAATAAAATTTTGCTTTCAAAAGCCTGTTTTTGAATAGGTAATGTTAGGCTAATTGATTTTGCAAACGATGAAATTAAAAAATTATCATAATATTGAAAACTATAACCATCTTCATTTTCTGCAATAATCCCTGCTAAACTGTTTTTGTAATAAACGTTTCCTTTTCTCATACTTCTCTATTTTTTATTACACCGACAGAAGCACCAAATAAAGCTAAAACTTGATTTACTTTATCTAATCTTACTGATTCTTTTCCATTCTCTAATTCTCGTAGAAAACGTAAACCCACACCTGCTTTTTCAGCTAATTCAGGTTGTGTAAGTTTGAGCAATTTTCGCTTTTCTTGTACAAAATGGGCTATTGAAGTATTCATTATTATACCTTTTAGGGTGCAAATTTAGTGTATTTATTTTAATTATACCTCAAAGGGTATAAATTATTTAAAATAATTAAAATGTAGATAGAGGACTCTTTTTAAGTATGGCTATACTTTGGCGTTTGTAAGGTACAAATGAGTAACAAATTACCTGAAAACAGAAATTGTTAAAGGTAAATAGCGGTAGTTTCTATATTGCTTTTTATACAATTTTCATTTAAGCCTTTCTTGATATTTTATTCTTTACTTTCCAAAATCATATTCAAAAACGAAGTTGGCTGAAGAAAGTAATTCGGATTTTCGTCAATCTTTTCTTTAATCAAAATCAAACCTCCATTTGTATATGATTCCATGGTGTGAATAAGTTGTTTTACGATTTCTTCTTCATCTTTTTCGCCTTTTTCTAATGCAAGAATGTCTATTTCTGTTTTTGCCACCAAAGCAATGAAGATATTTTCTTGAAGACCAGTAAAATCTTTCCTGTAGGAACTTGTTGTTTTGCTACCCCAATGCTGAATATGGTGACTGAAATCTGTTTTCTTTTCTTCGTTCGGAATTGGAGAAAACTCATCATTATATAAGCCTAAAAAGAATGCGTACATATACAGTTCATAGTTTGTACTGAAATGTTTTCCAAGATTTATTTTTTTCTCTCCTTCTGCACCAAATTTTTGAGAAAGGGAATTAAAGAGTTCTTTATGAACTTCACTATATTTCGGAATTTTAGTTTTCCATTTATCAAATAAATTTTCCATACTACAAAGTTATTACCTGCGTGTTTATTGATTTTAAATTGTTTGGGTCAAATGGTCGTTCCAATTTTACCCAAAATGCTTTATTTCTTTTTACGTTTTTAAATTCGTCTTTGATTGAAAGTACTTTTGTGTTTTTGTCTGTATAAAGAAAGTCTTTTATCAAAAGAATTTTTTGATTGCCTGTATTATAAATCAAATTCAAAAATTGTTCGGTTTTGTTTTCCCCGAATGAAGATGTTGGTGCATCAAATATCATAGGAAATTTTTCTTCTTGAATTTCTGTTGTTAATTCAGAAATAGCAAACAATATTGAAATGTGCATTGATGTAAGTAACGATTGATTTGGCTTGTAAAATGGTCTCCCTGCTTCTTGCAATTCAATTTCAACAATCGTTTTATTACTTCTGCGTTTCTTGTTAAATACTATTGTACCTGTAAATGCATCAATGTTAATGTCTTTGAAAATATTGTTTGATTTTGTTTCAAGTTTTTCAATGAACTCATCAAACTTTTTCTCCTTTGTATCATTAAAAATGGTTTCTATGTCTCTCAAAATTGCTCTTGTTTTAATCAAAAATGAGTTTGCAGAACTCAAATCAATTTTATCTTTCTCATCATTTTTATTTTTTAGTTGGCTTTCAATATCTTTCAATTTTGACTCATAATCAATTTGTTCTTTGCCTTTCTGTTTCAAATCTCTCTGCCAACCTGTATAATTTTTAAGAACATCATTTAATTTATCTTCCCCAATACTTGAATTACCTAAAATTCTTTCTCTTTCTGACCTTTCTTTTTCTAACTGTTCAGTTAGTATTTCAATATCTTTTTTTCGGTCATTATTGAATTCAAATAAATCTTTGATTTGAGTTCTAACTTCTCTTAATTTCTTTAAGTTGTCTTCGTGGCTTACATTCAAATTTACAAGGCGGTCTGTATAGTTTATTTTAAATAATTGTTCATTAATTCTTGCTTCGTTTTTGTTAGGTTCTTGTGTTTTTTCGTAAGCGTCAAGACGTTCTTTCATAAAAACGTATGCTTCTGAACCTTTTTTAGCTTCTCTGTTGCAAACTTTACAGATTTCAGCGTTAAGCATTTCTTGCATAATTTGCTTTGAAGGAATGTTTGCTGGAAGCGGAATAGTATTATTCAAAAGTTTTGCAAGTGCTTTCCTTTCACCCTCTTTAATTCCTTGTTCTTTGTCAAATTCTGTTTGTTGCTTCCTTTTTTCAAAACTTAGTTGGTTTATTTTATCAGCAAAGACTTTATGAATTGGTTCAAAGTTTACTGCAATCCATCTTTCGTCGAACAAAGAGGTTGTATAATTTTCATCTATTTTTTTAGTTGCATCTGAAATTTTTTCCTCAATACCTTTTATTCGTTTATTTATAGTATCAAGTGCATCAGCATTATCAACGTATCTTTCAGCAAATTGAAGATTAACTTCCAACTTCTTAATTTCATCAAGGGTTGAATTTAAGTGAACCTGATAACCTTGCCTTTCCCTTTGAAGTCGGGCAATATCAGCTTCAAGATCTTCGTACAGTCTTTTGTTTTTACTATCCGCTTTTGTTGAATCTTCAACTGCCTTTTCTGCTTTTTCTCTTAGAAACGCACCCTTTTCAGAGTATTTTTCGTAATGCTTTGCATCAGAAAATAGGTTAATCAAGTTTGTTAAAGCATCCTCACTTTCAAAAATGTTCAATTCTGATTCCCCTTTAAACATTGAGTACTTTCGAATTTGAAATGGGAAAATGCGGTCTAATAATTTTTGTCCATCAACTTGTTCCCTTTCGCCTGATTTTGTTTCCTCTATACCTTCTAGCATATAGCTAGCTGTTGAACATTCATTTTCGGCAGTTTTTTTTACAGTAAATGATTTTGAAATGATTTTCTTTTCATCATATTGCTCAACAGTTATAGCAACACGTACTCTAAATTCTTCTCCTATAACCGTATCATTCAATGTTTTTGCAGAAACTAATGAATTTAATTCGCTGTTTCTTCCGTTGAACAACCAATCTATGGCTTCAAAAATTTTTGTCTTTCCTTCTCCATTTTCGCCCAAAATAATATTCAAACCGTCTGACAATTCGAATTCTTTTACACCGCAATAACAGAGATAATTTTCAATGGATATTTTTTTGATAATCATATTGCCTCGTTTAAATATTGAGTTACTTGTTGTCTTAAAACTGTATCAGTAACAGGAGTTGTAACATCAAGACCTTCAACTATCAAAGCTATTGCTTTAATAATTGGAATTTGTGAATTCAATGCTTCACGAACTGTTACTGGAATATCTGAATCCTTCAATTCATACTTTGATGTAAGTAATTCATGATTCAAAAAACTTTTTAAAATGTCATCTTTCCTTGCCATATAAGAATATTTTAAATGTCGTTCAGGTTTAAATTGTAATGGTCTAATACCTCTTTCAAAGAATTATAAGTTTCAGTTTTGTTTAAAGCCAAATTTGAAAAGTCAACAACTCGTTCTAATTCTTTTCTTACCAAACTTTTTTCCATTTCAAAGGTGCTTTCATTATTTGAAACTTCTGGAACAACAACTAAATCGTGAATTGTTGCGTGAATTTTCCCTTCTGCTAAACGCAAGACACGTCCTCGTCTTTGAATAAATTGTCTAGGATTTCCTGTACTTGCACAAAATATCGCCAATTCAGAACGTGGTACATCTACACCTTCGTCTAAACATTTCATTGAAGTAAGTACGTGGGTTTTTCCTTTAGAGTAATCTAAAAGTATTCCTTCACGATTAGTTGAATTAGAAGTAAACTGTTTAACCATAACAGTATCATCAGTATTACTCACAACTTTCGTGTATTCATTAATCAATTTGTTTTCATCTTCTGTTTCTTCACTGAAATCTCTTTCTTCAAAATTTGTTTCAATTCCTTCGGGAACATATACCAAAGTATATTTCAGATTTTTCCGCTCACCAAACTCATCTTTCAATATTTTTTGAAAAACATCAATTTTGTTGCTTGCTTTGTGAATAATACGTTTACGTTCCAATAACTTCTTTTCTATCTCTGGAGTACTTTTGAAATTTCCTTTTTCATCAAATAAGCCCATTCGTAAAAGTTGTAGTGATATTTCTTTGTATCTTTTCATTTCCTCATCGGTCAATTTTACGATATGAGGGAAATAATTGTATTTGCAAAGGAAACCGCTTTCTAAAGCCTCTTGCATTGAATAAGAAACAATATAAGGCGATTTATCATTGAAAAAATCTTCAATAGCAGTGTTTCCTGCTTCGTCAAATTTCCTGTGTGGTGTTGCCGATAAACCAATTCTTTTTTCTAAATGAATTGAAGGTAAAATCTTCAAAAGCCCTTGCGAACCTAAATTGTGTACTTCATCTGCAATCAACAAAGTTTCCTTTGGAAGTTGCTTGAAAAAACTTTGAAATTTATCTCTTGAAAGTGAGGCATACGTCACAATTACGATATATGATGTATCTATTATTTTGCTTGCCGTATTGAAAAAAGCAAGATTGTCTTCCCATTTTTCTCTTGAACTAACAGTAATAATATTTTTGAAATTAAATTCAGAACATTCTTTTTTCCATTGCTCTAATAAAGCTGTGGTAGGTACAACAATAATTGCTTTATATGTGTGTTTTATTTTATATTCTTCTAATAAGCAATTCAATGATGTTTTTGTTTTGCCTGTACCTGTTGCCATTGCAAAAATCCCTTTGTATCCATTCGTAACCCAATTTTGATAGGCTTCAACTTGATATGGTCTTGGTTTTCCATTATTTGGAAATCGTGGATTGTGAATGACTTTATCAATTTCTTTGTGCAATTTCAAAATAGTTTGCTTTAAACGCCCGTTGCTAATCAAATTCATTTTCTTTTTAAGCAACTCGTCTTCTTGAACTATTAACTCGTCAATGCTTTTATTACTAAATTTATCTCTGATTGCAACTTCAATATCACTTGCAGACAAGTATTCAACATTATCATCTTTTTCAGCAAAATAATCATCAATGATTCTCATTTGCTTTTTGATAAGTTTATTTGAACGTCCATTTTCCCAACTCAAAAACGCTTCTAATTCTTCTAAATTCTCAGACAAGCCATTTAAAGTGAAGTTGCAAGAAGCCTTGTAACCAATACTGTTTTCTCCGTCACTAAAAATACCTGATTTGTAATGCGCAATTCCACCACTGTTTTTCGGTTTGACAACTTTTATTTCAATACGTTTTTCTGCAATTAAATAAGCTAAACATTCAAAAAAATGCTTATCATATTCATCAAGTACTCTACCAAGGGTAACAATATCTGTTAAATCAAAAACTTTTGAAGTATTTGTGTTTAAACCTTTTTCAACAACTTCTTTGTCTTTTTCGGAAAGCAAATGATTAATGACCATTCTCATTTTCCCGCCTTTGCTGATGAAAGTTGCAAACCCAACCGATAGCAAATTAATAGCTGCGGAACTGAAATAGCCTAACAATAAATGAAATTCAGAACTATTTGCCAGTCCTTCTAAATAGAACTGCATAGGCTCATTTTCTGAACCTGTTTTGTAATCTCTATCTATTGACCATTCGCAGTTTTTAAGCATATCTAAAACTTGTTTTGGTTAATTCTGTTAGTGTTTGCACTACGAACTCAATATTTTCTATTGTATTGAATTTTCCTAATGAAAAACGAATTGAAGCAAAAGCATCTTCATCTGTCAATCCCATTGAAGTCAAAACGTGTGAAGGTTCAACAATGGCAGAAGTACAAGCCGAACCGTTGGAAACGGCAACGTTTTTCATTCTTCCAATTAAAACATTTGCATCAAAACCTTTGAAACAAATATTACTTACGTTGTAAATTCTGTTTTCTGTATTTCCGTTTACAAACGTGTCTGGAATTTTAAGTAATTCATTTTCTAATCCGTTTCGCAACACTTCAATTCCTTCGGCATATTGTTTCATTTCTTGTTCGGCAATTTCACAAGCCTTTCCAAGTGCAACAATTCCTGGAACGTTGAGCGTTCCGCTTCGTAAACCTTTTTCGTGTCCGCCTCCGTGTGTGTATGCAGGAAGTTTAATTCCTTTCTTCACATACAAAATCCCAATTCCTTTTGGTGCGTACATTTTATGTCCGCTTAAACACAAAATATCAATACCAAAGTTATTTACGTCAATTTCAATTTTTCCAACCGCCTGTGTTGCATCAGTCATAAAAATTGCTCCTGCTTCGTGCACAATAGAAGCAATTTCTTTAATGGGCTGTATTATTCCTGTTTCATTGTTTACATACATTACCGAAACTAAAATAGTATCTGAACGCAACGATTTTTTCAATTCATTCAAATCAATTAATCCGTCTTTTTGCACGGACAAATAAGTTACTTCGTAACCTCTATTTTCTAGGTATTTACAAGTATCAAGAACAGCTTTGTGTTCTGTTGAAACAGTAATAATATGCCTTCCTTTTTGGGAATAGTTTTCTACAATACCTTTCAAAGCAATGTTAAGTGCTTCAGTTGAACCGCTTGTGAAAATGATTTCTTTTTCATCAGCACCGATTAAATCAGCAGCTTGTATTCGTGCCAATTTTACAGCTTCATTTATGGTTCTGCCGAAATAGTGTATACTGCTTGGATTGGCAAAGTTTTCTTTTAGGAATGGAAGCATTACATCCAATACTCTTGGGTCTATTGGAGTGGTGGCATTGTAGTCAAGGTATATTGTGCTTCCAAAATTATTCATTACTAAATTCTCATTTTATATAAAACAGCTCGCACAGCCAATTCCTTCTTCCTCGTCTAAAATATCAATTAGATAAGGGGATTTGTTTTTAGCTGAGTTTCGCTCCATTCTTTTTATGTATTCCTCTTTTACTTGTGTAATTCTTTCGGGTTTTATCAATTCTTCTAAACTTTCATTTTGTGCCCAAGTATAGCCGTCTTTCTCATATTCCATTGCTTTTTTATAAAGCTCTGGATGCTGTTCATACAACCAAATCCATTCTATTTTTTGTTGATAAAAACAGAAATAACAACCAGAACGGCTTCTTGAATATTGTCCTATTTTCCCTTTAATATCAAAATCAATTTTGTTGTAGTAGGCAGGAACTCCAACGCCACTTTCTTCCAAAATTCTGAAAATATCATCACGAACTAAAATATCTTCGTTGTCAAGCAATGGAAAGGCAGTTTCCTTTGATAAAGGATAATCGGTTGTTTTTAGGAACTCAAAAATCAAATGATTAAAGCCTTTTATGTCTGTATCTAGCAACGCATTTAGTTTCTGTGTTTGTGTAAATGCCGTATCAATTCTCTTTGAAAGAATTTGTGTTGCTTTGTCTTGATATTTTCCGAAATCAATATTTTTAGTAAAGGAAATTACATTTTCAATATTTTGATTTGATAATGCTTTTGCGATTACATCTTCGCTCCAAATGTTTTTTCTGAAAGGAAAAATAGATTGAATGTTTTTCTTGGTTGAAATATATCCTTCACGATCTTCATCACCACGAATACCAACGTAAGAAACAACATTATCTGTCCCTACATATTTTTCAAAGGGTTCAAGTTTTAGTTTTTTTGTGCACCAGCGAGAGTTAGAACCAGGTAAATACCCACCATACATTTTTAAAAAATGGTCAAACGGGTCTTCGGAACTATTTTCTGCGCCCTTGAGAATATTGATTTTTATTCCAAGATAGATTTCAAGATTTTGGATTAACTGGTAGGTCTCGTCTAATTCTTTGCCTGTATCGCTAGAATAAAAATCTAAATCCAGTGACGGATATTTTGTTTTGATATAAATAGCTAAGGCCGCACTGTCTTTGCCTCCTGAAATGCCTAATACATGTCTTATTTTAATCATTGCAACAATTCTTTTAAAAGGTTCAATACTGCTGCGATATCAGAAGTCTTATCTCCGCTAAGTTTCTTTTTCAAAACAGATTTCAACTGTTCCACTTCTGCCGATTTATTTTTTGGAATACGGACAACTTTCGGATTGATTGTGCTGAAAAACGTGTCAATTTTTACACCAATCACTTCTTCGTTTTTCTCGTCAATATCGACTTTTGAAATATTGGTCAAACTATCTAACTCCAAAATCAAAGCCTTGAATTTTTCGTACAATGAAATCTCATCTTCATCGCTGAAATTTTCAAGCGTTCTGCCAACTACGGCTTGTGCAATAGAATTTAACCAAGCTTTTTTATCATCTAAGCCCGAATCAATTCTTTGTACAAAAGTTTTTTGATTTGCTAAAAGCAAATGCTTTTTTAGGTTTTTAAATCGCTTCTGCAAATACTCTTTGTAATCTTCAAACTCAACTGTTTTTCCCACGAATTCATTACAAATAAATGCTTCAAAACGCTTTTCAAGTTCGTCATAAGAAGTTCGTAATTCACGAACCGCATTTTGCAAACTCGTTGTATAACCCTGCAATTTTGTTTTGTCTTTTTGCAAAGCACTCAACGAAATTCCCAAAGCACTTGGAAAAGCTTCAAAGAAAGTATCCTCGGGGTCTTTGCTCAATGCAATGGCTGTACGAATTTTCAAAGCCGAAGACGAAAGACGTTTTGTTTGTTTTGAATATTCGGGCAACTGTTTGTAAAACACAATGAAAGGTTTTATCGTTTCAATGAATGAATTGTTGTCAAATTTTGATTCAGTAGAAATATTCAAAAAAGTACGATAACTGTTGAAGATGTCCAATTTAACACCTTCAATGTCAAAAGTTTTTATTGAATAGTCATCAGGGTTTTTTGCAATTAATTCAAGATTATCATCTGTCAAACTTGGCAAATAGCCATCTTTATTGAACATCGCAAAATCATCTCTTCTCAAGAACAGAAAAGTTGGAACCCAAAAATCAATAAAACCTTGTTTCAGTTTCAACGGTCGCTTACTCAAAATAGAAACAAATTCGTCAATGCTTCGCTGTTCTAATTTTGCACTTTCAAGGAATTTTTCTGACGTTTTCCAAAGTTCGTAGAAAGATGAATTTTTATCAATTGAAATTATATCTATGTCATTTTCTCTAATTGGTGAAATTCCGTTTTCTTTTAAAAGCGACAAGAAAATTGTTTTTTCAGGTGGAAATTTTGCATCTTCAAAACCCAAGTTTTCTTTATCCCAATTATTCGCAAGTGCTTTAAAGTAGTTACGCTTTGCGGTGTGAATTGAAGATGAAATTTTATGTTTGTTTACCAACTCGTTTTTGAAAACAGGCGTTGCTTTGTAAACTATACTACAAACTTGTGAAAGCAATTTTTGAAAATCCTTCTTATCAGCGATTTTCTTTTCTTCGCCTTTGAAATACCATTTCACGTCTTTACTTCCCGAATAAATACTGTCCGTGATATAGTGATTTAGTAAGCGTTTTTGTGAATCGGAAATGTTTTCTAATTCACGTTTGGCAACCTTGTCTTCTTTGTTTTCTTCAATTACTTGTTGAATTTTCTCAATTTCAAACAACAAGTTTTTTATCTCGGCAGAATTTTTGAAATAACAGTAAACAATTGCTTCCTTTTGACTTTTTGATTCTTCTTCAATTTCCGAAAGTTTTATTTTACTGTTAAAGACAAGATTGATATAGCCATCAATTTCGCCTGTTGGAAAGACTTTGCTAATGGGGTATTCCGAAATTTTAAACTCAAAGAAACGTTGTGTTCCAGTTTCGTAAGAATACAATTTTGCAAAAACAGGCGTAAATTGAAAGTATTTATTCAATAATGTTGTAACATCATTTACTTCAGAAATTTTTTCGCCTGCTTTAATTAATGCGGTTTGAATGTCTAAATCTGTTCCTTCAAACAAAATATATCGTTGGCTATGCGAGCGGAAACGAATAATTTTTTTCGCTTCAAGATTTTTGATAATTGTGCTTGCATTGGATATGCCACACGCAATTTCAAGGTAATTGCTCAAAAAGTTTTCATCTAAAATTGCTCCACTTGCCGAAAAAATATTCAACAAACCGATTGTTTTAACAGTTTTTGAATAATCGTTAATTTTTTCGTCAAAGGCTCTTTCTACTTCCTCCAACGAAGAACGGATTGAACTCCACGATGAAAAATCGGAATTGTATTTTGAGATTAGAAAAGAATAAAAATTGAAGTTTAGATAATCGTAAACGCAAGTCAAATTATAAAACGGATTTTCACGTTTGTTGAATTTGCTTAATCCTGTGTGGTCGGTTGATTCAAGGAACGAAAACAAAGAACGTTCGTTTTGTCCGTAGCGTTGCAACGCAAGAGTAAGAATGTTAGCCGAAAGAATGTCAAGCGGAAAAAGTTTTGTTGAAATTTCATTCAAGAAATCTTTGTTGAAGTTGAACGCTTTTGATGCCGAAGCTAATTTCAAACATTTATCAACTTGTGCTTTTGGTGCTTTGTTTTCAATATTTTCAGCAACATATTCCGACGCTAAATACAAAAGTTGTTCAACAGGTTCGTTAAACGTGATTTCACGGAAACGACCTTTAACCTTAGTCCACTCTTGTTTTTGTGTACTTGTTAATGCGTAGGCATACGATTCAAAACTTTGATGAACCGTTGTAATCAAAACAACATTGTGTTTTGGATTGTTGCAAAACTCGGCTAACTGCTGAATAAAATACAATTCGTTTTCGGGATTGTGTTTGCTTGCATACTCCAAAAATTTTCCAAACTCATCTAACAGCAAAAACAAAATTCCGTTGTTTTTGCCAAGCGAATAGTAGCGGTTGAAAATTTCAGATAAAATATTTTCGTGCTTGTTTTTATTTGCTACTACTTCAAAAGTATCTGCAAACTGCTCTACGATTGAAGTATAAGAACCAACTATCTTTACAAAATCAATCTTGGGATTGGTAAGAAAGTTCGTTTCAAAATAACGCTTCTTACCCCTCACGCTTTGTTCCAAAGCCAAAAGGAATGAGGATTTGCCTGTTCCGTAAGTCCCAATGATGTTGAATGAGCGAATGCCTTTCTTAAAGTCATTCACAATTTGACCTACTACCTGTTTGGCATTTGGTGTTGGGATATAGTGAAAATCCCTTTCAGTATCCCGAAGGATATTGACCGATGTTGTGAAATTATTTGCCATAGTATTTGTCTAAAATTGAAAATGCGTTCGGTTTATTCTTGAATTGCAATTCTTTTATTCCTGCGTGGTCTGTGAACGTAATGTTTTTGTCCACAATTTCAGAAATTTTGTTTGTCAGTCCTGAACGGTTCAATGCGAAGATTGAACCTGGGCTGTTGTAATCGTATTCTAACGAATTTAAGCTAATTGAATTTCCATAATTTGGATTATCTAAAATTGAAAACAATAAAATAGCCTCGTCCAAATTATCTCTGTCGTTATTTTCAATTTGATACTGTTTATCTTTCCCTTTGCCAATCGTTTTCAGTAAACCAATTTCTGAAAGTATTCCCGAAAAGCTATCCTCTACATCATTGTTGTCTTCTTCATTTTTGTAGGTATTTACAAAAACCATAAAATCTTTCGCCACTGTGTTTTCATTAAAATTCAATTCAGGATTTGCCTCCTGAATCCGTTTCAGATAGTTTAAAAATACATCGTCCTTAAACAGAATTTTCTCCTTTCTAAATTCGTTGAAAATAATACTATAAATAGAAGCTAATCCCGTTTTGATAAGTTGATAATGTAATAGCCACAAACTTGCTTCATCTTCCAAAAAAGGGTCGTAGCCGTTTAGTGTATCAAAAAGTTTTGTTCCAAATTCGGTATGGTTGTCTTTGGTGTCAATGATATTAAATGCCTTCAACCAATAGCGAATTGAAGATACCATATTTTTACCCACGCCAAGTTTTACAACTGCATCCTCACTGTTGAATGACTGTTCATTTTTTACAAAATCATAACCCTTTTTTAACCATAGTTGTCGGCAATGAAAGGAGTCGTGTCCTGAAAAAGTATATTTTAAAGCATCGGATTTAATAGCTGTCATTATTCAAATTCGCAAAATTTTTGCGTGCGTAAAGATACGTTAAAATATAGTTCTTTTTTATCAAATACCTTACAAAAAAATCAACACGATATAAACTATTTGTTACACACGTAAAAAAGCCCCAAGGTAGCCTAAAACTACAATGGGGCATATTTATACACTTGTATTAATATGCTCCTTCTGCTGATTTATTGAAAATTATTCCCATTGCTAAAATTGCATCATCTTGATAAATTGTGTAAACCTCAAAAGTGCTACCAACACCACCATTTTCACTGTAATGTTCTGTGATGATATATTTACTATTATTAAGGTGTTTTAAAAATGTTCTACTATAAACATAATTAGACTGATTGATTTGTTTTCTAATGCTCTTATAAGTTTCCAAACATTCATAACAGAATTTTTGAGGGGAATGCCACTCAACTGAATTAGGCTTAACTTTTATAGTGTCATTAAATTTGCCAATTAAGGTTTTATTGTTTTGAATATAGCCTTTCTTAATTATTGAAGATTGAGAAATATTACTTGCTTTAAGAATAGTAATTTCTTTCAATAATATTGTTTGAGAATTTGCAAAAGAGCTAATTAGCAATAAGAACAACAGCGAAATTATTTTTTTATTTTTCATAGTTTTAAAATTGAAGAGGTATTTGCTTTTGACTTCTCGCAAGTGTTCCCTCACTTGTTTGAGCAGGTTTCCACTTTGGCATTCTCTTAAATGTTGCTATGATCGAATTTTTAAAGTAACTCGGACAACTCCCTTCAATCTCAACATCAATTATAGAACCATCTTTTTCAACAAAAAATTGAACGACTAATCTACCTGACCAATCTAAATCATCAGGTTTATCAATATTTTGAGAAATGTATTTTGTTAAAGCGTTTTCTCCACCAATAAATTCTGCATCTTTTGTAATTGTAACCATTGCGGTTTCTCTGATGGTGTCTTTTTTTATTACTTCTTCTTTTTTAGGTTCTTTGTATGGATAGATGCTAATTATACAACGATTAAAATCTTTAGAATACAATACATCATAGTATAATTTCTTATCTGTATTTCTAAAGTGTGTTTTTAAATCTTCTTCATTATTAAAGACATAATTACCTGTTTTTTTTATTGATTGAATGGTATTTTTGGAACTTGGCATATTATTTACTTCGTAAGAAATCATGTTGCCATCATAAGAAGCCATTATAGTAATCAATTCTTTACCAGTAGTAGATTTTACCCATTTTCCACCACCTATATTTTTAAATTTTTGAGGTTGTAATATTTCTTTAACTTCTGTCGAAAATGTATAAGCGTTATTACTATTAAGCAATGCTAATTTTTGCAAAGTGCTTAACGAAACTTGACTGAAAGATTGTGTTGAAATCAACGCTAAAACCGCTACTGAAAAACTTTGTGATATGTACTTCATAATTTTTTTTATGCTACCACATTCCACAAAAAAACAGGCTTGAAACGTTAGTCTCTACCTGTCCTTGTGGGAGTCGAAGCCCAGTACAACAAAGTAAAGCAACGCTCAAGCCATAACTTGAGCATTTGCTAAACCTGTTCTGTTGTACTTTAAATTTTCGACTTTTCAAGGACAGAAATCAGTTTGCGAAATGCAATATTTATTTTAATTAACTTTTATTTACTCAATATTTTACCTGTTTTGTTGGCTACAAATTTACACATTTTTCCGAGCTTGGAGTAATAGAACTGCACAAAGGTTTTGCTAAACATACTTTTTCCACCACCACCACAATTTTAGACAATAATAAATTAACTAAAAGCTAATACCATTGATGCTTTTGAGTATTTTTTATTCATTCCAATGGAGAACATCAACACCTTCAAATTCCAATAATGAAAACGAGCTATTTCTTTGGCATTTTGGCTATTATCTAATATTTCTATCGTGGGAGAAAACAAAAGCTATCCAAGTAGCCTAAAAGTAAGTTCTTGCTGATTTTATGGTTATATCTGTAAAACAAAAAACTCTATTGGATTAAACCAGTAGAGTTTTTATAACTGTTGAGTAAAAGTTCCTACACTTCTTACACTAACTTACTTTCCCTTTTTCAATTCTATAAAGTTCATATTCAGTACCCTTATTTGTTCTTTTGCTTTTGAATCCATATTTATTTAAGATTTTACCCAACTTAACAAGCTCTCCTTGATTTGGTTTTTTATAAATAATTTTTTCAAAAATTTCAAGCGTTAGCAAATGTTCAGGACAATAATATTTATCTGTCAACTCTTTCAATTTTGAAACGCCATTTTTTATGGCTTCAATTGTTTCTCTTGAATTTGAACGAATGAACTCTTCATTATTCAATTGACCTGTCTTTATTTCAAGGGCGTATCTAAAAGTTGCTGTTTGTTCTGTAACATTAGGTGCTTTAGAATAATTCTCAAGTAATTTAATTTCTTCCAATGATTTCACTAAAAACTGTTCATTGTTTTTTTCAACTTTCTTTTGGTCTTCCGCATCAAACCAATATTGAAAACCTGTCTTGTAAAGGTAGAATGCTTCTGTTAATACCAAATTCATATCAATATTATGGGTGCCATAATTTTCAAAACTATTGACTTCAAAAGATAAAAACCTACGATTACCTGTCAGGTCATACAAAAACTCTGTGCCATTTACTGAACCTATAAATGAAGCTCTACGGATAAAGTTTTCAGTATGGTAGCCATAAGCCTTGCGAAAACTTATTTTGCTTTTTGTAACCAATTCTTTTAACTCGGTAACATTAGAATAGGTCATACTTGCCAATTCATCTAAATTAATAAGGCATTTATCCGATAAAAAGCCAAGAGTGTCTTTGTTTCCTAACTTAATGTTTCCTGCAAAATAGTAAGGCATCAAATCTTGAGGCATCAGATTTTCTACCCAAGTGCTTTTGCCAATTCCTTGATTTCCTGCCAAAATTATACATTGATGATTGGTTACTTCATCTTCGAGCATACAAGCAACCCAAGCCACCAACCATTTTGTAAAAGCCCATTCAAAAAACTCATTATCGTGAGTGTCAATAGTTGCTAATAATTGTTTGATGTTTTCTTTGCCTGTTTGTGTTGGTAGGGCATTGAAATAGTCTTTGATTGGATTGTATGAAGTAACCAAATTTGAGTTTACAATAATCCTTAAATCTTGCAATTTTACATTTATACCTGCTTGTGCAAGTCCTATGATTAGGGAATGTATATCCCTATCTGTCATTGGTTGATAGTTTGTATCTTGTGTAGAGCAAAACTCTACTTTGCTTGTTATTTCATTATATCTAAAATGATAATGTGCATCTAGATATTCTTGTATTTTACTTAATTCTTTCATTTCTATTTAATTTTAAAAAATTTAATAATTACGCTTTTATCCAAGCGTGTAATTGTTGTTTATTTTGATAAAATGTTGTTCCAGTTTTCTACGAATAAATTACTTATGTTTTCAGCTAAATCTTGATTAGAATATTTATTTACAATTCGCTTAAACCTTCGCCTATGTGATGTGTAAGTAGATTTTGAATATTCTTTAGACAATCTTTTCCAATACCTCACATTACGAGCTTTGTAATAGAATAAGTGGTCTTTCATTGTTAGGTCTTGTTTTTCCATTAGGTAGCAGTCATCCATTAATATGTGCAAAAATTCTGCACTTACTTTTTTGCCTATTTTTTCCAATTTGCTTTTACTTTTTAAATCACTTAACCATCTTATGCCAATTGATTTTAAGAGAATCATATTAGTTACTCTGTATTCCAGTCGCAATACTCTTTCATCTAAATTTTCTTGCATTGATTTATCATAAATTTTTAGAGAATACTGCTGATGCTTACACTCAAATCCAATGTTCTTATTGTATCTAACATAAGGCTTGAAAATGGTCAATTTATGTAGAAGTAGATTGTTGTCGATAGTATCAAATGATATTATCGGTTCAAAAACATTAACCCCAAATTCTACATTTTGCACTTTCAATAATTTGGCATCAATTTTTATTTCTTGTGTTAATTGCCCTATAGCTTTTATGCAATCAGAAAATGTAAATTGATTGTAATTAATACCATTGTTGAATGCTTTGTGTAATGAACCTTGAATAGTTAAAGCATAGCCTTTTCGTAAAGTAAATTTTAACTCTCTGTAATAACCGATTTCTTTACTGCCAATTATTTCGGCTGTTTCAATGACCACTTTTGAAGTAAAATCAATGAACAATTTCAAAAAAACGATTTCATCTTTGGTAAGTTCTTTGTACAATTTTATTCCGTCTATCATAGTATTAGTATTTAGAGGTTTTACAATTGCTTTTGCCAAACTTTTTTTCGTCTTCTTCTTCATCTAATTCGTCATAAGACTTTACAATATTTTTAAGTCTGTACTTATCTAATTCTGTTTTTTTGAAGTAGCGTAGCTTTCCAGTTTTGTGAAAACTAATTGCTTTGTTACTGCATAATTTATCTAACCAAGACAATTTTATACCCAAATACTTTGATGCTTCTTTGGAATTTAAAATCTCTTGTGGATTAGCTACAATTGATAAAATTGCATTTTCTAATTGTTCAAATCTTTGAACCAAAAGTTCGAACTGTTGTAGCATTGAGCCGTTTTCTGCGTTGTTGAAATCTTGTGTCATTATCATTTATTTTTGTTTGATAATGCAAGTGTACTATCGCAAATAGGGGGTAATTTTCTGACTTAACCCAAGTCAGAAAGCATAAAAAAAAGACCCGCAAATAGTGGGTCTTTCAAGATGAAAATAATTTTATGACTTACTTCTTAAGTCCTTCAATTTTTATAAATTGTTCAGCAATTTTTAAGTCTTTCATTAATACAATTATTATTTTGTTTATCTTATTCAATTCAGGTATTGAGCCTTCGGCTGTTGTTTTTGCAAATTTTTCTGACACAAACTCAACAGTTTTAAGTTCTCCTGTTATTTTGTCTTTGGTTCGCTTTCTAAAACAATTGGCAGTAATTGTCCATCTGTTATGATATTCTTCTTCAATAATTTTGTTGATTCTTAAAATGGTAATAAAGTGCTTTAATTGATAGTCGCTACCAGTCCAAATAATTCTATTTTCAAAAGGAATTACTTCATTTGAACCTTTAAATATTGCTTTGAATTTGGGGGTGTTATTTCCGTTTGGTGTATTGTCCTCAATAAAACCATTTACAATCATTCTGCTATATAAATCTGCAATATGTGATAATTGAGCATCAATATTTTTGAACCTATATCTAAAAGTTAAGTGCTTTGGGACACGATTTTTAATAATTTCTTTAGCGGAAATATCAATGTTATTTACTTCTCTATAAATCTGCGTTAGATTATTCAGTTTTCTGTTTAAAAACTGTTCGTTTGCCTTGTGCTTTTCTTCATTCGTTAAAGGTTCTGTTTTGATGAAAGGCTTTTTTAGCAATACGATACTTTCAATGGTTTTGTTTTGATAATGCTCTTTAAAATAGGTTTCTAAAATTTTATCAATCTTTTCTTCGGTTAAATTTCGTTGTAAAAAATCTGCATATAATTCTTTGCCCTCTTTGTTGAGCAAACTCATTTGATACTTGAATAATTTGTAGCTATTCTCACGAGTGGTTATTAAATCAACCAAATATTCTTTACTAATACTATCGCCAATTGAAGTCATATTTTCTTTGCTTTACATTTGGCATATATTCAATTTCTGCACCACACAGAACATTTAAACACATTACCAAATCTGATGTGTGCAAAGATAAAACACTTTCAAAATTATCCTTGCGATAACCTCCAAAAAGTGATAATGTCAAAGGAATTAATTTTTTAGTTTTCTTTTCGGTCTGTTTAATCCATTCATAAACAATTTTACTGCATTCAATCCATTGCGAAGTTGTTAATTGTCCGCCTAAATCATCATGTAAATGCGAATCTGCACCGTGTGCAAAAACAATATAATGTACCTCATCATTAGCAATTTTAGAAGCCAATATTTTTAACCTTCGCTTTAAATCTGCAATGTATTTTAGTCCGTTATCAATAGGATTAATGTTGCAACCATAAGGAATTGCTTTATCTAAATCTGGCACATAATCGTAACTGTCATTTATGGAATTTCCAAAATGTCCGTCCAAATCTAAATATGCACCACTCAAACCAAACTCATCATAAATTTTAATTGAAGCAATTACTTGACCACTAAATGAACAAAAAGCATTTCCCCTGTCAGGCGTGGCGTGATGGAAACCCGAAGTATTACTAAAAGTAACTTGTTGAGGTTCTAAAATGCTTTCTCTAATTGCATTGTAAAGCGAAGCATTTGTATAAGTCAAACTTTCTAAAAATTGTTTGCTCCATTTCAAACTACTGCTTTCACAAAGTGGCTTTCTACCCTTAAACATAGCATCTACATAGCTTTTGTAATGAGCTATGTAGAAATCATCTTTTACAAATGGTTCAAAGTCATTTACTATTTCAAAATAATCAAACAAGTTGTTTTCTTCCAAAAATTCTAATAATAATTTTGGCTTTAATGGAGACTTTGAAACATTGTTTTTGCTATCCTTTTTTAAAACCTGTTTGGTATTGTAAAAAGTTTTTATTATTGAATTTTTATACATTGAAAGAGATGTTTAATACAGGTAAATTATCTACTGCTTTGCGTTTTGTGTCATCAATTATTTTTCCATAAATCTGTGTAGTGCTTACTTTTTTATGACCTAACAATTTTGATAAAACATAAATATCCGTTCCGTGAGTAAGTTGCAATGTTGCAAAAGTGTGTCGTGCTATATGAAAGGTTACATTTTTTCTAACACCTGCATCTAAAGCCCAATGTTTCAGCATTCTGTTGTTTCTATCGCTATAAGTTAAGCCTTGAAAAACGACTTCATCGCTTAATTTTTCATCTCCTAAAAATGCTCTTGCTTGTTCATTTATTTGCAACACTTCATTATTCTTTGTTTTTTTCTGTGTATAAACAATATGATAACCCATTTCGTTACTGTGTTTTATTTCGCTCCATTTTAATTTTATCATATCTGAAATACGAAGACCAGTAAGACATCCAAACAAAAACACTCTTTTATACAATTCATCCTTACAATCGGTTACTGCCAATTTTTCTAACTCTTCTAATGTCAAATAATCTCTTTGCGATTCAATAGTTTTAGGCGTGTGTACATTGTGCAAAGGGTCGTCAAAAATCAATTTATCTCTTTTGGCTTCGTGTATGGCGTGGCGTAAAATATTGAAATAAGATGCAGCCGAATTTTGAGATAGATTTTTCAATAGAAACATTTTAAAATCTTCTAACCATTCTTTATTTATTTGAGCAAATGTTGGTTTGCATTTTTCTTTATCCGTAAATTTTATCAATTGCTTATAGGTACTATCCCAATGATTAAAATTTAGTCCTGACATTTCTCTTTTGTCAGTTAGCATTTTAAAATATTGTACAAAATTGCCGTACTTACTTTTAGTTATTTTTATACCATAAAAACCCTCTTGCAACTCAAGCATTTTCTTTGCTCTAATTTGTTCCGCCAAACTTTTTGTATTAGTGTTGTGCGTTCTTTCTTGAATTGATTTAGGTTTTGTAAATACTTTTAGCTTTAAAGATTCCTTATATCTTTCGTTTTTTGCACGATAAATATCAAGGTATAAACTTTTTTCGTTGCCATTATTAATGGATTTTTCTCTAATTGTTACTTTCATTTTTATAAAATTTATATTGTTAAAAATTAATACTCGGTTGGTAAAAGCACTATGCCATCAGATAGCCAAATGGTACAGCTATCAAAAGGAAAATCGCTGAAAGGAATGGATTGTGTTGCTATGATATTATCGTTTCCATCTGTTGCAATTACAACATATTCATTTTCATTTATTCGTTTCAATTCCCATACTTGAAAAGGTTCATTTCTTACTTTTTCATTTGTTTGATGGCTTCCGATTAAATCTATTAACCAATAACATGAACACTTTTCAGCTAATGCTTTTACACCATCGGTATAAACTATTTCAAGCCAATGTTTATAGTAGTTTTCAGTACCTGTGTAATCATTAAATAAATCGTTAGCATTTGTCATTAGTAGTATTTTTTAGTTGATTTTTATTGATAAGAATTTTGTTGCCTTGCTTTATTATTGCTACTTCATTGCGTTGAATCATTCTTGTAAGCGTTTTTCGATGAATGTTCATTAGCTCACAATACTTTTCAGGGCTTAGTAATTCTTCTTTTGAAATTTGTTGTTTTACTCCGTACAATTCAAGAGCTATTTCAATTCTTTCAACAGATACTAATAATTTGTGAAGAAGCCTTTTGTAGATTTCATTATCGTTAAACATATTTTCTTTATCCTGTCTAACTTTCATTTTGTGGCTCAAATTTGCACATCTATTTGAGCAAGATTTTGTGTTGTACTTCTGTGCTACAAACTCTTTATTACAAAAGTTGCACATTCGTTTATATTCTGCCATCTCTTAAAATTTGACACAAATCTGATGCGAAAAAACGACATGGAACACCAGCCAAAGGAAGTAAAAGGAAGGGAAACAAAACGGAAGTATTACCTGCATTAGCTTTGAATGCAGGTAAAAAAGTGTGAATTTTTAAGAAAAAAAGTATGGGGGGTAGATTTGTCCATCTTGATGGACAGAAATGGACAGCAAAAATAAAATTTGTCTCCTTTTTGTACCTCAAATAAAAAAGGGACAAAAACGGGACAACAAATTACCTGTAATACGCAGTAAAAAGTAAATCAAAGGAAATATTGAAATGCTGAAAGCCTTGTCAGTAATAGGTTTTAGTTTCTTATGCTTGTGTATGATTTCGGTCGCTATTTTCCAATACAAAATTTTCCAAATATAGTACCGAGTATGTCCCGATCCACCTCTACCTGCCCTGTAATATTGCCTAGATAGTATAAGCAACGACGTATATCCAGTGCCAATAATTCGCCCGATATATCTGCATCCATACCGGCTTTAATATCAGTTAAACATTCAGCAACTTTAAGCAGGGTATCATGATGCCTTGCATTAGTTACAATTGTACTTTCTGTATTTATTTGTCCACTAATTACGGTGTTGTAGAGCCTTTGTTGCAAAGTATCTATATGCTGCTTGGTTTTGGCTGAAATAAAGAGCATGTTAGCATCAAGCATTGCAAACTTTGCCTGAGCAGCGGCAAGACCAAGATCATCGACTTTATTAGCTACCAGCAAATACTTGAGTCCTTCTTTTTTAAACAATTCTATTTGTTCGATAAGCTCCGTTAGATCTGCCTGAAGTACGTCAAAGAGGTAAACGACCACATCCGCGCTGCGCATTTTCTCGAGGCTCTTACCTACTCCAATCTGTTCAATAAGATCGTCACTATCATCACGAATACCGGCCGTATCTATAAGCCGAAAAAGCACGCCATTTATATTAAGCGTTTCTTCGATAGTATCGCGTGTAGTACCTGCTATAGCACTTACAATGGCTCTGTCTTCATTGAGCAAAGAGTTCAGCAATGTAGATTTGCCAGCATTAGGCTTGCCTATAATGGCTACACTTACACCATTTTTAATGACATTGCCAAGCTGAAATGAATTAATGAGCTGGTTTGTGGCAAATGTAAGTTCGGCAATCAGATTTGCCAACTGTGTACGATCGGCAAATGCTACGTCTTCCTGCGAGAAGTCGAGTTCCAACTCTATGAGTGCAGCAAAATTGATGAGCTGTTCCCGCAATTGTTTTAAGTCGTTGGAGAATCCACCACGCAATTGATTCAATGCAGTTTGTTGTGCAGCCTTACTATCGGCAGCAATGAGATCTGCAACAGCTTCTGCTTGTGCAAGATCCATTTTACCATTGAGAAAGGCTCTTTGTGTAAACTCTCCGGGTAATGCCATACGTGCTCCCGCAGCTATACACAGCTGCAAAATACTTTGCAAGATATAAGGCGAACCATGTCCGCTGATTTCAACTGTATTTTCACCGGTATAACTTTTGGTGCCTTTATATAGCGAAACCACAACCTCGTCTATAAGTGTACTGTCAAACGCTACAATATGCCCGAAATGGATCGTATGTGTCGCTTGTTTAGTAAGGTCTTTGCCTTTAAATATTTTATTGGCTATAGTAATGGCATCAGCACCACTCAAGCGTATAATGCCTATGGCTCCAATACCTGATGCGGTAGCAATAGCGGCTATTGTATCGTTCAATTCCATTAATTAAGCATCAATTAATTGTTTTCCATGTTGTTCATTGGCAAGTATATTATCCAATGTCCAGTCCTGCACATTTATAAATGGGTGTTTACGGACAGAGCAAGTTTGTATGTTGCATATTTTGCAGGAAAAGGGCATACAGTTATCAATATGAATAAAGAACTCCACTTTGTCTGCAAATTTTTTCCGTACCAAATTTTCCAGTACATGTATTTCTGTTGCAGCTTGCTCTACAGTCCAATACCAAGGTAAAGTAACATGTGTATCGATATGCAACACTTGGCCGTATTGTATTACACGCATATTATGCAAGTCTATCCACTGGGGCATCCTATTGACATTGAGAATTTGGATCACCTCTTTGAGCAAATTAATGTCAGCTTCATCCATGATACCCGCCAACGATTTACGTAGCACTTTGTAACCGGTAACAATAATGACTCCTGCAAATACAAGAGCAATGATTTTATCCAGCCATTCCCATCCGGTAAATGCCACCACCACTAAACCTGCGATAATAGCAAAAGTAGAATACGCGTCAGATTTGAGGTGCGTAGCAGCGGCCACTACGGTAACACTTCTTTCTTTTTTACCAACCCTAAGCGCATATATACCCAAAAAATAATTGAATACCCCGGTAGCCAATGTGAGCAGAATACCTATATCCAGCTTTTGCATAGCAAGCGGATGAAAATAGACATAAATAACCTGATAGACAATCATGAGCCCCGCTATAAATATAAGTGCACCTTCGATAGCTGCCGATATAAATTCTACTTTGCCATGACCATAAGGATGATTGGCATCACGCGGTTTTGATGCAAGAATGACACTATACCATCCAATAAATCCTGTTATAACATTTACGGTACTCTCCAGTGCATCTGTCAATATAGCCACAGAATGCGTAAGGTTCCATGCCCATAGTTTACCGACAAATAATATTACAGAAAATATAGCGACTAGCCTTTGTATGCGAATGGATGGATTCATTGTAATTTTTGAAGGCTGCAAATGTAGCTATAAAAGTACTTGAACAGTATTTTCAAAGTTAGTAGTTTTGGAGCAAAGCTATATTATGTAATTTCATGTCCCAAGCCTATGTTTTAAATATTTAATGTAGATCAAGAATAGCCACATTTAATTGGGCATCGTATGTTTGCATTATAAATTAAATTTTAAACAATGCGCAAAATAAAACTACAAATGCAAGTATCGATTGATGGCTATGTAGCCGGTATCAATGGAGAAATGAAAGAAAAGGAAAACACAACGGTCAATTTCCTCCTCTTGTTCAAACAAAATCTATAAAATAATAAAAGAGCCACAATGTTTGTTCATTGTGGCTCTTTTTATAAACCTTACTTAAAGTATTAATTAAATTACTTCAACTTCAGCACCAGCTTCTACCAATTTAGCTTTCAATTCTTCAGCTTCGCCTTTGCTAATGCCTTCTTTTACTGCTTTTGGAGCGCCGTCAACCAATTCTTTTGCTTCTTTCAAGCCAAGACCAGTCAAGTCTTTTACAGTTTTTACAACGTTCAATTTAGAAGCACCTGCATTTTTCAAGATAACATCAAATGTTGATTTTTCTTCTACTGCTGCTGCTGCTGCTGGACCTGCTACAACTGCTGCTGCTGCTGGTTCAATTCCGTATTCTGCTTTCAAAACGTCAGCTAATTCTTGAACGTCTTTTACAGTCAGGTTTACTAATTGTTCTGCTAATGATTTAATGTCTGCCATTGTTATAATGTTTTAATGTTTGTTTTAAAAATGTTGTTGTTTATAATTCGAGCTTGGAAGCCTTATTTAAATTGGCTATAAATTTTTACTTAGTGACGATCTATTGCTGATACATCAGATTATTAAAATTATTTACAGCCGTCAATGCGCAAAATGCGTATTGATTTATTCTGCTACAGCAGTTTCGCCTTTCTTTTCTGCGTTGTTCAACAATGCAGATATTACGCGGCGTGCAGGAGATTGCAACAATCCGATAACTTCGCCGATAAGCTCGTTTTTCGTTTTGATGTTTTTAAGATTGACCAATTGATTGTCACCAATAAAGATGTCTTCTCCGATAAAAGCAGCTTTCAAGACTGGTTTTTCGTTTTTCTCTTCGCTGCGGAATGAGCTGATAATTACAGCAGGTTCTTTAGGAGAGTCAGAAAACATCAATGCAGTAACGCCATTTAGCGATTCGTAGATTCCTGCATATTTCTCATCATTAAGGCCTTGAAGGGCTTTTTTGATAAGTGTATTTTTAGCTACTTTCATTTCTACGTTTTTTTCAAAACATACGCGGCGTAGCTTACTCACCTGTGCTACCGATAAAGATTCAGTATTGGTGATATAAAAGTTACTGTATTGAGAAAATTTCTCTTTCAACAGTTCTATTGCTTCAGTTTTTTGAGCAGTATTCATTGCTTTAATTTTTTAAGTTGGGGGATTAAACAAACTCCGTTGCGACTAAGCTACGGTTTTCGTATCTACAGCCACGCCTGGACTCATAGAAGTTGCCATGCTTACAGCTTTAAGGTAAATACCTTTTGCTGTTGATGGTTTCATTCTGATAAGTGCGTTAATCAATTCCTGACTGTTCTCTGCAATTTTTGAAGGTTCAAAAGAAATACGACCAACTGATGCATGAATGATACCTGCTTTATCAACTTTAAAAGCGATTTTACCACCTTTTACATCTATTACTGCATTAGCAACATCGTTAGTTACAGTACCTGTTTTAGGGTTAGGCATCAAGTTACGAGGGCCTAATACTTTACCTAATTTACCAATTTTTGGCATTACAGAAGGTGTTGCGATGATTACATCAACATCTGTCCATCCGCTTTCTATTTTTTGAACAAATTCGTCTAGTCCTACGAAATCAGCACCTGCATTTTTTGCTTCGGCTTCTTTGTCAGGAGTACAAAGCACCAATACGCGCTTAGTTTTACCTGTACCATGAGGAAGTGATACTGTTCCACGTAAAGCCTGATCAGCTTTTTTAGGATCAACACCAAGGCGAATGTGAATATCAACTGAACTGTCGAATTTAGTACAATTCAATTCTTTTACAAGAGCACTTGCTTCTGTAAGTGAGTAGAATTTATTTTGATCTACTTTAGCCTCTGCGGCTTTTCTTTTTTTAGTGATTGCCATTGCTACAATGATTTAATTAAGGTGAATCGTTCCCAATGGATTAATTATTATTCCAAGGGGCTGTACCGTCAACAGTAAGACCCATGCTACGAGCTGTACCAGCCACCATTTTCATAGCGCTATCCAACGTAAAACAGTTAAGGTCAGACATTTTGTCTTTGGCAATCTCTTCAACCTGAGCCCAGGTAACTTTACCAACTTTATTACGGTTAGATTCTTTAGAACCTTTAGTAATTTTGGAATGTTCCATCAATTGTACAGCAGCCGGAGGTGTTTTGATAACAAATTCGAATGATTTGTCGGCATAAACGGTGATAAGAACTGGGAGAATTTTCCCGATTTTGTCCTGTGTACGTGCATTAAATTGCTTACAGAACTCCATAATGTTGACACCTTTAGAACCTAGTGCAGGTCCGATTGGAGGTGCTGGATTTGCTTGGCCGCCTTTACATTGCAGCTTCACATAGCCTGTGATTTCT
Organism: Bacteroidetes bacterium UBA1312; assembly: GCA_002307135.1. GTDB lineage: Bacteria > Bacteroidota > Bacteroidia > Chitinophagales > Chitinophagaceae > Rurimicrobium. The sequence continues at coordinate 28,506 of DBTQ01000023.1, forward strand.
TTTGCCATGTTTTTTACTTTTTTTGGTATTAACGAAATGTTTGAAACAAATCTCCCAATGCAAACTTAATATAAGAGCAATCTTGAGAATTGGAGTGCAAAAGTATGTTTATTTTTTCTTTTACAAAAAAAACATTCAAAAAATTATTTTATTAGACCCAAACAATAGCTACAATTTGTCTGATAGATTCCTACAATCAATTATACACCGATATAAAAATTATATTCATAGCTAACTAGGTTTTATTAATTTCGCGCTTCAACCGAAACATAATTAATCAAATTATTCAACAATCATATTCATGCAGACAGAAAAAATTAAATTTGGTACAGACGGATGGCGCGCTATTATTGCGCAAGAGTACACCGTATATAATGTGGCTCGTGTGGCACAGGGTTTGGCTGAATGGCTAAACAAAAAAGGAAACAACAATACTGTCGTTGTTGGTCATGATTGTCGTTTTGGAGGCGAATTATTTGCAGAAACTACAGCTAAAGTACTTTGTTCTAATGGTATTAAAGTGTTGCTGGCAAAAGGATTTGTCAGCACACCAATGATCTCTTTTGGCGTATTAACATTAGAAGCACAGCAAGGCGTTGTTATTACGGCATCACACAATCCTGTCGGTTATAATGGATTTAAACTAAAAGGCCCTCATGGCGGGCCGACAAGCCCGCGGGAAATCGCTGAGGTAGAAGCCCTGATTCCTGATGAAATTACTATTACTAAAGATAGCATTGAACATTTTAAAAATGCCGGAATACTGGAATATGTGGATTTAGAAGGGATGTATATTGAATACCTGAAAACAAAATTCGATTTTACCTCTTTAAATAATTCTCCATTCAAATTGGCTTATGATGCGATGTTCGGCGCCGGACAGAACGTGGTGCGCAAATTATTACCCAATACTGTTTTTATTCATTGCGATGACAATCCTGGCTTTTTAGGTCAGGCACCGGAGCCAATTGATAAAAACTTAAAGGAATTATCTGCTACATTAGCCAATACCCCAGAGTTGAAAATTGGATTAGCTACAGATGGTGATGCAGACAGAATAGGGCTTTTTGATGAAGATGGACATTTTGTAGATCCCCATCATGTCATCCTTTTATTAGTACATTATTTACATAAATATAAAGGGCTGAATGGCAAAGTAGCTATTGCCTTCTCAGTTACCGACCGGGTTAAACGTATGTGTGAAGCCTATGGATTACCTATAGAAGTTACCCCAATTGGATTCAAATATATCAGCGAAATAATGACACAGGAAGACGTACTGGTAGGTGGTGAAGAAAGCGGTGGCATTGCGGTGAAAGGCCATATCCCGGAACGCGATGGCATTTATGATGGTCTATTGATTTACCAATGGATGACCGAATCCGGCAAAACATTAAAACAATTATGTGAAGAAGTTTATGCAGTTGTGGGTACCTTTAGTTATGACCGATTGGATATGACAATTGACAATGATAAGAAAGAAAGCATTATCAAAAAAGCACTAGCAGGTGAATATAAACAGTTTGGCAAATACACCTTCAATAAAGTAGAATCTGTTGATGGGGTGAAGTATCATCTCGACAACGGTGGATGGATGATGCTCCGCGCATCAGGAACAGAACCACTTTTGCGTGTATATGCTGAAGGTAATAGTAAAGAAGAAACAGCTGATATTTTGGCAAATATTAAAGCGACGATTTTGTAATTATGGAACAATTGCAGCAATTCAAAAGCCTACTCGAAATTGAAATAGATCCAGATTCAATAGAAAGCCATTTTGATGAGCTGGCAAATTATTTGATGAATAAACTTTACCTAAAAGCGGGGGGAAATTCATACCGAATTGTAGAAATTGAGTTTTATTACGTCGATGAAAAAAAACACAATGACATATTTTGTCACAGAAATTCAGAGCAACTTAAAAGCGGAACTTGGTATTTTAATGGATTTGGACTTGATTTAACTTTTGGGAACTCAACCAACAATGTCTTTGGCGGAATTTTAATTAGAGGGATTAGAAGTATTGATGCTGCCGGTCAATATTTTTCCGGTCCGTCAACATTACTGAAAGAACTATTTTCAAGTTTGGGAAGTGCTACAAATCAAAATAATGGATTTTACCTGACTCCCTTAGCGTCAAATATTTTCGAAACTGAACATCCTGTGAAAAGTGTACGAATAAACTTACCAAAGAACAAAATTGATGAAGGCGACTTTTTCAATAAAAAATATCGTTACATCGTTGAAATAAATCCGAATCACAAATTTGCTCAAAAATCATCTGTTTTTAATGAACTCGTCTCTATCGGTCAAAACAAAATATCTGATGCAAAAGAAATTCTTGGTTATAATATAAAATCTAAACTGATTTAAAGAACGGGCAAAGGAATCCAATAAAATAGTAAAATAGCAGATATGGCATTCAAATTAGACCGAACGGTTTTCAAGGCGCAGACGTTTAAAGAGGAGCAAAAATCAAAAACTTTTGCACATGAATCTTATGGCGAAAGGTTAAGAATCAGTTTCTACTTAAATAGTGTCGCTTATGGATTTGATATCAATAATCCTCCAAAAATGAACAGAAGTGTTTTTTCGATGAGAAAATTTGAAAAAAATGGGTAATATTTTCAATGACGATTTTATCGATTTCCTAAAAGCTTTAAATATTGCTGAAGTAAAATATGTTTTAGTAGGTGGATATTCCGTAATTCTTCATGGTTATTCAAGGACAACCGGATATTTAGACATTTTAGTTGAGCGAACTAAGGAAAATTATACTCGTATCCAAAAAGCATTTTTCAATTTTGGAATGTCATTATTTGATATGACCGAAAATAATTTTCTTTATAATGAACATATCGATGTTTACACTTTTGGCAGACAGCCAGTAGCAATTGATATTATGAACAAAATAAAAGGCTCAAGTTTTGAAGAATTATTTAAGTCATCAACCCTACATAATGTGGACGGTGTAAATTTAAATTTAATTCATCTCAATCATTTAATTCAAACGAAAAAAGCGTCTGGGCGACATAAAGACTTAGACGATATTCAAAATTTAACTGACATTAATTAATTTTTTATGCAAATAGCTACAGGAAAACGCGTCATCAAATCACCAACAGGTACTACCCTCACCTGCAAAGACTGGGTAACAGAGGCCGCTTACAGAATGATTCAAAACAATCTCGATCCCGAAGTTGCTGAGCGTCCAGAGGACTTAGTGGTGTATGGTGGCATTGGTAAAGCGGCTCGCAATTGGGAGAGCTTTGATAAAATTTTAGACTGTTTACGCAACCTCAATGAAGACGAAACCTTGATGGTACAAAGTGGCAAACCAGTTGGCGTACTTCGTTCTCATAAAAATGCCCCACGTGTTCTGATTGCAAATTCAAATCTTGTGGGTCGATGGGCTACTTGGGAGCATTTCCGTGAATTGGAAGCTAAAGGCCTGATGATGTATGGGCAGATGACTGCCGGAAGCTGGATTTATATTGGTTCTCAAGGCATTGTTCAAGGTACCTATGAAACATATCTGTCGCTCGCCAAAATTAATTTCAATGGCACATTAAAAGGCACGTTGAATGTTACAGCTGGACTTGGCGGTATGGGTGGCGCTCAACCCTTGGCCATCACAATGAACGAAGGTGTTTGTCTGGCAGCAGACGTGGAAGAATGGCGTATTCAAAAGAGACTGGATACACATTATATCGACAAAATGTTCCACAATATTGACGAAGCGATTGACGAATCTTTGCGTGCAAAAGCAGCTGGGGAAGCAATCTCCATCGGTGTGGTATGTAACGCGGTTGATTTATTGCAAAGATTATTAGACAGAAATATCACTCCGGATACATTGACAGATCAGACTTCCGCACATGATGAGCTCATTGGTTATTTCCCGGAAGGAATGAGCGTTGAAGCTGCAAATACTTTGCGTGAAAGCAACTCGGAGGAATACAAATCCTTGTCGCTAGATACCATGGCGCATCACGTAAGACAAATGTTGGAACTACAAAAACGTGGTGCTATAACATTTGATTACGGCAACAACCTCCGTGGACAAGCACATGATAAACGTGGTGTAATGAACGCATTTGATTTCCCGGGCTTTGTTCCAGCATATATACGCCCATTATTCTGTGAAGGTAAAGGTCCTTTCCGCTGGGTGGCACTCAGTGGTGATCCTGAAGATATTTACACAACAGACAAAGCATTAGCTGAACTGTTTCCAGAAAATGAAGGATTGCAGCGCTGGTTGAAAATGGCCAAAGAAAAAATTGCCTTTCAAGGTTTACCAGCGCGTATCTGTTGGCTGGGTATGGGCGAACGCGAAAAAGCAGGCTTGCTCTTCAACCAATTAGTACGCGAAGGCAAAGTAAAAGCGCCAATTGTGATTGGTCGCGACCATTTGGACTGCGGCTCTGTAGCCTCACCAAACCGAGAAACAGAAGCCATGAAAGACGGATCTGATGCAGTCGCCGATTGGCCGATTCTCAACGCACTCATTAACACTGCCGGCGGAGCTAGTTGGGTAAGCTTCCATCATGGTGGCGGCGTAGGCATGGGTTATTCCCTACATGCAGGAATGGTAATCGTTGCCGATGGTTCTGCTGATGCCGATGAACGCCTGAAACGTGTATTGCACAATGATCCGGCAATGGGTATATTACGCCATGCTGATGCTGGGTATGAAGATGCTCAGGAAAACGCAGAAAAATTTGGATTAGATATTTGGTAGAACAAATTGAAACGATACAAAAGCAAAAAGCCCGAAGACATTCGTCATCGGGCTTTTATTTTTATGAAAGTGCAAAGCAATTCCCTATCTGAAATTATTAGGCTAAATTAGCCGCATTAAAGTGGAGAAAATAGATTTAAGAACCAAATAAAAGTCCGTATATTTGTACCTAATTAAGTACTTTAAAAATGAACGTATTGAACTATACTGAATTCAGAAACCAGATGAAACCCGTGCTGGACAGCGTGGTGCATGATGGAGAAACGGTAATTGTGAACAGAGGCGAAAAAAACAATGCTGTCATTATTTCGTTGGACGAATACAATGCGATACAGGAAACCTTGCATTTACTCAGCACGAAGAATAATGCTCAACGAATTTATGATGCCATTGAGCGGGATCGGAAAAGCGAGTTTCTTAAAAAACCACTAAAAGAAGATTAATGGTTTTGAGTTGGGATAAGTATGCCTGGGAAGATTATCTATATTGGCAGCAGCATGACAAGCAGGTTTTAAAACGGGTCAACGAACTCATCAAAGAATGTTTGCGAACTCCTTTTGCCGGCAAAGGAAAACCGGAAGGATTGAAAGGTGATTTGAGCGGTTACTGGAGTAGAAGAATTACAGACGAGCACCGGATTATTTACTGTGTTTATCCCGACAGATTGCATATTATTCAATGCAGGTTTCATTATTAGAAATATAAAAACAAATGGCAAAAGCTAAAAAAGAAAAATCTCTCTTGAACGAAAGTTCAATGACGTTTATAAAAGAATATTTGAATAATGCTTCTCCTACAGGTTTTGAAACCAGTGGTCAAAAAATATGGCTGGAATACTTAAAGCCATATATTGATACACACATTGTAGATAATTACGGCACAGTTGTAGGCATTATCAATCCTGAAGCGGAATATAAAGTAGTAATAGAAGCACATGCCGACGAAATCAGTTGGTTTGTGAAATATATTACTTCCGATGGCTTTATCCACGTTTGCCGTAATGGCGGTAGCGATCACCAGATTGCACCATCCAAGCGCGTAAACATTCATACAAAAAAAGGTATTGTACGTGGTGTATTTGGCTGGCCGGCAATACATGTGCGCAAACACAGTAAAGAAAACAAGCCTGAAGTAGAAACAATTTGGATAGACGTAGGTGCAAAGAACAAAAAACAAGTAGAAGAATTGGGCATCCATGTAGGCTGTGTTTGTACCTTCACTGAAGGCTTTGAAGAATTGAATTTTGATTATTGGATCGGCCGTGCATTCGACAACAGAATGGGTGGAGTAATCATTGCCGAAGTAGCTCGTTTGCTCAAAGAGAACAAAAAGAAATTACCATTTGGTCTGTATATAGTTAATGCCGTACAGGAAGAGGTTGGACTCAATGGTGCTGGCATGATTGCAGAGACCATAGCGCCTGATGTGGCTATTTGTACAGATGTGACGCATGATACTACTACACCTATGATGAGCAAAGCAGCTGAGGGTGAAACCTTTTGTGGGGAAGGGCCTGTAATGTGCTATGCACCTGCCGTTCATAATATTTTGCTTGAAAAAATAATAGATACCGCTAAGAAAAATAAAATTCCATTTCAATTGCAAGCCGAATCGCGCTCTACAGGTACGGATACAGATGCATTTGCCTTCTCTAATGGTGGCGTGCCAAGTGCATTGATTTCACTCCCGTTGCGCTATATGCATACCACTGTGGAAACAGTTCATAAAAACGATGTAGAAAATTGCATTAAGCTGATGTATGAAGTACTATTGAAACTTTCCCCAAAAGATAATTACAAATATTTATAACAGGTAAAGAAAATGAATCAAGAATAATAACTTTACTGCAAAATTTACAACAACAATCAAATAAAAGTATTGATTTATGCCAATTACTGAAACAGAATTAGTATTATTGACAACAAAATAAAAACTTCTAACTATTTAAACAAAAAAACAAATTATAATGGATGCACAAAAAGTAGACATGTTCATCATGACAAATGCAAAATTTTTCGAAAGCCATCAAATTAATGTAATCAGAGATAGGCTAATTGCTATTGATGACTCAAAATGGGCAATGATTTCAACAATTCAATTCAAGGATCCGACAACCAGTTTAATTATTTCTATTTTAGCAGGTTCACTTGGTATTGACCGTTTTATGATTGGTGATACAGGGCTTGGTGTTGGTAAACTTTTAACTTGTGGTGGCTTAGGAATTTGGACAATTATTGACTGGTTCATGATACAAGGAGCAACAAGAGAAAAAAACATGCAACAACTACTACAATTTTTGTATTAATGTCTCTTGACAGAAACAGGCTTTATTCAATCTTAGCTATAGCCTGTACAGCAGGGTATATTTGGCTTTTTTATGGTTTGCACGTTAATCAACCTAAAAAAAAACATGTTGAAGTTTGCTTTATAAAACACTTCACAAATATACCCTGTCCTTCATGCGGTTCAACTCGTTCTGTCATTTCATTAACAAAAGGACATTTCAAAGAAGCTTTAGAAATAAATCCTTTAGGTTATATAATAGCAATCATAATGCTTTTGGCTCCTCTGTGGATGATTATAGATATTGCAAATAAAAGGGAAACACTGTTTGAATTTTACAGAAAAATTGAACATTGTTTAAACAGACCACAATATGCAATAGCTTTAATATTGGCAGTAGTTATTATTTGGATTTTGAATATTTTAAAAGGATTATGATAAATGTAACAAAATTCATCTATTCACCAGGTGAACATGAAACTGAAAAAGCATCAAACAGTTATTTGATGTCATTGATTGCACTAATCGTAGGACTGTCCTTACCTATTATAAATCTTATTGCAACACTGATTTTTTACTTAGGAAATAGGAAAGGAACATATTTTGTTCGTTGGCATTGCACTCAAGCTCTACTGTCTCAATTATCTATGCTTTTCATTAATAGCTTTGGTTTTTGGTGGACAATATCTATAATATTTACAGACGAAACAATATCCAACAAGTATATTTCTTACATTATTGCAGCTTTAATTTTCAATTTATCTGAATTTATCGCAACTATCTATACCGCAATTCAAACAAGAAAAGGAATTCATGTTGAATGGTGGTTTTATGGCAATCTGACTAATTTAATTTGTAGTTCAAAATCATGAAAAAAACAATAATACAGGGACTTGCAATTATTGCTTTGTTTTTCACAACATGGTTTTTTTTGATACAAATTGATTGGATTAAGTTCCTCAAAATCCAAAAAATAACCGATAAAACTGAAGAAAAACTTGGTGAACTTTTTTGGAGTATATTTCAGAAATCTGAAAAGGAAAACAAAAACCCTTTTGTTGTCAATTCAGTTGATAGTATTGTGACTAAGATTTGCTCCGCAAATAAAATTGACAGAAAATTGATTAATGTTCACATACTTAATAAAGATGACATTAACGCTTTTGCATTACCAAACGGGCACCTAATAATTTATAGTGGTTTAATAGTCAATTCTGATAATCAGGAAGAATTAAGTGGAGTTATTTGTCATGAAATTGCACACATTAAACTTAACCATGTTACAAAAAAACTAGTAAAAGAAATTGGACTATCTACTTTAATTTCAATGACAACTGGCAATACCGGTTCTGAAGTTATAAAAAAAACTGCAAAAATGCTTTCATCTTCAGCTTTTGACAGAAGCTTAGAAAAAGAAGCAGACATCAAAGCTGTTGATTATCTTGTAAAAGCAAAAATAAACCCGGAACCATTTGCAAATTTTCTTTTTAAACTTTCTGATAAAGAAAACGAATCGACAAAATACTTAACATGGGTTAGTACACACCCAGACTCAAAAGCAAGGGCTGAATATATCATTGAATACAGCAGAAACAAGAAAGGAATATATGAAATAATTTTGACGAACGACACATGGGAAAATTTGAAAAATAAATTGCAAGATTAGTAAAAAGCATAATCAAACAAAAAACAAGAAGAAAAAGTAAAGAGGCAGCTTATTAGAAATTAAACGTTGATAATTAAACATTACAGAATTGTATAGAATAGGTCAAGGAATAGATTTTCATCAACTCATAGAAGGGCGTGAGTTTTGGTTGGGCGGAGTACTCGTTCCACATAATAAAGGCGCACTTGGTCATAGCGATGCAGATGTTTTACTGCACGCTATTTGCGATGCACTTTTGGGCGCGTTGGGATTAGGAGATATTGGCAAACACTTTCCGGATACGGACCAAAGTTTTAAAAATATAGACAGTAAAATCCTATTGCAAAAATCCTACGAGCTCATTGCTGCACGTGGCTATAAAATAGTGAATATAGACAGTACCATTTTATTACAGGCGCCTAAAATAATGAAATATGTACCTGCTATGCAAAACGCTATTGCAGGAATTCTGCAAGTAGATGTAACTGATGTATCCATAAAAGCGACAACCACGGAACAATTGAGTTTTATTGGTCGGGAAGAAGGAATTGTGGCTACAGCAAATGTCTTGTTGTGTAAAATTTGACCATTCCACTGTCGATAAGACTATTTCGAAATCTTGTCCGGTTCAAATCAATCACACAAACAGATATACCTTACCTTTGCGCTCTAGAAAATGGACTTCAAACTTTTAGCAAACGATCAACACTCACAAGCTCGCGCAGGCATTATAGATACTGCTCATGGGCAAATTGAGACACCCATATTTATGCCTGTGGGCACCGTAGGTTCTGTGAAGGCAGTAAACCAACAACAACTCAAAGATGAAGTGAATGCACAAATAATATTGGGCAATACTTATCATCTATATTTAAGACCAGGCACTGAAATTTTACAACAGGCAGGCGGATTACATAAATTTATGGGCTGGGATAAACCAATACTTACCGACAGTGGTGGCTATCAGGTTTTTTCGCTTGCAGGCAAACGGAAACTAACGGAAGAAGGAGCTTTATTTCAGTCGCACATTGATGGTTCTCGGCACTTATTTTCGTCAGAAACAGTAATGGATATTCAACGAAAAATTGGTGCTGATATCATCATGGCATTCGATGAATGCCCACCTTATCCATCGGACTATGCTTACGCTAAAAAATCGATGGAGCTCACACACCGTTGGCTGGCGCGTTGCGTTCAACATTTGAGTGCGACAGAGCCGTTATATGGATATGAACAATCGCTGTTTCCAATTATACAAGGAAGCACATTCAAAGATTTACGTCAAGTATCATCAGAATTTATTGCTTCAATGAACTGTGATGGAAATGCTATTGGCGGATTATCGGTTGGTGAACCTGAAGAAATGATGTACGAAATGTGCGCACTATGCTGTGATGCATTACCTACTGAAAAACCGCGCTACTTAATGGGTGTCGGTACGCCCTGGAATATCCTAGAATGCATATCGCTCGGTGTTGATATGTTTGACTGCGTGATGCCTACCCGCAATGGACGGAATGGGATGCTGTTTACAACTAAAGGTGTTATCAATATCAAAAATAAAAAATGGGCTACAGACTTCTCTCCTATTGACGATGGCTTAGCTTGTGTGAACAGTAATTATTATTCTAAAGCTTATCTAAGACATTTATTTGTTGCCAATGAATTGCTGGCGTTACAAATAGCAAGCGTACACAATTTGAGCTTTTATTTGCATTTAGTAAAAGAGGCACGCCTGCATATTTTACAAGGCGACTTCCAAAGCTGGAAAAATGAAATGATACCTGTATTAAAACAAAGATTATAAAATAGTTGCCTGATGCCGGCAAAATTGCCGAACATTGAATACGGATAAGGATGATAAAAAAAATAGACTGGTACATCATGAAAAAGTTTTTCGGAACTTTTTTTTACGCTATACTCATTATGGCGGTAATAGCCGGTGTCATTGATTATTCTGAGAAAGTAAACCTCTTTGTATCCAAGAAAGTACCATTCTGGGAAATTGTCGGTTATTTCAAAAACTTCATCCCACACATTGTAGCGCTGTTATTTGCGTTGTTTATTTTTATTGCAACGATATTTTTTACCTCTAAGCTTGCCTATAAATCAGAGATTATAGCTATCCTTGCCACTGGTGCCTCGTTCAATCGTTTTTTGCGGCCTTACATTATCGGAGCCACTGCCGTATGTAGCTTTTTCTTATTACTCAATCATTGGTTAGTGCCCATTGGGAATAAACAAAAACTCGTCTTTGAAAAAAAATATTTGTTCAATGAAGTACTTACTTCTGACCGAAACGTACACTTGCGTCTTTCAAAGAATCTATACGTTTATGTACAGAGTTACGACTATACGACTAATTCCGGATACCGTTTTTCTGCAGAAAAGATAGACAGTACAAGCTTGCTGGAAAAGATTACAGCAGATAGAATTTCTTATGATAGTATCAAGAAGGAATGGAAATTGTATAATGTAATGATCCGAAAGAATGAAGGCTTGAGAGAGAATATTAAGCTCCTGCCCGACCTTATAGTCCCCTACCCTTTTACACCTAAAGACCTTAGATATGACGAGGATGTAAAAGAAACGCTTACAACACCCGAACTCAATAAATTCATTGCACAGGAAAAACAACGTGGCAGAGAAAGTTTGAACTTCTACTATGTTGAAAAATACAGGCGCACAGCACAACCTGCCGCCGGTTTTATTTTATGCATCATTGGCGTTTGTATATCCTGTCGTAAAATACGCGGTGGTAGCGGATTTCATTTGGCATTGGGTATTCTCATCAGTGCTGTATATATGATGTTGATGCAGTTTTCAACTACATTTTCTACAAAGGCCGACCTCAATCCCCTCATTGCAGTGTGGATCCCTAATTTTATTTTTGGCATTGTAGCTTATGTCCTTTACAGAAAGCAAGTAAAATAGCCTTATAAAAAATTAAGCTTTACGTGTTTGAATAATTCTATGCTTTATTCAAAGAAACACTCATTTTAAACCTTATATAAGTTCCTTTGTTTTAACTTCGCAGCCAATATGGAAGAACGTACAGAAATAGAAAGTTTGGGTGAATTTGGATTAATCAATCACCTTACACAAAATAATGAAACCAAACAAGCAAGTACTTTACTCAGTATCGGAGATGATGCTGCCGTAATAGATAATTTCGGAAGACAAACAGTCATTTCTACAGATATGCTGGTAGAAGGCATACACTTTGACCTAATGTACACACCACTCAAACATTTGGGCTACAAAGCAGTAGCAGTAAATCTTTCTGATCTTTGTGCCATGATGGCAACGCCTACCCACATTACACTAAGTATCGCATTTTCCAATCGTTTTTCCGTAGAAGCCCTTGATGAATTTTATGAAGGTGTATATGCGGCTTGTGAAAAATACAATGTGGATCTAATTGGTGGAGATACTTGTAGTTCTCAAAAAGGTTTTATTATTAGTGTGACGGCTATTGGCGAAGTAACAAACAACCAATTTGTAACCCGTAGCGGTGCACAACCCAACGATTTGATCTGTGTAAGCGGCGACCTTGGTGCAGCTTATTTGGGATTACAGCTGCTGGAAAGGGAAAAAAGGATTTATTTGGAAAACCCTAATGTACAACCTAACCTACAAATGAAGGAGCACGTTATTGGTAGAATATTGAAACCTGAACCTCGCCTGGATATTGTAGAATGGCTTCAGAAAAATGAAATTGTACCTACTTCAATGATGGATATTAGTGATGGATTGAGTTCTGACATGCTACATATTTGCAAACAAAGTAATGTTGGCTGTATCATCTACGATGAAAAGCTACCCATCCACAATGAGTCAAAAGAGATGGCAATGGAATTTAATTTAAGTGGTACATCTTGTGCACTTAATGGAGGTGAAGATTATGAGCTGCTGTTTACAATCCCTCAGTCGGCCTATGAAAAAATATTAACCAGCGAACAAATCAGTATTATAGGCTATGTAACACCTATAGAAGAAGGTGCGCATTTACTAACACGCCAAGGCAACAAGCACAAGCTTACGGCGCAAGGCTGGAACGCTTTTTAATATTTTTTAAGAAAAGAGTTGCATTATCCATTGTCTTTTTATAATTTTATAGCTAAATTATTCTGTCGAATGAAATTTTGGAAATATACTCTTATTGCCGCTACAGCTATTTTAAGCATTTCATCTACTATGTTTTATGCATCTTGTACAAAAGATAGTTGTCAAAACTTGAAGTGCGAAAATGGTGGTACCTGTGCTGCCGACTTCTGCAATTGTCCATCAGGTTATGATGGTGCTGTTTGTGAAAATAAAATTACAGACAGATATATTGGAACATATGCTGGAGGAGTTTTACCACTCAATGGTCAACCATACAAAATAGATACAGTAGATGTATATGTATCTGCCGAGCCTATGACATTGTCTGCGGTACGTCGTAAAAGTTCAAGCAATGTGTACACAGGACTCTTACAAAGCCAATCTAATACTGTGGTTATTCCTGATGTAGTAACGGACTCCTATAAAAGAGTAGTTAATCTTTCCATTAAAAAAGCAGTAGCTTCCAGCGGAGACTCTGTTGTACAATGTGATTTGAATGTTGTAGAATATACAAACGGATTGCTATCATCCAGCCTAAGATTTAATGGTGATAGAATCAAATAATCAATTAGTTCAAAATTATATAAAGGGACGACAAACTGTTGTCCCTTTTCTTTTGCATTTTATCTTCATAACAAGTACACATCGTAGCACTACAAATTTTACCTTTGCAATACTCAATAATTAATGTGCATGAACGACAGGATTACCAAAATAAAAAGCTTCTTAGAGCAATCGCCAAACGATCTCTTTCTGAATCATGCGCTAGCATTGGAATATATAAAAATAGGAGACGACGATCAAGCCAAATTATTGTTTGAAAAAAACAGGCAAACAGACAGCAATTACATCGCCACGTATTACCATTTGGGAAAGTTATTGGAACGCACCGGACATACCGAAGATGCTGTAAAAATATATGAAATAGGTATGGCGGTAACAAAAGCTGCAAACGACAACCATGCTTATAATGAATTACAAGGCGCTTATGAAGACCTTGTTTACTAAATGATTTCGCAGAACATAAATATGTCTTTACAACAAGCATTTCTACACAATTGGAACAATCATTTTACGACAAATAATGGTTCTGTATTGCTGGCTATAAGTGGGGGGATGGACTCGATGGCTTTGGCAAATTTGATGTTCCAATCGCAAATTCCCTTTGCATTAGCACATTGCAATTTCAAATTACGTAATGAGGCATCTGACATGGACGAACAACATGTTAGAGATTGGGCACAAAAACACAATATTATCTTCCATACCATTTCTTTTGATACAGAAAAAGAAATGAAACTCAGGAAAACAGCAGTACAGGAAACAGCCAGAAACCTTCGCTACGAATGGTTTCATCAGCTGTGTAAAGAACATAAATATAGCGCAATAGCCACCGCCCATCATGCCAATGACAATGCGGAAACGCTATTGATCAATCTATGTAAAGGAACCGGCATTGCCGGATTACATGCTATACCTGAACATAATGAAAATATCATTCGCCCATTATTGTTTGCAACACGAAAACAAATAGAAGAATACATCACAGCTGAATGTATTACCTACAGAGAGGACGCATCTAATTCAAGTAATAAATATTTGCGCAACGCAGTAAGACATAAAATTATACCTGCACTCAATGAACTGTTTCCTGATGTTGTACAACAATTGAGCAATAACATCAAACGTTTTTCAGAAGCTGAAATACTCTATAATAAAGCAATCGAAGAAGAACGAAAAAAACTATTAGAAAAACGTGGTGCTGATTTTTATATTCCAATTCTGAAACTCAAAAAAAGAATTCCGTTAGCAACTATTTGTTATGAATTGTTTACTCCATTCGGCTTTTCCGCTGCACAAACACTTCAAATAATAAATCTAATAGATAGCGAAAGCGGGCATTTTATCAATTCGGCTACGCACCGCATTATCCGAGACAGGCAGTTCCTTATTATTACTACATTAGCCAGTGAAAAAACAGACCTTATTTTAATTGATAAATTACCGGATACAGTTATTGCTGATGGGCATAAATTTATCTTCACGGAAGAAAGTAAGTCAACGTATATAGACGCTTCTGATCATGTTGCCATTATAGACTCTAAGCAGATAACGCTACCAATACAGTTACGAAAATGGCGGACAGGCGACTATTTTTATCCACTAGGCATGGGGATGAAGAAGAAGAAAATCAGCCGCTTTCTCATCGATAAGAAAATACCACTCCATCAAAAAGAACAACTGTGGCTTGTCGAAAATAACAAGCGTATCGTATGGATTGCTGGTATGCGTTTAGACGAACGGTTTAAAGTATTAGGAAATACCGAAAAAGTATTAGTAATAAAGATGGTAAAGCTATAATAGTTATTGCTATTTCATTTGGCTCAACATCCCTTTATCAAACATATTGTCTGAAAATATTTTTCTTAAGAACAAAATTATTCCTGCCTTACCGCCTGTTGCATACCGAGTCTTAGGATGCCTTGATAATATTGCTTTAACTATTGTTTGAGCAACAACAGTAGGTTGGGTACTGTTCTTACCGTCAGCTCGTTCTAACATCTTAAAATGTTTTTGAGCTAAACTACTATAGGCACTGTTTCCAGAAACCTTCATCAAGTTTTCTCTGGCTATAGTATTCCATTCTGTATGAATAGGACCAGGCTCTATAATAACTACATCAATACCAAATTGTTTTAACTCCATCCTCAAACAATCACTCAGGCCTTCTACCGCAAATTTTGTAGCATGATACCATGATCCATGAGGTTCGCCAATCTTTCCGGCAATTGATGATATATTGATAATCTTTCCTCTTCTTTGTGCCCTCATTTGAGGTAATACCAATTGCGTTAAACGAGCCAAACCAAAAACATTTACTTCAAATTGATATTTAGCTTCCGAAATCGGCACATCTTCTAATGCCCCATACGATCCATACCCAGCATTATTAACCAATATATCAATTCTGTTTTCTTTCTTGAGTATTTCTGCAATGCCACTGGTCATAGAAATATCATCTGTTACGTCCATGGATAAAAGATGCACACCCATCGCTGCCAAATCTTCCATCTTTTCTATTCTACGAGCAGCACCATACACGGTAAAGCCTTGTTGAACCAATATCTTAGCGGTTTCTTTTCCTATACCAGACGAGGCTCCGGTTATTAATGCTACACTATTCATGATATGAATTTTAGTTTCACCAACACAAACCTATGTCCTATTTGGATATACTGAACAAATAGGCGCAAAACAGTTGCATATAAAACGAAAAGTGAGTTTAGAAGTAATAGTCATTTACAATAATAGATCGTAACCACGACCTATTATTGTAAATGACATTGATTGGTTATTGCACAGTAAGTGTAAGTGCGACTTTATTGACAAGTCCGTCTCTATTGGTTACTGTAAAAGTATATTTATTGGTTTGACCATGAGTCGTATCCATTGTTGCAACATAATCGTAAGTGTAAGCATCACCTTCTGTACCGGTAAGGTCTTTATCAAACACCGTAGTTTCAGCGGCACCATTTACAGATTTAGATATGTTGAACTTCTTCAAATAATCCGCATCCTCTGCTTTAGACGCATCGATACCAATTGTAACTACTGATCCGCCAACTTTTGTAGCGTCGGCACTTACATAACCTGTAGTAGTTTTAAAACTGATATTGGGCAAATTGCCTTCATCCTTTTTGCAAGCACTTACAAAGCTTATTATTCCAAATAAAAAAATCGATTTAATAATTCTGTTCATTTTCCTGTTTTTTTGGTTAGTTTAATTTAGTTCATACTGTATATTTCTAAAAAAAACTAGCATTCAGGAGGAGGTGTTGCTTGCTGAATATAAATACGTGCAATAGCTATAGGTGCAAAAACAACATAATTGAAAGGTGCTGTAAATAGCATTGGTTTAATAACCGTCGGCTCTACTTTCAAATATTTCAAATCCACAACCTGATAACTACAAACATTAGAATTGTCCGTATTCCTTTTATCATGAAACGTTGCCTGATAACCGTTTACAAACCCTTGCTCTTCATCGTCTTCAAGACACTTGATTGTGACACCACTATCGCTTTTTTGAATAGACAATACGTCATATAATTTACCATTAACTTCCAACTCTTTCTCTTCATTTTCCCAAACTACTTCGTCTTTGTTTGACCATGTAAAATAATGAACTCTGGTTGAATCATCCACTGAGTCCTGACGTTCAAAATTTTTGACGTGGCATTGCCATCTACCTATTTCATAATAAAAGTAGGAGCAACTGCATTGGAACACCCAAAGCAAGAGTATAATTATAGCAGCCTTTTTTTTGATTACTTTCTATTTAGTTGTCTATCAAATTTGACCTTCAATGTAATTACAATATTTCTTCCCATATTCAACAGCCCATAGTTTTTAAATCGAGAAAGATGATCATAATAAGCAACGTTTAATAAATTATTACCCGCTAAGCTAATGGCATAAGTTGTGGACTTAGCATTGAAAGAGGTTGTTGCCCCAGCATTCAACAACCAATAAAAAGGAGTCGCAATTTCGTAAGGTGCAGTATTGTCTTGGGCAAAACAAAAATCAGCATTACTATACAGCATTATCTTATGAGTACCCATTGCATCCAATGTGTAATTGATATTTGGGGTAATTTTTTGAGCTGGAATATAGGGTGTGTAATTGCCATCGGCAGTTTTACTAATCATACCAGAATATGCAATACCTGCTTGCATTCGTTTAGTAGGTTTAGCAATAAAACTAAACTCGGTACCATACTGTCTGGCATTTTGCTGTTTATAACGATACACCGGAAAACCAGACCATGTCTCATTTGTTGGTGCTAAATATACATAGTTGTAAAAGAAATTGTAGAACGGTGTTATTGATATTTCAAAATATTGTCTTGTAATATTCAACAACAAATTACCTGAAATATTTTGTTCATTTTTCAACAATGGTGATCCAATTTCATACGTAAACACCCCTTCATGTAAGCCATTGGACGACAATTCAGCAAGATTGGGGATACGAACTCCTGTGGCTATATTAAATTTAAGGTTAAAAGACTGTTTAGGTAAAAAAGTAAAACCACTGAACAAATTATAATACGTGGAGCATTTGCTGAACGGATGAATGTCCTTATCAGGTGTATTCACCGTAGGTGTCAATAAAGTTTTAATCCACTTCTCTCCTGCCCCTACTCCATTTTCAAAAATCCATTTATGTCTGATATTAGTCTCTAAATAAACAGAAATATTGCTCTCTTGCATATTGGCATCCGGAACTATTTTACGAGAACCATAATTAGAATTATTTTCAAAAGAACCAAGATTAGCAATAATAAGCTTATTTTTTATGGACAAATCCTTTTCCCATTTCAATAAATATTGAGTAGTCAACAAATGCATATTTAAGCTAATAGCACCGCCTCCCTCATTCTCCAAACGACGATTGGATTGAATACCGACATTAAGCGTCAATTTTGAATTGTTCTTTAGTTCAAACTTATTCTCTGATGAAAGTATATTCAGCATTACTAAGTGTGCAGGATTAACATCTAACTTTCTACTCCAACGATCGTCCGGTTTTATAAACGTATATATATCATTAAAAATAAAACCAAAGCGATTATAAGAGCTGGAAAAATTATTAGTAGAAGTCCAATTGCCCTTTTCAAAACCATACGATGCCTTTAGTGCATAGCCGTCGAATCTACTATTGAGTACCCTATTGTTATTGCCATCGCTATAATCCGCATTATTTTCTACAGCTGCACGAATACCAAACCACCTATTGCCATAATTTACTTTGTAGCCTGCCTGCAACATACCACCCAATGTATTGCTATTCATTTTTATAGAAACATCGCTCTCCTTTGTATTAGCGGCAGGCTTTTCTTCTTGTACTACATTGATGATACCCCCCATAGCCTCCGTTCCATACAATACACTCATTGGCCCCTTTATAAGCTCTACTTTTGAAATGCCCATATCTGTAATACCTAATCCATGCTCTTCCTGCCATTGTTGGTTGTCAAACTTCAAGCCCGACAATAATACCAAAACTCTGTTGCCATAAAGACCTCGAATAACAGGCTTGGCAATGGCGACACCTGTAGTCAGCATACTTACACCAGGTATTTTGGCTAAAAGATCCGTAAGATTATAATTGCCATACTTTGACAAACTATCAATTTTGAGTGTAGAAATATTGACCGAAGTTTCTTGCTGAGTTGCCTTTGTATATGTGGTAACCGTTTGAAGATGGACAATCTGATTTGTATCAATACCCTGACCAAAAGCAGGAACAGTAACCAATAAAGATAAAAGATTAAATATCCGTTTCATCAATAACAATTATTTTTTTGAAACACATAGGTTTATATTATTTTTTTTATATTTTTACTGCCGGTCAAAATCATTACTGAAAATAAATTAATATGACCTATTGAAGAATAAAACAATCAACAAAGAAATTCCATTACTCACTTACACAAACATAAGCAATATAATATGAAACGAATAATCCTTGCTATATTTTTAATGCTCTCTTTTTGTTGCACAAATGCACAACAAAAAAGCGGGAATGCTGAAAAAAAATATGCCAAAAAACCATTATGGATAACCATGATGGACGATACGAAAATCAATTTTTTTGAAATAGAAAAAGCCTACAACGTGTATTGGCAACATCATGAAAAACCAGAAGGCGAAGACTATGAAATTGGTGCTTACCGTGAGCGGGAAAAAACACCGAGCAAACGCAAGCAAAGGCGCATTTCGGAAGAGAATGATATACGAATGGCTGTAAAAAAATATGAAGTATGGCATGAGCAAACACTTCCCTATGTACAACCCGACGGGCGTATCCTTAGCGCTGAAGAGCGATTGAGTATTTGGCGCAATCAACAAAATAAAAATTAATCATCCACTCATTTATTTCTTATGACTCATTCCAAACAATATAAATCAGCGTGGTTATTAGTTTACACTATGTTACTCATGCTTCCTAGCTACGCCCAACCAGCAATAGGTTCATGGACTAACACTGGACCCGTTAATTTTCCTATAAATGCGAGTGGACAAGTAAATGGACTTGGGCGAGTAAGTCAAATAAAATTTCACCCGACAAAACCCAACAAAATGTATGCAGTAAGTGCGTCCGGAGGCCTTTACATCAGTACAGACAATGGCGTAACTTGGGTACATACTGTAGGTACAGAAGTATTACCTCAAACCTCCTGCTCCTCCGTATGTATCGACTATACAAATGATAGCGTAATATATCTATCTACAGGTGATGCAGATTATTATGGTACAGGATATGGCATTTGGAAAAGTACTAACGCCGGATATACATGGGCTGCATCACATGCTACCATTGGTACACGTATGGCAGTGGAAATACTGATGGATTCTACCGATCACAATAGTATTGTTGCAGCCACCAATGATGGCATTTGGAAATCAACCGATGCTGCAGTAACCTGGTCTGTCAAAAAAACGCCAGGTGCATTTACCGATATGCGAGCCAAACCTCGAAGCAAAAAAACCTTATATGCTGCCACGGCGACGCAGTTTTTCATTAGCAATGACTTCGGTAATACTTGGACACAAATCACTAGTGGCATTACTCTTCCTACAGGAAATACTGGCATCAGAATTGGTGTGACCAATGCAGACACAAATGTAGTGTATCTGGGTACTACCAAAGGGAATGGAGTCATCTTCAAATCAACTGATGGCGGACTGAATTTTACAACCATGTACAACAGCACTACACAATGCTTAGTCTGTTATGATGCAAGCCCTGCATCAGGTTCTCAAGGCAATTATAATTTTGATCTAAATGTCAATCCACAAAATGCAAATGAAGTATGGCTAGCAGCTCACTGCATCTGGCGGTCAACTGATGGTGGTGTTACCTGGAGTAAAAGAACCAATTGGTATGCAGAAATGCATACTGACATGCACCAAGTACAATGGAATCCTTACAACAATACGCAAGTATTTGATGGAAACGATGGTGGCGTATGGATGACATCTGATACTGTTGGTACTTATTGGAAACCCAGATGTGACGGTGTTGCTGCAACAGAAATTTATCATGCCGCACAGAGCCCCATCAGCAGACAAGTCATCAGCATTGGCACACAAGACAATGGCGAATTATATTATAACAGCACTTGGAAAACAAATAGAGGTGGCGACTGGGGTAGTAAATGTGCATTTGATTTTGCAACAGCATCTACAGTATATTACCTTACTAATGGTAAACGGAGATCTTTGGTACCCATGGGCTCTGAGCTTTCTTATAATTCGCCCTTTACTGCTACCAACAATTCGTGTATTGAGTTTTTCCCTTCTATGGTCAATGTTGCCTTCTTAGGAAAAGACAGTATTTGGCGTAGTACAGACATCAATACAACTAGCCCTACATGGACAAGAATAAATGCGGGTACAGAAGCAATCAAAGACATTGCATCTTGTCGGGCAGACAGCAATATTGTTTATTATGTAACAAACAACAACCATCTGCTGCGTAGTGATAATGCGTTGTCGGCCAGCCCTACTTGGACACAATACACCACTCCTGCCGCTACCAATGTAGCAACAAGTTTGGCCACCAATAAAAATGATGCTAATGTAGTTTTCCTAAGCTGTGGCGCTAGCATTTACCGTTCGGCAGATAAAGGTATAACATGGACTAACATTACTGGATCTGGTCTTTCAGGATTAAACATTCGTAAAATTGTCCACGATAATTATTCTACTAACGAACGTTTGATTGTAAACGCAGGCAGCTATGTGCACAGTAAAAACAACACCACAACCGTCTGGACAAATTATACACAGAATCTACCAACCGTATGCAATGCCAATGACCTTATGATATACAATGATGGCACAGCGGCTTCAATTCTCCGACTTTCCACTTATGGTCGTGGGGTTTGGGAATGCAGCATTAATAACAATATGACACCCATCGTTGATTTTAGCTCCGACAAACAAATTATTTGCCCCGGAGACACTGTCCATTTTTATAAATCGGGTTATGGAATCATTACAACCAATGCATGGACATTTGCAGGAGGAACTCCGAGTTCTTCCTCTTTGGACAGCCCGATTGTTGTATATCCTAGCAAAGGATTATATACAGTCTCCTACAAGGCAACAGGTCCCGGCGGTAGCGACACCGTTACTAAAACCAGTTATATAGAAGTATCAGATGGTGCTACAACGCCTGTTGCAGAAGGTTTCGAAGGTGCAACATTTCCACCTTCTAGCTGGCAACTCATCAGCAATACAGGAAGTCAATGGGTACCTACTACTACTGCAAGCGGCTTTGGCACAAGCACAAAAAGTATAATCTATGACAACTATAACATCAACGCAGGAGGCAAACATGATATAATCATCGCACCTAAAGTTTCACTCGTTGGGGTCGCTACTGCACGTTTGACTTTTGATCTGGCATACCGACCATGGAATACTTCTTATCCCGACTCTCTGATGCTCCAATTATCTTCCGACTGTGGACACTCTTGGACTCCAATATATATCAAAACTGGCACAGCACTTGGTACCACCGCAGCTAGCACTACTGCAGGCTTATTTAAACCTTCAGCTACACAATGGCGTACCGACACGGTTTCACTTAATCCTTACGTGGGTAACAACGTTATGATTTCATTTGAAAACATAGGCTATTATGGCCAGGCCATTTATATCGACAATGTGAACATAGCCATGTCTCCAGCCACTAAGTTTGGAGCAAGTGATACGGCAATATGCGCCGGGTCATCTATTACATTTACCGATTCGTCGGCAAATGCAAGCTTCTGGAACTGGACATTTGCGGGAGGTACACCATCTACAGCTGCCACAAGTGCGGCAACCATTAACTATCCGGCTCCTGGATTGTATCTTGTAAAATTAGCGGCAAGTAATAGTGTTGGAACAACCACACTTACAAAATCAAATTACATACGCGTTTGGGCGCTCCCTACAGTCACTATTAGTGCATCAGGTACAATACTTACAGCTACAGGTACAGGTACAAGTTGGCAATGGTATAAAAATGGCATTCTGATACCCGGAGCAACAGCTATGAATTATACAGCCACCAGTATTGGCGATTATACGGTAAAAGTAACCGATGCTCATGGCTGTACTGCGACATCCGCCATACATACTGTTACCAATACAGGACTAAGCAATGTTATACATGATGCAGGTTTTTCTATCTATCCAAACCCATCTACAGGAATAGTAACTATTAAAGCGAGTAATCTAACGGCGAAAGACATTACTGTATCTTGTTACAATTCAGTTGGTGCACTTGTTGTAAGGGAGAACATAAAAGTAATAAACGGCACTATATCGAACAGTTTCAACTGGAGTGAATTACCCAAAGGGCTGTATGAAATAAAGATCAATACTAACGATGGGAAGCAAGTACACAGTAGCCTATTGTTGCAATAAAAACGAGTACAACCAATTTTAAAATTTCCAACACCAATTCATATAGCCCACGATTAAAATCGTGGGCTATATGAATTAAATAAAGACTCAATAGCAAACATTCAAAGATCCTTATAAAACAAGGCTAACCAAACAATAACAAACCCAATATGCTAAAGTGATATAGTTAATCGTTTTCATACACCGCTAATGATTAATTTTGAGCATAATGAAAAAGCTACTATATATCGCTGTATGCATTACGGCAATGTCCTTCAGTACATGGCAATCAAATTTTCAGACAGCCCAACAACTGGCTAAAGATAAACACGAACTGATTTTATTGAATTTTTCCGGATCCGACTGGTGCGGCCCTTGTATTAGAATGCGAAAAGAAATATTTGAAAGCAACGAATTTTCAAATATGGCAGATGCCACGCTGATTCTTGTCAACGCAGATTTTCCCCGCAATAAAAAAAATCAATTAGACAAACAACACAAAAAAGAAAATGAAGCACTGGCTGATAAATATAATCCCGGGGGTAAATTCCCGTTTACGGTTTTATTAAGCGCAGATGGTAAAATAATAAAGTCATGGGAAGGCTTACCTAAAGAAAATGCAGCACAATTTGCGTCGCAATTAAAAAATCTTTGCGATGCCAACAGATAACCCCAACAATCAACTATCAGAGTTTAAAAAAGTAGAAAGACTCATGGGGAACTCTTTCGAAATAACCGTGGTAGGCGATGATGAAACTTGGGCTCAAGACAAAATAAATATTGCCATTGCAGAAATTAAACGCATCGAAAAATTACTGACAACATACCATGAAAGCAGTCAAACCAATCAAATAAATGCACATGCCGGCATTAGTGCAGTAAAAGTAGATAAAGAAGTATTTGATCTGATTCAGCGTTCACTGAAAATATCTGCCATTACAGATGGTGCATTCGACATTAGTTATGGATCTATTGACAAGCGACTTTGGAATTTCGACAAAACGATGAAAGCTTTACCTGATGAATTTACCGCACGTTCTATGGTTAAATTAATTAATTATAGAAACGTAATCTTAAACCCTGAAAACTATAGTGTATTGCTAAAAGAAAAAGGGATGCGTATAGGATTTGGAGGTATCGGCAAAGGATATGCAGCCGAAATGGTAAAAGCATTACTCAAAAAAGAAGGCGTAAAAAGTGGCATTGTAAATGCTTCAGGAGACTTAACTACATGGGGTGTTCAGGCAAACAATAAACCTTGGACTATAGGCATTGCTCACCCGGACAATGCAAATCTACCTTTCTCCTACATGAATATTACAGACATGGCCATAGCTACTTCCGGCAATTATGAAAAGTATGTAACTATTGATGGTAAGAAATATTCCCATACGATAAACCCCAAGACGGGATTACCTGTAACTGGCATCAAAAGCGTAACAGTTATTAGTCCAAATGCTGAAATAGCAGACGCAATGGCAACTCCGGTAACAATTATGGGTATTAAATCCGGGCTTAATCTAATCAACCAAATACATCATTTAGGATGTATCATTATTGACGACAACAATAAAATTTATTCTTCAAAAAATATCAATTTAGCATGATCCCTCAAAAAATAAAAAAGAACTTAATCATTATGTTGTCCATTATTACAACATCACTTTTGGCCTATTCATGTACGACAGTAAAAGAGTATCAAAAAAATAGATTAAATGATGGAGAAATGGGCTTAAGTAATCGAAAAATTGAAAAAACGGAATTAAGTTTTCAAGCATACAGAGAAGGTTCATCCGGTGCCAATGCAGGAAAAAGCGGTGGAGGTTGCGGTTGTAACTAAGCTCATTAAATTATTTAAGTCAACTTAAATATCTGATCATTTCAAAAAATAATAATGAAGAAAATATTTTTAACTGCTGCAGGCTTAGTTACACTATTGCAGTCATTCGCTCAAAAAACAAAAGATAGCACCGGCTTCGAAAGCAGAAAACTCAAAATAGAAGAAGTAAATTTAGTATCAAGCTATTACACACAAGACGGAAATAATGCTGCTGTAACGGGCGGTATCGGATCCGAAAAACTAACTGATATAGCTAATGTATTTGATGTCAAACTAGCCATGTACGACAAAAAAATGCGGAAACATACTTTTGATGCTGAGGTTGGTATTGATCATTATACATCTGCATCATCCGACATGATTGATCTGAAAGCAAACTCTTCTGCATCCCATTCCGATACACGTTTTTATCCCTCTTTAAATTGGAGTGTTGAAAATGATGCAAAAGGCAGAACAGTTGGTGCCGCATTATCTTTCTCTAATGAATTTGACTATAGATCATTTGGTGGAAATATTATTTTTTCTCAAAAAACCAAAAACCGAAACGGAGAGTTCACTGCTAAATTTCAAACCTATCTTGATCAGGTCAAATTAGTTGCACCTATTGAATTAAGAACTGGTGGCACACAAAGGCATTATGACTATCCTACCACTGCAAGAAATACATTTGCCGGCTCCATTTCCTATTCGCAAATAATCAATGAGCGCCTGCAAATTATGTTTTTAGCAGATATAGTACAACAACAAGGCTATTTAAGCTTACCATTTCACAGAGTGTATTTTAGTGATGCTACTGTACATCAGGAAAACCTGCCCAGCACACGCCTTAAAATACCCTTAGGCTTTAGAGCTAATTATTTTTTAGGTGACCGTTTTATTATTAGAAGTTATTATCGATTCTATACCGACGATTGGGGACTTACATCCCACACCGCCAATATTGAAGTGCCAATAAAATTAACACCATTTCTTTCGGTGAGTCCTTTTTATAGATATTACAGTCAATCGGCTATTAAATATTTTGAAGCCTACGAAACACATACAGAACAAGACCAATTTTATACCAGCAATTATGACCTGTCTAAATTCACCAGCAATTTCTTTGGTGCAGGCATTCGTTTTGCTCCTCCCAAAGGAGTATTAGGTGAAAAACATTTTAACATGATTGAATTAAGATACGGACATTATATTCGAAGCACTGGCTTGACCTCTGACATTATATCCATCAATTTAAAGTTTAAATAAAAACGAAACTTGTAACCCCTTAAACTCAATATCAGCAAATCTGTTATTCTGTACCATTGACTATTTGGCACAAAATTCTTTACATTTGCGTTTCGAAAAAATAGTAACAAAATGAGTGATTCTATAGAAGAAATTATTAGTAATACTAGTCAGCAGATGAAAAAAGCGATTAGCCATCTATCCGTGGAACTTTCGAGAGTACGTGCCGGTAAAGCAAACGTACAAATACTCGATGGCATCATGGTAGAATATTATGGCAATCCTACCCCACTTGCACAGGTAGCCAATATTACCACACCCGATGCACGTACACTACAACTACAACCTTGGGAAAAAAACATGCTGGGTGCTATAGAAAAAGCGATCATTGCTTCTAACATAGGACTTAATCCATCTAATGATGGTAACTTTGTCCGTCTATTCTTACCACCACTTACAGAAGAACGTCGTAAAGAATTAGTAAAACGCGTAAATTCAGAAGGAGAAACAGCAAAAGTAGCCATACGCTCACTCCGCAGAGATGGTATCGAACAAATCAAGAAATTACAAAAAGATGGTTTGAGCGAAGACATTGCAAAAGATGCGGAAGCACGCATACAAGCATCTACCGACAAGGAAATACTTGCTGTAGATAGCGTATGTAAAGACAAAGAAAAAGAAATAATGACTGTATAACAACCACGCTATACAATGATATAGAGATCACATAAAGACAACCTGTTTTGTTTTTATGTGATTTGTTTTTTAAGTAAACTTTTACGCTATGCTCAGCCATCAACAATTTCTGGATCAAATTGTATTGCTTTCCTCACTGCCCATTTATTTTTATATTATCCCGTTAGAAGTAGTGCTAAGCCATTTTAACGGTTGGAAATTTTACTCGTGGAAAGAAACCCTAATCAATATTTATTTAAACATAGTAAATGCAGGTATCAACCTATTGTTGATGGGATTTGCATTAATGGTACTCATTTTTTTCTCGGGTTATAGTTTACATATAGACTGGAACCCTATTCTGTATTGGTTTATATTGTTTCTGTGTGAAGATTTTATGTTCTGGTTGGAGCATTTTGTCGATCACAATGTCCGCCTGTTTTGGGCAGTACATGTTACCCATCATTCCTCCGAAGAATATAATCTCACCACTGGTTTCCGCTCCTCGGTGTTTATGCCGCTTTACCGCTATCTTTATTTTATACCTGTAGTACTATTGAATTTTCGTCCGATAGACATACTGTTCATGTATGCCATCACACAAATCTATGGCATACTGGTACATACACAACACTTCAAGAAATCACCGCGTTGGCTGGCTTATATTTTTGTCACTCCTGCCCATCATCGTGTACACCATGCCAGCAATATCCCATATTTAGACAAGAATATGGGGATGGTTTTAATCATTTGGGATAGAATATTTGGAACCTTTGCAGATGAGCTTCCCGCAGAAAAGGTTCGTTATGGATTGACCAAACAAGTAGCCAAACCTTATCATCCTACACACATCATTTTCCATGAATGGCAAGCCATAAGTCAAGATTTGAAAAAATCAAAACGCTGGAGCGATAGACTCCGCTACCTTTTTATGCCCCCGGGTTGGAGTCACGACGGGAGCACACAAACAGCCAAACAGTTGCAACAAAAAAATAGCGCTACCAAAGCTCATAATGCATAATTGATAATAGATACTATAATATCTCATCATACTTATTATCTTGCAATCAAATTTTAGATATTTAATGAAACGAAACCTCCTCTCTATAGCTCTATTGTGCAGCTGCTTATGCGCAAATGCCCAATCAAGACCATTAAAACCTGAAACCCCGTTTAAAATATATGATACACATTCCGGAGAGCAAATATCGCTCAATGATTTGGTAGCGGATCTCGATAAAACAAAGGTTTTGTTTTTTGGTGAAGAGCATAATGATACAATCGGGCATATTCTGGAATTAAAAATCATGAAGCTACTTTCTGAAAAATATAGAGATCGGCTGACCTTTTCAATGGAAATGTTTGAAACAGACTGTCAGGTAGTTTTGGATGACTATTTAGGTGGGTTTATTGACAAAGAAAGAATGCAAAAAGAGGCTCGGGCATGGAACAATTATAGTGATTACAGTCCAATGGTAGAATTTGCCAAAGCAGAAAACATTCCCATAATTGCGGCCAATGCACCACGCCGTTATGTAAATCTGCTCAGTAAAAGGGGACCCAAATCATTGGACAGTCTTAGTGACAATTCAAAACAATACTTTGCTCCAATGCCTAAAAAAATAAAAGCAGAAGGTCGTTATTACGAAAAATTTGTAGGCATACTAGGCGGAGCGGAAAACGTACACGGAACAAATATGTTTGCATCACAATGCCTCTGGGATGCCACAATGGCCAATAGCATTTACGAACATTACAGAGATCATAAGAAAGGATTTATTTACCATATATGTGGCCGCTTCCATAGTGATGAAGGATTGGGTACAGTGGCTCAGTTGCATAAAAAAAGTAAGAAACTAAACATTACAACAATCAGTTGTTTCCCAACCAGCAATTTTGAGCAACCTAATATGGAGCACTACCAGCAACTCGCAGACTATGTAATTTTAGTTCAAAAATAAGCACACAATTTATTACATCAGATCGGCAACAACAATCAAAATAATATTCATCATAAAAAAGTCCTGCACAATATACAGTGCAGGACTTTTTTTACTCATGACCAATTAAAACCAAATTCTTATTTAGCATCCATATCTTCTAAAATGTTCACCGTTTCTGAGATATACATATCTTTTTTAAGCAATCTTAGCCAATCTGTATTACGTTTAATAGTAGTGCTATCTGTATTAATTCTTCCGGCATCTTCCTTCAGATTTGTAATATCCAGCAAGGTTACTTTTTTATCCAGTTCTTCTATCTTTTTAGCCAACAACGTCGCAGCTTCTTGATCCTTGCGGAATTTCTTTTCATTAAGCGAAACGGTATTATCTTCTTCCAATTGTTTCAAACGTTTAGAGCTTTCAGACACCGCATCAAATAATGGATTAGTAGAAACTCTTTTTTTGCTTAACGCTTTTAGTTTTGCCACATCAACTGGTTTTGAATAGGGCAAATAATTAGCCGGTTTAATTTCATCCCAACCCAATGCGACCTTATCCTTGCGCTCCCCTATTTCTATTTCACTATAGATATCCGGTAATATAACATCAGGAGTCACACCTTTTAATTGAGTTGATCCTCCATTAATACGGTAAAATTTTTGAATGGTCAATTTGAAGGCTCCCAAAGAAGGTTCTCCTTTATTTTCCATCTTCAAACGGATTACAGGATCTATTACATCATCAAGCACGACTTGTTTCTGTACCGTTCCTTTACCAAACGTAGGGCTACCAACAATCACAGCTCGTTTGTAATCTTGCATTGCAGCTGCAAGTATCTCAGATGCAGAGGCACTGCCTTGATTTACCATTATAGCAAACGGTCCATCATAGACAATACCGTCATTACTTCGATTACTTAGTATCATTGGATTAGACTTGCTCGCCTTTACTTGTACAATAGGCCCACGGTTGACAAACAACCCCGCCATATCCACTACATCATTAAGAGAACCACCACCATTATAACGTAAATCAAGAATAATACCTTTGACTCCTGCATTTTTCAATTTAGCGACTTCTTTACCTACATCATCAGCACTTCTTCTACCATCTGCACTATTGAAATTAGAATAAAATTCGTTTAAATAAATATAACCAATAGGCCCTTTTGAGGTATTAATTAATGCCGACTTTGCAAAGGTTTCTTCCAACGTCACTTTGCCACGGATAATCGGTATCACTTTTATAGAACCATCTGTACGTCTTACAGTCAAACGAACCTCCGTACCTTTGTCGCCACGAATTTTTTGTACAACCTCATCGACTTCATAGCCCTGTATATCTTCAGGTTCAGCTGCTGCCTGCCCGATTTTAATAATTTCATCACCCGCTTTTAAATCACCTTGTTTCCAACAAGGACTTCCGGTAACAATAGATGCAATCTTTACTTTACCATCTTCTTCTTTGAGCTGTGCGCCAATACCATAAAATTCTCCAGACATTTGAACATCAAAATCTTTCTTTTGTTTTGGAGGGAAAAAATCACTGTGCGGGTCTTCACTAAGTGTAATTGCATTGATATAAGAAGCAAAGCGCTCATCTGCAGTTACCTTCTTAAGACGAGTAAAATATTTCTGCAAATTAGTATCCACTTTCCCACGTGCATCTTTTTCAAGCGTTACGTCATCCTTCCATACAAACGAAGCAGTGTCAATAGTCACAGTAGCCGTATCTTTTCTTGCCTTGCGATCTTCTTGTGCTTTTTTAAGATCGACAAATTTTGCCAACACCCTATATTTGACATAAAGCAACCAACGTTCCTTCAACTCTTTTTCATTGGCAGCAAAATCTATCTTATCACCACTCAACTGAATTTTTTCATTACCATCAAAAGTAAATGGATGTTTGATTATTTCTTTAAAATAGGCTTCCGTTTGTGCTGTTCTTTTGGTGAAAATTTGATTATAGGCATTATAGAATTCAAAGCTTGTATTTTTGATTTCATCATCAATCTGATAACGATATTTGCCTAATGCTTTAATATCTTCTTGTGTAAATATTTTTTTCTCAAAATCAGTTGATTCAATTAATTTATTAAATACTTTATTTGAAAAAGAATCATCTAATGGGCGGGGCGAAAAATGAGCACCATCAATTACTTCCATTACTGCATTCAGTGTTAGCGCCTTTCGCTGGTCGCTACCCGACGAAACATCTTGATTTATATACTTAAAAGAGAAAAAAGCAGCGAGAGCGGCAATAATCAACAGAGGGATGCCTATTTTGTACTTCATGAAACGCAACATAAACCTTATTAAAAATGGGAGTTAGATAGCAAATGTAATTGTTTTGTAATTATGACCATTATAGATTGTGATAAAAGAATGTGAATTGGAAATTACCGAAAAAGTACTGCCGATCAATTTGTTTCAGCCGCCCGAATGAAGTAATACCCTGTTCAAAACTGATTGTTTGACAAAGTAAATCATAAAAAAAACTTAATATACTATACCCAATGATGCTAAACACAAATAATTGCCTGTAAATTTACCATCGGAAAAATAGACGAGCAATGAAAAAATCACATCAGATTACATTAACACCATTATCCAAAGAAATACCGGTAGAAGCAGATTTTATATGCTGTAAAAAATGTAATACTACCAAGCCCAAAGAAGCATTCGATAAAAGAAATTTATGGCGTGCAAAAGTTTGCACAGAGTGCAACTATGCTGCCAAAAAAGCCAAAAATGCCGAATTAAAAAAAGAAAAGGAAATGTTTGGGTTCTTCTAGGACTTGAACATTTGCTTAATATGACGCAAGACAAAGAGTTTATAGTTCTTTAAAAAGAAGAAACTACAAAGCCATCAAACTACATCCTCGTAGTGCCACATGATCCATACGTCCAAGTACTTCAAATGTATGATTAGGTTTTAAACGACCGATATCTTCTGTGGCAATAAAAGCGCAGGAATTAATATTTGCCAGATCAATAATATTTATTGCACCGATGCCTTCCTTGCTTATATCTAGTGGATCTTGTATATCTCTTACAAATACACGCATGGTAGCTATTGGTTCAAAAATACCCGAATCCAGAGCGTATGCCTGTGACAATAATTCAGTCATACCATATTCGGAATGAATTTGATCGATATGCCAGCGTTCTTTTAAATAATCATGTACCTGTGCTCTCGTCCACTCCTCTCTTCGCCCCTTCATTCCGCCCGTTTCCATCACTACAATACCCGACAAATCCATAGGATACATTTCTGCAAAATCAAGCAGCGCAAAGGTTACACCCAACAACAACACTTTTTGCCCCTCCGATTTCAAACGCAATAACTTTTCGCTAAGCTGTGGCCATTCATTCAGATAAAAGCCATTATCCGAATGTCCACTTTTATCCATCAACACCTTAGCCATGTGCACTAACGACGATTGACCACGTTCTAAATAAGAAGGTAACAATGCCAAAATCGCATAATCTTTAGGCCCACCATAAAACTGACGAAACCCGGACATCATAGCCGCTTCGTAAATGTCGGCATCCTTCACAAAATGCCTACTGGGTATAACTCCTGTTGTACCACTGCTTTCAAAAAGCAACTCTTCTTTTTGCCAATCTCCACTAACAACGCGATGTGTTTTAAAAAAAGAAATAGGCAGAAAAGGTATTTCTTCCATTGAATTTATTTGAGCAGGAACAATGTGCAATGCATCATTGTATGCCTTATATAAGGAATTGTGTTGGTATTGGTATTGAAAGAGTGCCAAAGCAGTAGCTTCAAAATCAGTTACTGAACACTGAATTAAAGATCTTCCTGTTATTCTTTCAAACTGCATTGTTTTTTGGTTTAATTTTGAGCGAAGTGAATGTGCAAAGGAACAAAAATTGCACCTTTCAATTAGCAATCAATTAATAATAATTTTGGATGAAACAGACATTCGCACTTGCTGTCATTTTAGTTATAGCCTGCTCCTCGTGCAAAAAGAGCTCGAACCTAAGTAAAATTCCTTCTATTGCATATATTGGCATATCTACAGATTCTGTTAATTCAGGAAGCAGTACACAAAAAATAGACCTTACATTTAATTTCACTGATGGAGATGGAGATTTAGGCAATGATCCTAAAAGTGGCGTTTATGATATTTATACAACAGACAGTAGAGATGATTCAGCATACAATTACTTTTTCCCGGCACAACTACCTGATGTTATAGAACCGGGGAAAGGAATTGAGGGCTCCTGCACGATAACAATAGATGCAGCCTTTTTAATACTTCGGCCTGATCATCCCAAAGGCGACACATTACATTTTGATGTCTATATAAGAGACAAGGCTGGTAATACAAGTAATCACATTACCACATCCAACATCTATATTAAACCATAGATCACTTTGATCAAAGGCTGAAAATTGCGAAAAAACAAGCGCTCTATTATTCATTTCAAAGATACTTTGCCAACTCACACAATCCTTTTCTTAAAAAGGGTTTAAATTACCAATGGAATTGCTATTTTTGGGACTCGAAATATTAAACCACGAATAAGAAACTTATGGCTGAAGCGATACGTATGCCTCTATTGAGCGATACAATGAAAGAAGGCGTGATAGCGGAATGGCACAAAAAAGTAGGTGATAAAGTAAAATCAGATGATGTACTTGCCGACGTAGAAACCGATAAAGCTACAATGGAAGTAATGCCTTTTGTAGATGGGACATTACTATACATAGGAGTAGAAAAAGGTAAAGCCGCCAAAATCAATGACATTATAGCTATTGTGGGTAAAGAAGGTGAGGATTTTCAAGCGTTGCTTCAAGCCGAGGCCAAAGCTCCTACAGCAGTACCTGCTGTTGAAGTTCAAGAAGAAAAAGCGTCGCCCGCAGTTCCCGCACAAGCTCCTGCTATCAATGCAGTAGTACCTGTGGCCATACCTGCCGGTGTCAGTGTAATTCGTATGCCATTATTGAGCGATACAATGACTGAGGGTAAGATAGTGACTTGGTATAAAAAAGTAGGCGATACTGTTAAAAATGACGATGTACTTGCCGATGTAGAAACAGATAAAGCTACAATGGAAGTAATGGGTTATGCCGAAGGAACCTTATTATATGTGGGCGTACCTGAAGGTTCTGCTGCAAAAATCAATGATATCATTGCTATTGTAGGTAAACCCGGCACAGACATTCAGGGATTGCTGCAAGCTCCAACAACTACACCTGCTGCTCCATCTGCATCGGGCACAACAACCCCTGCACCTGCAACCATTGCTGCTGGACCATCTGCAAATCCAACAGAAAATACGCAGACTACCGATAATGACAGCCGTTTAAAAATATCTCCTTTAGCACGCAAAATTGCAAGCGATAAAGGAATAAACCTCACTCAACTGCATGGTTCAGGTGATGGAGGACGTATCGTAAAACGAGATATAGACAATTTTGTACCTCAAGCTGCTAGTAGCGCTGCAGAACAGAAATCAACTACCACCATAAGCGTTCCTGTATCTACCGGCACTGAAAGCCATACAGATATACCGCTGACGCAAATGCGTAAGATAATTGCGAAACGTTTAGCGGAAAGTATGTTTACCGCGCCACATTTTTATCTCAAAATAACCGTGACCATGGATAAAATCATGGAAGCAAGAAAAGAGATCAATAATATAGCTACTGTAAAAATTTCTTTCAACGATTTCATCATCAAAGCGGCGGCGATGGCATTACGCAAACATCCAGCGGTCAACAGCTCTTGGATGGGTGACTTTATCCGTCAAAACAACCATATCAGCATTGGCAGTGCCATTGCTGTGGAAGAAGGGCTCATTGTACCTGTGATCAAATTTGCGGATACATTATCACTATCTCAAATAGCGACTACAGCGAGTGACCTCTATGGTAAGGCACGAAATAAAAAAATACAACCGTCAGAATTTACCGGCAATACATTTACCATTTCTAACCTGGGCATGATGGGTATTGATGAGTTTACAGCTATCATTAACCCTCCAGATAGTTGCATATTGGCAGTTGGTAATATTGTGCCAACTCCTGTTGTTGAAAATGGAACTGTTGTTGTTCGACAATTATTAAAACTAACATTAAGCTGCGACCACAGAGTGGTGGATGGAGCTATAGGTGCTCAATTCTTACAGACACTCAAAGGATATATAGAAAATCCGGTAACGATGCTGGCATAAGCAATTAACAAGAGCCGTAGCAATACGGCTCTTTCTTTTTCTATAATAGCCGGACACTTTATTAATAATATTTCAAAATGGAAACAGCACAACGAACCAGAATAAACGCTCAGACAATAATGAGTTGGGTATTACTGCTCATACTATCGGGTGTTTTTATATTTTCAGCCATTACAAAACTAGTAGCAATAGACCCCTTCGAATGGATTTTTGTAGATATGGGGATACCTAGTACTATAGCTGCTTTTTTAGCACGATTTTTTATTGGCTTTGAATTTCTGTTGGGATTATTTTTACTCGCACATTTTTATCTGCGCCGCTTTACCTACCCTGCTACAATAGCATTTCTAGTATTACTGACTATTTATCTCCTATTTGTATTAATCCACAAAGGTAATAATGGCGACTGTGGCTGTTTTGGTGATACGCTGCCGATGTCACCATTACTAGGCATTATAAAAAACCTTGGGCTGATATTACTCTGTTATGTATTGCGCATTATCTATCCGGCCAAACCATACAAGTACCAGCCAACACTTGCTACAGTCGTAGCCATCATTGCATTAAGCATACCATTTTTATTTGTTCCCTTTTCACAAAAAAAAGCACCAATAAACTTAGATGTACTGTATAAAGATAGTACCAACAGACCATCAATTGAGCTACGCAAAGGGAAACATGTTATAGCCTTCATGAGCCTGGGTTGCCCACACTGCCGTACTGCCGCCAAACTTTTTAAAACCTTTTACGATAAAGATAGCACCACACCTGTATTTATGGTGCTCAACGGATTGCCCGATCAGTCTGCCGATTTTTTCAGAGATACCAAAGCCGAAAAAGTGCCCCACCTGTTGTTCAATGGCATGAACGACTTTCTCCGACTGGCAGGGCCTTATGTACCAGCCATCTATTGGGTGAACAATGGCATCAAAGAAAGGAAAATAAGCTACACAAAGCTTGATGTCATATCCATAAACGATTGGGCAAAACGCTAACTTTACACAAACCAATAAAAAAACAATAAGCATAACATGTCCTTAGTAGATGATGATATAGATGATTTGGAAGACATCGATGATGCTGCCGGAGAGGAAGTTCTGGCAGAACGGGATCGCTTTACGATCAATAAAGGTCAGGTGCCTTTGCGGATCGATAAATTTTTGATGAACCGCATTGAAGGTGCGACACGCAACAAGCTACAACAAGCACTGGATGAAGGTTTAATCACAGTAGATGGTAAAGTGGTTAAATCCAACCACAAAGTAAAACCAGGCGAAGAAATAGTCATATTCGAAACACGCCCATCGGCGTTGTATGATATAATAGCACAAGATATACCACTCAATATTGTACATGAAGATGATGATATTATGATCATCAACAAAGAAGTGGGCATGGTGGTGCATCCCGGTTGTGGCAACCCTAATGGCACTCTGGTAAATGCACTGGCTTTCTATTTAAAAAAAGAAGAAACAGAAGGATTACCCAGAATCGGATTGGTACATAGAATAGACAAAGACACCAGCGGGCTGTTAGTTATTGCCAAAAATGAAGCGGCCATGTCTGATCTAGGGGCACAATTTAAAAAACATACTGTTCATCGCCGTTATATTGCATTGGTATGGGGCAACCTTGAAGAAGATGAAGGAACAGTAGTAGCACATATAGGCAGGCATCTTCGGTTTCGTAAAATGTTTGCTGCTTACCCGGATGGTGATTATGGCAAAGAAGCGATTACCCACTATAAAGTATTGGAGCGCTTCAACTATGTAACATTAATAGAATTGCGTCTTGAAACTGGCCGTACACACCAGATACGTGTACACATGAAGCACATCGGGCACCCATTGTTTAGTGACGCTACTTATGGCGGTGACTTTATTGTAAAAGGAACTGTATTTACCAAATACAAGCAGTTTGTCGAAAATTGCTTCAAAATATTACCCCGTCATGCACTACATGCCAAACAATTAGGCTTTGTACATCCCGGCACAAAAGAACAAGTACTCTTTGATTCGGAAATACCGGACGATATGCAACAGGTTATTGAAAAATGGCGAACTTATGTAAAAGGAATGACACCGCAGCTTAAAGACAAAATTGATAATGGCTAGTTTGTAATAGCAAATTAAGCATTGGGAATAATTTTGAATGTTTAATAATTTCATTAGCTTTATGCTACTAAAATGAGCACAATATGCAAAAATCATTTTTTCTATTCCTTTTTATTTTTGGATACGTAGTATGCAGCAAGGGGCAAACCATTTTTGCCCCAACAAATTCAGTTTGGCATTTTGAAACGTTATCGGATATAGACCCAACAGGCTATAACTATAGCAAATACGAAAAAGAAAAAGACACCTTATTCTTTGGGCAAAACTGCGCAAAAATCGTAGGCAAACATATACAATATGTATATAATACTCCCCCAAAATACGATACCGCAATCAGACAAACCCAATATACTTATACTAATGGGGATACCGTTTTCTACTACAATTTTGATTACAGTCAATTCTTTGTATTATATATTTTCAACGTCAATAAAGGTGACAGCTTTACTTTACATGTTCGTTACCCACCATTAGGTTCAAGCACTGATACAACCTTTACTGTAAAAGTTGATAGCGTAACGATAATAAATATTGATGGCCAGAATTTGAGAAAAGTCTATACCAATCGTTCCTTTACAGGAATAGGAAGAGCTTATTTAGATAATTATGTGGAACGAATCGGCGCACTAAATGCTACAGATCCTATAGGAATAAGTGTTTTTAATGGTGGTATCAGCAATGGATTGGTGCGCTGCTATAAAGATGACCAGTTAGCCTATATTCGTTCCGATTGTGAATATTTGGCACCATTAAGTATAGTCGAACAGCAAAGCAATAAATATTTTACCGCATACCCTAATCCTTTCAATAGCCAATTCTCGATTGGCACAACACCCTTACAAGAAGAAGCAACCCTAAAAATCTTCAACACATTCGGACAGAAAATGCTGGAACAAAAATATGCCATCCGTCAGCAGTGTACTGTAGCTACGGAGGCATTAGTTGCAGGTGTTTATTACTGTAGGCTATTTAATGAACAGGGGAAAATTATTTATAGTACAGTGCTATCAAAAAATAATTAGCTCTGATCCCTTAGTTCTTTAAAGAATTGATTTGTTTTATAGATATTGTTTTTATCTTTAGCCAGCAATTAAAATTATTTTATGAAAATTAATAAGTACATAACTATCATCGTTTTCTTACTCATTGCAACATCAATCTTTGCTAGTAGCTGCTCTCGAAGAGGCATTCCACGCAAGCATTACAGTGGTATGCAACCACGGGCACCTCGCCATTAATTGTATTAGTCTATAATCAGACCAAAAATATTTAAACAGGGCAAGTGGCTACTTGATGACCTATTGTGTATTTAATTAGTACCACTAATTTCAAAATAATGTCGGATGGAAAACTTGCCCTATTTTATTTTATTATCCTTATTGGCTGAAATACTGGGCACTGTAGGAGGCTTTGGCTCTTCCTTATTCTTTGTTCCCATAGCCAGTTATTTTTTAGACTTTCATTCTGTGCTCGGCATCACTGCATTATTTCATGTATCGAGCAACATCACCAAGATATTCTTTTTCAGAAAAGGTTATGACAAAAAACTGATTATAACTGTAGGCATACCAGCCGTTTTATTTGTGATCATTGGTGCTTTTCTAAGTAAATATATCCAAACCAATATTCTGGAAATTTCATTAGCTGTTTTTCTGATCCTTGTAAGTTCGACACTTTTAATTTTTAAAAACCTAAGCGTAAAACCAACACTGAGCAACTCTATAGGTGGTGGCGTACTTTCAGGATTAATAGCAGGCTTGTTGGGCACAGGTGGTGCCATCAGAGGCATAACACTGGCGGCGTTTAATTTAAAAACAGAGGTCTTCATTGCCACATCAGCCATTATCGACTTAGGTATTGATGCCAGTCGCAGTGTGGTCTATTATTCCAATGGCTATATGCACAAAGACGACCTCTACCTTATTCCCATACTATTAGTGGTCAGTATTATAGGTACATTTATCGGTAAAAAGATTTTAACCCGAATGTCTGACCATCAATTCAAATCAGTAGTACTCCTGCTTATTTTTATAACAGGAATTATTACATTGGTAAAAGTCATTTCAAACAACTAAGAAGTGATACCGCTCTTTGATTAATGAAGTGCGATGATTTGTTGTAGCCACTCCTTTAAAATACATTACACAGCAGCCAGTCACGTTTGTCATTGCGATGAGCACTAAGCCCTAGCGTGAGCTGCGAGGAAGCAATCTAATCCCATTGTGCAACATCAATCCATAAGTCATTCCATTTTGGATTCATCGCTACTATCATATCAATTTTCTTTTGTCGACTTCCTCCTTTTATTCTTTTTTCCTCTGCAATAGCTAGCCCAATACTTTCGTAGTAATAATAGTAAACTAATAATTTACAATTATACTTGGCAGTAAAGCTATTTGGGTAATGTTGTGCTCTATGTTCGTGAACACGCTTGCGCAAATTAGATGTTACACCAACATATAATGTACTTTTATTGTTGCTACACATTATGTAAACATATCCTCCCATGATAATTGCACTTAGTTTGCTTCGTCGCTCCTGCCTCGCTCCTCGCAATGACGGAGTTTCGTTTATTCTTTAATTTTTACTTCAAAAAAGTGAAACAAAATGCCAGCACAAAAACAAATGCTCCTCTTTCCTCCTACGTCATTGCGATGAGCACTAAGCTATAGCGTGAGCTGCGAGGAAGCAATCTGGGCTGCTTTGTATTCGGCATGACAGAGAGATGCTTCGTACCTCTGCATGAATGGAGATTGCTTCGTCGCTCGTGCCTCGCTCCTCGCAATGACGGATGAGGAACTCGCAATGACGGAGGGTTGCTTCGAGCCTCGGCATGACAAGTGTGGGGTTTGGGTTAGCGTATCGTAATTCGTTCTCTGTAGTGGTTGCCATCTTCGTCTTGCAGATCCAATAGGTAGGTACCGCTTGGTGCATTTATCTTTAGGCTGCTTTGGTTGTTGCTAAAGGTCAGCGTTTGTTGGTGGATAATGCGACCTAATAAATCAAAAACTTT
Source organism: Bacteroidetes bacterium UBA1312 (assembly GCA_002307135.1). Lineage (GTDB taxonomy): Bacteria > Bacteroidota > Bacteroidia > Chitinophagales > Chitinophagaceae > Rurimicrobium. The sequence goes on from DBTQ01000023.1 coordinate 68,763, forward strand.
GATGGAGATTGCTTCGTGCCTCGCAATGACGGAATTGGAACTCGCAATGACAGAGTTGGAACTCGGGATGACTGGGTTGGAACTCGCAGTGACGGCAGATTGCTTCGTGCCTCGCAATGACGAGTATGCAATGACGATAGCACCATCACTCGGATTGGGATATACGCTGAAAGTATTTTGCAATGCAATATTATTAATACCCAAGCCTACTGTGGTGACCAATACGGTGTCTGTTGTTACTACACCACAGATGGTTTGCACCACCAGGTAAGTATCTACAATTCCTTTGGTGGCTGCAGCGGCCACGCTGATGGTGGCACCACTGTCTATCAATATGCCTTTGTGGTACCATTTACAGTCCAGGCCTTTAGCGGTGCTATCCCCCACTCGACCTATCGACACTGCTTTGGTTTGTTCCACCCATCTATCGGCTCCCGCATCGGCTTTGAGGTCGAGCGGCACTACACTCACATCGTCGATCAGATAGTAGGAGTATTGCACACTACCTAACGGTGGTACAATTGCTAAAGTAGCGGCATTGGTGGCAAAGTTGCCAATAGTGATATGATTTTCGTGGCCTGTTGCCACAAAGCTGCCTTCTATTTTTACCCAGTTGGCAGTATCCTCGATGACGGTGTTGGTATAGACCTGCGGTGTTACAGAGGTAATCTCTGAGCCGGGGGGCAAGGGCAGTTTATTGATAGCTCCATCATCCAGATAAGCACCTATTTTATTGTGCGCATAGCCAGATGCCTCTGCTAAATTCACCCAAAAGGACACACAATAGGTTTTGCCGGCACTAAGTGTGGTGTAGAGCCTGCCTTGCAGGTAGGTTCTATAATTGAAGGGTAAAGGGGCTCCCGGATCCGGAAGCGTTTTATCGTAGTAAAACTCACCGCCAAACATACCATTGCCCGAATGCGGATATTGATAAAATCTACTATTGTCAGGTATATGAAATGTAGCATCCGGAGCTGCGTTACCACAGGCATTGTAATATTCCGGCTGCCATAGCGAGTCGCTAACCGTATCGATAACATTGCTCCAATTATTACAGTAAACAATTTGATTTAGTTGATCCGGACAAGCACTGTACAATTCCAGATCGGGATTGCGTACAAAGTTCGTTTGTGCCTGCACAATAGTGCAGGTACAAACGAATATGATAAGGAGCTGGGTTATTTTTTTCATTGTTGCTTATTTTACAGTAAAGCGCAAACATGTTGTGCCAGCATCGTTGATGCACAGTATATAGCTACCGGCATTGATGTGGGGCACCTGCAAGCTAGCCTGAGCACCGACAAAAGACAAGGTACTGCTCCAAACCAATCGGCCCATTGCATCGTACAGCCTTACCGGCACTACCGCATCGTGCACTACGGATTGCCTCAAAACAAAGCTACCATTATTTGGATTGGGATACAAGGTATAATTTTGTTCCACCGCGGCGGTGAGCGTATTGGCTATCCGGTACAATGGTGCCATAGTGTTCATACAATCGTCGTCGTCATAAACGGTGTATTGCTCTGTCACTTGGCTCAGCAATGCCCTGGCCTGACCTACCATGCCGCCATACAGCGCAGGGCAGCGTGCTGCCAGTTGCACCAGACTATCGGTGTCGGCGGCACTCATACCTGCGGCCTGCAAGTAGTGCAGGTATATACCATAGTACTGCAGGTAGCCCTGCACCACATAGTTGGCTTCGGTATAGTCAGTTATCACCACATCGGTATCTACAGCTACCCTACCCATAGCGGCTACGGGGCTGCCCATCAGGCTCTGTGCCGTAGCTATATCGGCATTGGCCAGCGCAGTACCTATAGCACTGAGCCAGGCATAGCGGCTACCGGCGGCGGCATTCATAAATCGGGCAAACTGGTCGGAGCTATCGGCCAAAGTACTGTCAGACAGGCCGGCCTGGTAGAGGCTGTACTGTGCCAGCCACTGCTGCGGCCGGCGTGTGCTGTCGTAACCCATGCTGTCGGCTATGAGCCAGCTGCTGAGTGGGCTCAGTAGCATGGGGAATAGACTGAAACTATAGCAGGAGGCTACACTAAGGCTGCTGTCTCGCCAGATCCCTTGCCTTAAACCAGCATTATAATATTGATCCGTTGAAGGAAAAGCATTATGAAAAGTCGGATATTCGGTAGGCAAATTACGCACATAGAGTGGTGAGCGTACTTCATTAGTATGGTTCTCTACAAAGGTTTGAAATTTTGTACCACCGCCCCAGGTACCATTCCATATATTGTTGCAGGCATATAGTTTCGATTTTGGGGGTCTGCCGGAGCTCACAATACTTTGGGGGCCTATATCGCTACCGAGTATATAGGCTTTGAGGTGGTTGTTCATACTGTTGTTGGTCCAGGTAGTGCCTGTTTGGGCAATGCTATTGGCAAAATCAAAGCCACGGCCTATATCGCTCAGGTGGTTGTCGCACACCTTAGTGCCGAGGCTTTGGCTGAGGTACACGCCGCGCGCCTTGTCGTTGGTGGCTATGCTGCCCGCTATACCCGACACATAGTTGCCGGTGATTTGTCCGTTTTTGGAATTGGCGTAGCTTATACCGTACTGTACCCCGCTGTAGTTGCTCATATTGACGGTGTTGTTGTAGATATTGGCTTTCTGATTGAAGTGGTTGCTGACCGCTATGCCATTGTACACCTGATTGAGTGTATTGTTGTAAATATTTATAGCAGCTGCAGTAGGACTGATATAACCAGTGGAGGCTAATGGCGTGGTAATCAGCATCCCTTGAAACACAAAGAAGGATGGGCTGGATACTGCCGTAGGCTGCGCTGTTATTACATTGTTGTAGATATTGAGCGCGCCGGGTGTGGTAGGCACAAAAAGCTGACCACTGGTGATAACCTTAATACCCATAGGCATATTGTATATTTTATTATCGTCAATATCCATCTGATGGTAACTGATATTGGTAATACTGATGGCCATAGGCAGACTGGTGTTGAAGCCGGTATTAGCCGTCTGAAATAAACTGTAGTTGCAAGTGGCATCCCAGTAATTGACGATGTTTATACCTCGTACACATTCATAAAAACGATTTTGTGTGCCGGGCGGTTGAGAGGAAGAAGTACCCAATACCCGTAGCCGATACTTCAATCGAACCGCAGCATTGCCCACTCCCGCATCAATGCCTATGCCTGTCGGCTGCATCAATCCTGATATATACGGATAACTCAATCCCGGTTTGTACATGCGTATAAACCAGTTGTTGTACGATGTGAGGTTGGCATTAATGGCCGTAATGCCGGTGCCGGTATTATCAAACAGGTTGCGCCTGCTGGTGTCTGTGCTATTACCAATCTGTATTTCGGAATATGTGCCGGCAGTGCTATTGGTATAGCCAATTTTATTGAGCAAAATCCCTTGATATACAACACCGCCATCTTTGCAATTGGCCATTGCGTAGGTTTCAACAGATAATGGCGGTGTAGCTACTGCCAGGTGGGTTTCTTGCCGGAGTGCTACTGCGGGCATCCATGCCAGCGGATAGCCCGATACGGTACCGAGATTGCGCGAGGTAAAAACAGTATTCTCTATAGAAAAAGGATACACGGCCGGGCCGGTTGGTGCATAGTTTTCTATATCAATAGCATATCTGTTTCTGTTGAAAATAGCTGCATCGCATTTGATAATTTGTGCTCCTGCCGCCGGCGTTTTACAATTGAACGCGGTGATGGCCGCATTGGCATCTTCGATGAGGGTATTGTTCCTTACTTCTATTTGGCCCGATGTGCTGGCACCACTTGCCAGTACTATACCCGCCCACATTTTATTGTCGGTAGGGCAGGTAAACAAGTGGCACTTATCCAATGTGAGCTTGGCATTGTTGGCCACGGTGATGGTAACTCCCGGGCTGATGAGCACAATGGCATTGGTAAATGTACAATTGCCGGTGATGGTGATATTACTACTCAGCTGGTAGTAACCCGGGGCCAATGTGGGAGCGGCAAACACTCCGGCAGGAATACTGGTGTAGGCACTCGTACCAAATACGGAGGATGCCTGACATGGGGCTTGTGCCTGTGCAGGATGATACTGCAAGGCCAATGCTGCACAGGAAATAATTCCTACAATTTTCTTAATCATAAATAATCGTTTTTAGTCGTTAAAAAATAATCATGCGCCAATGTGAAAAAGACGGTTCATTACAGTTTTACTTTTGGACAGCACTATTTCATATTTTGAGCTAATCAAGACCAAACCTACTAGTTGCACTACTACATTGCCAAAAGCGTTTGACGAGCGGTAGTAAAAAGTTTACGAACGGTAAAAACGGCCCCCATTATTACACTTTATGGCTTGCTTGAGGTGGTCTTATGACTTCGTTTTTTTAGGCTACCGGAGGTGTTTGTGTTCCATCTTTGTGCTGCCCTTGGCGCAAATCCACTATTATGCGGGCATTGTGGTAGTCGCGTACAAATTGGGGGTGGCTGTCTGCCCATATTTCAATAAGCCTGTCGAGCATATAGCAGTCGTGGCGCATACTGCGCAGCAATTCGGGTATGGTTTGGTTGTGCCCCTTGCGTGCTACAATGATGTTGCGTGGCGCAGATTTGACGGCATTGAATGAGGCTATAGCGGCTTGTAGCCGAGGGAGCGAATCTGCATCTACACCATAGTCCACCAGGTTGGTGGCGTAAAGGGTGATATGGCTCAGCAGATCTTGCAGGCGCGGCGCCAGCTGTTCGTCGGGGAGTTCGTCGAGCTGCGAGTAGCTTACTTTCATTTGGTCGAGCAAGGTGTTGTTGTTGTGCTCTTTGGCAAAGGCCTGGGTAAATCGGGCTAGTTTTACGGCCAATTTTATGGCGGCTTCGGCGGCCTGTTCCTTGTCGTTAGTAGCTCCTGTGCTTATTTGTTCGCTGCCTTGCAGCATCAGTGCTATGGCATCTTTGGTTTGGTGCAAGTGTGCAATAGTGTTGCTCAACACGGTATGTGTATCCCATATAGCGTTGTTGCTGTGGAGCAGCTGTAGTGTGGTGCTCACCATGTTGAGGTAATTAGCATGTGTTTGTTTCATAACATTATATTTTTTGTTTGCGAAAGGGCGAATCTAATGATATTACAATATTTTAAACACAATATTTTTATTTACATCAAATATAATTAGTTGTGATTGTTAAAATAGGGCATTCGGAGTATATTATAATTAGTTGGGAGGCTTTTTTAAACGCTCAAGTACAGAAAAAAAATATTTGACCCACAGTACGTCTGTTTTCTTGTACCAGCCGGAGTGTTAAGCTATGTTTACTCCAAGTTTCGGAATAGTGACGCAGGGTTTCGGATAACAGTCAAGCGATTTCGGAGGGATGTCAAGCGATTTCGGAGCACTATCCAATGGTTTTGGAATAATGACGAAGGGTTTCGGATACCAGCCAAGCGATTTCTTAGGACTGCCAAGTCATTTCGGAAGACCGCCAAGCAGTTTTGGATAGCTTCCAAACGGTAATGGGGCTGCTCCGTGGCGTTTCGGATATATGCCGAAGTTTTTCGGATCAAAAATTGTGCGCTGCACTCCTGAATAAAGCAGTTATAATTTAGTCCACAGCCACAAGCAAGATAAGCTTACCTTTGCCCATTCTATATTTTTTTGCTGTCTTATGAATTCGTTTCACAACCTCAACCTCAACAGTTCCTTATTAAAAGCCCTTGACGATCAGGGCTATGTACATCCTACTACTATTCAGCAGAAGGTTTTTTCGGTAGTGATGTCGGGCGAGGATGTGTGTGGCATTGCGCAAACGGGTACAGGAAAGACGTTTGCCTACTTACTACCCTGCCTGCGTCAATGGAAGTTTTCGAAAGATCCTTACCCACAGATATTGATACTGGTACCTACGCGCGAGCTGGTGGTGCAGGTAGTGAAGGTGGTAGAGGAGTTGACGAAGTACATGACAGTGGTGACGATTGGTGTGTATGGTGGTGTGAATACAAGACCACAGATGGCTGCAGTAGAAAATGGTTGCGATGTAATAGTAGCCACTCCAGGCCGCTTGATGGATCTGGCTCTGTGTGGTTCGCTCAAGCTGAAAGCGATTAAAAAACTGGTGATCGATGAGATGGACGAGATGTTGAATCTAGGTTTTCGAACTCAGATCAAGAATGTGCTGGAGCTGTTGCCTGAAAGAAGACAAAATTTACTTTTTTCTGCCACTATCACTGAGGATGTGGAGTTGCTGATGAGTGATTACTTCAATAACCCTAAAAGGATAGAGGCGGCACCAACTGGTACGCCACTGGAAAATATTGAACAAACTGCGTATCGTGTACCCAACTTTTATACCAAGGTCAATTTATTGGATCTGTTGTTGGCTTCCAATCCGGATATGAGCAAAGTATTGGTGTTTGTAGCGACTAAAAAGCTGGCAGATCAGCTCTACGAGCAGATGGAAGATAGTTTCCCGGGCAAGGTGGGTGTCATCCATTCCAACAAAGAACAGAACCATAGGTTCAATACGGTCAATAGTTTTCAGGATGGTACTTATCGTTTTATTATTGCTACAGATATTGTAGCTCGTGGTATTGATATTTCGGAGGTGACGCATGTGGTCAATTTCGATTTGCCGGAGGTACCTGAAAATTATATCCACCGGATAGGACGGACAGGACGTGCCGATAAAAAAGGGATTGCGATCAGCTTTATTACGGAAAGCGAATTGGCTTTTCAGGAGAGTATTGAGACATTGATGGCGCACAAGATCCATATATTGCCTTTGCCGGAGGATCTTATTATTTCGGAAGTATTGACTGACGATGAAATGCCGAAGGTGTTTGTTCCGAATATCAAGCTCAAGCAACCCAAACGCGAGAATGTCGGCGCCGCCTTCCACGAAAAATCAGCTAAAAATAGCAAGGTAAATGTGAAAGTACGCCATGCCGACAAGATGATGAAGAAGTATGGCAAACCTAAGACCAGAGGCGCAAAGAAGAAATAAACAACATTGTTTATACCCGCTTTAGCCAACCGGTAATGCTCATCCTCGGGCGATGCGCCAAAGTAACTTCGTGCATAATTTCGTCGCTTTGAAAGAAAACTGCTTTACGATTGGTGGGTAATATATGTTGCACCGCTTCCGTTTCGTGATGAATCCCCAATTGACCTCCATCGGCTGCTATCCAATCATTGTTGAGGTAGCTGATGAGTGAATACTTACGGTGGTCGTTGTTCTGAAATTGATCCTTATGCTTTTTATAAAAGCTCCCTTCTTCGTACAAGGCATAATGAAATTCGTAGGCATTGATGCCTGTATAACAAGTACGATTTAGGTATGCCACAAAATCATCTACTTGGGTCAAAAACTCCTGCTCAAAAACATTAGTCGTATCCGGCTCTATCCAGCAAATCCGATCGCCCCTGAGTTGTTGTGTTGCATCCAGCACGGCATGGTTACCAATACCTGCGGGAAACAACTTAGCATCATCAGATAAATTATAGAGATTTTGCTGCAAACCAGCAGCCAGTTTTTCAGAAAGAAAATGTTCGGAAATGCCTACCCTGTTGCCGATAAAGCTATCGACCAGCTCTTCAAATTGTGCACTCATACTTACGCAACAGCCTTGTTTTTAGATTAGATCATCTAAAAAAAGGATAGCTGACTAAGAAGGTGCTGCAAGTTAGGTTTTAAAACGAAAGCTGCATTTTATTTTTCGATATTCCTGATACCTAAGCGTAACGAATTCAAGATAAGTACTACATCGCTCAAAGCCATAACACCAGCACCCCATGTAGGTGTGAGTAAACCTGAAGCTGCTATCGGTATGGCCAAAACATTGTAAATAAATGCCCAAAACAAGTTCTGCTTGATCGTCTGATCTGTAAAAATACCCAGCTTCAGCGCCTTAGGCAAGCTGCTCAACCTGTTGTTGGATAAAATAATGTGGGCAGAATTAATGGCTATTTGCGAAGATTCGCTGAGCGATATGCCCACCGTAGCCCTTGCCAATGCAGCCGCATCATTGATACCATCGCCGACCATTGCCGTTGGCGCAACAGCCATCAGACGGCTAAGTTGCTGGTTCTTTTGCTCCGGACTCTGTTCGCCATACACCTCATCCATACCCAGCAATTGTCCTATTTCATTGCACTTGCTCACCTTGTCGCCACTGAGCAATATTGTTTTATAGCCTCTTGATTGTAGTAATTGTATCGTCGCCACGGCATCGTCTCTAAGCCTGTCGCTGATGTGCATACTTGCTTTCAATTGTCCGTTGTGCATGAGGTACAAATCTGCATCGCCCTGCACAACGGGTGACAACCATTTTACTGAACCCAATTGCCATACGCCACCATCGGTATCTGTAGCCTCCATGCCATTACCCTTGATCTCCTGGATGTCACTTAAACCAATCGTTTGCTCAGCAGTCCATTGTTTCAAAATAGATTGTGCAATAGGATGCGAGGATTTTTGCTCGAGTGCCACCACCACTGATTTGAATAAAGATTCATCTATATCGTAAAGCTGATATTTATTGATTGCCAAATCGCCGGTAGTCAGTGTTCCTGTTTTGTCAAACACTATTTGACGAATAGACTTCAGATGCGATAGTGTATCGCCACCCTTTACCAATATACCATTGCGCGCTGCCCTACCCAAGCCTACTGATATGGCTGCAGGTGTAGCCAACCCCATAGCACAGGGGCATGAGATGACTAATACGGCTATACTGCGCATCATAGCTTCAGAAAAGCCGGTAACAACAAAAAAATAATTGACCAGAAAAGTGAGTAATGCAATACCCAGTACAGCCGGCACAAATATGGCTGATATTCGATCCGCCAATTTCTGAAGCTTAGGTTTAGTGCTTTGTGCTTCCCGAATCATTTTAATAATGCCTGACAATACGCTGTTGGCACCAACATTAGTTGCCCTGAGGCGCAAATTACCTTGCAACAAAATGGTTCCCCCTACCACTGCATCGCCAATTGTTTTGCGCACAGGCATACTTTCGCCACTAATCATTTTTTCATCAATCAAGGCATCGCCGCTTACAATTTCAGCATCGGTAGGAATAGGGTCGCCGGTGTTCACCAATACGATATCGCCACCGCGTACAAAACGACTTTCGGTATCGAGTATCGTTTCCTTTCCAATACTATCCATCATCACTATACGCGCCTTTTGTGGTTGCAATTGTACCAACTCGTCTATGGCAACAGTAGTTGACTTAATTGTTTTATGTTCCAGCCAATTGCCCAACATAACGAGTGTAATAATGGACGCAGCGGTTTCAAAGAAAATATAATTGTGTGCAGACTCTGTATAGTAGAACAAGCCTATCAATGAATAAACATAAGCCGCAGTGGCACCTATAATAATAAGTACATCCATATTAGGTAATCCATGCTTCAACGAACGAAATGCACTTGGTGCAAATACATAACAGCCAATTGCAAATACAGGTGTAGCCAATGCAAACTGTACCCATACCTGATGCAGCACATGCCAAGACACAAACATGTGTGCCAGTAAAGGAATGGTCAGCGCTACACAAATCCATAATAATAAGGATGTAACGTCGGTGTGATTGTGCGGATGACTTTGTGCTGTTGTCCCCTCTTCGTCACGGACGACATGATAGCCAAGGCTTTCTATTGCATTCAAATAGGTATCTACATTTTCTTGCTCGGGTAAAGAAAAAGAGACATCGCCCGATGCTGCATTAGCCATTACCTGAGTAGCGCCTTTCTTTTCCAACAATTTAGTTATACTGAGTGCACAGTTGCCGCAAGTCATTCCTTCAACTGTGCGCGAATAATTTTTCTGCATGATTGTTTCTCTTGTATTTTTGCGCAACGCACAAAAACCAAGTATGCAAATTTCCTATTCTTTATCTACAATACATCAAACAGCATATCAATTGTGGCAATACGGTCATAAATTTAATGTCTGGACCTTTGTTGGTGATATGGGCGCCGGCAAAACAACACTTATCAGTGCTGTGTGCAAAACGCTAGGGGTTAAAGATTCGGTCAGCAGTCCTACATTCGGGCTCATCAACGAATACAGTTTTGGCGAAACCGGCCAGGAGCATATTATTTACCACATGGATTGGTATCGAATTCGATCGACAGAAGAAGCAATACAAGCAGGTATCGAAGACGCACTCTACCAACCCAGTGCTTATTCCTGGGTAGAATGGCCTGAGAAAGCACCGGAACTTTTGCATAAACCTTATCTGGAAGTACGGATTGAAATCATAAGCGAGACAGAGCGGAGCATGACATTAATTGAGCAAGTACATGCCTAAGTTTTGTACACCAACAGTGTAAATACATCTTTTTTGTATTAATTATTTTTTGAAAAATTTCAAATTTAGAGCAGAAATAAACTACCTTTGCAGGCTCAAAAAGGCTCTTTTAAGGCATTATGATAAGTCGTAGAAACATTCGGGTAAAAGTGATGCAAACACTTTATACATTGTCGGCAACCGAACCCGAAAATACAGAATTGGCAATATACAATAGCGTAAAAGTTCTTAACGAAAAGCTCTCCGATTCTCTTGAACTCTTCAGTTCTATAATATTGTATATCAGCTCTATTGCTCAATATGCCGAAACTGATTCAAGAGTTCGGTTATCCAAATATCTACTTACCGAGTCGGACAAAAATGTTAATACTAAAATAGCTGGTAATGATTTTATCTGGAAAACAATATCAAACGAAACTTTTCAGCAAAAAGTAGCAGGCGCTAGTATTCAGCAAAACATCAATGAAGAATGGGTTAAAAAACTATACCAGCAATTAGCCCAAACACCCGAATACATCGCTTATACAGAAGAACAAAGCCGTGATCCGAAAAGCGAAAAAGCAATTATTCGTTTTATATGGACGGATTTAATGCTGAAAAATGAAGAATTCCTCAACTATCTGCACGATGAACTTAATGGTTGGGAAGATGATAAAGACATGGCTTTTATATTGATGGATAATTTTTTCAAAAACAACGCCAACATCAATTACATGTCACTGCTATCAGCAGAAAAGAATGAATATGCAAAAACTTTATTGAAAACAGTTATTGAAAAAGCAGATTTTTGTATGTCGCTGATCGAACCTAAACTCATCAATTGGGAGGCGGATCGTGTAGCACTTATTGACCTTATACTATTACGTATGGGCGTTTGTGAATTGTTGTTTTTCCCAAGCATTCCTACAAAAGTTACCATCAACGAATATATTGAGATTGCTAAAACCTACAGTACACCACAAAGTGGACATTTTGTAAATGCAGTGCTGGACAATATTCTGAAAGACTTAGAAAAAGATAAGAAAATTCAAAAACAAGACAGAATCACAAAATAATTTCAACTTAATTTTTGAACCAATAAAAACACTATGATGACGCTCAAAAACAATACGATTGTAGCTGCATGTATTTGCCTCATCAGTCTGGCTGCATGTAACAATGCCAATAAAAATGATGCGAAAAATACAAAAGGGTTGCCTGCTACGTTAGTGAATAATCCCTATACTGCCAATGGAATCGACTCTGCGACATTGCGCACTTTGGCTACAATGGATTTTGTGGACACCTTACACGATTTTGGCACTATGCATGCCGGAGAAAAGGCCGATTATGATTTCGTATTTAAGAACAATGGTAAAAACCCATTGATTATTACAAAAGCAACTGGCTCTTGTGGGTGTACTGTGCCAGACTATCCACACGAACCCATAGCACCTGGGCAATCCAACAAAATACACGTTCGTTTTAATTCGACTGGTAAATTCGGACCTCAAAACAAATCCGTAACTATACTTACCAATTCCACTAAAGGCACTCACATGCTTTTTATCAAAGCAGACGTATTAGACGACGAAGCTGCAAAAAAATAATTAAACATACAATCTTAAAAACAACAAATAAAACAACCACAAAATGACAATTAATCTCGCAACAGTATTGTTACAAGCTCCGGCAACAGCGCCTAACGGTGGATTTGGATTCCCATTAATGATGTTAGGTATGGTAGTCGTAATGTATTTTTTCATGATACGCCCACAAGCCAAAAAAGCAAAGGAACAAAAGAAATTTAGTGAAAGTATTGCTGCAGGTGAGCAAATAATCACAACTGCCGGTATCCACGGTAAAATTGCTAAAGAAAACGAAGATGGTTCATTAAAATTGGAAATCAGCAATAATTCGTTCATGACTATTGAACGTTCTGCTGTGTCTATGGAACTAACTGCTGCTTTCCGCAAAAAGAATAGCCCAACAGCAGTGGCCTCAACAAAATAATTACAATATGCAAACATGCTGAAAGTCGGCATAACAGGAGGTATTGGCTCCGGAAAATCTACTGTATGCCAAGTGTTTGAAACACTTGGCATATCTGTATTTTATGCCGATAGTGCCGCCAAATATCTGATGGAACACGACAAATCATTAATACAAAGTGTAAAAAAATTATTTGGTGATGATGCCTATGTGAATGGCAAACTGAATAATAAAATGATTGGTGCAATAGTCTTTAAGGATAAAGATAAATTAGCCCAGCTCAATGCTATCACTCATCCGGCTGTATTCCGCTATTCAGATGAATGGATGAATCGTTGTAAAAGTCCTTATGCGATCAAAGAGGCTGCATTATTTTTCGAAACCGACAGTTACCAAATGATGGATTTGATGATTGGCGTAAATGCACCAAAACCATTGCGTATAGCACGCACCATGCAGCGTGACCATATAAACGAAGACCAAGTATTGGATCGAATGGCCAAACAAATGGATGAAGAGGAGAAGATGAAGCGTTGCGACTATATAATCACCAACGACGATCAGCAAGCTATTATCCCACAAGTGCTGGCATTGCACAAAATATTGCTGCAACAAGCACAAGGGATTTAAAAAGAGTAAAAACGAACGCCATTGAAAAAGCCGTTTCATCTTGATGAAACGGCTTTTTCAATTATAAAACAGAGCATATTAAGCTATACTGATGCTGTTGTCCAAATAAACATCCTGAATAGTGTTCAGTAGTTCAACGCCTTCGTTCATTGGTTTTTGGAAGGCTTTACGTCCGCTGATTAAACCCATACCACCGGCACGTTTGTTAATCACAGCTGTAGTTACTGCTTCGGCAAGGTCAGTTGCACCTTTTGACTCACCACCAGAGTTGATCAAACCAACACGCCCCATATAGCAATTCGCTACTTGGTAGCGAGTCAAATCAATTGGGTGATCTGTAGTTAATTTAGAATAAACAAGCGGACTTGTTTTACCAACATTAATGGCATTATATCCACCATTGTTTGTAGGTAATTTTTGCTTGATAATATCTGCTTGAATAGTCACACCCAAGTGGTTAGCTTGTGCCGTAAGATCGGCAGCAGCATGATAATCTACGCCATCTTTTTTGAAGTCGTTGCTGCGCAGATAGCACCACAACACTGTAGCCATACCCAATTCATGTGCATATTCAAATGCTTTAGCAACTTCTACTATTTGACGATTGCTTTCTGGAGAACCAAAATAAATAGTTGCACCAATTGCTGTCGCTCCCATATTCCAAGCATCTTTTATCGTACCAAACATGATTTGATCGTAGGCATTGGGATATGATAAAAATTCGTTGTGATTCACTTTTACAATCATTGGAATTTTGTGTGCATACTTACGGGCAACATTTCCTAACACACCGAATGTAGAGCAAACTGCATTACATCCGCCTTCCATAGCCAATTTCACAATATTTTCAGGATCGAAATAGATTGGATTTGGTGCAAAAGAGGCTCCTGCACTGTGTTCTATACCTTGATCTACAGGCAAAATAGATACATAACCTGTACCTGCCAAACGACCATGATTGCTCAATGCGGCAATGCTGCGTAAGGTTTGAATATTGCGATTTGAATTAGTCCAAACGTCTTCTATAGCAGTAGCTGATGGTAAATGCAAAGACGATTTGTCAATTGTAGAACATGTATGATCTAAATAGTAAGCGGCTTTATCGCCTAATAATTCCTGAATTTTTTGTGATGCCATAAAGTTTAATGTGTGTTATTTTTAAAATAATTGTGCAAAAGTAATGTATTTGGGTAAAGTATCAAGTATTTTGCTATAGGTATTTAAATTTAAGTAACGTAACTCAAACACATCTTACAAGCAACTTTTAACTAAATACTTCAATCTAAAAATTATCTGCTATAGTTAGGAGCTTCTTTAGTAATCACCACATTATGCGGATGGCTTTCTGCCATGGAAGCTGAAGTGATCCTTACAAACTGCGATTGCTCCTGTAAGGTCTTAATATCTTTTGCTCCGCAATAACCCATGCCTGCACGCAATCCGCCAACAAACTGTTGCATTACTTCACTCAATTCACCTTTGTAAGGAACCCGGCCAACGATACCTTCCGGAACTAATTTTTTAATATCGGCCTCTACATCCTGAAAATAACGATCGCTGGAGCCTTCTTTCATCGCTTCAACAGACCCCATACCTCTGTATGATTTGAATTTGCGGCCTTCGTAAATGATTGTTTCTCCAGGACTCTCTTCCGTTCCTGCAAATATAGAACCAGCCATTACGCAATTGGCTCCGGCAGCTATCGCTTTTACCATATCACCTGTATAACGGATACCACCATCTGCAATTACAGGAACACCTGATTTTTTGAGTGCTTGAGCCGCTTCTATAATAGCGGTAAGCTGCGGAGCACCGGCACCGGTAACAATACGTGTCGTACATATAGATCCAGGACCTACACCTACTTTTACGGCATCGGCGCCTGCCGCCGCTAATGCTTTTGCACCTTCGGCTGTCGCGACATTACCCGCAATTACATTCAATCCTTTAAATGTTTTCTTAACCAGCTTCACCATATCCAATACTCCTTTGGAGTGTCCGTGTGCACTATCCAAAGTAATCACATCCACACCTGCAGCTATCAGTGCAGATACCCGGTCTAATGAATCGGCTGTTATACCAACGGCAGCACCAACAATTAAACGTCCCATGCTGTCTTTGCATGAGTTTGGATAGCTCTTTAAATGAACAATATCGCGGAAGGTAATAAGTCCAATCAATTTGCCCGACTTATCAGTAATTGGTAATTTTTCTATTTTGTGTTGTTCCAGTATTTTTTCGGCTTTAGCCATAGTAGTACCCGATGGGGCAACCACTAATCTTTCGTGAGTCATTATTTCGCTCACTTTTTTCTTATTGTTTTTTTCAAAACGTAAATCACGGTTGGTAACGATACCCACCAGTTTTTTGTTGTCATCAACAATAGGAATACCACCGATTTTATTCTCCTTCATCAATCGAAGCGCATCGCCAACAGTAGCAGTCGGAGCCAATGTAATGGGATCGACGATTAAACCACTTTCAGAACGTTTTACTTTACGTACCTGTTCTGCTTGTTTTTCGATACTCATATTTTTGTGGAGAATACCGATACCACCTTCACGTGCCAAAGCCATCGCTAGACGCGATTCTGTAACAGTGTCCATTGCTGCTGATACCATTGGTAAGTGCAGTTGAATGTCTTTTGTAAGTTGAGTAGTAATATTTACTTCGCGCGGAAGTACTTCTGAATAAGCCGGCATTAAGAGTACATCATCGAATGTGAGTCCCTCACCGTAGAACTTAGATTTTGCAGCCATGTGCAAAGGTAATATGGCAATTGATTTTTACAAAATCTGTTTTTGTGAAAATTTTTATAACAATTAATGAAAGTCTTATAAAATAGAATCGCATAAATTTTCCGTCAATAATATAGCAACCCTAGCTCATCATAAATACAATTGCTGAAATACATTCGTCCAAAGATGCTGCTTAAGTGGATTATTGGCCTGTAGCAAAGTTAAAGGTAAAGTTGGTGTCCATTTTACATTATCGAAATTATTGATTTCGTGCTGTACAAACAATGCAGCAATGCCCAGCTGTTCCGGATGAATGCCTAACAAAAGTACTTTTGTAGGTTTCGTAAGGTCACGTAAAAGATGCCAGGCTATTTTCTGTCCCTCCGTCATTTGAACCACATTATAATGTTCAGTAGATAACTTACACGCAGCAAGCATTTTAACTAGTTGAACTTCTTCCTGCGAACCTTGCACAAAAGGCAAGCTTAATACCAACGTATCTTTAGGTATGAGTTGAGCCATATCTTCTGGCAATTGCTCCCAAAATGCGTCCCAGCTTATATTTACAAGTGGTGATTTAAAAATATCGGGAATTACATTTTCCATAAAACAAATGTTACAAATAGTATAAGTGACTCTTTTTGCAAAAAATACTTTTTCTTTGTGCAAAATTAGTTTTTATCATCCACTTAAAATGATGCATTTATGAGCGTAATGGAATTAGATATTAAAATCAGTAAAACTCCCAATAGCAGGATCAGCGAATTTAACCAAGAGAATATACAATTTGGAAAGCAATATTCTGATCACATGCTTGTTGCACATTACGAAGATGGAGCTTGGGGTACACCTGAAATTATACCATTCGCCAATTTAAGCCTTAGTCCTGCCACTACCTTTATGCACTATGGTCAGGCAATTTTTGAAGGTGTAAAAGCATATAAAGATGCCAATGGGAAAGCAAGAATTTTCCGTCCGCAAGACAACTGGAAACGCATGAATAAATCTGCACATCGTATGGCTATGCCCGATGTTCCGGAAGAATTATTTGTAGAAGGTATGCGTAAATTGATAGAAATTGATGAAGCTTGGGTCCCAACTGCGGCAGGTTCATCTTTGTACATTCGTCCATTTATGATTGCTACTGATGAGTTTGTTGGCGTGCGTCCTGCAACAAAATTTACATTTCTTATTATTACAAGCCCCGCAGCTGCATATTATAGCAAGCCGGTTTCTATATTTGTTCATGATGAATATGTACGCGCCTTTCCTGGTGGCATAGGCTTTACTAAAGCGGCAGGCAACTATGGAGCAAGCATGTATCCTGACCAGCAAATTAAAAAAATGGGTTATGATCAAATCCTATGGACAGATGGATTTGAACATAAATATGTACAAGAGATTGGTACAATGAATGTCTTTTTTGTAATAGATGGAAAAGTAATTACGCCCGATTTGAACAGTGGAACTATTCTTGCCGGTGTTACACGCGACAGTGTTATCACCATATTGAAAGAGCGAGGAATTATTGTAGAAGAACGTCCAATTTCAATAGACGAACTCGAAGAAGCATACAAAAACGGCAAATTAACCGAAGCTTTTGGGACAGGAACAGCAGCATCTGTAGCTCCAATTGGTAAATTGACTTTCCATACGGACGAGATGCAACTACGCCCTGTTGAAGAATGGGAAATTGTAAATTGGGTAAAAACAACATTAGATGATATTCGTTATGGTCGTGTTGCAGACACTCATGGCTGGATATTACCGGTATAAAAAATCTAAAAAAATGAAAGCCGCCTTCAATAATTGAAGGCGGCTTTTTTATGCATCAAAATCAGGCCATTGCCAATAGGATTATTACAACTAAAGACAAGCCAAAACCAATCCATTTTTTCGTAGTCATTTTTTCTTTAAACAAAAGAATAGCAAACAATGAAGATGCAAACAACACTCCTATATTACTCAGCGGTATCATTGCCGAGCTTTTCAGGAAATTACAGTTCAACATACGTATCATAAAATAAATGGAGAAATAATTGGGGATACCTAAGACAATACCACCACCAACATTGCGTATGGAAAGTTTAATTCTTTTTTTAAGTACTAAAACCAGTAGTATAAGTGTACCAATACAACCTGCTACTGCAAATAAATGAATGGTATAAACGGCCTGTTGGCGAGGTGTTACCAAAAATTTTTGTTGGGCAAATTTCATTCCGGTATCCAATAAGCCGCTCCCTAAAAACAGTAATGCGGCCCATCCAAAATGAAATTTTTTGGGACTGTCAGAGCTGGTCTCTGAAGCCGATGCGGCCAAATAAACAGCCGGGAAAGCGATCAAAATACCCAATATATGAATCAGACTCAATTTTTCGGAATAAAGGAAAACTGAAAAAAGAACCGGAATAACTAATGATAGTTTATTGGCAATAGTAGCAGTTGTAATTCCTTCTGTCTTGGTACAAAATGCAAATAAATTAAAGACCAGAATAAAGCCGGCTCCCATCAGTAAAGCCAGCGGACACCAAGGCTGAGCAATACTTTCAGCACAAATGGGAAAATCGCCTAAAAATAAAGAACCGGTTGTTACGCAAACCCAATAATTAATGACAATTGCTTGGAGGTTATCAACCTTAAAGCGATCAAACAATTTAAAAATGACCGCCAATAAAGCATTGAGTAAAACGGTGAGTAACAAATAAATCATAAATGAATAAAGCACTAGAGCTTTGGAAAAAATTGGTAAGGATTGTTTTCATTCAATGAAACATGAAGTTTATCTTGCGCCAAATCCGTTTCAAAAACGTTTTTTGAAGGAGGTAGCAAAGGAGCCGCTAATCCATCATGTAATACATTAGGTGTTACAAAAACCCTGGCTTCATCCCAAAGGTTTTGTGCAATAAAACTATTGAGTAATTGCGCTCCTCCTTCCACTATTAATGAAAGTTTTTGAGCCTGGTACAAATGTGCTAATAATGATGAAAGTAAATGTTCGTTGAATGGAAGTTTTACAAAGTGAATATTACCTTGCACTTCATTTTTATGCTGATTAATAATCCAAGTAGGAAAATCTTGAGTTAACAGATGATGATTCAGTGGTAGCCTCAAATCCTTATCCAGTGCAATACGTAGCGGCTGATTACCATGCCCATAGCGCGATATGAGTTGCGGATTATCATTCATTGCTGTAGTAAAACCCACCATTATTGCAGACTCTGCTCTTCTCCATTGATGACTCAATCGAGTACTGAATTCATTACTCATTTGTAATCGAGAATGGTCTTTTGGTGCAAAAAATCCATTGCTCGTTTGTGCCCATTTCAATATGATGTAAGGCCTTTGTTGTTGGTGAAATGTAAAAAATCGCCGATTAAGCCATGCCCCTTCTGTCTCCAACACTCCAGTTGTTACTGCAATACCAGCTTCGCGCAACAATTGAATACCCCTGCCATCTACTTGTTTAAAAGGATCCGTATTGCAAATCACGACTTTCTTTACGCCTTCTTTTATTATACGATGAGCACAAGGTGGTGTTTTCCCTTGATGTGCACAGGGTTCTAGACTGACATACATCACTGATTCAGAAATCAGATGCTTGTCTTGTTCTGTTACTTGTTCAAAACAATTAACCTCTGCATGTGCTTGTCCATATTGCTCATGCCGCCCTTCGCCTATAATTCGATCATTATATACCAATAGCGCACCCACCATAGGATTAGGGGCGGTATTGCCTTTGGATAGCGCCGCCAGTTCCAGACAACGTTGCATCAACATCAGGTCATTCATAAGCAATGGAATGTTGCGAAATTAGTCAAATACTATTGATAATTCAGCTGTGGTAAAAGGTTCTATATTTGCGCTATGAATAGCTATGGTGGGGCATTTTATATTTTAAAAAACGAACTCTGCAACATATACGATGAGCAGGAATCCGCTGCAATTGCACACGAAGTGCTGGAAGACATAACCGGGCTGAGCAAAATAGACCGGTTAATGCAGAAGGATACCTTATTCAATCCGATACAGGAAAATGCTTTTGAATATATGCTGGACGAATTACTGCAAGGCAAGCCATTGCAGTACGTTACGGGGAAAGCGTATTTTATGGAAAGGCTTTTTGAAGTGAATGAACAAGTACTGATTCCACGACCCGAAACTGAAGAATTAGTGATTGGGATCTTGAATGATTATAAGTCATCTACTGAACCAATAAGCATTTTAGACATCGGAACGGGAAGTGGGTGTATTCCGATCTCTTTAAAATTAGAAATGCCGACAGCCCATATCAGCAGCTGCGACATTAATACAGGAGCCCTGGAAGTTGCTCAAAAAAATGCCCGAAGATTAAATGCCGAGGTGCATTTAATAGAGCTCAATTTTTTAGACAATGAAGCACAGCAGTCCTTACCCTTATACGATATTATAGTGTCCAACCCTCCTTATATACCCGAATCAGAAGAACAGGAAATGCACTTAAATGTAAAAGGCTACGAACCAGGAACGGCGTTGTTTGTACCCGATCATGATCCATTGTTATTTTATAGAGCGATTGCTCATTTTGGCAAAACGCATCTGAACGGCAATGGAACAATTTACTGCGAATTGCATCGCGATTTTGCCCATCAAACTAAAGAATTATTTATAGCAACAGGTTACAAAAATGTTGAAATAAAGAAAGACATGCACGATAATTGGAGAATGCTAAAGGCAAAATTAGATTAATCTTATTCCCAACGCTTATTTAATCAAGCTCTTCTTCATTGTAATTTGTAGTGGTATTTTGCTCAATGAAGTTATTGACCAAACCATCAAAATGTTCTTGTGCACCTAATAATATAGCGACTTCAATCGGCAATACAAATATGGGAACATTCCAAGACTTGATCACATCCAGATGCAGATGCAATCTTGTTGCATCTTTTTCTGTTGTAAGTAATATGGATCCTTCTACTGCATTCTGAATAGTAGCTTTCATCTCTTCCAAATCTCTTGCAGTAAAAAAATGGTGATCCGGATAACTGAGTAGATGTACGCTTTTCGCTTGTTGCTCCACATAGTTCAACATTGGTTCTGGGCGTGCAATACCCGAAATTATCACCACATGTTTTTGTCCAATAGTCACCTGCTCATTCGTAAAAAAGTTATAAGGTTGAGCATATTGTATCGTACTAAAAAAAACGGACTGATGCGGCAAGGGATTTATTTTACCTCGTATTTCGGATGCCTTTACTTCATTTATATCCGCAGGGCATTTTGACACAATAATTATATCAGCTCGTTTGTATGCTCCCCTGCCCTCTCTCAAACTTCCATAAGGTAAAATGAAATCTTTATAAAATAACCTCGAGAAATCCGTAATTAAAATATTCATACCTGCTTTTACAGAACGATGCTGATATGCATCGTCAAGCAACACTACTTCTACTTCAGGCCGACGTTGCAGTAAATAAGGGATACCAGTCATGCGCTCTTCTGCTACACTCACTGCCAATCCCGGGAATTTAAGATGGTATTGCATCGGTTCATCACCAATATGATATGCATTTGTAGCAGCATCAGCCAATACAAAACCCTGAGTGCGACGTTTATAACCCCGGCTCATGGTGGCCACACGATAATGATATTGTAACAAGCGAATCAGGTATTCAACATGAGGCGTTTTACCTGTACCTCCTACAGATAGATTGCCTACTGCAATTACAGGAATATCAAACTCTACAGAAGACATGAAACCACTATCGTACAAACGATTGCGGAGCCAAACCACGCTACCGTAAAGAATAGTAAACGGATATAATAAAAATCGAAACAATTGTTTTATCATCAGGTTGTGTACTTTTTAAATAAATCGAAACAAGTAACTAAAGCAAATGAGTTATTGTCAATAGCCTACTGATTTCAATTTATATTCTAATATTTTTTCATTCGGATCAAAAGGTTTCAGTTTATTCAAACCTAAATATTCAATTGCAGCTGCGATGAGTTCTTCTTGATTATTGTGCATTAATCCTTTTTGTTGCTGCGCAAAGATACCTGCTTCCAGTAAACAGGCTTCAGGCATTAATCCAATTAATTCGCTACCGGCAAGTGTTACACCTATTTCAGCACCCAAACGCGCGCATTCATTCCATGCTTTCAATGGTGAGGTGATTCTGTAATCTAAAAGATTAAGTGAAACCTGTGCTTGTTGGTAGTCCGCCATGTACCAACCGATGGCCCGCAGTTTAGGCAATGCTCCCGCGACTTTATATTTATGCCCGTCGATAGTTTGTGTATAGCCACTTTCCCTCAATCTTTGCGCTATCCAATGCGCTTTTTGTACATCATCCGTATGGAGTGAAATGTTGAATGCAACCAGAATATCTCGTGCTCCTATAACTGTTGCTCCATATTTTGGATTAAAGGTTTGCGAACCAAAATCAGGATACCATTCCGGTTGTTGCATTTTATCTGAGAGGCCTTCGTACTGACCTTTACGAATAACAGGTAAAGACCTTCTATAATCCTTGTCAGCAGAATATTCATACAAATAAACAGGTACCTGCAAATTTTCACCTACCATTTTGCCTAATGATTTAGAACAAGCAACAGCCTCTTCCATAGTCATTTCTCGTAAAGGGACCAAAGGGCAAACATCTGTTGCTCCAATACGTGGATGAACACCATCTTGCTGGCTCATATCAATCAATTCCGCAGCTACCTTTATTGCATTAAAAGCAGCAAGTACTACCTGCTGAGGTGCCCCGGCAAAAGTCATTACAGTTCTATTAGCGGCAGGGCTTACATCGACATGTAACAAAGCGACACCTTCGACCGATGCTATTGCAGCGGCAATGGTATTTATTGTAGTGGTATTTCTACCTTCACTAAAATTAGGTACACACTCAAGTAGCTGATTCATGATATTCCACTACAAATTTGAAACTTTTAGTTACAAAAAAACCGAAAAGGCATTATTTTATTTGCCTTTTCGGTTTTGATTAATGAATAAACCCTAATGAATCACTATTGAAATGTAATTAAAGCAGCCTGGCTATCGCGACCATGCTCACGGCCACGCACAATAATCTGATTATCTCCGGCCTCATCAAAATCGGTAACAGTAAGTCTTATTTTTTCTTCTTTGGTATTGAAGAGTTCTGACTTGGTCATTTTGCCATGTTCATCCACTTTTACAACTACCATTACTCCTTTTTTTCCGTCCACAAAGGTGGAAGGTGTTTCGTTTGGCCTCAATTCTAAATTATCTTTATGATCCATAAAAAAGAAGTAACAGTTTTTCTTAAATGTAAACTGTTTGTAAGACATCTCACCAACGACATCTGAGCTTCCGCCCCCAAACATTTTGAATCCTCCACCTCTTCCTGATCCTCTTTGCTCTTTGGGTATTTTTTTCACCCACTGCAGTTCTCCGTCAGGAGCTATACTCATGGCCATAATATCGTCGTAATAATAGGTAACAGTGGTTGTGGTTGTACGACCATTATAATTTGTAGTATAAACAACATGACTCTCTTCGCCAATGACCTGAATAGAACCATCTTCTTTAATGCTCACGTCTTTGAGTTTTAAATTAGGGGCTTCTGCTCCGTTCTTTTTGCTTTTACGCTCGATTCTTCTGCGTGTACGTGCCGACTCGTATGATTTTAAAACATCAAGCGGAAATTCATAAAGCCCTTTCTTGATATTTTCCATTTTGTTTGTAGCTGTATTCAGTTTTTGTATAAACACACCGTCAACATCCCCTCCTATACGATTTTTTGAATAGTAACCGGATACGATTATCTCGCCCTTGGGGTCTTCAGATATAATAGCGGAACTAACGTATTTTCCCGCAAAATCGAAAGGGATCACTTGTGGTTTTTCCTCACCTTTGCTCCATTTCAGCACGGCTAACTCGTTCAATCTTGATTCTTTATTTCTTTGGTTGGCCATAGTATATACATTGCCCTGATTGTCCACCTGATAGTCTTCATTGTTCAATGTTACCCCTTCAATAGACATTTCCGTTTCCCTTCCCCATATTAAATTCAGATTAGTATCAAAAACGAAAAGACCAAATTCATTATTGCTGTCATCGTCCCTTTTGTTAAGACGGGCACGATATTTTACCAGAATTTTTGATTTGTCATAAGAATAGTAAACTTTCCATTTGTTGGTACTGCCGTATCCATAGTCCAAGCCGGCACCACCGGAAAATAATTGAAATTTCACCAGTTTTGTTGAATGCAGAATTTCTTTTGCGGCGCCTTTCAACATACCGGTAGCGAGGTCGATTTCCTGAGCATACAAACCTTCCCGGTTTTCAGACCTATCCCAAGTAGAGAAAAACCAGAAAGATTTTTCACCTATCTGCAACATACATTCGCTGTCGTAGTGACTGGGCATCTCTGTAAGTTCTGCTTCTTTTTCACTGACCAAATGTAATTTGTTATCAAATTTCTGAAAAGACAAAGAGGCATCGTGTTTATGTCCTATTTGAATGTATCCGTCTTTTTCATTTCCTACAAACCCGAGGTCTTCATGCTTTTTGGGTAATACATATTCTTCTCCCCAGGAAAGTGTAATATTCTGGTCTGCTTTTTGTGCAGCAACATATTGGGGAATAATGGTTACCGCTGTCATTGCAGCCATTATGTACTGATAGGGCATTCTACATTTCATGCGTTTACTTGTTTTTAGCGCGCACAAAGTAGTGGTAATGCGTAACGTATGCAAATATTTGTTGCTTTTTTTTTTAAAATTTATTTAATGGTTATTATTAAATAGTTGCTGCTATAACTGACATAAAAAGGAGCACACATTCTTATAAAATGTGTGCTCCTCTATGTTTTATTTGGACAATTTATTTTACGGCTTCTTTAGCAATGTATTCTTTTATCCAAGTTGTAGTCATTGATTTTGGACGTTCCAACGGGAAGCCTAAAGCTCTATCCCAGCAAAGACTTGCCAATACGCCTAATGCACGGCTAACGCCAAACAATACCGTGTAAAAGTCTTCTTCTACCAATCCGTAATGTTTCAACAAAGAGCCGGAATGGGCATCCACATTAGGCCATGGGTTTTTGATTTTTCCAGTGTTTTCTAATATTGCAGGAGCCACTTCATAAACATTCCAAACTGTTTGTACTGTTGGATCATCAGGACAATGCACTTTTGCAAATTCCATTTGAGCAGTAAAACGAGGGTCTGTTTTGCGCAATACAGCATGACCATAACCTGGTACTACTTTACCATCGAGCAATGTTTTCTTAATGTAATCTGCTATTTGTTCTTTTGATGGTTGTAATGTGCCTAATTCTTTTTGGAGCTCTTCAATCCAACGAATCACCTCTTGATTAGCCAGACCATGCAATGGTCCTGCAAGACCTGTCATACCAGCAGCAAAAGACAAATAAGGATCGCTTAATGCAGAACCAACCAAATGTGTAGCATGAGCGGAAACATTACCGCCTTCGTGGTCCGCATGAATAGTCATATACAAGCGCATCAATTCCACAAAACCATTATCCTCATAACCCAACATGTGTGCGAAATTAGCTGACCAATCCAACATACCATCGGGTTGTATATGCTCTCCTCCTTTATATTTTCGACGATAGATATATGCTGCCACACGTGGTAAGCGAGCAATCAAAGTCATTGTATCTTCGTACGTATAATTCCAATATTCTTTTTTATTGATACCATCATTGTATGCTTTCGCAAATTTAGATTCTGTTTGTAATGCCAAAACTGCAATACTAAACTGAGTCATAGGATGGGTAGTAACAGGTAAAGATTCTATAACATCGAAAACATGATTAGGAACATGTGAGCGACGAGCCCAAGTAGAAGAGATATGTTCTACGTCTTCATGAGTTGGTAATTCTCCAATAAGCATCAAATGAAATAAACCTTCTGGTAATGGTTCTTTTCCGCCTTCCGCATGTGGTAATTTTTCTCTTAATTCAGGAATCGAATAACCGCGAAAACGGATACCTTCATTTGAATCAAGCAAAGAGGTTTCGGTAATCAATCCAGGAATACCACGCATTCCCTGATAAGCTTGAGCAATAGTAACTTCCCCCAATGAAAGGTCACCATGCTCGGCAATTAGTTTTTTAATTTCAGCCGATTGTTTATCAGCTACTTCTTTGAAATGGTCTTTGATGTAACCCATGACTATGAGAGATATTTTTATAAAATGATTGGATACTTTTTTACTCGTACTTTTTTCAACAGTCGCAAAGATAACAAAACAATACTTACGAAATAAGGCGAAATATCAAGTAATTGTTATAAATCGAAATATTTTTCATTAGCAATACGATCGGCTAAAAACCGCCATTATTGAGCCTTTCATAGATCTTGTTCCATAAATAAAATGGCAAGTACATATTGCTTTGATTTACTGTATTCGATAAAAGAGAACAACCCTTAATGGGTAATTTGAATTATACTTTCCGATCCCGGATGTTCATCCTTTATCAAAAATTCTTTGGAAAACAGAATGTCCTGTTTATTAGTTTTTAATTTTATTGTTTGCCATATTTCATTTACTCGTATTTGCTTATTTGCACGATCAATAAAAACAGTTAAAGGCAAACTGAACCCGGGTACAACATGAGTAAAACGATAGTACAAGCGTTTATGCGCTACATACCATTCCAAAACAGGAATATCAACAGTACGCAGGTATTGGTCAAACAATGGTGTAAAATCATGCCTGGTATATTGATCAACCAATGATATTATATCTTGCGTTGAGACCTGTTTGTGATAGAATTTCTTATTGATTTCATGCAGTAAAGAACGAAATTTTTCATCATCATTCATGACCAGCCGAATAGTATGAATAAGTGCACTCCCTTTGTCATACTTGTCTGCACTTCCTTCATCGTTTACACCATAACTACCGATAACAGGCCGGTCATTTTTAATATTCTTCCATTCTCCACGGCAATATTCAAATGCTTTTTCTTTACCAAATTGACATTCGGCAAACAGGGTCTCTGAATAAGTAGTAAAGCCTTCATGAATCCAATTGTCTGCAATATCAGTAGCTGTAATGCTGTTGCCAAACCATTCGTGTCCGCTTTCGTGTACGATTATGAAATCGAACAACAAACCAACACCAGTACTGCTTCTGTCTCTGCCTTTGTAACCTTGTACATAGTTATTGCCATAAGCAATAGCACTCTGATGTTCCATGCCTAAAAAGGGAGCCTCAACTATTTTATAACCGTCTTCGTAAAACGGATAGGAACCAAACCAATATTCAAAGCAATGCAACATAGGCTTTACCTGCCTGAATTGTTCACGCGCCTTTTCTTCGTTATTGTGTAATGCATAAAAATTCAAATCAAGATTTCCATCTATTCCATGGAGTGAATCATTCCAGTTCACATAATCACCAAGATAAAATGTCGCATCATAAGTATTGATAGGATTTTCAATTTTCCACCACATATCAGTAACACGTATTGTAATTTCACCCGTAAGCGAATCATGCAATGTATCAGCGGCAATTTTTAGCCTACCATTACTTACAAAATCTAATGTTCCTAAATCATGAGGTTGATAAATGATCATGCCACTGTCAGGTTCATCTCCTTGATAATCCTTACAAGGCCACCAACTACTGGCGCCCAAGCCTTGACACGCTACCGATATCCAAGGTTTACCAGTACTATCTTTAGTCCAAATAAAGCCACCATCCCAAGGTGGTTTTACCGCTTCGCGGGGTTTACCATGATAAAACAATTGAAGCTCCGATACATCTTTCCAAACATATTTTGAGAAGGAATCTTTTAACCAATATACATTTCCTTCCCGTACAAAATTGCGAAATGGCTTACCATTAAAAACAGCGCTATCCAACAGCATCGGTTCCTGCAAATCTATTTGGATACTATCGTGTACTTTACCAACTATAGTAAATTGGATCGTATGCGTACCTTTTATACTTCGGGCTGCTGTATCTACGTCAAAACGTAATGAATATTGTTGCACATTCCACCAATCCCTGCCTCGTCCATTACTGCCTCGTAACGTATCTTGGCGAGTAAAAGCAAACAGGGTATTTGCCATAAGCAAACACCCTGTTGTAATTAATATTATTGAGCTAACAAAGCTTTTATTCATCCCTAAATGTACCAATTAGTTTTTAGGTTCTTGAGCTTGTGTTGGAGCTACTTCTGCGTCTTTAATATCCTTAACTTCTACATCAAAGATCAATACAGAATTTGGTGGTATTGCAGCACTTGGGCTTCTTTCACCATAAGCCATTGGACTTGGGATATACAAAGTCGCTTTAGAACCTTTTTTCAACAAACCAACACCAACATCCCATCCTGGGATAACTTGGCCTTGACCTAAGTTGAAACTAAATGGTTCTACATGTTTAAAGGCACTATCGACATTCGAATCGAATTTCTTACCATCCATTGTTTTTCCAGTGTAGTTTACACTCACTTTTTTACCAATTCGGGCTGTATCACCTGTACCTACTTTATTCATCGTATAATACATACCAGATGGATGTTTGATTGCCTTGATATTGTTTTTAGCAAAATAAGCTTTCAACAATTTTTCGTCAGCTTCCATTTGTGCTTTACCTTTTGCAGCTTTTTCTTTAAAAGCTTCTGCCTGGCCTTTCACTTTCA
The DNA here is from genome assembly GCA_002307135.1 of Bacteroidetes bacterium UBA1312. Lineage (GTDB taxonomy): Bacteria > Bacteroidota > Bacteroidia > Chitinophagales > Chitinophagaceae > Rurimicrobium. The sequence goes on from DBTQ01000023.1 coordinate 97,024, forward strand.
CCATTACTATTTCCTGATCAAACATTACACCCGCTTCTTTCTTCATCCAAGGAGCAGCAGGTGCGCCCATTTTCAGAATTGTATCCAAAGGCATACGGAATGTAGCACTATCGCCTTCAGATAACATTTGAAAACCATCCATCAAATCATAACGAGGTTGTTGTGGTGGACGAACTTGAAGTTCAAAAGGTTCATTTTTATTAACCACTCGGGAGCTAAATAATACGCTATCACCTACATGGGCTTTAGTATGAATTGTAATAAAATCACCAACCTGTGGTTTTTTACCTGTGCCTTTTTTCCAAACACGGTAACTAAGACCATCACTCAATTCAGTCCAACCGTTTTCTGTTTTTACAACTGTTACTGTATTAGCTACAAAGGATTCTTTTTGATTTTGAGCCATTGCAGTATCAGTGCTTGAAATTGCAAACAGTGCAATTGGCAGTGCTAATATTTTCTTCATATTGATTGTGTTTTCTAAGAAATAAGTTGTTTACTAATTATTTAATGTCTAATAATTGAACGTCAAAAACCAAAATGCCATTTGCAGGAATTTTTGGATTAGGGCTTTGAGCACCATAAGCCAAAGTACTTGGTACATACAATGTCGCTTTAGCGCCTTTTTTCAACAACGCAATACCTTCGTCCCATCCTGGAATAACCTGACCTTGACCAATTGGGAATTCCAAAGGTTTAACGTGCTGAAATTCTTGTTCTAAATTAGAATCAAAAACAACACCGTCAATTGTTTTACCAGTATAATTTACACTTACAGTTTTACCCGGAGTTGGATTTTCACCTGCACCTAGAGTCGCTATTACGTAATATAGTCCAGAAGCTGTTTTTTGAGCTTTTATATTATTCTTAGTGAAATAATCCGTTAATATTTTATCATCCACCTGAGCTTGTGCTGAAGCTTTTTCTTTTGCTTCTTTTTGAGCTTGATCTTTTGTTTTTACAGATACCAACACAAATTGATATTCTAATTTATCAGTAGGCTTAGCAAACGTAAACATTTTGTGCATATTCGAATCAATTTCGGTACGAATAACTACACTATCACCAGGAGTCAACATTGTCAATACTTCTGTTGGATCCATTTTCTTATTAGCCGCAGGAACTTCTTGTAACATTTTCTGAACAGGTTGTCCGTTCATTGCTTTACGAGTATCAGCCAACACACTATCTCCGATCTTAACAATCATGTGGTATTCGATAATGTCGCCAATTTTAGGCATTTGCGTACCAGGTACATCTTTTACGATATTGTATTCAATACCGTCTTTTGTTTTTTTGAAACCGCCGTTTTGTTTACAGGCAGAGAATCCAACTAATGTAGCTCCTAATAGGGCAATTGGGATAATTTGTTTGAACATAAAATTGAGATGATTATAAAATTTTTAATTTTGGGGGTGAATTTCGGATAAAATTTCCTTAAATCGTAATATTGTTTCAATAAAATCTTGTGAAGACTGTCCACCTGAAGCATTAAAGTGCCCGCCACCATTGAAATAGTTGCGTGAAAATGAATTGACATCAAAGCTTCCTTTACTTCTAAATGACATCTTAATACCGTCTTTTCGTTCAATGATAAGTGTAGAGAAAGAGATCCCAGCAATGCTTAGTGGATAATTTACTAACCCCTCTGTGTCGCCTGTCTGTACAAAAAAATCATCTAAGTCCGCCTTCGAAATTGTAATTAGCCCTGCATTATATTCCGGAAAAATTTCCATTTTCTCTTTCAATACATGACCTACCAAACGCATTCTCTGTTCCGACCAAGAATCATAAACATGCTCATGTATTGGAGTATGCTGCAGGCCTTTTCGCATTAAATCGGCAATCATTTCATGTACACTTGCAGTGCAGGCCGGGAATCGAAACGAGCCAGTATCAGTCATTACACCTGTGTATAAACAAGCTCCGATAGTAGCATCTATAAGCTCATTGTCATTGGCGAGATTTATAAAATCATAAACTAATTCACATGTACTGCTCTTTTCTGCAATACTCATTCCAAATTCGAAACTCGGCTTTGGGAACATGTGATGATCAATCAACACCTTGGGTTGCACTGCATGTTCCAACAAAGACTCCATACTTTTCACTCTGCTCAAATCATTAAAGTCGAGGCAAAAGATAATATCTGCCTCATTAATTGCTTGAGTAGCAAGTTTAGGTTCTGCTTCATAATTGAGTACCAATTCAATACCCGGTATCCAGCTCAGAAAATCAGGTACTTCGCTCGGAGAAACAGGTGTAACAATATGGTTTTTCTTTATAAAGTAATGTGCTAATGCCATCATACTACCAATGGCATCGCCATCAGGTTTATGATGCGTTGTTATAAATATTCTTTTAGGCGATTGCAGTAACGCAAATGTATCCTGAATTGGTTTCATCTATCTATATAATTGTTATTGGCAATATCTTCTATATTTTTCTAATTACCATAAACACTTAAGAACATAATGCGCATTAACTGCAATGTTTCAATACTTATAGCCGTATCTTTAAATTCTTCATAAACGTCATTCAAATCATCGACTTGGCTATTTCGGAAATAATCAAAAATCTCCTCTTGCTCGTCTTCGTCCATTTCTTCATCAATACAATAACTAATATTTAGCTTGGTACCACTGGCAACAATGGTTTCCATTTCTATTAATAATTCCTGCATGGTGATACCCTTATTCTTTGCAATGGTTTCTAGTGGAATTCTTTTATCAATATTAGTAATAATAAAAACCTTCATCCCGCTCTTGTTCACCACACTCTTCATCACAAATTCATCCGACTTCTCGATTTCATTTTCTGCTACATATTGTGCGATAAGCTTAATGAACTTTTTACCATACTTCAATGCTTTCCCCTTGCTTACACCTTGTATTTTTTCGAGCTCTTCCAAGGTTGTAGGATAATTGGTAGCCATATCTTCGATAGAATTTTCGAGGAAAATGACAAAAGGTGGTAATTTGTATTCCATACCAACTTCCTTACGCAAGTCCATAAGCATCTTAAACAATGTTTCATCCAATGCCGCTCCTGCGCTACTTCCCGAATTTATAGTTTCGTCATCATCCTGCTCTTCCTGATAGTTGTGATTAAGTGAAACTTCAATGGAGAATGGTTTTTTGAGGAATTTGTGACCAACCTCATTTATTTTGAGTAAGCCATACTCTTCAATATCTTTCCGTATCATACCTTCCAGCATCATTTGACGAATCAGTGACTGCCAGAAGTTAGCTTCCATTCCCATAACCAACCCACTTCCAAATACTTTAAGCTTGTTATGACGGAAGGTTACTATTTGAGGATTGCTGACACCCAATACCACATTAACAATATAATCAATACCAAAACGCTCATCTACAGCCTTAATAGTATCCAATACTATTTTAACTGAATCTTTTACATCTAATTTTTCTTTCGGATTCAAGCAATTATCGCAATTGCCGCAATTTTTACTTTCAAGTACTTCTCCAAAGTAATGTAGTAATAATTTCCTACGACATACACTGCTTTCGGCATAAGCTACAGTTTCTGCAATTAACTGTCCTCCCATCTCTCGTTCACTCAAAGGCTTGTCTCTCATGAGGTGCTCCAGCTTTTGTACATCCTTATGAGAATAATACAAAAGACATTTACCCTCCAAACCATCTCTACCCGCTCTACCTGTTTCCTGATAATAATTTTCTAATGATTTAGGTATATTAAAATGGATAACAAAACGCACATCCGGCTTATCTATACCCATTCCAAATGCAATTGTGGCAACAATTACATCCACTTTCTCCATCAAAAACAAATCCTGCCTTTGAGAGCGAATATTTGATTCTAAACCTGCATGATAGGCTACTGCACTCACGCCATTAGCTTGTAACAAGCCAGCCAACTCTTCTGTCGTCTTACGATTGAGCGTGTATATAATACCGCTTTTACCTCGCATGGAATGAATAAACCGAACAATACTTTTTAATGTTTGCTCCTTCGACCCTTTGGGCACAATTTCATAATAAAGATTGGGTCTATTAAAAGAAGAAATAAAAACCTTAGGGTCACGTAATTCAAGATTTTTTACAATATCATCTTGCACTTTAGGTGTAGCCGTGGCAGTAAGTGCAATGATCGGTATATTCGGATCTATCGCTTCAATCATACCGCGCAATTTGCGATATTCAGGTCTAAAATCATGCCCCCATTCTGAGATACAATGCGCCTCATCTACGGCGACAAAAGAAATGTTTAAGTCGGCAAAAAATTCAATATTTTCAGCTTTCGTAAGTGTCTCTGGTGCTACATAAAGCATCTTCGTACGACCTTCCAAAAGATCAGATTTTACTTTTCGTTGTTGTACTTTGCTAAGTGTTGAATTGAGAAAATGTGCAATATTGTCTTGACTACTATAACCTCTGATCAAATCTACCTGATTTTTCATTAACGCAATCAGTGGAGAGATGACAATAGCAACGCCCTCACTAAGTAATGCAGGAAGTTGATAACAAAGCGATTTCCCGCCACCAGTAGGCATGATTACAAATGTATCATTACCTTCAAGAACATTATTTATAATACTTTCTTGATCACCTTTGAATTTATCAAAACCAAAATGACTTTGTAGCTCTTTTTTTAAATTAAACTTCGACTTGACTGTACTTCTAACACTCATACTTTTTATAAATCTATAGAACTTATAGGAACAATATACAACACTAATTGGATATTTTTATAGTGTATGTCCTTAAAGAATCAACGAAATTACAAAACAATATTGTAAATGTTTTTGTAAAATGGTTCGTTTCCTCGAAAACAGCGTTATACCTATGTTTTATTGCCAAATAAAAATTTTAGCCTACATTCGTCTTTGATTTTAAGACACTATAATTATGAAAAATAAATGGCTTTTTGCGGCTATTGGAATGTGTATATTAACAATTACCGCATGTAAAAAAGATAGTCCTTTGTTAACTGCAAAAGACTGGCTTGCCGGCACTTGGAAATTGAACCTACAAGGCATCGATAAAAATGCCAATGGCGTTTTTGATGTTACAGAAGAAAATACAGTACCCGATTCTTTGGCGGTTAATTTGCAATTGAAAGTACAAGGTACAGGGTTTAGAATTGGTGCAAATAATACTTATGTAGATAGTTTGACCTGGGCATTACTCAATAATGACCAATTATTGAATTTGAATATAAATGATAGCGGTATTATTCAACATTTATATTATAAATTTAATTACACTAGCCAAACACTTACATTACTCGATTCTAATGGAAGCGGTACTGCATATTTCAGGTATTATAAACGTCAGAACTAAGTGCTTTTTATGTTGACGAAAAAAATCAGAATTATTTTTTGAAAATAAAGAAAGTCGCCTTACATTTGCAATCCCAAACAGGGAATTGGCTCTGTAGCTCAATTGAATAGAGCATCTCACTACGGATGAGAAGGTTTCAGGTTTGAATCCTGACAGGGTCACGAAAAGAGTTTTACTAATCAGTAAAACTCTTTTTTTATGCCAAAATAAATACAACACTTGTGGCTGTTCAAAAATCTAACAACGGACTCTTCCAAAACTTTGTAATATTGTAGCACAAAACACAACCTTGCTATTTCATGACGGGCAAACAATGGAAAACGCGCATCATTTACGCATTTCAATACATACCATTCACGCTTCACACTGTGCTTTTGGCGCTTGGCATTTGGCTTTCTTATAAATTACTTTATCGCCCCATCACTAAAGAGGATCATACAGATACTATACGCCCTTTCATTATTTTGATGGGCAGTTTCGTATTGTGGTTTTTGGTAGCACTTGTAGCACTTTCGTTAATCAGCACTTTATTTGCTTGGTTGCATTTTTTATGGTTGGGCAAAAAGAAAAATGGACGACTACATGTAACATTTCATATAGAACGACAAAGTGCAGGCAGTAAGATGAAATTGTTTTTAAATTCTGAATTGCCTGGTGCAATCAAACCATTATTAGGTTTTGTAAAAGCTCGTTTGTTTTATGACAAGCATCAAATGACCGATAAATTTGGTTTACTATCCAGCCGCAATAAAAAAAACTCTTTACTTCGCGAAGCAGTTACGGGCAGCAGTCGTATGCTTCTTCCTGACATCAAAGAATATCAAATCAAAGGCGGATTCATTTACTTCGAAGACATTTTACAAATCATCTCTTTACCTATAAAACAAAACTTAAGCGGCAATTTTTATCAGCCGCCAACATTGCTCGATGAAACGGTCGATGAAACCGCACCTAAAAAAACAGAGACTATGGATATTCGCATCGACCAACTGCGTAAGGTAGAAGGCGAATACCTCAATTATAAAAGTTTCGAATCTGGAGACGACGTTCGGCGTATAGTATGGAAAGTATATGCCAAAAACAGAGATTTGATAATACGTATCCCCGAACGTATGGAACCTTATGCCTCTCATTTATATTTTTACGCCAGCTTTCATGCTTCATTACAACAGAATGGTTTACGCGACAACGGATATTTTAGCGAAATGCTTAATTTTTATAAGAATAATATTTGGGCTGTTTATGAAACACTATTGCAAAAAGAATGGCAGATACATTATATACCTGATCAACAATTTGCAAGCACCGAAAATTTAAGCGAGACAGAACGTAACGAGCGGATTGTCAGTAATAGTATATGGCAAAAGGATTTTACGCTACGCGAATATTTTAATCCTAAAGCAGGCACCATACTTGTCATTTCATCATTGACCGACCCAAAGGAATTAGCATTACTGCTTGATGAGTGCGACAATAGCGTACAAGTTTATTATGTACAGCTATCAGCTATCTTCAAGCGTTATGCAACACTTAGTTGGCTGAAACGATTAATTTTATTACCACCCAAAGATCGCTTGTCGCGATTGAAAAGCACATGGATATTTACTCCACTCAGATCGAAATTATATAAAAGAGAAAAAGAAATTGAACAATTGCTTGCAAAAAGGTATTAACCAATAAAAGCTCGGATAAACATATACGTTGACCCAAGCTTTATCTATCATTAAAAAACTTACTTTAACTGACTTTTTCTACAATTACTGCAGTACCATACGCCAATACCTCTGTAATTCCTGTCATTACTTCATTCGCATCATAGCGAATATTAATCACTGCATTGGCACCACGCTCATTGGCATGTTGAATAAGCAATTGATACGCTTCTTCACGTGTTTGTTCACAAAGATCTACATAAATGGAGTTACGACCACCAAAGATGGAAAGAAAGCCTCCCGCCATATTACCGAATATACTACGACTACGCACAGTAACACCCCGAACCATTCCAAGGTGCTGTGTTATTTTATAACCTTCTAATTGATTGGAAGTAGTTGCTAATTGTTCGTTTACCATAATTGTTTAATTTAATTATAGTAGTAAAATTAGATCATTCAAACGATTTAAACGAATCGGCAATCAGTGTAGTTACCTTATAAAACTTAGCAATTGTTAATTTGAAGATTGCAGCCAGTGTATGCAGATGTTCTGTATTAGCTATTAGTGGGAGTTCATTTACATCTACTACCAATCCGCTGTAAAAAGTAACAGAGGCAGCTTTTTCATAAATCGCATCTTCGGGTGCCCTAAACAAATTCATCAAGAAGCTTTTATTTCTATTGACAAACATAGACATAACTTCATAATGCACCTCTTTAATAGGTTTATCAATGAAGTTGGGTAATAAGCGAAATTTTGAAGTAATCCATATTTCCAGCAAACGATTAACCAGTTGAAAATTTTCATCATTCAATGTACTTTGAACGGTTAGCTCACTTACAAAAAACAATATTTGAAAACTACGCTCCAATGAAATTTCAGCAATGTCAAAGGTATTACTCAATGGCAAATCCTTCAACAACTTAGTATCGCCGATGTCCACTGCTTTCTGAAAACTTTCCATCATAGCAAAGAAATCAGTTTCTTTTACAGACGGTTGCTGGTCAGGATAAAATTCACCATAAGTGATTGTTATTAATTCCATATAGAAAAACAGTGCGACTAACTTTTAACCTCCACATTTTTTGTTGCAGTTCGGAATACATCTTCCAGCGATTGTGTTTCTGATTGTAACGAACTAATATTAATGTCATTATTCAATGCCCATTGCATTACAGCTTTACGCAGCTCATCAGGACTTTCTGTATGTAGCTTCCAACGATTAGCGCCGAGGTTTTCGACTTGATCAATACCTTTTATTTTATTGAATAATGAAGGTTCTATTGCAGTTTCCAGTGCAACTAGCAGTGTTGTCTTATTTCCGATCTGCTGCAAGTTTTCTATTTTATCGTCTGCAACAATATTACCATTGTTGATGATAATGATACGACTGCACATGGCTTGTACTTCCTGCATAATGTGTGTTGACAACAACACCGTTTTCTCTTTACCGATATTTGTTATCAAATCACGTATTTCTACAATTTGGTTTGGATCCAAGCCCGATGTTGGTTCATCAAGGATCAGCACCTCAGGGTTATGAATCATAGCTTGTGCCAAACCTACACGTTGTTTGTATCCTTTTGAAAGTGTACCAATCTTTTTGTGGGCTTCTTTGCTCAACCCGGTCATTTTTATCATTTCCTCTATCCGAGTCCGCCTTTCTTTCTGCTCTATTTTGTGAATGCCTGCTGTTAGTTCGAGAAACTCACGAACATACATATCATAATACAATGGATTTTGCTCCGGCAAATAACCGATTTTCTTGCGTAGTTCCATCGAATCTTTCTGTACATCAAAACCACAAACCACAGCAGTTCCATCTGTAGGAGGTAAATAACCAGTTATCATTTTCATAGTAGTCGACTTACCCGCACCATTAGGTCCAAGAAACCCTACAATTTGTCCTTTGGGTATTTCGAATGAAATATGATTAACGGCTTTTTGAGTGCCGTATATTTTAGTTAATGACTGTACACTTATAGACATAGGCGCAAACCTACATAAAAAGCAGATTTTAAAATCAATTTTGTATAAATAAACCCGCAAAAATCGACAGATACAACATCCTTATTTCTTATTTGTTAAATCATTTTTTGCCCTTCAAAAAAATTAATTACCTTTAACTTTGGTTGAGTTGGCTCATGTCTCAGGCAATGGCAATTTATATAACGATGATTGAACAATAAAATAACTTAATGCAGTTTAACGCAATACAAATCGCCACATTATTAGGTGGAAAAATAGAAGGTAGCCCAGACGCAAAAGTAACTCATGTAGCTAAAATAGAAGAGGCGACAGAAGGAGCTATTTGCTTTGTTGCTAATCCTAAATACGAAGATTACATTTATTCAACTAAAGCATCTGTAGTACTTGTTAATGATTCACTCCAACTCAATGGTACGGTAAGCCCCACCCTTATAAAAGTACCGGATGCTTACATAAGTTTTGCTCTTCTGTTAGAAAAATACACAGAAATGATGACGCAAAATGAACGGAAAGGCATTGAACAACCCTCCTTCGTTGCACCATCTGCTACTATAGGCAAAGATGTGTATATAGGCGCATTCAGCTATATTGGGGAAAATTCAAAAATAGCAGATGGCGTGCGCATATATCCGGGTAGCTATGTGGGCAGAAATGTTACTATTGGCGAATGTACAAAAATATTTGCCGGTGTAAAAATATATGATGATTGTATTATTGGCAACCATACCATTATACATTCAGGTACCATAGTTGGCGGAGATGGATTTGGATTTGCCCCACAATCCAACGGCGAATACAAAAAGATACCCCAAATAGGAAATGTGATTATTGAAGACCACGTAGAGATTGGAGCAAACACTACTATCGACCGTGCGACGATGGGTTCTACCATTGTAAAAAGCGGCGTAAAGCTGGATAATCTGATACAAATAGCACATAATGTAGAAATCCACGAAAATACTGTGATAGCAGCGCAAACCGGCGTATCTGGCAGTACGAAAATTGGGAAAAATTGCCTTATCGGTGGACAAGTAGGAATAGTGGGTCACATACACCTTGCAGATGGCACACAAATAAATGCACAAAGCGGTATCTCAAAATCTATTGAAACACAAAATTTAGTATTAAACGGCAGTCCTGCATTCGATTATAAAACTTCATTAAAAAGTCAAGCAATTTTCAGACATTTGCCGGAAATGCAGCAACGCATTCAGAAATTAGAGGATCTTGTATCTAAACTAACTGAAATAATTAGTGTTAGTCAAAATATTGATACAGGCAAATAAGCAATTACGAAATTCACAATAGAAGAATAAAAAACAGAACACATTGCAACAATCAACTTATCATTCACTCAATCAACATACGCTCAAAGAGCCAGTAACATTATCTGGCGTAGGTCTGCATACAGGTTATAACGTCACAATGACGATCAGACCTGCCAACCCCGGATTTGGCTTTAGATTTCAGCGTACAGATTTACCTGAAAAACCTATGGTAAAAGCTGATGCAGATTATGTTGTAGATACATCCAGAGGCACTACTATTGAACATAATGGCGCAAAAATCAGTACTATCGAACACCTTCTTGCCGCATTGGTAGGACTTCGAATTGATAATGCATTGATCGAATTAGATGCTCCGGAGGTTCCTATTTTGGATGGCAGTAGTAGGTTATTTATTGAGGCTATTGAAAGTGTAGGAATAGTAGAACAGGATGCTAAAAGAGTCGTATATACTATTGATACAAATATACACTATTACGACCCTGTAAAGAATGTGGATATGCTGGCTATTCCGTCCAAAGATTACCAGATAACAACACTCATAGATTTTAATTCTCCGATACTAGGCACACAGCATGCCACACTCAAAAATATTTCTGAATTTATAGTAGAAATCGGCTCTTGCCGCACATTCTGTTTTTTGCACGAAGTAGAATACCTTTTAGAAAACAATTTGATAAAAGGTGGCGATTTAAGCAATGCTATTGTTGTAGTCGACAAACCGGTTACACAAGAAGAGTTGAACCACTTAGCCAAAGTATTCAATAAACCGTCAATAGAAGTAAAGCAAGAAGGAATTTTGAATAACCTTCAAATGCAATTTCCGAATGAACCAGCAAGACATAAATTACTGGACGTAGTAGGAGACTTGGCCTTGGTAGGCTACCCTATTAACGCGCATATTATTGCAAGTCGCCCTGGTCATGCTACCAATGTGGAATTTGCAAAAAAAATCAAACAATATATACGCAAAAATAAGCATCAAGGTGACATTCCTCACTACGATCCTACCCAACCGGCTATTTGCGACATTATACAAATAGAGAAATTATTACCGCATAAATATCCATTCCTTTTGGTAGATAAAATTATCGAAATGTCGGACAAACATGTGGTGGGTATTAAAAATGTAACTTTCAACGAACACTTTTTCCAAGGTCATTTCCCAGGCAATCCAGTAATGCCAGGAGTATTGCAAATAGAAGCAATGGCACAAGTGGGTGGTATATTTGCATTAAATAGCTATCTTGATCCTGAAAATTATGATACCTATTTTTTAAAAATTGATAAAGTAAAATTCAAACAAAAAGTATCGCCCGGAGATACATTAATACTAAAACTAGAATTAATCAGCCCGGTTCGTAGAGGTATCTGCGAAATGAGAGGCACCGCTTATGTTGGTAATAAACTCGTTACAGAAGCCGAATTAGTAGCTCAAATAGTAAGAAAAGAAAAGAAACAATGATCCACCCACTCACATACATACATCCCGAAGCCAAAATAGGCATAAACGTATCAATTGATCCATTTACAACCATTCACAAAAATGTTGAAATTGGTGAAGGAACTTGGATAGGTTCAAATGTCACTATTATGGAAGGCGCACGCATTGGCAAAAACTGTCGCATTTTTTCAGGTGCAGTTATCTCCGCCATTCCACAAGATCTTAAATTTAATGGAGAAGATACCTACACCATTATTGGCGACAATTGTACCATTCGCGAATGTGTAACAATTAATAGAGGTACCTCTGATCGCAAAAAAACACAAATAGGAAACAACTGTCTTATCATGGCGTATTCACATATTGCACATGATTGTTTAGTTGGTAATTATTGTATTTTTTCAAACAACACTACCCTTGCCGGGCATATCAATGTTGGCGACAATGTAGTATTAGCAGGCCTTACTGCTGTGCAGCAATTTGTACGTATTGGATCACATTCTTTTGTTACCGGTGGTTCTTTAGTACGCAAAGATGTGCCTCCTTATGTAAAGGCTGCACGCGAACCCCTATCTTATGCAGGCGTAAACTCAGTAGGACTGAAACGTAGAGGCTACGATATTCAAAAAATCAATCACATACTAGATATTTATCGTATCATCTTTGTAAGAGGATACAATGTTAGTAAAGCGCTGGACATCATCGAAGCTGAAATACCTGTATCAGATGAACGTGATGAAATAGTAAGCTTTGTTCGAGAAACAGGCAGAGGCATTATGAGAGGTTATACACGTCGCAATCATGACGATTTATCTTAATGGTATCAGCAAGCGTTTTCAAAAAAACAGAATTTTTAAAAATGTAACGCTTAGCTTCAACCCTACTTCTAAGTATGCTTTATTGGGCGCCAACGGAAGTGGAAAATCAACGTTGCTGCGTATTATAGCGGGTATGCAATCAGCGTCTTCGGGCAAAGTATCTTATTCTATTGATGGGAAAGAAGATTTAGCCCAAGACACCATTTATCGGCACATCAGTTTTTGTGCCCCGGGAATGGAGATTGTAGAAGACCTAACGTTAAATGAGTTTCTGAAATTTCATTTTGGTTTCAAAAAAATATTGGACAACTTAACGATTGATAACATCGTACAGCTTACAGGATTAGCATCTGTTGCCGATGAACAAATTGCCAATTACTCTTCAGGCATGAAACAAAGAGTAAAACTTGCTCAGGCTTTTTTTTCTGATACACCTGTATTACTGCTTGATGAACCCTGTACAAACTTAGATACACAAGGTGTAGCTCAATATAACAATTGGCTATCTGAATACACTGTTAATCGACTTGTCATAGTTGCATCAAATGACCTTAGAGAATATGAATCTTGCCCGAATCACATTTTGATGGAGACCTTTAAATAAGATAACTACTCTGCCATTAAATATAATTGTATTATCAAAAAGATCGGGGAGCTGTTTAGCTCCCCGATCTTTAACTTTTAAATTTAAAACTGTATTCGACAAAAACTAATTCAACTAAGCTACTTTTTACTCACTTTTATAACTTGTACATTGCCATTTTTATCTTGTACTTTGATAAGGTATAAACCTGAACTGTAACTGTTCATATCAATGCTGG
>DBTQ01000019.1 GCA_002307135.1 Bacteroidetes bacterium UBA1312
ACAAATCTGCTGATAAATAGGAGCAAATAAATATACCTAAAATACCCCAAACGGGGCGAGCTATATAGCTCGCCCCGTTTGGGTATATGAAACGAAACCGTTCCGATATAATTTAAGAATGATATTTATTGCTTAGGCATATTTCAGATGCTTATAAACACTAGATTAAAATAAAAATAGTAGTCTATTTGGTATTGTTATGGTAAATTGTAGCTTCTTTATTATAAAAGTCATTTTATGCATTCTAATACTAATAAAGACGTTAGTATATTTTGGTTTCGAAGAGATTTACGTTTATCGGATAATGCAGGGTTATACAATGCACTTAAAGATAATATTGACGTGCTACCCATATTTATTTTTGATACAAATATCCTTGACAAATTATCTGATGAGAAGGATAATAGAGTAAACTTTATTTATTGGGCTCTGGAAAAATTGCAAAGGGAATTGGAACAATTGGGTAGTTCTTTATTGGTATTAAAAGGTCAGCCAATAGATGTTTACAAGGAATTACTGTCAACTTATAATGTAAGCACAGTTTATACCAATCACGATTATGAACCTTATGCAATTACTCGGGATCAACAAATTGATGATTTCTTGCATCGGCATAATGTAACGTTTAAAACATTCAAGGATCAGGTTATTTTTGAACGTAAGGAAGTCTCAAAAGATGATGGGTTACCTTACACGGTTTTTACTCCATACAGTCGAAAATGGAAAAGTAAGCTCAATGATTTTTACCTAAAATCATACCCGGTTGAACAATATTTTTCCAATTTTATTCAAAAAGAACCATTCCCCAAAATGAGTTTAGAAGACATCGGTTTTTTGCCTTCTGAAATGATTTTTAATTTACCAAATTTAGACGATCACGTTATAAGCCAATACGAACATACGCGCAATTTTCCATCGGTACAAGGTACAAGTAGATTAAGTATTCATTTACGTTTTGGTACAATTAGCATTAGATATTTAGCGACAAAAGCCAATCGATTAAGTGAAGTTTGGCTTAACGAGCTAATTTGGCGCGATTTTTATATGTGCATCTTATATCATTTCCCTCATGTAGTAAATGGGGCTTTTAAAAGGCAATATGACCAAATAAAATGGCGAAATAATGAACAAGAATTTTATGCTTGGTGTAATGGACATACAGGATATGCAATAGTCGATGCAGGGATGAGAGAGTTGAACTGTACTGGCTTTATGCATAATAGAGTGCGGATGATTGTTGCTAGTTTTTTAACCAAACATTTATTGATAGATTGGCGTTGGGGGGAGGCATATTTTGCGCAAAAATTATTAGATTTTGATTTGTCTGCAAATAATGGAGGTTGGCAGTGGGCTTCAGGTTCCGGTTGTGACGCGGCTCCTTATTTTAGGATATTTAATCCTTATGAGCAAACTAAAAAATTTGATCCGCAACTGGATTACATCCGGAAATGGGTTCCGGAGTTTGAAACGCTCAATTACCCGCAACCGATCATTGAACATAAATTCGCTCGCGAAAGAGTATTAAAAGTATATAAAGAAGCATTGCAATAAAATGTGGAGGGATAGACTATACTGAATTCCAAAGTATTCATCTACTATGCTGCTCTGTATCCGAATAGAGCAAATATTGTACCTTCACTCTTGTTTTATTTCAACATCAAATACCCCATGGCTACTACTATTACTTGCCCTAAATGTAATGCTCAATTTGAGCCTACAGATGCCTTGCGCGACCAAGTGCAAAAAGAACTTCGTTTGCAAATGCAAAAATGGCAAGAACAAAAAAATACAGAGTTTGAGCAACGTGAGTTGTTATTAAAACAACAGCAACAACAACAGGAATTGGATTTTAAAGTGAAGTTGGAACAACAGAAAAATGAGCTAGCAGCACAAATTACCAAAGATCAGGAGCGAAAATTTTTGGAACAATTTGAAACTCAAATAAAGCATCTTAATCAAACAAACCAAGAAAGTGAACATAAATTGAAAGAGGCTCGCAGTAAAGAATTGGATTATCTTAAGCGTATGCAAGAGATAGAAACAAAGGAGCAGGAGATGGCCATCACTTTACAGAAACAATTATTGGAAGAGCGTTCTAAAATGTCAGAATTGTTGCGTAAAGAGGAGGAGGAAAAAGGTAAGCTAAAAGAACAGGAGTATTTATTTAAAATGAAAGAGTTGGAAATGCAGTTGGAGCAACAACGCAAGCTTGCAGACGAGATGCGTCGTAAAGCGGAACAGGGTTCAATGCAATTGCAAGGAGAAGTTCAAGAATTGATGCTTGAAGCGTTATTAAGAAATGCATTTCCATTCGATATTATCGAAGAGGTAGGCAAAGGGGTGCGTGGTGCAGATTGTATACAGACGGTACGTGACAAATATGGTAAGGAATGTGGTAGAATTATTTATGAGAGTAAGCGCACCAAAGATTTTAGCACAGATTGGGTAGATAAGCTCAAGGCAGATATGCGTTTTTTAGGAGCTGATATAGCTATAATTGTTACTCAGGCTATGCCTAAGAACATGGAAACTTTTGGACAAAGAGATGGGGTTTGGATATGTACCTATACTGATGCAATAGCAATGTCCACTATATTAAGAGAGCAAATAATAAAAGTTTTTTCGGCAATAAAAGGGAATGAAAATAGAGCGGATAAAATGGCTTTGTTGTACCAATATCTTACAAGCGGTGAGTTTACGGAACAGTGGAGTGCTATTAGAGAAGGTTTTTTTTCAATGCGGACTTCAATACAAAGAGAACGTGATGCAATGGAGAAATTGTGGAAAGCACGTGAAAAGCAGTTGGAAAAAATTATGCTTAATGCTGCGCATATCAAAGGCTCAATAGAAGGAATTGCAGGAGCTGATATTGATATTAATTTACTTGACACAGAAGGTCAATTGTTGGTAGAATAACATATCGTATGGGATATTTCAATATTGTGATGTAATGAAGTATATCCGTATTGTAAATCTTGATACCTTACTACTGTATCGATCGTAACCAATCTTACTATCTTTGTCATCTAAATAGCAAAAATAAAATGAGCCTTCACGATGCTTTGGAGTGGCGCTATGCAGCCAAAAGAATGAATGGACAAAAAGTGCCATTGCATAAAATAAATGCAATACTTAGAGCGGCACAATATGCTCCTACGTCGATGGGCTTACAGCCTTTTACAATATTCGTTATTGAAAATAAAGAGTTGCGGGAGCAAATTAAACCATTAGCATACAACCAACCTCAGGTTACTGAGTCTTCTCATTTGCTTGTCTTTGCAGCTTGGACTGACCTTACAGGTGTGCATGTTGATGAATATATTGATGAAATTGTAGCGACAAGAGGTGTTTCTGTAGAAAGCTTGGATGCTTTTAAAAAAGCTATGATGGGTTTTGTTAATAATCAAACTGCTGAAGCTAAAATTCAATGGGCTGCTAATCAAACATATATTGCGTTTAGCTTTGCACTTGCGGAGGCAGCATTGCAGCAAGTTGATGCAACACCGATGGAAGGATTTAATATTGCTGCTATTGATGATTTATTGCAGCTAAAAGAGAAAGGCCTAACAAGTGTAACTCTTTTACCTCTTGGTTATAGAGATGAGGAAAATGATATGTTTGTGAAGATGAAAAAAGTGAGAAGAGCGAAAGAAAAATTATTTATTCACTTATAGCAATGTCGCCAAGTTGCCTATCAATGCTTGGGTCTCATTTCTAATCTTTTTAGATCTCTACCTGTTTGTATTTTATGTCGAATAAGAATATTGAAATTTATACAGATGGGAGTTGCCATACTCAATTAAAACTAGGAGTTTGGACTGCTATTATTTTTGTGGCAAATAGGAAAATTGTTTTAGAAGGTATGGAATCGATTACAACCCATAATAGAATGGAATTAAGCGCAGTAATTAACGCGCTTGATTATTTAGACAAAGAAAATTTGTGGAGTGAGGAAGTGCATGTCTATTCTGACAGCCAATATGTAGTAGGGTTATTAGATCGTGCCGAAAAACTGATTTTAGCGGATTTTGTAACACAAAAACGAAAGCAATTGAATAATGTTGATTTGATTAAAGAGTTATTTAGGTACACTAAGAACGGGCAAGTAAGGTTTTTTAAAATAAAGGCACATCAGAAGAAAACTGATGTGCCTAATTATAATATTGAAGTTGATCAGCAATGTCGCAAAATACTAAGAGCAGCGGTTCTGAAACTTACTTAGCAACATCTATTTTTACTTTCTTGTTTTTTATTTTCTCATTTTTGATCAGTTGTAATACTTGGCTAACCTTATTTTTTCGAATGGCAACAAACGAGAAAAAATCTTTTACTTCAATAAGGCCAATATCTTCCTTCTTGAGTTCGCCTTTATTGCCTAAAAAACCAACTATATCTATTTTATTTACCTTGTCCTTCTTCCCTGCAGCAATAAAAAGTGTTGACCATTTGGGTTTTTCAGGAAGCGGTGAGCTTGCAGGAATATCTATTTGCTCTACAGTTTCATTAATATAAACAGGTAATTTCTCCTCTGCGGAAAGAATTAAGATTGCAGTGCCACTTGCATCCATTCTTGCTGTTCTGCCATTTCTATGAGTGAATACATCTTCACTTAATGGTAAATGGTAATGAATAATATAACGGATATTCGGAATGTCCAAACCCCTAGCTGCAAGATCAGTAGTGACTAATATATCAGTACTGCCGTTCCTGAATTTACATAACGCACTGTCTCGTTGCTGTTGTTCCATTGCTCCGTGGTAAAATTCATTATATATACCTTTTTGAGTTAAATAATTACTTGTGCGTTCCACAGATTCACGATGGTTACAAAAAACAATAGTGCTACGACCTCCTAAATAACATATCAGATTGAATAACGTTTCTGTTTTGTCCTTCTCTGAAGAGAATATTGTTTTTACAGCCAAGCCGGTAGTTGGGTCATGCTCATTCGAAAGAAAGCTGAGTCGAATAGGGTCTTTAAGCGCGATGAAATCAGGTATTTCGACAGCTTCTGTAGCTGAAGTCAATATTTTTTTATTTAAATTGGGTAGTGAATTAATTATAAAAGAAACTTCTTCTCGAAAGCCCAATTCTAGCGATTTGTCAAACTCATCTAATACTAGAGTAGTAATTGAATTTAGTGTAATGTTTCCTCTGCGAATATGATCACAAAGCCTACCTGGAGTGCCAATAATAAGTGCCGGAGGTTGGATCAAATTGTTTTCTTCTGTTTCTCTTAAATGACCACCATAGCAGCAACTTACTTTATAGTTTGTTCCTAATGACTTAAATACTTTTTCAATTTGTAGTGCTAATTCTCGCGATGGAACAATAATCATCGCTTGGGTTTCTTTATGCTCTACATTTAATAACTCTAAAACAGGCAATAAAAAAGCTAGTGTTTTACCTGAGCCTGTAGCAGATAGTAGTATTACATCTTCATGTTTTTCGTTTGCTTCAATTGATGCTAATTGCATTTCATTTAGCCTGTCAATATTAAAATTATTGAGTATTTGATCTAGATTGTAGTTTTTTTGTTGCATTACTGCGAAAGTACAAAACTTTGTGCAAGCAATTTTGAAACAACATATTATATAGCACAAGCTTATGATTTGTTTGTCGCACTTCAAAATTAATCGACATTAGATTTAATGAGCGACGCTAACTGCGTACTGATCAATTATTGTTTAATATTGTGCCAATAATTATAAACAATATGGAATTCTATCAGATTAACGATTTAGAAAAGTTGACAGGAATCAAAGCCCATACTATTCGCATTTGGGAAAAGAGGTTTAACCTAATTGAACCATATCGCACACAGACTAATATTCGATACTACGACAATCAGCAGGTCAAAAAATTGCTCAATATTGTAACTCTTTTGGATTGTGGATATAAAATTTCTAAGATAGCTGTATTGCCCAATAGCGAATTGGTTGCATTGATAAAAGGGGTACAAGCAGATGTCCCTTCAAATGCGATTATTACGTCTTTCATTAATGATATGATACAAACAATGCTGGTATTCGATGAATCCCTTTTCGATAAAATATTTTCAGCAGCAGTTAATCGCTTAGGTATGTATCAAGCCATGTTACAAGTGTTTTATCCATTTTTACACAAGACGGGAATGTTTTGGACTGTAGATGAAACAATGCCCGTTCAAGAGCATTTTGCATCCAATATAATAAAACGGAAATTAATGTCGGCAATTGATGCATTATCGCCTGCTACTAAGTTTGATAAGAAGTTTTTACTTTTTTTACCTAACGATGAGTGGCATGAAATAGCGCTATTATTTTCCGATTATTTAGTGCGTTCTAATGGTTACACTTCGATTTATTTGGGACAAAATGTGCCAACTAATGACATGGAATATGTAATAAAGACAATAAAACCTACCCATTTGTTAAGCTTTTTTATTTCAACAAATAATCAATTAAATCCGAAACTAATTTTGTCCCAACTTTTAAAAGCGCATAAAAAAATGATTTGTCTAGTTAGTGGCAGTCAAAATCATTTAAAAAATTTGGGGCATCATAAATCGATTTTTATACTTAACGAGCCAGGGGATATACTTAAATTTTTTTAAAAATTTGGTGGCCTTAGTTTTGTTTAATATATTTGGTAAAATGTTAAACAAAAGTGTCGAATGTTGCAATTATAGGTAGTGGTTTCTCCGGTTTGGCTGCCGCGTGTTTTTTATCCCAAGAAGGTCATGATACGTCAATATTTGAAAAAAATACTACAGTAGGTGGTAGAGCAAGACAATATGCAGACTGCGGTTTTACATTTGATATGGGACCCAGCTGGTATTGGATGCCTGATGTGTTTGAAGATTTCTTTGCTCATTTTGGCAAAAAAACCTCTGATTATTATGACCTTGTTCAACTGGACCCAGGGTTTCAAATTATTTTCGGTAAGAATGATGTTTTAACCGTCCCTGCAAATGAAATTGAGTTGTATGATGTATTTGAAAAAATAGAAAACGGGAGTTCAATTCAATTAAAACAATTTTTGAAAGAAGCAGCATTCAAATATGATATTGGAATGAGGCAATTAGTATATAAGCCGGCGTTTTCTTGGTTTGAATATGCGCGATGGGATGTAGTGAAAGGAGTCGCTGATGCTAATATTTTTTCCTCAGTAAGGTCATATGTACGCCGCTATTTTAAAGACAAGCGTCTGATTTCATTAATGGAATTTCCAGTCCTTTTTTTAGGCGCAATGCCTAATCAAATTCCTGCTCTCTATACAATGATGAATCATGCTGCATTGTCTCTGGGCACTTGGTATCCTATGGGCGGTATGTATAAAATTATTGATGCCATGAATGATTTAGCACTTTCGCTTGGAGTCTCAATTTATACAGATGCAACCGTTGATAAAATAGATGTTTTAGGAAGTCGTGCGACTTCATTGCAGACTAGCATTGGTACAATAAAAACGGACGCAATTATTGCTTCTGCAGACTATCATCATGTAGAGGAGCATCTTCTAGAGCAACAATATAGGAATTATAATGAGCAATATTGGGCTAAAAAAACATTCGCTCCTTCGTGTTTGATTTTTTATGTTGGTGTAAAAAAAAGAATTAAAAATCTCTTGCATCATAATCTTTTTTTTGATGCCGATTTTGATCAGCATGCTAAAGATATTTATGAAAAACCGACATGGTCTGAACGGCCTTTATTTTATGTATGCTGCCCTTCCAAAACGGATAATTCCGTAGCACCTGAAGGGATGGAAAATCTATTCATACTTGTGCCAATTGCTTCAGGTTTAGAGGACACTCAATACATTAGAGAAAGTTATTTTGACGGACTCATAAAACGAATTGAAGAGCAATCTGGAGCATTGTTTTCTGAAGATATTATTTATAAGAAAAGTTATTGCGTAAGTGATTTTGTGACCGACTATAACGCTTATAAAGGCAATGCTTATGGTCTTGCGAATACGTTAATGCAGACCGCAAAGTTCAAGCCGTCACTTCGGAATTCGAAAGTTAAAAACCTTTATTATACAGGACAATTAACGGTTCCAGGTCCAGGAGTACCTCCGTCATTGATCTCAGGGCAAATTGCAGCTAAAGAATTAATTAAGTATTTCAAAACGAAAACTCATGAAACATTTATTTGATAGGGTTTCTTTCGAATCGAGTAAAATGGTAACGAAAACTTATAGCACAAGTTTTTCGTTGGGCATTAATTGTTTGAATACTCGCTTTCATAATGCTATTTATGCTATCTACGGATTTGTGCGATTGGCTGATGAAATAGTAGATTCCTTTCATGATTTTGAAAAACCCAAATTACTACAGGAATTTAAGATCGAAATGTATCAAGCAATTGCCAGAAAGATTAGTTTAAATCCGATTCTTAATAGTTTTCAACATGTCGTACACGATTTCAATATTGAAATTGAGTTGATTGATACTTTTATGAAAAGTATGGAAATGGATTTGCACAAAGAAGCTCATTCGCAACAATCATACAATGAATATATTTTGGGTTCGGCTGAAGTTGTTGGATTAATGTGTTTGCGGGTTTTTACAGAACGCAATGAAGACATGTATCAAGCACTTAAACCGACAGCAATGAGTTTAGGGGCTGCATTTCAGAAGGTTAATTTTTTGCGAGATTTGAATAACGATTACAAAATATTGGGTAGGGTTTATTTTCCTCAAATTAATCTGGATCAATTTTCAGATAAAGAAAAGTCAGCCATCGAATTGAATATTGAGCATGATTTTGACGCAGCATTATCGGGGATTAAACAATTGCCTAGAAGCTCTCGTTTTGGAGTATATGTTGCTTTTGTTTATTATAAAGCGCTTTTTAATAAAATTGAATCGACTTCATCTTACAATATTTTATCAAAGCGAATTCGGATACCTAATTATCGAAAGATAAGCTTGTTAGCAGGCTCCTATTTCAAGCATAGCCTACGACTAATATAGATTGTAAAATAATGTAATTTTAGATAGTGGTAATAAATCGAAACATTGGAAATGGAATATGTTTTATTGGTTGATGAACAAGATAATGAACTTGGTGTTATGGAGAAATTATTAGCACATCAAGAAGCTAAATTGCATCGTGCTATTTCAGTGTTTGTGTTTAATCAATATGACGAATTATTATTGCAACGTAGAGCTCAACATAAATATCATTCAGGTTATTTGTGGACGAATACTTGTTGTACACATCCTCGTCCAAATGAGCTTTTGGAAGTTGCAGCAGTAAGACGATTGCAAGAAGAAATGGGAATTTCATGTTCGTTAGAACATCAATTTAGTTTTCTGTACAAAGCAAGTCTTGATAACGACCTTACAGAACATGAATTGGATCACGTTTTTTTTGGAATAAGTAATAATATTCCCAAACCTAATCCTGATGAAGTTTCGGATTGGAAGTATATGGATATAAAAACTATTGAGACGGAAATTATGTTGTATCCAGATCGTTTTACCGAATGGTTTAAACTGATTTTTGAAAAGATAAAAGAACTAAGAAAATGAGTGGTCTATTGAGTATTGGAGCTATTATCATTACATTTCTTGCGATGGAGGGGGTAACCTGGTTTACGCACAAGTATATTATGCATGGTTTATTTTGGCACTGGCATAATGATCATCATAATAAGAATCACAAGTATTTTTTTGAAAAGAATGATTATTTTTTTGTCGTTTTTGCAGTATTGTCTATGGCATTTTTTGTAGCGGGCACTTTCTTGCCTTCTGTTCGATTTCTGCTTTTTATTGCTATCGGTATTACTCTATATGGGATAGCCTATTTTTTAGTTCACGACATTTTTATTCATCAGCGTTTTAGATTATTTACACGTACGGATAATTTTTATTTCCGTGCCTTGCGCAAAGCGCATAAGATGCACCACAAGCATTTGGGAAAAGAAAAAGGCGAATGTTTTGGTATGCTTTGGGTTCCAAGGAAATACTTTATAGAAGCAATTAAAAAGAATAATTAGAATGCCGGAAAAATACACCTATTTGATAGTAGATTTATGTTGTATAATCTTCCCATTTATTTTCTCATTCCATTCTAAGTTACTTTTTTATAAGCAGTGGCGTTTTTTTCTAATCCCATGTGCGATAACTACGGTGTTGTTTTTAGTGTGGGATGTTATATTTACCTATTTAGGTATTTGGGGTTTTGATAAAAGATATCTCATTGGATTTTTTATTTTGAACTTGCCCATTGAGGAGGTTTTATTTTTTATTTGCATTCCTTTTGCTTGCGTCTTTAGTTATTATTGCTTTAATCTGTATATACATTGTATAAGATTCCACAATCAAGTTCGCATATTTTATTTTTTTCTTTCAGTTGTATTGCTAGTAGTTGCATTATTGCATTTGACTCAATTATATACTTCAATAACCTTTATACTGTTGGCGGTATTATTACTTTATTTGGTCGTTAAAAATGAAGCATTTTTGCCTAGTTTTTTTATTTGCTTCTTGTTTATTTTATTCCCATTTCTATTATCGAATGGAGTGCTGACCGGTAGCTATTTCGATAGAATAATAGTTCATTATAATGACAAATATAATTTGGGTATTCGTGTATTGACTATTCCTGTTGAAGACGTTTTTTATGGGATGCTTTTATTATTATTGAACGTTTATGGTTTTGAAAAAATGAAGAAGAAGTCTTAATTAATAGTGAATCGGTGGTTGGTCAAATGAGCTTGTAATCAATAAAGCCGAAAGCATTGCTTTCGGCTTTATTGATTTTTTAGAAATAATTTAATTAATTCTGATGTCTCTAGAGATTTGATTTAAGGTCATTTTTATCGATCAAATAACGAATTAATAAGTATCCGCCAATCCCACCTGCAAAAAATAAGCTCGAATATACCATTGCATTACCACCAAGATTGTCGGTCATATATTTGGTAATTGCAGTTTGATTATTTTGCGTTGCAAGATCTACTATTTTAGGGTTCCTTGATAAAATAATTACCGCTAAAATAAATGCAGATACAAAAAGGCCGCAAATAAATGCGATAACAGTAAAGATGGTCCAACGGGTTGGGCTTAATCCTCTTTGTTGTGCACGTATGCCATTTCTATAAGATAATAACGCGAGCAATAGCAGTATTAATAGCATTTGTCTAAATATCCTTTATAAATTCTGTAATACTCTCCATTATGTGCGCAATTTGAGCCTCGTTAAGCCCATGGTGACAAGCTAACAACATACCTCCACGCATTACTTTATCACTTTCAGGATACCCCTCTTTAGCCGTCTTATAATTCAAATGTTTGAATCCTGGTTGGCGTGTAATATTTCCTGTAAAAACGGTTCGTGTTTGAATATTTCTTTTTTCTAAAAATATTTGAAGGTCACGACGTATGAAAGGAGCACTTTCACGGATTGTTAATGCAAATGCTAGCCAGCCGGTACGTGAATTGGGTAATTGTTTGGGTAGTATAAAGTATTCTTCATATTGGGCAAAGAAATCACGCATTTTGTGATAGTTGGTAGTGCGTGTGTCAATATTGTGTTTTAGTTTATTGAGTTGCACGACTCCAAATGCTGCCCCCATTTCTGAAGGCTCAATATTATATCCAGGTTCTTCAAAAACAAATTTTGCATCGTAAGGAATTCCTTCAATCTCTACATTGAAACGGTTTTCTATTTTTTCTGATTCTACAAATAGAGATGAACTGCGTCCCCAACTGCGTAATAAACGGCCACGGTTATAAAATGCTTCAGTATTAACACACAACATGCCGCCGTTGCCACCACAATTGATAATGTGTGAACCATAAAAACTTGTTGTACTCATATCCGTAAAACGACCGGAGGAAGCGCCGTCAATTTCTGCGCCAAGGGTATCTGCAGAGTCTTCGAGGACGAAGAGATTATGTTTGTCTGCGATTGCTCGTAATGCTTGCCAGTCCGGGAGATTGCCCATAAGATTAGGGATTACCATTGCTTTTGTTTGCGGTGTAATCATTTCCTCTACTTTATTGGCATCAATGTTATAGGTTGCTTCTTCAACATCTATAAATGCAGGTATCCAGCCCTTTTTTACTAAAGGAGCAACTGTGGTGGAGAACGTAAGGGCTGGTGTAATGATTTCAGCCCCTTTTTCGTAATCTAATAAATCAGCTGCAAGATACAGAGCCGAAGATCCGGAGTTGACCATGATGCCATATTGTTTGTCGTACAATTTAGCGATGCGCTCTTCCATTTCTCGTACATTTTTCCCCATTTGAGTTGATGTACGTAATACATTTACAACAGCTTCAATTTCTTCTTCTCCGTGTACTGTTCTGCCATAAGGCACATGAATATAATCTGATTGAGACATAAGGTTTGTTGTTTTGCGTTGCAATTTAGGTGAAAGCATTGAATATAAATAGTGTTATGGCGCTACAATTATCTTTAGTACTAGTTTTAATATTTTTTTAGGTAAAATCAAAGATTTAAACCCCAATTTTGACAAAAGCGCTTCGAATAGATTTCGAAGCGCTTTTGTCAAAAAAATTATAATAGCGTACTATTTAGCTGCCAATTCTATGCTTTAGATCGTTTACTTGCGTTGACCATAATCTTTCTGCATCTTTCAAATCGTTTTTTTCAGCGAAATCTGTAATTTTTAATATCGTTTCGTTTGTAATTGGACTTTGTTCGATTCTGAATTCAAAAAATTCATTTTCTTTATAATAGTCCCAACGAAAGCGTACATATTCATTTTCAAATTCTTCAATTAATTCTGCAGAATCAGTAGCGCCATTCCATGTAAAGTTGTATCTGTTTTCACGATGATTAACCTCATCCGCAAACCATTCCTGTAAGCCAACTGGTGTAGATAAAAATTCAAAAAGTATAGGTGGGGAGCATCTAATTGGAAACTCTAGGGTGTACATTATTTTGGTATGTTTCATGCCTTAATTTTCGTTTGTTATGTCTAGTAAGAGTGCAATAATATAAAAATGCTTGAATAATCAAAATTTTTTGAACAATTATTATTACTCATTGTGCTAATATCCTTCAAGAAGCCCTAGAAATGTGGTGTTAATTTATCCTTAATTTTATTTGTTTTAACGAAATGCATCTCTTAGATTTGCTCATCATAAAATGTTTTATTTATTTGAACAGACTTTTAATAACCACTTTTTAAAACAAAATACATTCGATCATGTCTATGCGTCAACTCAAAATCACGAAGTCAATTACGAATCGTGAAAGCCAGTCTTTAGAAAAGTATTTACAAGAAATTGGTAAGGTGGATTTGATAACACCAGAAGAAGAAGTTCTACTGGCTGTAAGAATAAAACAAGGTGATCAAAAGGCCTTAGAGAAATTGACCAATGCCAATCTTAGATTTGTTGTATCTGTGGCCAAACAATATCAAAATCAAGGACTATCGTTAAGTGATTTAATTAACGAGGGAAATCTTGGTTTGATTAAAGCAGCTCAACGGTTTGATGAAACCCGTGGGTTCAAATTTATCTCTTATGCAGTATGGTGGATTCGTCAATCGATTCTTCAAGCATTGGCGGAGCAGTCTCGAATTGTTCGTTTGCCTTTAAATAAAGTGGGTTTGTCTAATAAAATTATTAAAGCATATTCACAATTGGAGCAAGAATTTGAAAGAGAGCCTTCAACAGAAGAACTTTCTGAATTATTAGATATTCCTACAGACGAGATAGAAACTACACTAGGCGTAGCATCAAGGCATGTGTCTGTTGATGCCCCATTTTCAGATAGCGAAGAAAATTGTTTGTTAGATGTTTTGGAAAATCCCAATGCGTCGTCAACTGATATGGAAATTTCACACAATGATTCGCTTCGTTGCGAAATAGAACGCTCGCTTAGTACTCTTACGGAGCGTCAACAAGCTGTTTTGAAATACTATTTTGGCATAGGTTTAGAAAACGCATTGAGCCTTGAAGATATCGGTGAACGCTTTAGTTTGACTCGTGAACGTGTACGCCAAATTAAGGATAAGGCAATTAATAAACTTCGTGTAACCAATAGATGCAATTTGTTGAAAGCATTTTTAGGGAATTAACTTTTACAAAAAAAATAAGTATAAAAAAAGCGCGCAAATATTTGCGCGCTTTTTTTATACTTATAAACGCTTAAAGTGCCGCGTTGTATCGTTTAGCCACTTCTGCCCAATTAATAACATTCCAAATTGCATTCAAGTAGTCTGGACGTTTGTTTTGATATTTTAGATAATAAGCATGTTCCCAAACATCAACACCAAGTATCGGACTTCCTTTTACTTCAGCGATATCCATAAGAGGGTTGTCTTGGTTAGCTGTAGAGCAAACTTCTAATTTACCATCTTTTACAATCAACCAAGCCCAACCGCTTCCAAAGCGGGTAGCGCCGGCTGTATTTATTTTTTCTTTAAGTGCATCTAACGAACCAAAAGTCGTGTTTATAGCTTCTGCTAACGCGCCGGTAGGCTCGCCTCCATTGGTGCCTAATATCTGCCAAAAAAGGCTATGGTTATAGTGTCCTCCACCATTGTTACGAACTGGTGCAGGATATTTAGAAATGGAAGCCATCAATGCCTCCAATGATAGTGCTTCAGCATCGGTGCCTGCAATCGCCTTATTTAGATTATCTACATAAGCCTGATGGTGACGATCGTGATGGATTTGCATTGTTTGTGCATCGATAAATGGTTCGAGCGCTTCAAATGCATAAGGTAAAACTGGAAGTGTGTGTGACATATTGATTGATATTTTAAAAGTTTAAATGAGGATTCAAAGGTAAGTTGCAATTACCAATTTGATGTATTCAAATGAATGGTTGTTTTGTTAATTGTATAAATGAATGGCATGTGCTTGAATAAAAAAACGCCTAAACTTATAACAGTTATAGGCGTTTCTAAAAATAATAGATGTATTTTATCGAGATAATGTCATGCTGTAGATGATGGTTGCCTTACATGCTAATGAATCTGTAGATAATTTACTTGTGTTACCAAATATTGTATAGTGCAAGCTATCTGATCTGAAATAGTTTTTTAATTCCCAGTCGTATGATTTTGGCATATTTAAAAAATAGGCTGAGGTATCAGAAATGTCTGTAGCTGTTGCGATTTTGACTAGGTTAAAAACTTTTCCGGATGTAAGACCAATACTGCAAGTGTGGAAATTGGCAAAATTATCTGGAGTTGTATTTTTATCCAAAGTCAATACGCATGAACTGAATTTTACGGACTGAATATTTGAAGTGTCGAATTTTGAATCAATTGTTTTTACAAAACTGTCCATATTTATAAGGAAGTTAAATGAAGTTAAACTGTCGTATTCGCTAGTGCGTAATATGATAGGTACTTGAAAGGAAACATTTGAATTTGTAAATGCAACAGTTTTCTCAGTAGCGTTTACATTCTTGTTACAAGCTTGTATCATCAATGCAAAGCCGATAGCAGCTATTGCAATAAAAATGGAAATTTTGTTTTTCTTCATAAGGGTGATTGTTTTTTATATTTTTCTTATTTACCCGAATGCCAAAGTTAATACTGTAAAGCAATAATCAAAAGTAAAATGAAAAAAAAATAAAATTATTATGAGAAAGTGTACTAAAGGTGCAGTAGAGAAGCGGTTACTTAGAGATCTTAATCTCTTTTATTATTTTCTTCCCGTCTTTGTTTCTGAAATACATATACACGCGATATTTACCTGTTGAGGTTTGAAGTGTCGCTATTAAGTACTGTGCATCGTTATTGGGAGAGTTGCCCAAATAGTCAACGTTGAAATTTTTGGGTGAATGTTTTAAGTAAAAGTCTCTCAGAATCATTTCTGCTTGAATTTTACTGTAAGTAGATTGCGTATTGTCATAGGTTAGATCTACTGTATTGTCAAAATAAAGAGCAATAGTTCCTGCATTCCCATTTTTCATCGAATATTTTATATTTTCTATTTCATCTTGTTGAGCACTGTTGAAGCTACACAATATGAATGAAGTGAAAATAATAAAAATAAAATGAATTCGTTTGGACATTTTAACTTAATAGGCAACACTCGTAAGCATCCAAAATTATGCCACAAAACTTGTTTTTATGTAAATACTAAAAATATTTTTTTTAAAATTATAAAAACATATAAAAATCATATCGTTGTAGTTGTTTTTGTACTGAATAAAGAAAGTATAAATTTGCTATTACCATTTGCTAATGTGTAAAAAATCAATAAGAACAGGTTAAAATAGCATAAGTTTGTCCTTTATTAATTCCATAGTCGATGACTCTAACACAATTAGAATATGCAGTAGCGGTGGCTACTTATCATAGTTTTGTAGCTGCGGCAGAAAAATGTTTTGTAACTCAGCCAACTTTATCTATGCAAATCCAAAAGCTGGAAGAAGAGCTGGGGATCAAATTATTTGATAGAAATAATCGTCCAAATACAGTTACTGCAATTGGTGCGCCGGTTATAGAACAGGCAAAGATTATATTGGCAGAATGTGAGAAAATATACGAACTGGTAAAGAGTAATCAAGGAATTGTTGCTGGTGTTTTTAAATTGGCCGTTATCCCTTCTGTTGCTCCTTACTTAATGCCTGGTTTACTGGAAAAATATAGTAAGGATTATCCTGATGTTCGTTTGCAAGTAAAGGAGATGGAAACACTACAAGTGGTAGCTGCTTTGAAAAATAATGAAATAGATGCTGCTATTGTAAGTACACCTCTTGAAATGCACAGTATAACTGAATATCCTTTATTCTATGAGCCATTTGTTGGTTATTTTTCTGAAGGAGAAAGTGCCCTAAAGAAAAAACTTATTTCACCTAAAGATATTGAACTCGACAGAATATTACTGCTTAATGAAGGTCATTGTATGCGTAATCAAGTCCTCGATCTTTGTAGTGACAATATTAGACAATTGCAAGCTGAAAAGGCTTTTCAGTATGATTCTAGCAGTGTTGATACATTGAGAAAAATGGTGGACAGAAATAAAGGGATGACAGTTTTGCCGGAGTTAGCTGTTACAGACTTTACGGAGGATCAACAGGATCGTGTACGTTATTTTGAAGATCCGGAACCTGTGCGTGAAATAAGTATTGTGACTAGTGAACAATTTGTAAAGCTGACGTTGCTTCAAAGTTTAATAGAAGAGGTATTATTGTTAGTACCCGAAAAAATGAGGGTTCAAAAGAAAAATAGAAGATTGTTACGGATTCAATCGTCAAGATTGAAATGATAATATGTTTCAATAACAGTATTTAAAAAACAGACGAATAACGCAATAACCATTATGGTATTAAATAGAAAGTTGATTCCTGAGACACAAGACCCTGTTGCATTTGATTATAAACTACAGCCCATTAACCAATATAATCTTGATAATGGTATTGAGCTTTATTGGCTAAATGCAGGTGTTCAAAATGTAGTAGAAATAAATTGGATTTTTCCGGCAGGACTATGGTATGAAGGTAAAAATGCAGTCGCTTCTGCAACGGCGGGATTATTAAAAAACGGGACACATACACATACTGCCCAGCAGCTGAATGAAGCATTGGAGTTTTATGGAGCTAGCCTCAAAACAAATGCTACTAATGATCATGCTTCAGTGACACTTCATGCGCTTAGTAAACATTTACCTTTATTATTGCCAATTGTGCAAGATGTTCTTTGTAATGCAACTTTCCCTGAGGCAGAGTTGGCTTTACATAAACAAAATGCCATTCAGCGTTTATTAGTTAACCTGCGTGAGTGTGAATTTGTTGCCAATCAGCAAATTGATGCCGCATTATTTGGCACGATGCATCCGTATGGTCGTTTCTCTGAAAAGGAAAAAATTGAAGCTATCACACAAGAAGATCTTATTAACTTTTACAAAAAGAATTATAACCTTTCTGGTGTCAAAATTTTTATGGCTGGCAAGGTAAGTGAGCAAGATGTGCCATTAGTTAATAAAATATTTGGTAAAGAAATCTGTAATCCGATTAGCTCCGTTGAGCAGTCATTTCCATTGCCCGAGCAGAACGCGGCGAAAAAGCGCATTAGTAATGATGTAAATGGTGTACAGGGCGCTATAAGAATTGGCCGTAGATTTATAAAACGGACACATCCTGATTTTGCTGCAATGGTAGTGCTAAATACTATATTGGGTGGTTATTTTGGATCTCGGCTTATGAGTAATATTCGGGAAGAAAAAGGGTTTACTTATGGAATTTACAGTTCGATGAGTGCATTTACACACGATGCGTCTTTGATTATACATACTGAAGTAGGGAGCCATGTAATAGATGATGCAGTTAAGGAGATTTATATAGAACTGGAACGTTTGCGTAATGAATTAGTAAGCGACGAAGAATTATTATTGGTCAAGAATTATTTGCTCGGTAATATTCTTGGCGACCTCGATGGTCCGTTTTCCATTATGCAACGTTGGCGTTCATTAATACTAAATGGTTTCACAGAAAACCGCTTTAATGAAAATATCAATGTCTATAAGAATATTAGCCCTGCTGAATTACAGGTATTGGCGCAGAAATATTTCGACAAGAATGATTTTACTGAAATCGTAGTGGTATAAGCTTCCGGACAATTTCATATCGTACAGTTGCATATCAGCGAAAGCAAATCTTATGCAATTAAAGTTTTAAAATGATATTATGAAAAATATTTTGTTTTATAAATTTATTAACTACTTTTGAGGCTGAAAGAAAAAAGAAAAAATAATACAGTATGCTCAGCATACTAATACAATAAAAATATTATAGCGTTGCGCTATATACAATACTGCCAACTAAAGTTCGAAAATTAAGAGAGCAGTAAGTATAACAGCAAGACGCCTGCACTCTAAAGTAGTGTGGGTGTTTGCCCTACTTGCTCTCGAGGTCTTCGAACACCCAGTTGGCGAGTAGATAAGCAAACCCCACGCTACTTTTGCATTTAAAAGAGTAGTTGGGTATTATTCACGAATAAAACCAACGTATATGAAACTCATCTCACCTTAGTACCTCGCTGCTGAACCATCACTGTTCAGATTGATCATTCACAGCATTAATACCTCATTCTACATTTAAGCACAATGCCAGTCCCATGACGAACAGTACGCTATACACCAACCTAGCCCATTTTAAAGCATTCAGAGGCATCTATATAGAATCATCGAACACGTACCATTTGTGCGATTTTTATTGCTCAGAAGAAGATAACGAACAAGGAATCTACCATGTTCATATTGAATTTCACGACAAAGTAAAACAGGAATTTAATCTTCGGTTTACTTGTGTTAATGACATTTGGATTTATGATCATCTCGAAGGATTGGCAAAAGAACTCATCAAAGATTTGATTGAAGTCATTAAAGTACTGGAACAAAAGAGGATTAAATAATACAATAATTACTCAAGCTTTAAAGAATTTATTTATTAAAATACATTTCGTTTTTTTGTAATTAACTAATTAAGTTTACCGAATCAATTAATAACTGAACATTATTGTTCTACGAAAATTTTATTAATCATTTAAAATTCGTTGAATAATTGAGCCTAAAATTCAGGTGTGTAGTTATTTTTTGTCGCCAATGTATTTATTCACTCTTAAATAGCTAATATGAACAAAAGCCCACCATTCCATATTGAACAGAAAATATTATATTTACATAACGATTTATATCCACAGATGAGAACGCTGATCTTATTAGCAAGCATTTTAATTTGCTGCTTCAATGCGCAAGCCCAGTTTCAGGATGGCTTAGACCCAACCTTTGGCACTAAAGGAATTGCCACAAATGGCAGTGCTATAATGTATGATGATTGGGGGATATCAGATGCGGTGTTGCAGCCCGACGGTAAAATCGTGGCCATAGCAGGCTATAAAATCGTGCGCTACAATAATGATGGTACTATCGACAATAGCTTTGGCAAAAGTGGTATATTCAATGATACTCTAAGAGATGATAATGATACACCTTTGGTATGGTTTAATAGTTATGCATTAAGCTCATTAGTGTTACAAACGGACGGTAAAATTATTGTTGTTGGCACTGCTGATGTAGTTCTTCCTTCTCGCCAAATAACGGTATTAATGTTCAGGCTAAAAACGAATGGAGTCATGGATAGTACTTTTGGCAAAAATGGTATGGTATGTAACAACATATTAGGTACTAATAGAGCCAATGGAATAGTACTCAGACCCGACGGCAAAATAATAGTATTAGGAGAAGAAAATTATGATTATTTCCAGATGTTGGTTCGCTATTTGCCCAATGGTGCCATAGACAGTAGTTTCGGTATCAATGGCAAAGTAGTCAATACGTTAGCTTCTATGAGTGGGCAAGGTGATATAGAACTTATGTCCGATGGGCGCATTCTAACACTTTGTGGAGACTACAATGCTGCGCGTTACTTATCTAACGGTAGCCTGGACACTACATACAATCATACAGGTATAGGATCAGTATTCCCTTCGGCAAGTTTTGCCCCTTATGGTACTGCTATGGCATTGTGTCCTGACGGTAAGGTATGGATTGCAGGTTATCCGCTATCACACGAACCTACTCCTTTCATGGTGGGTAGAATAAATATGGATGGCAGTGTTGATACCAGCTTTATGCATGTCGGTTACACCCAATATAATTGGGATACTTCTTGGAATAAAAGGGGCTATAACAAATGTTTGGATATACTATTACAGCCAGACAATAAGCTCATTTTAGGCGGTAAGGTAATGCATCCGATTACAGGCAGGGATAACTTCGCCCTACTACGTATAAAACCGGATGGGCTTATTGATAGTAGTTTTGGGGATAATGGCAGATTGCTTACCCAAATAAAAACAGATACAGCTATTGATTTAGGCGGATATTTAAACAAGCTAATACTACAACCTGATAATAAGTTATTAGCATTGGGGGTATCATCCAATAAAACTGAATATGGTGCGTTAGCAACAATCGTTCGTTATAATGCTGATGGAAAAACGGCAATAGATGAAATACCCAAACCTTATCAGGGCACAGTAAGTATTTATCCCAATCCTGCCTATTCATTACTTAGTATCCGCAATACGACCACCAGTAAAATAACGAGCATTTGCATTTACAATATGCAGGGCGCATTACAAAAGTGGATTTACAAACCAACCGGCAATGAAATTAATATTAGCGAGCTACCCAATGCTTGCTATATCATTGTCATCTCTACTGAAAACACCCAATACAAAAACACATTAATCATCCAACACTAAAACAAAATTGAATGAAAAAATATCTTTTATTATGCTGTTGCTTTCTGGCAATGGCTCAGATAAGCTACGCTCAATCTGACAGTATTCGGTTTCAAATAGTCATTACTGATACTACTAAAATTAGTAGTATAGTACATAGTGGGGGGAGTACAACTCCTGTTTTTACAATCAGTTCATTGAACAGTATTGTTGCAGGTTATAACATTACCGAATTTCAACAAGCCTACCCAAGTGCGCACTACCAGTATTTACGTAGTATTTATCATGTACGCTGCAATTCTCTAGCATTAGCAAGTGCACTGCATACAGCCAATCCCACGCTTTTCCCTGAATACAACATTATTACCCAGGGCCAGCCGCTTAGTACACGTTATACACCCAACGATTGGGGTATTGTATATGGCGGTCATGGTTACTTTGACTACATAAACGCACGCGAAGCATGGGCGGTTACCAAAGGAGACCCCAGTGTAGTCATTGGTCTAACTGATACCTATTTCGATATGGGCTTCGATGAAATGTACACAAATGTTGCTCGTATATCTGGGAATGCAGTAATACCGAGTATCGACGCGGAGCATGGTACGGAAGTGGCGGGCATTGTGGGGGCTGCTACTGATAATGCAAAAGGTTTTCCCGGACTTGCATTTAACTGCCAGTTAGATTTATCTACAGACAGATCTACTGAAGGGATGCTACAATTATCCGCTCATGGTACACGTATTATAAATGCCAGTTGGGCTGATGGAAACTCCCGTAATTTAACGCTAACACCCCATTTTTACGATCAGGATATATATAATGATATTTATGAAAATGGCACATTAGCTTGTGCCGCAGCAGGTAATGGGCCTGGTACTAGTGCTGCTGCGTACTATTACGGATTTCCTGCTTCACTTGACCATGTATTTTCAACTACAAATGTCTGTTGGAGTAATCCTGTTTCTACCCCTTTAGCGTTAAATTCAATAGGGGTGCATGAAAACTATGTAGGAGATACAGTGCATTGCTATCAACACAATACGCGGGTAGATATTTGCGCCCCGGCTGTGGGGGTTGGCGGCATTACCTTTAATCCTTCCGATCCTACGGACCACTATGCTTCGTCTCTTTGGGGTACATCTATTGCCAGCCCAATGACGGCTGCTGTTGCGGGGCTAGTACAATCGGCGTTGAAGCAAAGACATGGATTTGCGGATGCCAACTGGAGTCCTTATCAACTGGAATGGATATTGAAAGTGACAGCAGACGCTAGTATCCTGAGCAAAACAGAGAACTTAAGATATGCAGGTAGATTGGGCGCAGGAGTATTGAATGCAGAGGCAGCTGTTGAAAAAGCTATCGATCCAAGCTTCGATCCTAACAATGCTGCAACTCAAACCATGTACATTAAGGGTATTGACATCAATACAGTATGTGCTCCTGGTTTTAGTAGTAATGGTGTAAAACCTCAGCTTAAACCCATTATTGTAAATGGTACACCACCTTATCAATATGTTTGGGAACAAGTGCCTTGGAGAAATTTTGCTACCCTCGATAATGAACATATTGAGCAACCAACAGTAATGACTAGTTGGGATAGTAATATAGTGTACTTCCGACTTACGGTATATGATAACTCTCCAATAGCCCAACAAGTGGCCATGAAAACGTTTAAAATACAACTAATCACCAGCGGGTACGACTTAGCCATGCAGGATAGTTACATGGACATGTTGAACGAGCCTAACGACCAGCGCATATTTGATAACAGA
This sequence comes from Bacteroidetes bacterium UBA1312, assembly GCA_002307135.1. Lineage (GTDB taxonomy): Bacteria > Bacteroidota > Bacteroidia > Chitinophagales > Chitinophagaceae > Rurimicrobium. Next base: position 22,953 of record DBTQ01000019.1, read on the forward strand.
AATTGGGATACCTGGACCAGTCCAGATCTTTGGAACAGACAAAATCTTGATGGAGGAATAGAACATCAAAATCCTGAATACTTTATCAGCAATCCTAACTACGCGTATATTAGGGTTCGCAATATTGGTTGTGCTTCCAATCCAGGAGATAGACATTTGCGCGTTTACTGGAGTAAAGGTTCAACAGGCGAAAACTGGGATGCGGATTGGAAAACTACAGATGTTGCAGCTCAAGTAGGGCACCCACCACTTCCGGGTGGTAGGGAAATAACTACCGGATCAGGTATCACAATACCTGTCTTACAACCAGGGGACAACACGGTTATCAGCCAAGCATGGTATCCACCAAAACCTCAGGACTATGCAGGTACTCCACCACCTAATAGTTTTGATCTTTGCCTATTAGCGCGTATTGAAGAACCTTTTTATGTAACAGGTTCTGTTTATCACACTTTTGGTATGAATATCCCGGAAATATATGGTACAGGTGTAGGCGTCAATGTCCGCAACAACAATAATATTGCCACTCGAAATATGGTATTGACCAATTTGAATCTTTTTGACAGAAGAACAGATACCCGTCAACTCATCATTGCCAATGGCAATAATGTAACCAGCGTATTCAACTTCGATTTTGGTTCTGACCGATCTATCTTTCGCCATTTTGCTGGAGACTTTTCGAGTCTGGGTCATGTAACCCTGCATTTGGGCAGCCTCTACGACCGTTGGGTAGCCGGAGGGTCACAAGGCGTAGTAGCCAGCAGCGATGCACAAAATAAAACAGTAACTTTCAATGGCGCAAAAACGCTGCAATTGAATGGCTTGTCATTGGCCGCTAATGAACGTTTTACTATCAATGTAGAATTTGTATTGGATAGCAATGCGGTGATCAATGACACCTCTAAGCATGTATTTTTTGCACGCCAATTCGACCAAAGCAATGTGGATGAACCTTACGGAGCAATGAACTATCAGGTAACGGTAAACCCAAGCACACCTATTATACCCAGTACCAGTCGTTTGATGAGCAATGACAGTACAAGTGTAAATGGTTCTTATAAATTATCACCAAACCCTACGTCTAACTTTGTAGCGGTAAGCTATACAGGCGGCGATACCAATCCTGTTGACATAGTGGTTACAGATATGACGGGCAAAAAAGTATGGACAGAGCAATACCAATTTGGTGCAGGCACAGCACACAATATTAATTTGTCCCGCTTCCCTACAGGTGTGTATTTAATCAATATCACCAATACAGCCGGTAAAACGGAAGTATATAAAGTAGTGAAAGAATAAACGATTGAATAGGTAATACCAAGATCAGCCCTTCCGATATCGGAAAGGCTGATCCTTTTGCGGTGCTTCGTTTAGCTGTCTTTATAAAGAACGGCTGCGGCATAACGCTAAAAAGTCTTGGTTATTTACATATTCTAATTTACTTTTATGTCGTTGTGAAGTTTATTTACAATAATTAAAAAAAAGAACTCCTCCAATGTCTAGGCGACTGCTGCATGCAACAAAAAATAGTTGTTTGATATTTTCAACTGCTAGGACTTTTAATTAACCGGCATCGTTGGGGTGGCCAAGAAATAGATCCTGATAGGAAGGGGCAGTAAAGGCTAACATCCTTGAGATTCACACGGAGCGAAGTAATCTTCTTATTCGTACCTACTATGCAATGGTTTGGTATGTTTCAATATTAAAAAATATTTAATCTCTTAGTGTCAACTTAAATTCTTTTTATGAAAAATATATTGATTGTATTAATGACACTACTTTCTTCATATACCTATGCTAATGAGGAGACTTATAAAAAAATGATAACTATCAATAAATGTTGGCTAGAGCAGAAAGGTCTTTCACCGAGCGCACTTCCGAGTTATAAACAGCTTAGTGAAAAAGAATGGATACGGGTGGATCTTTCATTAGTAGAGGCTGCATTGAGGCGTAGGTGTGACAAAGGACTTAATGCTAGGCAGCGGCAAAATCGCTTACACTGTTTAGATATATTGCATCGTTATTGGCAAGAAGGGAATTTTCCAATAAATGAAGATTACAGCTTTCGTACGCCTATTTTTATTGACAAGCACGATAATTTTTGTGCGGTAGGGTATCTTTTAAAAGCAACGGGTCATGAACACATTTCACGTATGATTGCTGCCAATATGAACCTAGCTTATGTACGTGAGTTGCACTATACGGAATTGATTACATGGGCAAATGAAAACGGATTGACGGTTGATGAATTGGCCTGGATTCAACCGGGATATCCACCGGGAGGTGCCTGTAGCAATATTGGAGGTGGTGTTGACGGAAGCGTGAATGAATTGTTTGTGGATACAGCTAAGCAACGGATGTATGTAGGTGGAAGTTTCTATCAGGTGGATAAAACTATTGTAGCGAATAACATTGCTTATGTAACAGAAGCTGCTGGCATATATACGTGGCATAATTTGGGTATGGGTGTCAATGGTACAGTAAATGCGGTTGCAAAACATGATGGTAAGCTATTTGTTGCGGGGTCATTTAGCGCGGCAGGAGGTACTCCTGTTGATAATGTGGCTTACTGGGATGATAGTTTCTGGCATAGTGCCGGCTGTATTGATGGAAGCATCAATGATTTACTAGAATTTGAAGGCAAGCTTTATGCAGCAGGAAATTTTAAAAGCTGTGGTGCTGACGCAGGCAAAAATTTTGCCCGATGGGATGATACTGTATGGACCACTATTGCCGGATTGGAAGGGCATATCAATACAATGGAAGTAGTAGGAAATTCCATTGCACTGGGTGGCGCTTTCAATTATGATACTTCAAAAAATGTCAATGCTATCCGATGGAATACAAGTACCTCCTTTCAAAATTTTGACAATAAAGTCAGTAATGAAGTAATGGATTTTGAACTTTATCAGGATACACTTTACTTAGCATGTAAGAAGACTAGTGTTTTGGATTCCAATTATCTTTTTTCAAAATTAAGTGATAATATCTGGGAACCTGGATTTGATGAGGATATATTAAGGTTTGGTAGGTTTAACGTATCACATGATACGTTGGCATTTCGAACACTATGCAGTGAATCCTCCTCGATGGATATTGGTGGGCATTTTTCTTATTGGCCTTTCTTAGGCACTGGTGCCAACAATCTTTATCGCCCTTCCTTTTGGGTGGATAGTACTGTAAACAAGATGGTTTTGTTTAAAAATCAACTTATTCTTGGAGGTGCTTTTAAAAAAGGTAGCGTATCAACAGATCATGGACTTTCGATGAGTTACATTGATGTAAATGGAATTGCCAGACGACTCTACCGAACTGAGAGTATTCCGGCTGTTACACAAGAGTCCAATACATTGTATATTTACCCTAATCCAGGTAGCAGTGAATTTAATATCTTAGGTATAGATAAGAATCAGGATCTAGAGTATGTTTTTCTATACAGTATAGATAATAAGCAGTTAAAAAAATGGGATAAACCTAAATTGCAAACTCGATTTGCAATTGATGATCTGGAAGAAGGTATCTATATTATTTATGTCATTGGCAGCAATCAAAGCCGGCAGACATATAAATTAATAGTTCATCGCTAAAATATTGCTTTTGATGAAATACTGCCTTTTATAGTAGTTATTCTATGCAGTGTTATGAAAGATAAGGAAGCTTGCTAACGCTAAAAAGTCTTGGTTATTTACATATTCTAATTTACTTTTATGTCGTTGTGAAGTTTATTTACAATAATTAAAAAAAAGAACTCCTCCAATGTCTAGGCGACTGCTGCATGCAACAAAGAATATTTGTTTGATATTTTCGTGGATATGGGCAATAATATTGTTTGCGCGTGTTGAATCGTTTGCACAGCAGACCCAAGTATTTCGGGTAAACAATGTTGAAACTAAAATAGACATCAACAAGCTCAGCTGGCTGAATGGACAAGTTGTGTATATAATCAATATCACCAATACTACCGGCAAAACGGAAGTATATAAAATAGTGAAAGAGTAAGAAAGAAGATACAAGAAGCAAGACAGAAGACACAAAGTAATCATTACCCAAAGGCATTTCCACAAGCGGAAATGCCTTTGGGGGTTAATACAAACGGCTGAACAGTACATCGTTATAGCCTGCCCAGGCTGCCACACCCACAGCATTGCCGGTAGCACCCAATGTTGGAGGTATGCCGGCACAAGTAGCTCCGGGTATCTTTGTCCGTGCGGCTAGTTTGGCAGCACGCATCAAAGCGCACAAAGATTATTTAGAATCTGATGGGGCTGAATTAGGCATTATTGGTAGCGAAATAACCATAGATACGCATCAACTCCAGCCCGACATTACGGTACGCCTTGCCGCAGGAGGTCATCCGGAAATAGTGTGGCACAAAAGCCGTATGGATGCGCTCGAAATACAGGTAAACCGTGGTAATGGTTATGAATTGATGAGTTTTGATAGCCATCCCAATAGCATAGATAAAGCACCATTGCCTGCCGCGGGTCAAAGTGTAGTATGGATATAAAGCGATATATCGACTACACAACGAACAAATAGGGCAGTGGAGTGCCGAGCATAGTATAGCGGTACATGCTGTTTAATAAGGTATGATTGTACCGATGATATTTAAAAAGCCATCAAGAATTTTCTTGGTGGCTTTTTAACGAAACGAGCTCATCATGCTTACAATCATTATCTTTACCAAATGTTACCTCAAATTTTTAATGATCAAAAGACGGCTAAAAATAATTTCTTTTTAATGGCAGGTCCTTGTGCTATTGAAGGTGAGTCTATTGCCATCAGCATTGCCGAAAGAATTATTAGTATTTGCAAACGTTTAGAAATACCACTTGTATTTAAGGGGTCTTATCGCAAAGCCAATCGTACAAGACTCGACAGTTTTACAGGTATTGGTGATGTACAAGCATTGCAAATTTTGAAAAAAGTGCGCGATACGTACGGTGTCCCTGTAGTTACAGACATACATGCTGCCAACGAAGCTGCAATGGCTGCTGAATATGTAGATGTTTTGCAGATTCCTGCATTTTTATGCAGACAAACAGATATTCTGGTAGCAGCAGCAGAAACAGGGAAAACAGTCAACGTAAAAAAAGGGCAGTTTCTTTCGCCGGAAGCCATGCAATTTGCCGTTGATAAAATTCAGCAAAGTGGCAATAGTCAAGTAATCCTTACGGATCGTGGAACAACTTTTGGTTATCAGGATTTGGTGGTGGATTATCGTTCTTTCCCGACAATGAAGGCTATGAATGTACCGACTGTTATGGATTGTACGCATTCATTGCAACAACCCAATCAGACCAGTGGTATTACAGGAGGTAATCCTGCAATGATTGAAACAATAGCGCGTGCTGCTATAGCTGTTGGCGCTGACGGGTTATTTATAGAAACACATCCGGATCCCAAAAATGCTAAATCGGACGGTGCTAATATGTTGCATCTTGATTTGTTAGAGCCTTTGTTGGGAAAAATGGTAGTGTTACGAAAAGCTTATCTTGATACGATTTAATTTAAAATCACCCTTTTAATAACCTTTTATGGGCAAGCATATTATAGTATGTTTGCCCATCTTTAAAAAAAATATTCCATGCGCTTACGCTCTATAATTTTGTTCGCAATTATTGCAATGCCTTCCCTTGCATTTGCTCAGAAAAAGAACTTTACGATTACGGAAGCCACAAATGGTATGGCTACTACTTTTGCTCCTAAAGGAATTAAACAGGCTAGTTGGGAGCCTCAAACAAATAATTTTTTTCAGGTATCGGATAATAATTGGGTAAGTACAAATGTAGCAAGCGGTGCGTCTAATATTGTATTGACTTTAAAAAAGCTAAATCAATCTTTGTTTGGGAAAGATAGTTTAAAAAGCTTTCCTATGCTGACTTGGGCAAGTAAGGATCAATTTTATTTTAATTCGGGCAATCAGCTCAATTTCGGGAATTTAAATAACGATGAATGGCAAAAGAATGCTTTGCCTGATGGTGCTGAAAATATTTTTGTAGCCCCATCAACAAATTATATCGCCTATACAATAGACAATAATTTATGGCTCAATCACATGAAGGTAACTGATGATGCAGATAAAAATGTAGTCAATGGGAAGTCTGTGCATCGTGAAGAATTTGGTATCGATAAGGGAATTTTCTTTTCACCAAAAGGAAATCTTTTGGCTTATTATAGGATGGATCAGACTATGGTCAATGATTATCCAATAATAGATTGGGGAGCAATGCCTGCAAAGGTAAATATGATTAAATATCCGATGGCAGGTGATACCTCTCATGAGGTTTCGGTGTGGGTATATAATCCAACTACACAAAGTAAAGTACGCATTAAAACGGGTACACCATTAGATAAGTACCTTACATGTGTTACATGGAGTCCTGACGAAAAATATATCTTTATTGCGATACTTAATCGGGAGCAAAATCATTTGCGACTCAATAAGTATGATGCCGCAACTGGAGAAAAAGTAAGTACTCTTTTTGAAGAAAGTAATAATAAATATGTACAACCGCAGCATGAGCTTAGCTTTTTACCCAATAGCAATGATCAATTTATTTGGTGGAGTCAGCGCGATGGTTTTATGCACTTGTACCTCTTTAATACTGACGGCAAGCTGATACGCCAGCTAACAAAAGGTGATTGGGTAGTCAATGAATTACTAGGTTTCAATGAAGCACAAAATGAAATTATTTTTTCTTCTTCAAAGGAGTCTCCGATGGAGAAAAATAGTTATTCCGTGAATTGGACAAACGGGAAAATGCGTCGCCTCGATAAAGACAATGGTTACCACAATGCAGTAGCCAGTACAGATGGTCAATATTTATTTGATTCCTACAGCTCTGTCAATGTGCAAAAGCAATGTATGTTGTTGCGTACTGATGGTATGGATGCCAAAACTTTATTTTACGAAAAAGATAATTTAGTTGGTTATGACAGACCTGAGGTGAAGGATGTGACACTTAAAGCGAGTGATGGCACTCCTCTTTATGGGAAATTAATTTTACCGACACATTTTAATGCGAATAAAAAATATCCGGTGATTGTGTATTTGTATAATGGTCCTAATGTTCAACTCTTGCACAATAGCTTTCCGGCTAGTGGCAATCTTTGGTATGAGTATATGGCTCAACGTGGTTATATCGTTTTCACAATGGATGGGCGAGGTAGTAGTAATAGAGGATTGAAGTTTGAGCAAGCAACATTTGGAAAGTTAGGCACTGTAGAATTGGAAGATCAATTAAAAGGTGTTGAATATTTAAAGTCGCTCCCTTATGTGGACGGAAGCCGTATGGGTATTCACGGTTGGAGTTTTGGTGGCTTTATGACTACGAGTATGATGTTGCGCTATCCGGATGTATTTAAAGTAGGTGTTGCAGGTGGCCCAGTAATGGATTGGAAAATGTACGAAGTAATGTACACGGAGCGTTATATGAATACCCCCCAAGAAAATCCTAAGGGTTATGAGGATGCTAACTTATTGACTAAAACAAAGAATTTAAAAGGTAAGTTGTTGTTGATTCATGGTACAGATGATAATGTAGTTGTATGGCAGCACTCCATTAATTTTATAAAGAATTGCGTGGATAACAATATTCCGATCGACTATTTCGTTTATCCGGGACATGAGCATAATGTACGAGGTAAAAATAGGGTTCATCTGATGCAAAAGATTACAGACTATTTCGATTTGTACTTGAAACCATAAGCGACCTTGGGCATGATGAAGAGGATATTTAAAAAAATATTCTGGGTAGCGCTTAGGTTTATATTGTTTGTGATTTGTTTTGTTGGATTGTATTTTCTTGCCGCTTTTACACTACCATATATTGCTGTTAATAAAAATGCAGCGACGGCGGGTGTCGATGGTGTGGAAATTTATATTTTGTCAAATGGAGTGCATACGGATTTGGTGCTCCCACTAAAAACGCAGGGTATTGATTGGTCAAAAAAATTAAGCTTTCGACATACAAAAAGTGGAGATAGTATGATGCCGTATGTGGGCTTTGGCTGGGGGGATAAGGGCTTTTATTTAGAAACGCCTACCTGGGCTGATCTTAAAGCAAGTACTGCTATCAATGCGATGTTTTTTATGGGATCATCGGCAATGCATGTGACTTTTCATCAGCAGATGACTATCGATAAAAATTGTAAAAAAATATGGATGAGCAAGGAGCAGTACCAATTATTGTATCATTATATTGATGCTAGTTTTCAAAAAGGAAATGGAGGTGCATATTTATATATTCCCAATCGCGCTTATGGACAGAATGACGGATTTTATGAAGCAAATAGAACATACAATTTATTTTTTACTTGTAACACTTGGACTAATGAGGGTTTGAAAAGGGCAAGACTAAAGGCTAGCCTTTGGACTCCATTCGATAAGGGGATACTTTATCATTATCACTAGGTATATAGGTTTACTACTATTTATATGAAAAATTGTTTTTGATAAGTTAATAGAAAACAAAAGGGTAGTGAATAAACTAAATTTGTTTTACAATCACTCTTTTATCATTTAATGAAAATTCCTTTACACGCATTATTACCAACAATTAAGGGTATTCCAATATTGATGTATCATCGTGTTTGGGAAGGACAAAGCGATAATCTTACTATCACGCCTCAAAATTTACGTGCGCAATTTTCATATCTGAAAGACAATGGTTATTCCTCGATTTCGTTGAGCGATTTTTTAGATATTCTTTCTGGTAAAGTTGAGCTGAAACCCAACTCTTTTTTATTGAGTTTCGATGATGGTTATCGTAATAACTTAACGTTTGCGTACCCCATTCTTCAGGAATATGGATTTAAAGCAGTGTTTTTTATCATTGGTAATACTTTAGATGGAACCGCACCTAAAGAGACGGAAGCAATAAATGATAAAATGACTGTTTCAGAGTTGGAAATGTTAGATCCTGAGATCGTACAATTGGCATTGCATAGTTATAATCATATACATTTTAAGCAAAATAGTTTGCAACAGATCCAGATGGATATTGAGCAAAATATTTTTGCATTTGAACAATCGGAATTACCTTTTAATAGGGTATTAGCATACCCATTTGGAGGACGTCCTGCCAAGGTTTCTGAATTTAAGCGATTAAAAAAATGGATGGAATCAGTGGGCATCGAAGCTGCATTTCGTATAGGTAATCAGCCTTGTAAAATACCTGTTGAAGATGCTTATGAAATTAAGCGAATTGATATTTTAGGAACAGACAGCATTTCTGATTTTGCGATTAAACTCAGAAAAGGAAAACTTAAACCGTTCTGACTTTTAAACTTATGCATACACTGGAACAGACTTTAATACCTATTTCTGCAGTCGTCATTTGTAAAAATGAGGAACAGAATATAGCACGCTGTATCAAAAGTTTGCAACAGGTTACTAATGATATAGTGGTAGTAGATAGTGGTAGTATTGATAATACTATTGCAATTGCTGAAAGCTTGGGCGCAAGATGTTTCTATCACGCTTGGGAAGGATACTCAAATCAAAAGAATTATGGAAATAGTTTAGCATTGCACGATTATATTATTTCTATTGACGCAGATGAAGAAATCAGCGAGGGGTTGGCTAAGAGTATTAATGTTGAAATGAAAAACCCGGATAGGGATGCGTATGAACTTAATTTTTTGACGTCTTATCAAAATAAATTTGTTTATTACGGGAGTTGGAATCCGGATAGGCATGTACGGATTTTTAAAAAATCAAAAATAAGCTGGGGTGAGGCTGGCGTACATGAAGAATTGATATTAAAAGGTGCTGTAGTGAAGCGTTTGAAAGGTTACATACACCATTATACGGCTCATTCGAGACAATATTATAGAACAAAATTAACTCGTTACGCACAAGAGTTTGCGCATAATAAGCAGTGTAAAAACCAACGCTCCTTAGCCCTTAAAAAATATATAAGCGCAAGTTTTCGCTTTATTAAAGACTATGTTTTTTATAGAGGCTTTTTGGATGGGAAAGCAGGTTTAGATATTGCACTGGAAGAGGCACGATACACTTATTTGAAATACAAATGGAGTGAGGAAAGTTTATAGTATAATGAATTCCTTTCCTCGCTCCGTTTATTTTTTATCCACTAGTTTATCCAGTTTTGCTTGCGCCAATGGATGGTAATTATTACGATAACGATGGTACAATTCTTTGGCCATTGCTAGTTGGTTTGTTTTGATCATGGATTCGTAAAGTGGCAATAAAAATTTCTGACGACCTGTAAAGCTTAAAAACTTACTGATGCTTGGGTAAGCTTTTTTATAATTTGCATTTACAGACATAATAAACCAGAGATCGGCTATTTCACTATTTTGTGTATTAGTGAAGTTAAATGCGGCATCCAATTTTTGCATTTGTTCTTGTGTCATTTGACTGGGCATTTTACGAAGAAAATGGAGCCATTCATGTGTCGTCCAAGCTTTTGTATTTAGCACTTTAGCATCTGTACCTGAAAGGAATTTTTCGCGCTCACTATTCACTTTGTTGAAACGGCTCATGTCTGCACGAGGTGCATTTTCGGGTATTCCAGGGCCATACACCCAAGCATTGATGTTAAGTTTTTTAATTAATGTACTATCGCCTTTTATTAAATTGTCATTAAGGTATGTTAGAAATTCTTCAGTGGTAATTGTTTTAAACGAATGCTCAGTGAAGTACTTTTTTAAGAAAATATCCCATTGGGTTCTGCCCACATTTTGTTCTATCAACCAAAGAAATAATGCCCCTTTTTCATACGGAATATCTGATAATCCTTCATCAGGATCTCTACCTTTCAAGTCTAGTTTTAGCCAAGTGTCTTTACTGTTTTTACCAAATGTGGCGACCTCTGTCTCTAAATCTTGATAGCCTAATTCCCACAGCATATCCACATAAGATTTATCATTCATGGCTTCACTGATACGACGTTCAAAATAAACGGTGAATCCTTCGTTCATCCAAATGTCATCCCAAGTAGCATTCGTCACTAAATTGCCACTCCAGTTATGTGCCAATTCGTGTGCAATCAAATTGACCAAGGAACGGTCTCCTGCAATAACAGTGGGTGTGCAGAAAGTCAGTTTTGGATTTTCCATACCACCAATAGGGAATCCGGGAGGTAAGACAATTACATCGTAACGTCCCCAGCGATATGGTCCATAAAGCGATTCTGCAGTGGTTACCATTTTGCCCATGTCAGCAAATTCATAGCGAACTTTGTCAATCATTTCTGGTTCAGCATAGACACCAGTACGCTCATCTATTTTGCTGAACTTTATATCTCCAACAGCTAAGGCCATAAGGTAAGCCGGTATGGGGATTTCCATATTGAAATGATAAATAGTACTGTCGTTGATTTGTTGAGGATTGCCACTCGCACTCATTACAGCGAGCATGCCTTTAGGGGCTTGGATACGTGCGCTATAAGTAAAACGGATGCCGGGTCCATCGGGACATGGTATCCAACTACGTGCATAGATGGATTCGGATTGTGTATAAAGGAAAGAATGCTTTTTGCCTGTCGTTTGTGTAGCGTCAAGCCATTGCAATGCAGTTGCATCTTTCCCTGTTTTATATTTTATGGCTACTTTTTTAGAAGATTTTGAAATTGGTATTATCAATGCTGTACCTAAATGCTCTTGATTATTGCCCATACTATATTGCACGTATTGGCCGTCCACCAACACCGTATCTATGAGCAGCTTACTGTCATCGAGCCTAAGCTCTTGAGTACCTGATTTATTATCTATATCCCAGATTGCCCAGCCTCTCAATTGTTTACCTGTCATATCCACATTTAAATTGAGGTCGAGGTGCATAATTGTAACATTGTCTGCGTTGGACAATGTGTGCAAGTCTCTTGCTTTTACAATATTCTTATGCTCTTCTTTATTTTGAACAGGGCTAGAATGATTAGTACAAGCTCCAGTTGTGAGTACAAGCACAGCAAGACAAAGGTTGCGATATTTCATTAGCGAAAACTTAAATTAAATAATGAACTGTTTTTTGATTGGAGGTTAGGTTATAAATACTTTTTATTGTAACCAGTTCTTTTCATTTAGATGTGTCAGTACAACGTCAATATTGTATTTATTTTTTAAGAATTTTTCTAATTGTTCCGCTGCGAAAACAGAACGATGTTGGCCGCCTGTACAACCAAAGGAAATGTTCAGACTTTCAAAATCCCGCTCTAAATAATCCTCTACATTGATTGTAACTAAAGCAAACACATGTTCGAGGAATTCCGGCATTTTTGTTTCCATGAGGAGATAATTCTTTACAGCCTCATCTTTGCCGCTTTGCTTTTTATATGCCTCTACTCTGCCAGGGTTTAGAATGCCTCTACAGTCGAAGACATAGCCTCCTCCGTGTTCTGATTTGTCTTTAGGAATACCATTTTTATAAGCGAAACTATTGACGGTAACTCTCAGTTTGCTGTTTTTGTCAGATTGTATTACAGAGTAGTGCGCAATCATATCTTTTGAAGATATTTTTTCGAGCAGAGAACGTAATTGCGGGTAAGCAGGTATTTGTGGGTTATCTTCTAAAAATGATTGAAGATTTTTTAATGCAGGGCCGATACTACTGATAAAATGAGGCTTGCGTTCTAGTAATCCTCTAAATCCATAAGCACCTAAAACCTGTACTAGGCGCAACATTACAAATTGAGAGTACCCTTTTCGTAAGTACATTTCGTCCAAACGGGCAATGGGTAGATTGTTGAGGCTTGTTACATAACCGTTCAATAATTCTTCTTTCCATTTGTTAGGTAGCTGGGCTTTGGCTTGCCACAGTAAGGAGGCAACGTCATATTGTGGCGGTCCTTGCATACAACCCTGATAATCGATGAAGTAAACCTTGTCATTATGTAACATGATGTTACGGCTTTGGAAATCACGATACATCAACATTTTGGGTTGGATCCGGCCAAGGTCTTTGCTGATCTCTTCTATTTCATCCATTAACTCTGTCTTGTCATACACTACTTTTTGTAAGTCGGCAAAATAGTATTTGAAATACAGGAAATCTGCAATGATTGCTTTTTCGTCAAATTGTTTTACTGAAAAACACTGGTTATAATCGGTCTCCCTTCCGGCTATCCATTGTAGCTTAGCAAGTTGCTCTAAGCTTTTGTGATAATTTTGTTTTACCTCATCAGTGAAACCTTCCTGGTTTAATTGGTCAAATAAAGAAAAACTACCCAAGTCTTGTTGCAAATAATATTTTCTATCCTTGGCCCTTTTGTATATTTCCGGTACGTTTATTTCATGTTTGTGAAATAAATCGGTGAAGTAATAGAATGAATTGTTTTCAGCAATATTGAGGTTATAAGTTCCAATGGCGCTATTATCCTCATTGCTCAATCTATAATAACGTCTGTCGGAGCCAGAGATGGGAATGATAGCGATGGTATCTGCTTTTTTGCCAAAATGCTCTTCAAATAATTCCTCTAATATCTTAGTGTTGGGTGCGTTATTGCTCATATTTATTTCTTAGGGTAATCAAATGTTAGTGTTTTTTTTGATTCAGTAAAATCGCTCCAACTTGTGGCTTCAAATTCAAAAACTACACAGCCACTCGTAGGTAAGCTGCCAATGAACTCGTCTTTCTGTATGTCATATACAAAATCGCTCACACCAGGGTTGTGTGCTATAATGTAGCAAGTTTTTATAGCGTCGCTTAATTTAGTTACTATTCGTTGAATAGTCGCACTGCTGCACTGATATAGTTTTTCTTTACTGTCGATATTTGCGCTGTCATATCCCAATGTTTGTGCAAATATTTTTGCCGTTTGTTGTGTTCGATTAGCCGTACTTGCAATCATCAAATCTGGATGAACATGTTTAAGGCGTTCTGCCATTTTTTTTGCGTCTTCAATGCCTTGCTCTGTTAGATTTCTATCAAAATCTTCTTGTCCAAAATGTTGGGTTTCTGTTTTAGAATGCCTAATGATTACTAAAGTATATTTCATTACAGTTTTTTTTCTGAAGATGAATAATAATGAAGTTTAGTGTGCGTGCCATCAAAGATAGCGTAGCTATTATAATATATCCAGTCGCCGAGATTAATGTACAAGCTATTATTAGGTAACGGATATTCAAGTGCCAGATGCCTATGTCCGAAAATAAAATAATCTACATGCTTTTGTTTTAATATATCAAGACAATACTGGACTAGCCATTCTTTGTCTGCCCCCTGAAACTCTTCTTTGGGACCATCTTCTTCATGCTTAGGCCCTAAGCGGCTGAAATAATTAGCCATACCTACGCCTGTGTCGGGGTGTACTCTGCGATATAACCACTGCGACAGTGGGGCACGCAATATTTTTTTTAAAATTTTATAGCCATTATCCCCCGGACCGAGTCCGTCCCCATGAGCAATAATAAATTTTTTATCATTGAATACGCGCTCTATAGGTTCGTGATGAATGGGTATATTTAATTCTTCTTGAAAGTAACCGCGCATCCACAAATCGTGGTTTCCTGTAAATGCTTCAATATGAATACCCGCATCTGTCATTTCCGCAAGTTTGCCCATGAATCGGACAAATCCCTTAGGTACCACATTTTTGTATTCAAACCAAGCATCAAATAAATCACCTACAAGAAATAATTGCTCTACATCGCCACTTATTTCATCAAGCCATTTACAAATGCGTTTTTCTCGTTGTAGGCTAGTGGCATGATCGGGTATGCCGAGATGAAAATCGGAGGCGAAATAAATCTTTTTTCCTTCAGGTAAAACCATGCAATATTTTAGATTGGAAAGTGGCTGCAAGTTAGTTCAAAATTTACATATTGAACTAACCGATAGGTGAGATGAAAACCGCATCAATAAGATATTGTAAACAAATATCATGCTTGGTGTCTGTTGATGATATTTACCCAAAAGCTAAGAATATAATTTCATGCTAGTTTTTTAAAAAACCTACCTTCGCAACGGGTTACAATATTGATGAAGATTTTATGGAACACAAGGCATGGGAACTAACAAATATCAATGACTTCTTTGATGCTTATGCAGCAGCAATGTTGCAGCAGGATACAAAATTAATGACTCGTTTTTATGATTTGCCATGCACTATGATGGCAGATGAAAACAGTAATGTTTATACAGAATTGAATAAGCTGGAAGCCTTATTTAATCAGGGTATTGTTTACTATGGACACTTAGGTGTTAAAGAATTCAGACCCGAGGTTTGGAGTAGATATACAATTAGTTCACATTATTCAAAAGTAAGAGTACTGTGGCATCATTGCGATAAAGATGGTATTGAACTTTATAGTTGTTTCTATGAATATATTTTATCCGTCGATAAAAATGGTTTTTTGAAAATGCAGGTTGTTATATCTGTCGATGAAAAAGAACAATTACAACAGTGGCAGAATAAGCAATAAATATTGTAGTTGTGTCGCTGAATATATTGTATAACAAAGCCTGATTATAGCAAAATAAATTTATCTCGATCATCCAAAAAATTAAAGCGTTGCCTTGACTCCTCAAGGGTAGTGTATGACAATGTCGCTGTGTGAATACATTCGTCCTGTGCTTTTTTCCAGATCAATTCCCCCAAAGGATTGTAAATGCTACTGTTGCCAATGTATTTGTGCCCGTTGCCATCTGTGCCTACACGGTTTACACCTACAACGTAGCTCATGTTTTCGATAGCGCGCGCTTGTAGCAATGTTTCCCATACCATGTTTCGTTGTTCCGGCCAATTGGCTACGTAAATTATTGCATCATAATCGTCTGTATTGCGCGACCATACAGGGAAGCGAAGGTCATAACAAACCAATAAACAAATCTTCCATCCATTTACACTTGCAATAAAACGTTTTTCACCTGCTGCATAATGTTTATGTTCGTCTGCATAAGAAAAGAGATGCCGTTTGTCGTAATGCCCGACTTCACCATTTGGTAGTACCCAAAGCATCCGATTGTAATAATGCCCTTCTGCTTCAATAATAAGGCTACCTGTAATAATACTGCGGTTTTCTGCGGCCATCTTTTTGAGCCATTGTACACTCGACCCGTTCATGGGTTCAGCCAGTTTTTCGGGACTCATGCTAAATCCTGTACTGAACATTTCGGGTAATACAATGATGTGTTGCAAGCCTTTCAATGCGTGTATTTTTTCTTCGTAATGAGCAAGGTTGGCTGCGATGTTTTCCCAAATAATGTCTGACTGTATAATGCTGATTTTTAAATCACTTTTTTGCATGGTATAAAGTTAATCAATTAGGCAATTTGAACTAATACTTTTTACATTTGCAGGTATGACCAATTATGATATCGCCGATTATTTCACCATGCTTTCCAAATTGATGGATTTGCACGGAGAAGATAGCTTTAAGTCAAAATCTTATAGCATTGCAGCTTATAATATTGAAAAACTACCGAGTGAATTGGTTTTGATGACTGATGCTGAAATGCACAATACAAAGGGCATTGGCGCATCGACAGCGAAAAAAATTCGAGAAATATTGGATACCGGTAAATTGGCTGTTTTAGAGGAAATGATACAACGAACACCTTCTGGCGTTTTGGAAATAATGCAGGTGAAGGGTCTTGGACCTAAAAAAGTAGCTGTGATATGGAAAGAAATGGGTATTGAGAGTATCGGTGAATTGGAATATGCTTGTCACGAAAATCGTTTGGCTTCTTTCAAAGGTTTTGGACAAAAAACGCAAGAGGCTGTTCTTCAAAATATTGCTTTTATCCGCAATAGCCAAGGTTTTCACCTATGGTCGGAAATAGCTGTAATAGCTAATGACTGGGTGATGAAATTAAAAGGTTCATTTCCGCAGTATCAATTTGTATTAACAGGTGCGGTGCGCAGGCAGATGGAGGTGTTGGCTCAGATAGAGATATTGAGCGATATGCCAGAAGGTATGTTACTTAAATATTGGCAAAATGTACCGTCCTTAAAAGTAGAAGAACAGGAGCAGGGCAGGGTAGTGTTATTGCAAATTCCTGATGCACCGACCGTGAAATTTTACTTTGTAAAAAAAGAACAATTCCATTCAGAGTTGTTTCGTAGCTCTTGTAGTGCAATATTTCTGGAGGCATTTACTCGTCAATATCAATTGGATGAAAATTCATTAAGCGAAGAAGATATTTTTGCTAAAAATAAGCTGCAATTTATACCTGTACCCATGCGGGAAACGGCTGAAATATTGCAAAGGGCTGCGACTAATAATGTTCCTGAGCTTATTGTTACCAAAGACATTAAAGCCATAATTCATTCCCATTCTAAATGGAGCGATGGTCAGGAAACTATTGAAACGATGGCGAAACATGCCATAGACAAGGGGTTTGAGTATCTGGTTTTGAGCGACCATTCTCAGGCTGCTTTCTATGCCAATGGGCTGACACCTGAGCGAATAGCTGCGCAACACGAGGAGATTGACGTGCTCAACGAACAACTAAAGCCATTCAAAATTTTTAAAAGCATTGAAGCCGACATACTCAACGACGGTAGTTTGGATTATGACCATTCAGTACTAGCCACATTCGATTTAGTTATTGCATCTGTACATAGTAACTTGAAAATGACAGAAGAGAAAGCAATGCAGCGTTTGTTGAAAGCTATTCAAAATCCATATACCACCATTTTGGGACACATGACCGGTCGCTTATTGCTTTCCCGCGAAGGTTATCCACTCGATCATAAAATGATTATTGATGCTTGTGCAGACCATGGTGTGGTGATTGAAATAAATGCGCATCCCCGCAGGTTGGATATTGATTGGCGCTGGATAGATTATGCACTCACCAAAGGAGTGCTTTTGTCCATTGACCCGGATGCCCACTCCCTTTCCGGTTACGATGATATATACTATGGGTGTATGGCCGCACAAAAAGGTGGTCTGACTCCTGCGCATAATTTGAGTAGCTTCTCATTAGTAGATTTTGAAGCATTTTTGAATAAAAGGAAAACAAACTATTTACATTAATTTGCAACCCTTATGAGCAAAGAAATTGTTGTGAGCGGCATTCGCTCAACTGGATATTTACACTTAGGGAATTATTTTGGTGCCATGCGCAATTACGTCAAAATGCAAGACGACTATAATTGCTATTTTTTTGTTGCCGATTACCATTCATTGACTACTCATCCTGATCCTAAAGACCTGCGTGCGAATGTGTATCGGGTAGTAGCCGAAAATGTGGCCTGTGGCTTAGATCCGGACAAAGTAGCACTATATGCTCAGAGTGATATTCCGGAAATTCCTGAGCTATATCTGATGCTCAATATGCTTGCTTACAAAGGTGAGCTGGAAAAAGTACCCACATTCAAAGACAAAGTACGCTTGAATCCGGATAATGTAAATGCGGGTTTACTGACCTATCCTGTTTTGATGACTGCCGATATATTGATTCATAAAGGCAAACATGTACCTGTTGGAAAAGATCAGGAACAGCATGTGGAAATGGCACGCAATTTTGCGCAACGTTTCAATCACCGCTATGGCGAGGTATTCCCGGAGCCTTATCCCTTTAATTTTGGGAGTACTTTGGTGAAAGTGCCGAGCCTTGACGGTAACGGAAAAATGAGCAAAAGTGAAAACTTGAATGCTACACTTTTCTTGGCCGACGATGACGATACCATCCGTAAAAAGGTAATGAAAACCAAGACTGATTCGGGGCCTACAGAATCTAATAGTGAAATGCCCGAATACATTCAAAATGTATTTCAACTATTGCGCTTGGTATCTACCGAAGCGACGTTACAATCTTTTACCAATAACTATAATGACTGCACCATACGCTATGGCGATTTGAAAAAACAATTGGCGGAAGATATGATTGCATTTATTGCACCTATCAGAGAAAAAGCTAAAGCCATGCAGGCGGATGAATCTCTGATTCAAAAAATACTCAAAGAAGGTGCAGCTAAAGCAAGAGTAAGTGCCGCGGCTACTATTGCCGAAGCCCGAAAAGCAATAGGGATTAATTATTATTAGACTAAAGCAGCTTTCAATTGAAGCCGTGTAAACGTTATTGTTTATGCGGCTTTTATTTTGTTGCTCTCTAATAAAGCAATCGTACTCGGATGGTTTCTTTTACTTCTTTCAATAATTTCTCTGCTTGTTTCGATAATTTATTGCTTTCAATATCCAGTACTACATATCCAATTTTATCGTTTGTCTTTAAATATTGCCCAACGATATTTACTTTCAATTGAGATAGGGCAGTGTTAATTGCCGACAATACGCCGGGTACATTATTGTGAATATGCAGTATGCGATGAGTGTTTTCCTGTGCCGGTAAACGCAATTCAGGTATGGTTTTTGAGCCTTCACTTAAGCCGGTTTCTAAAAAACTGAACAATTTATTACTGACATCAATACCTATGTTTTGTTGAGCCTCTTCAGTAGATCCGCCAATATGAGGTGTGAGTAAAACATTCGGCAATCCGCAAAGAGGAGAAGAAAAAGCCGCACCGTTTTGCTCAGGTTCTATTGGGAAAACATCAATAGCAGCGCCACTTATAGCTCCCCCTTTCAATAGCTCACTCAATACATTCAAATCAACGACTTCACCCCGCGCATAATTAATCAGTATCGCCCCCTTTTTGAAATATTTTAAATTGGTCTTGTTAATCAGATTTTTTGTTGATGCTAAATCCGGCACATGTATGCTGACAATATCAGCTACTTGTAACAGGTCTTTCAACGATTTCTTGCACTCCGCATTACCCAATGGTAACTTTGTATCGGTATCAAAGTAAACAACTTTCATGCCAATAGCTTCAGCCAATACACTCAGTTGTGAACCGATATTTCCATAACCAACAATACCCAATGTTTTGCCGCGTAACTCGTGGCTGCCTTTTGCCTCTTTATTCCATATACCTTCATGCGCCGCCTTATTTTTTTCAGGAATCCGACGAATCAACATAATGGCAGCACCTATTACCAGTTCTGCTACTGATCGGGTGTTGGAATAAGGGGCATTGAATACAGCAATACCCGCTTGGGTAGCCGCAGTCAAGTCAACCTGATTAGTGCCTATGCAGAAGCAACCAACAGCTTGCAGCCGTTTAGCTGTATCCAATACTCTAGTAGTGATATTAGTTTTTGAACGAATGCCTAAAATATGCACATCTTTTATGGCCCTGATAAGCTCATCTTCATTCAGTGCCTGAGGCATACATTTGATATTAGTATAACCTGCATCAGAAAAACGTTGAATTGCTTTGTCGCTTAGATTCTCCAAAAAAAGAATATTTATTTTATCTTTTGCGTAGCTCGTGTTTTTATCTTGCGACATGTAGTTTATTTAGCTGAAAATGGATAAAGAATTTATGTAAAACTATTGCAGTGTTTTATAATATTTGCAAGCTTCTGTGATACCACAAATAGCGCATTTAGGATTTCGGGCTACACATACATAACGCCCGTGCAGGATGAGCCAGTGGTGTGCAATATGTATTAAATCTTTAGGGATATTAGCAATCAGTTGTAGTTCAGCCTGTCGCGGATTTTTTGCTTTAATGGTTAGCCCTATTCTTGCCGAAACCCTAAATACGTGGGTGTCAACCGCCATATTGGGTTGCTCATCAATTACAGATGTAATCACATTAGCCGTTTTTCTGCCTACTCCGGGCAGTAGCATTAGTTCATCGACCGTATGTGGTACTGCTCCACCGAATTTTTCTACCAGTAAGGTAGCCATACCGATCAGGTGTTTGGCTTTATTGTTGGGGTAACTGATACTTCTTATTATTTCAAAAAGATCCTCGAGCTTAGCTTTGGCTAGCGAGAAAGCATCCGGGTAACGGGCAAAAATATTGGGTGTAACCATATTTACCCGTTTGTCGGTACACTGTGCAGAGAGGATTACAGCAACCAAAAGCTGAAACGAATTGTCGTACAACAACTCCGTTTCAGCTTCTGGCATGTTTTTGCTAAACCAATCTATTATATATTCGTAACGTTGTTTCTTGGTCATTTTGCGTTGGCATCATCCGGAACAAATTCAAGTACTGCACTATTCATACAGAATCTTTTGCCTGTTGGCGGTGGTCCATCATCGAAGATATGTCCTAAATGCGAATCGCACCTGCCACAGAGCACTTCATCCCTGCTCATACCATGTGAATGATCTGATTGATAGCGCACACTGGTAGGCGTTAAGGATTCAAAGAAACTTGGCCATCCGCAGCTGCTAGCAAATTTGGCACCTGAACGAAATAAAGGGTTGCCGCAAACTGCGCAATAGTAAGTGCCTTTGGCATCTGTTTTGTAATATTTACCTGTAAAAGCATATTCGGTACCCTTTTCGCGGGCAATTTCATACACATCTTTGGGTAATATTTTTTTCCATTCTGCGTCGCTTACATTCAGCTTTTTGCTGTCGGTACGGGAGTAATAAGGATTATTTTTATGGTCTGTTTGCATACCGGATTGTTTTTTTTGAGCATTGCTGCATTGACTGAATAATAGAATCGGGAAACAACAACAAATTAAGCGCAAAGAAAGATTAAAAGATATTCGTTTCATAAAATGTTTTTAAAAATGAACTAAAAACAGCACCCCCAAAAGGTGGGAACAATTAATATTTAAAACTACGGAATACGAGTATAAATAGTTTTTACATACCCGAAATTATGATTTTATTATGGGTAATACCTAGTTGTTGGAACACTTCATCTTTTTATTTAATTGAATGCTAAAATTCAAAAAACTACAAGGCTACAAATTATTATCTTTGTCCACTTTACAAGCATACGACAATAGTTGGGTGCCTTCACATTAGCATAAAGAAACAATGGAATTAAGTAAGAATTTTCAGCACAGCGAAGCCGAACAAAAATGGTACCAACATTGGATGAAAGCAGGTTATTTCTATTCTACACCCGACGAACGTCCTGCTTATACAATAGTAATGCCTCCGCCAAACGTCACAGGAGTGTTACACATGGGTCATGCTTTGAACAATACCGTACAAGACATACTCATTCGTCGTGCTAAAATGCAGGGCTTTAATACTTGTTGGGTTCCGGGTACAGATCATGCCTCTATCGCTACAGAAGCTAAAGTAGTGAATATGCTCCGCGAGCAAGGTATTGATAAAAATAACTTAAGCCGTGAGGCGTTTTTGGAATATGCTTGGGAATGGAAGGAAAAATATGGTGGCATTATTTTAGCACAGTTAAAGAAATTAGGTTGCTCGCTCGATTGGAATCGCACTCATTTTACCATGGATGAAGGCTATTACAAAGCGGTGATCCGTGTTTTTGTTGAGCTGTTCAATAAAGGCAATATTTACCGTGGTGTAAAGATGATCAACTGGGATCCTCAGGCATTAACAGCATTAAGCGACGAAGAGGTATTGCATAAAGAAGCGAATTCAAAACTGACTTATATCAGATATAAAATTGATAGTGAAACTGAAGAATATATCACCATTGCTACGGTACGCCCCGAAACAATCATGGGCGATACTGCTGTTTGTGTGCATCCCGAAGATGAACGTTATGCACATTTAAATGGTAAGTTCTGTTTTATTCCTTTAATTAATCGTCGTGTTCCCATAATATTTGATGATTACATTGATAAAGAATTTGGAACCGGTGCATTGAAAGTTACACCCGCACACGATATTAATGACTATAATCTTGGGCTCAAACATAAATTGGCTGTAATTGATACACTCAATGAAAATGGGACGATGAGCGAAGCTGCGGGCTTATATATTGGTCAGGACAGGTTTGCCGTACGTAAACAAATAGTTGAAGACCTTAAAACTTCCGGCAATTTTGTAAAACAAGAAGATTATAAAAATCAGGTAGGTGTATCGGAAAGAACAGGTGCTGTAATAGAGCCAAGATTGTCAATGCAATGGTGGTGTGATATGCAGCAAATGGCGGCACCGGCATTGGATGCTGTAATGAACGAGGATATTCAATTTTATCCGTCTAAATTCAAAAACGTGTACCGCCATTGGATGGGCAATATCAAGGACTGGTGCATTAGCCGCCAGCTTTGGTGGGGACAACGTATCCCGGCATGGTATGATAAGGAAGGGGGGATTTATGTCGCAGAAAATGCTGAACAGGCATTGATACAGTATCAGCAAAAAAATACCGCAGGGACAATAGAAGACCTTCGTCAGGAAGACGATGTGTTGGATACCTGGTTCTCGAGTTGGTTATGGCCATTACAGGTTTTTGAATGGAATGAAAACAGGGATAATAAAGAATTGGATTACTATTATCCGACCAATACATTGGTTACTGGGCCAGATATTATATTTTTCTGGGTAGCCAGAATGGTCATGTCGGGTTATGAATTTAAAGGCAAAAAACCATTTGAACAGGTATATTTTACAGGCATTATCCGCGACAAGCAGGGGCGAAAAATGAGCAAGCAGTTGGGTAATTCTCCTGACCTCTTGGATCTGATAGAAACACATGGTGCAGATACGGTTCGCTTTAGTGTAATGATATCTTCTCCTGCGGGTAATGACATTTTGTACGACGAAGCATTTTTGGAACAAGGTCGTAACTTCTGCAATAAAATGTGGAATGCCATGAAACTCATCAAAATGTGGGAAACCCGTGTTTCGGAAGATGTCACAAATACGGACACTTTTGCTATCGATTGGATGCAAGAACGTATCAAACAAGTTGAGCTGAGTATTGAAGAATTATTGAAAGACTTTCGATTGAGCGAGGCGCTTAAAAATATTTATTCGCTTATATGGGACGATTTTTGTTCTTGGTATTTAGAATGGGTGAAACCTGCATTGGATCAACCGATGTCGGTTATGGTATATAATAAAACGATTGATATTTATGAGTCGCTGTTACAACTGCTGCATCCGTTCATGCCATTTATTACAGAAGAAATATATCACTTGTTGCGGGAGCAAAAAGATGATTTGATGAATCGTCAATTGGCTACATTTGACAGTCCTGACAATAATATTCTGGGACAAGGAAAATTATTGCAAGAACTTATTACTACAGTACGTGATGCACGGGTGAAGAATAATTTAAAACCTAAGGATGCCATCAAATTAGCTGTTGATACCCAACAGCAAGCTTTTTATAGCTTAGTGCAATCGATACTTTGCCGTCAGATCAATGCAGAAGAAATCGGTTTTACTACTGATGCCATTCCTGGTTCAGTTTCTTTAGTTGTCGGTACTGATAAGCTTTATCTCAGCAGCAATGTGGCCATTGATACTTTTGCACAAAAAGAACAATTACAAAAGGACCTCGATTATCAAAAAGGTTTTTTGCAAAGCGTGGAAAAGAAGTTGGGCAATGAAAAATTTGTGGCAAATGCCAAACCCGAAATATTGGCTGCTGAGCAGAAAAAACAAAGTGACGCACTGGCCAAAATAAAAACGATTGAAGAAAGTCTAAGTTTATTGTAATTTTAAACCTATGAAACGTATCGTATTCTTATCCATCTTGCTGGTGGCTTGTATTTTCTACAATGTTTTGGTGGCGCAAACCAGCAAAGCAACAAAAGCTAAACCGCAACAAGCAGAAAAAGAAAAGCCCAAACCGAATAATAAACGAGTTCCTGTTTATTTGGGTAATTCTGATTTGTCTTCTGGTATAATACCAAAACAAATTTTTGATTCATTGATTGTGCAAGGTATTACGGCTCGTGATTCTTCAGGCAATATTGGTAGAGTGTCAGGCTTCGATTTTTTCTATAAAGAACGCAATCTCTATGAAGACTCTGTTGGCAATTACTATATAGGTGTTGACTTTATTTCTGAAACTTTTGCTGGAAACCAATTTGACCATGTTGCGATTACGGCATTACATGAGCGTAGTAAAAAAGATGATACCACTATTTTTGAAAATATAACCGTTATAATGCCTGATAGCAGCCGTCATTTGGGTAAACCAATGATGTTTGTAATAGGAAAATAAATCATTCATTTGATCTGAAAATCCCGATAGCTACAGCGCTATTGGGATTTTTATGTTATTAAAACAATACGTTTTGAGAATCACACAATAATATTTTTAATGATTTAATATCTATATGTATTCTTACTATATATATTGTCGATATTTTTGTATTTTCGCCACTGTGTTTTTATATGTAAATAATATTTTTGGAAATAAAAGGTGTTTTCACTCTTTTATTGAATTTATAACAGAGGTACGTTTGCTGCAAAACAAATTATTTTAAACCATAATAATCCTTAACCCTAACATCGTTTTTCATGAAAAAACTAGTCAATACAGCATTGTTGTTAATGCTAACAGTTGTAACTGTGTTCGCCCAAAATGCAATCGGCTCCCCTTAGTCTGATTGTATAATTAAGTTATATTAAAATCTCTGGTTGTTCCTCCTTTCTTTACGATAGGGGGCATGATCAATATGGACATTCACTAAATTCATCAATCACTTAGTATTTCTAAAACCTGTTTCTATGTCAAAATATTTATACACCGCAATTATTTTTTTGATTTCATATTGTTCGTTTTCACACGAAGCTCTTGCCCAGTCATCTGCTTGTTATCCATTCCAGATCACAACAAAAGATAGTGTTTTGTGTTTAGGTAAATCTACTACCCTTTTTACACCTGTAAGAGATAGTTTAAGTTCGCCCAGAACAATAAATTACCAACATCCATCCATGATGTTTAATGTAGTTGGTAAACTACCTGTAACGATTAATGGGATTGATTTTGATGTGTTGAATGTTCCCGTTGCCTCAACAGATTCTGTTGCCATTTATTATAAGAGGGGAAGCTTTTTAGGGTATGAAACCGCAGCTTCCAGTTGGACACTGATAGGAAACAGTCCTATCGTAAAAGTAGGATCCCCCTTAACTAGCAGGGCTGCAACTATACCAGATACATTTTCCATTAATATAAATGCAGGGGATACTATTGCTTTTTATGTATCACGTTCAGGATCCACAAGTAATTTATTAGTGGGTAATCCGGTTACCAGTCTTAATAATATAGTGGTTCAGGATTCTAATTTGCAAATGTTACAAGGTTCCCCTGCCTTATATCCATTCATCTATTGGGGTACGGCAGCTTATACTTTCTTAGGACAAATTCATTACAAAAAATTTGATGTACTTTGGAGTACTGCTGCAACTTCAGACAGTATCACCGTCTCACCAACTGCAACTACATCGTATTGGGCAAGATTGACCAACTGGACAGGTTGTAGTACTACAGATACAATACAAGTTCAAATCAATTCATTGCCGACCATATCAGGAACTTTAAGTGCCTGTGTTGGTCAAACATCAACCCTTACAGGTTCAGCGAGTCCGGATGCAACGACACCCTGGACATCATCCAATACAGGTGTAGCCACTGTTTCAAGTACGGGAGTAGTAACAGGAGTATTGGCCGGTACAACTACTATTACTTATAAAAACACTAACGGCTGTACACAAACGGCAACCTTCACTGTTAATGCATTACCAACCATATCAGGAACATTAAGCGCCTGTGTTGGTCAAACATCAACCCTTACAGGTTCAGCGAGTCCGGATGCAACAACACCATGGACATCATCCAATACAGGTGTAGCTACTATTTCAAGTACAGGAGTAGTAACTGGTGTATCTGGTGGTACAACTACCATTACTTATAAAAATACAAATGGCTGTACACAAACAGCACCCTTCACTGTTAATGCATTACCAAC
>DBTQ01000031.1:0-10301 GCA_002307135.1 Bacteroidetes bacterium UBA1312
AACTTTCTTGTCTAATATAATCGCTCATATAATTTAGGCTAAAGTTTTTGCCTAAAACGCAAGATTTAGTAAGTCCTTCGTAAAAAGTCTTTTCACCTATAAAAATATTAGTATCAACTGTAGCTGTATCAAATACTTGAATACCTCCAAAATCAATTAAGGAAATAGGATTTGTATATTTTACGAAAAAATTCCTTAGACTTTCCCCATAAGCTGCCCTCATCCATTTATTTGAAGTAATAAAAGTTAAAATTCCTTTTTGTTTTACTAGATTAAATCCAAGCTCATAAAACAAACTATATATGTCTCCTGTTTTTTCGTATGTTTCATATTTCATTCGTTGAAGATTGTCACTTTCCTTACCCATCTTTTGTAATTGGATGTATGGAGGATTTCCAATAATCACATCAAATCCTTCGTAGTTGCCTTCGGCATCTAAAACTTCTGGAAACTCAAAACGCCATTCCATTGCGTTCTCATAGATATGGTTTGTTCTTATTTCGTCAATTTCCTCTTCCAACTTGGAAATGTCCTTATTTAATAATTCGATTTTTTTTCGCCACTCTTTCGTTTTTTTATTTTCCTTGTTGTCATTGAAAAGTTCTTCCGTTCCCGTTAAGTTTATTAATTCGCCTCTCTTTTTGGAAAGCTTTTTAAGTCTAACATCATTAAGAGAAAAATAACTTTCAAAACCATTTTTAATAGTATGTATTAATCTTCGCATTTCCCACTTCTGTTCCTTATTTTGTGCATTGCGATAAGTCTGAACAGCTTGTTTATATGCGTCAATATTAAATTTGCTTTTTTGTAATGCGGGCTTAAGGTCTGCATCTAAGGCGAATCTGCTGATTAAAGAATTTCCACATTTAATATTGATATCAATATTTGGAAGCGTCTCTAATTCTTGATTACCTAATTGATTTTTACCTGATTTATAATAGGCATTCTTAAGTAATTCAATCCATAAACGAAGCTGACAGATTTTGACCGAATTGGGATTAATATCCACTCCAAAGAGACAGTTTTCAATAATGTTTTGCTTTTCTAAAAATAATGTTTCCTGGATCCTTTGACTTTCTAAATTTAATGGGTTATACTGAAAAAGTTCTCCATTTTCATCCGTTACTACCAACTCATCATTAACTACTTCAACATTATATTCTTTTAGACGTTTACCATTATAGTCACACAGTAATTTAAGGTCATGCTTAATAGTAATCATTTCATTTAAAGCAGAAACTAAAAAGTGTCCCGATCCAACAGCAGGATCACAAATTTTAATGCTATTAATTATTGTATTTGCATCTTTTAAATCGTCAATGCAATTATATAGCTCTTCAAAATTTAAACATGACCAACCTTTTATTTCATTGAATTTTTGTAGTACTGCTTTCCGTAGGGTTTCACGACACATGTACATAGTTATATAGCCTGGTGTAAAGAACGACCCATCTTTATAACCATTAATTTTTTCAAAAATCAATCCCAAAACAGATGCATTGATTAGTGTCTTATTTTCTTCTTGAATATTTTCAGACCCCTCACTACTGAAGTCATACGAATCCAGAAAAGAAAATAGATATTCTAATGTGTTCTTATTGCCTTGAAGTTTTTTCCCAGCCTGATCTTTAAGTATTGTTCCTGACCACAATGGTAATTCTCGCTCTTCGCTTAAATTGCTTATTACAATTGTATGATCTTCAATTTCAGTCACCTCAAATAAAGAACTATTTAGATATGGCACATGTGAAAAAACATGCTGAATATCTTCAGTCCTCTCATCATTCTTTCGTGCTAATACCTGAAAGAATAAGCTATTTAAATCATCATAATTGTGAATTAAACTAGAATTTAAAAATGAAAAACGTTTATCCCCCTTATGATAGGTTATAAGTTGTGCTTCTAACAGTTTCAAAAAAAGAATTCTATTAACCCATGTTATTACCAATTCTATCGCAACATTGAAAAGTCTCTCATTATTGTTATCGCCATAATTTTGGAAATTAGCCAGCCTGTCAATCTTGCCTAAACTATCAATTTGGCTAATTGTATTTTCCAAGAGTGAAGCAGTATCTCTATAACCAGCCGCTTTACGACCTATAATTTTCTTTCCACCATCTTTAGTTTCAGAGAGTCCGATTATGTGTAATAATTCCGAGTAGAAACTTTTATCTAAAGTATTGCTATCATTAGCAAATGGCAACTTTAGAAGATGCTCAGGAGAAAGCAATTTGAATAAAGCAATAAGTTGATTATCATCCGCTTTATTGTTGTTTCTAAGAGGCCTTTCATAATCCTTAAAATTGAAATGAGTACAGACGATCTCATTCTTGTATTTAGCAACTATTGGTTCTGCAATTTGCTTATAAAAAAAATCTGTTTTTATACCTGCTAAACGCTTCTCTTCAAAATCAGAAAAATTTTTGACCAATTCTTTATTGGATGCGAACAATCGTTCGAAGAAATGTGCATCAAAAATGAACCATTCTCTAAGATTCGTAATTATTAGTTGCTTGACTTCTAGGTTTTTGTTTGTAATACGTTCTCTTAGATAATAAAGAATCAATTCATAAAATGATTTAACATTGAAATTGCCATTTGAGATATTAGGCATCTCACCAGAATTACCAGGCCTTTTAGTTTCAATAATAACACCTACGGAAGTTTGAGCAGTTTTACCGTTATGAATGACAAGATCATTACGACCTTTTGTATTTATAAAGTGATCTGGACTATAATATGTTTGTTTTAAAAAGTCAGAAAGAAGATTCTTATGAAATTCCTCAGTTTCATTGTTATTTGCCGAATTCAGCAGATGAACTAAATTATATTTAAATTTCTCTATGGACGCTCTTGTTGGCTTAACTTTCAAAAATGCTTTGTTTAAAGCATATCTTGGTTTAAAGACTAGTTGATTGTTCACTGGTTCATCAGATATGGTTAGAACGTAAAGATAGAGTAATCTTCAGGAAAGTTAAATATTGAATAACTACATCAGCGAGTTTTGTCACTAAATCTATTATTACAATAGACAAAGGCAGCCAAGACCTAAGTCTGTGCTCTAGAGTATTACATTTGTACAAAACATTATCAAACGACGGATTTGACGGCGGTGTTTTTATACAATCTATGCTTGCTTAAATGCAGTTAATGCTTTCGTAATTTCTTTTTTAGTATCGTCTTCAAAACCTGCTAAATAATTTTGTGTCGTACTTACATTGCTATGCCCCAATGCTTCGCTTATAAACTCAGTACTCGCTCCGCTTCGTTGCAATATAGTTGCAAAGCTGTGCCGTGCTGCGTATGTCGTCAATTTACTATCAATCTTCAATTCTTCTGCTATAGTTTTCATGTGACTATTAACCAGTTTTGTCAATTGTTGCACTAGCTGCTTTTCTCTCACAAGAGTTATACCAAATTTCAAAACCGGGAAAACAAAAGTTTTATCATCTTTCTTTTTATTGCCCCATTTATTAATAATTATTTTTGCATCATCCGATAATGGAATCCTTATTGGTTCTACATTTCGCTTAGTTCGAGCAGTCTTAGCTCGCTCAAATTCTAACATTTCACCTTTAATATTTTCGTATTTAAGCAGACACATATCTTTTATATTTATGCCATTACATAAATACATAAACATCCAATAATCTTTAGCTCTTTCTGATGTACTCCCCTCTTTTGTCTTGTAGTAATATACTTTAGCAATATCATTTAGTGTAAGAGCCTTTTTTATATTATTAGAGGTCGGAATTTCATATCTCTTTTTACCGAAAGGATAATATTCCTTTGTTAATATACCATCTGCAATTGCATTATTAAATAAAGTACGAAGAGACCTTAGATAAATACCAACGGTAGTAATACTTTTATCTTTTGAAAGCATCCATTTTTCATATTTATGTAACAGATTAGGAGTAATATCCGCGAACTTAATATCTGGAGCAAATTTTTTAATACTATTTTGAGCACATTCATAAGATAATGCAGTTCCAATACGACCAGCATATCTTAATTCAGTAGCATAATCTTTAAAGGCACTATCAACACAATTTTTTGCACCTTGATTTGTATAATATAATTTTTCAAAAGCCGCAAAAGTAAACACAAGCATTTTGTCGATAATATCTGCTGCTTTTTTCTCAAATGATTGTAACTTCAATGCAATATCTTTAAACTCTTTTCGAGGTCTATCTCCTTTTACTTTTTCAAAATCATCTTCAGAAAGTGTAATACCGGTTGGATAATACCTTTTTACTCGTTCAAAAGTAACTCGTACAGAAATGGAACACTTACCTTTAGAGTTTGTACTATGTTTATTTATAAAAAGCGAAGTTGTTGCATTTGGCATAAATTGAATTTTGCGACATGGTTTTATTATTACGACACATCCACGACACAAAGTTAATAAATAAACACATAATAACACAAACAAAACCATTAAATAAAAACGGTAAAATACCTTATAATAAAGCGTATTAGCATATTTTTTTACTGTTATTATTTTTCCATTTTGTTACTTAAAACTGACTCTTAATCAGTAGGTCCAGGGTTCGAGTCCCTGAGGGGTCACAAGACAACTCTCGTTGGAGTTACATCAAAACAAAGCCTTTCAGATAAATTCTTCTGAAAGGTTTTTTTGTGGGTACAGCATAGGTACAAAAAAGGAGACTTCAGAAATGGAGTGGATTATCATTTTTTAATAGGACCAATTATCAAAGGATATCAATGCGTGAAAGAAATTTTGATAACAGCAATTGCTTTCCCTAAAAGAAAAAAGCCAGTGCCAACAAATAACATAAAATGTTTAAGCGGCCTTGATTGCAGTTCTTTGATGCAGAGATTAAGCAGTAATGATGCCGCAGCAATCAGTATAAAATGAATGTGTAAAAACAAATAAAATTACCGTTGTTGCGGCAAAGCCTACAATGAAAAAACAATATCTTTTAAATAGACAGCTGATATACGCCACGCTCAAAGCTCGGCACGTTCATAAAAAAGCGACTACTTATTTATTCGGAGGAGCTATTTCCCAAACTTTTAAATTAGAAAAGCAAGATTGTTGCGGACCTGAAAAACCGTACAAGAAAATTCCTATTTTGTCGAATGCTTCATTTGGTGTTTTAATGTCCAAATACAAATTTCTTGTTTGGCCATTTTCTAAAAAGCGATGGATTCTGAAAAACCGTTCTTTAACAATAGTGTCATTTTTATAAAACCGAACAACAAATTGGTGCATTTGCCAAACATACCATTCTTTTAAAACGCAATGAAAATCGGCTTCTGCTCTGATCCATTTATCACCATTGTTTTGATAGGATATGTTAATAATACCAGAAGAGCTTTTCTCTTTTGATACACAGTATTGCGGACTATTTGTTATGTCGTTTTGGTAAATCAATCTTTTGGATGAGGGCTCAAATTCAATCAACTCATCAGAATCTTTTAGCTTTTGGAATTCTTCGGGTACAGACCATCTACCTACAATTTTCCAATAATATTGTTTTGTTGTACATAGAGCATCTACTAACCCACCTGCGGCATGTGCTTGATAAGTCCACCATAAGTTGAGGTATAAGAATAGCAAGACAAAAGGAAGAAAGACCAAACGTAACCGCCTTTGTTTTAAGACATATTCTACTAATGTTCCAAATGGAAAGAGGAGGATAGGATAGCTTTGGATCATTGCCCGACCACTAAAGCCACCATAGCTCCAAATGTTCCACGCACTTACTATGTAATAATTTAAAATAAAAAAGCTTATTACCGCTATTTTATTTTTACCATATTTCCAATACAACAAAAGGCCAATAAAGGGAAACAGCATCATAGGCGTGTAGCGCAACCATCCTGCTTTATTCGACCAACTGTAAACAAATGCATGAGGGTGTCGGAAGGAAAAGCCCTGGTCTTGATAACTGTATTCAACCCAGTGGCCGGTGACATACTTCCAATACATCAATTGAATAGAAACAACTGAAAAGATGCATAAAATCACAGTAGGGAGCAGCCATTTTTTTGTGCACAAGAATAGAATACGTGCTTTGATGTTTTTAATAGACTCGATGCCCCAGAATATAGGAATAAGTAAAGCTATTATTTCGGTAGGCCTTATTAACGTAACTAATCCAATCAGCAGTCCAACGATCACAGCGTATTTTAAATTGTTGCTATGGTAATATTGTTGCGTATTGAGGATAATTAAAACGTAGAGCGTAAAAAGATAAGTATGAGACAAGCCCATATTTATAGCGGCATAATTATAATAATTGGTACCAAAAACAAGTAAAAACAATAGCAGTGCAACAATGCCATCTTGATAGTATTGTAACAACAATTTTCTTAAACAAAATAAGCCCAGAAAGCCAAAAAGTAAGCCCCAAATTTGTAGTGCCCATTGGTAAGGAGGTGAAAATCCATCTTGTGGATAATCTAAAAAATGTGTAACAACATGAGCAATAACAAATGCAGGCAAATACATAACAGACATGCCCGATGTATATTTAAGTACATAATTGCCGGTTTGGGCATCCTTATATCCGTTTTGAAATTCTGTACTTCCACTACTCTGATATTTGCTTAATGTGCTAGGTTCTAGACTTGTATTTTTTAGATTTTTAAAAATAAAAAGAGAAGGCAAATACCAATAATAGCCTTCTACATCCCAAGAAATAATAGACTCATTATTGACTTTTTGCCAGCACGGAGAAAGTACAAAACTACCGTATGACATAAAAGCAAAACAAAGAAGAAGTATATAAATGGATGCTTTATTATTCATCATGATGCTAAAATGGTTGCTTTTGAGTTGTCCTAATTATGGGAAGCTGACCCATCATGCGTCCTTTTTGTATTTGCTAACCTTCAAACCAAAGCAAAAATAGTAAAGAAACACCTGATATACACTCCTGCACAAAGCTCGGCACGTTTGACTTCCACACTCAACAAAAAAGCCGACCCATTCGGATCGGCTGTAGTCTGTGCCCCAGGCGGGACTTGAACCCACTATTAGTGTTTTTTGCTGTGTTTTCGTCTTTAATATTATTGATTTTCATAGCTATATACAGTTTATTATATTTTTATTTGTCCGAGCAAATGTCCTTTGGCTACTTTTTACGACTATTCAAATTATTCTTTTCAGCTTGGCTTTCTTCGTACAATTTTTTATAGTGTTCTACCTCTTTCTTATAGTGTTCTACCTCTTTTTTTAACGCTTCAATTTCATCAAGCAATTGTACTTTACGACGCCTGTAATGAATTTCAACAGGAATATGTTTTAATGTTTCCGTCAACTTGATTGGCACTGGTTCAAATAAGAACATTTGTTCAGTCTTCCCTTCTAAATATTGCGGGTTGATTCCAAAAGTTTCAAAAAGCCTTTTACCCACAGCTTTACGACGCTGCTCATCCTTCGGATAATTACGTCTTCTTACTTCAAGTGAGGAAAATTGTTGTAATGACATTGGTTTTTCATCACCGATAAGCTCTGTAAATTCATTTTTCTTGTTAATTGCAGCTTTTGCAACAAGCTGAATAAAACAAGCCAATAGCCGCTCTGTATAGACATCTTGCCGAATTGATGGTGTTTCGCCAGGTACTAATTTAGCCATTTGGTTAAGTTTTTGGTTTAATTATTTGGTTAATTAGTTCGAGTCTTATAAGTTTGCATTTCAATTTCATACACTAATAAACGTTTTGCAAATTAATTGGAAAAGTTGCAAAATGAAAGGTACTTAAAAAAATTACAATGAGCGAAATATTAACCGAAAGCTTAAGCAAAATAAAAGTAAAGTTGCCCAAGGGTTACCAGCAGAAAATAGTTGATAACGTGCCTGATATAACAATATCACAGGTACAAATGGCATTTTTCGGCAGAATGAAAAATGAGGAAGTATTAGCCAAAATACTAAAGGAAGCAAACAGACTTGCTAAAAATAAACAGTCGATTGAACAAAAGCTTGCGCAAGAAACTATTGACATACTTAATACAAGATTTTAAATACAACTATTTTTTTGCCCACACTTGGTTAACTTTTTGGTTTAATTATGAACAATATACCAACCCTATTACGACAGATTGCCGATACACTCGAACTAGGCAAACAACCACAGAAAAAAAATAAAAAGAAAAGAAAGATTGAAGCAGATGATGTTGAAAATGTTATCAACAATTTCTTTTATAGTAATCCAATTTCTAACCTCAAACAAAAATCAAAACAATGACCCCAGAGCAATTACAGCAAGGCAATGAACTGAGCAATGACATTGCATTAATCAATGTCAATTTACTACAACTATCAAGTGGCACATTTGACACGGCACTCCTCAAACTGGATGCAGTCAACCGGATATACCAATCTAACTATGACCGAATCAAAGATGTACCAACCATTAATAGTATGAACATCGTCATTGATGATTTTACCGATTCTATTGTACAAACACTTACCAGCCGAAAAGCCGAATTACAGCTGGCTTATGATAACCTCTCCGGCAATCAATCGAATACACATCCATGAGTCGGATAGCACCTATCACTTGCTCTTTACTCGATACTACAAAACCTGATTGTTTTAATAATCGCTCCAATGATTGTATCGCAAAACTTATCATTAAACTGGTGTACCAATATTTTGAGCTACCCAAAGAAAATCTATTGGTAAGAAGAAAGTTTACTCGAATCGTTTACCCACGCCAAATGGCGATGTTCTTGATCAATAGTTATACAGGCATGAAATATGGCGACGTCTCATTTTGTTGTGGAGGCTGGGACAGGGCTACAGTGATCGCAAGCATTCAAACGATAAAAGACAGAGCAAGTATAGAAGAATCAGTAAGACAGGATTTAGACAATATTATTTTAATCATAACCAAAACGAAACCTGATGAGCAAAACCTCAGCAACAAAAAAAAGAGAGCTGTATCTCGAATTTCTACTCCATCAAAAACGTATTACACAGCACAACAAGCCCAGCTTTTCGCTTTTGAATCTCTTCAAATTTAAAAAACGCCCATCAATTGAACAATACAATTAATCAGCTCTTAGTAGCACTCGTCCTATGCTTATACTTTTTAACCTGTAGTAGCAAATGGTTTCACATTACCAGGAATTATAAAACACTCATCTACACAAGGCCATTGCTTTATGCGATCAGAAAGCGAAAATGTTTCTTTTGCTATTTTAAGTTACGATTTGACCAAGACGGAAATGTAACCAGTTCATTCCGTTGCTCCCTGCTTAATTAGTCCACCCACAACACGATTTATACAAGAATTATTACCCCCACAATTAAATCTATGCAACCCAAAATCTATATCTCCGGTAGCTCCTTAGGACTACCCGAGCAGGAAGTTATTAAAAAATTTGAAGCAGTAAAAGCAAAGCTTAAACAGCTTGGATACCTTACTTACTGCCCAATTGAATTGGTCTATCTATACAACCAACAACGAATTAAAGCGGGCTTGGCAGAATGGACAGACCAAACCCATCGAAAAGAAATCATCGGGCTTTGCATTGACTATATGTGCCAGTGTGATGAAGTGTTCTTTCTCGACGATTGGGATGAGTGCGAACGCTCTAAGCTTGAAAAACTCGTGGCCGAAAAATTAAACATGCCAGTCATTTTTCCACTACAGCTAAAACCCCTCACAAAACAATTCACCAGCACAACCAATAATTAATCTTATGTACACTAATGAATGCATTGAACAAGTAAAAGACGTAAGCATTGAAACAGTGGTAAGCCATTTTGTGCCCATCGACAGCCACCACAAAGCTTGCTGCCCGATTCATAACGAAAGTACCCCGTCGTTTTCTTTAAATATTGCCAAGAATATATTCAAGTGTTTTGGTTGTGGAGCTGGTGGCGATGGTATCAGTTTCGTACAACAGTACCGAAGAGTAACATTTCTTGAAGCAGTAGAAATCATTGCCGGAATTGCTCATATAGATTTGATCACAGAGCAAAAATATACACCCGAGCAACAAATTCAATACTTGAAGCTTCGTGAAGAAAAGAAGACCAAACTACAGCTGCTCATAGAGGCACAGGAGCTATACAAAGCGGAGCTATGGAAGAACGACGAAGTACTCCAATATCTGCATGATGTCCGTCGTTGGGATGATGATACCATTAAACATTGGGGTATGGGCTTCGCACCCAATAACAATCGTACCCTTTGCGACCAATACTCCAACAAAGGAT
Source organism: Bacteroidetes bacterium UBA1312 (assembly GCA_002307135.1). GTDB lineage: Bacteria > Bacteroidota > Bacteroidia > Chitinophagales > Chitinophagaceae > Rurimicrobium. The sequence goes on from DBTQ01000031.1 coordinate 10,206, forward strand.
TATTACCATTAGCTATTGGAGCTGGTTTGGTTCGTGAAAAAGAAGAACGTTGCTACGATGTGTACCAAAACCGAATATTGTTTCCCATCCACAATG
>DBTQ01000031.1:10688-23955 GCA_002307135.1 Bacteroidetes bacterium UBA1312
TTAGACAAAGCAGATAAGAGCATCAGCGAATTAGAATTTGCTATTCTGGTCGAAGGTTATGCAGATGTCATTTCTATGCACAAAGCGGGTGCGACCAATACGATTGCCACTTGTGGCACAGCACTAACAGAAGAACAAGCCCGTTTGATTAAACGCTATACCAATAGTATCATACTCATGCGTGATGGTGATGAGGCGGGCATTAAAGCCACTGAAAAAGATGTGCGCATCCTGTTAGCACACGATTTTAAAGTTGAAGTCATGGCACTCGCAGCAAAGAAAGACCCCGACGATTATGCCAAAACATTTTTTATCCAAAACAAAATATTGAGCAATGAACATGAACTATCAACAGCAGTATGAAGAACTAGAGCAAAAATATGAACAGCTCTATAATGCCATTGTAGCAGCCCGTAAGGTGCAAAAAGTACAAGAAGAAAACAGGCGGTGCTTTAGAAAATGCACACAGGATTTAGAGCAGGAAAGAGCAAAAGTAAATAGCCTGGATAAGCTCATCGCCCTAGAGAAAACAGCCCGTGCCGGAGCACAGGTTAATCTATTCTAAAAATTCAACAGCACACATGATCATACCCATTATACAAGAGATAAGAGATAACAAGCAAGATGCCATCATGTGGCAAGTAGAACGATGGATGAATGAAGCGGGTACTAGTCCCAATGCCCGTGCCATAGCCATTGACCGGATCAGCGTTTTATTGACCTGCATCAAATCGAAATTTGTACAGGAAGACTATATGGATTTAATCTGTGCAGAGAAAGCATATAAGATAAAGAAACGCCAATTATTAGACCCAATTGCTGACTATACCGCAGCAGCCCAAGCTGCAAAAGAACGCAAAGAAAACAGGGACGATGAGGATTGGAATTGGATTCCATCCTGGGCAGATAAAGATGAAGTGCTGCAGCTCGGATTCGTTGAGCGATTAGACAAACAGCATACAGGCTACTATTTTAAATCAGATGGTAACTCCTTAGTGCCGCGCACCAATTTTATTATAAAACCGTTGTACCACATCTACGGGAATGACAACCGCCGTATGATCAGTGTCAATAATGGCTTTAGCGAAGTGGTTATCGAAATACCCAGTAAGAATATGTTGATACCCGACCAATTTATGTCTGCTTTATTCGATCAGGGTAATTTCCAGCAGAAAACTGGGTTCACTAAATTTCACCTGGTGCAAATCAATTTAAAATACGGGGAGCAGTTCCCATTGGTTCACCCGATTGATAATTTAGGTTGGCAGAATGAAGAAGGCTTTTTCGCTTTTGCCAACAGAACCTACCGACCACCAGTAAACCCTAACGACGTTGGTGTAATCAGCGTATATGACGAGTACGGCGTCGTTCATGTCGATCATAACAGGTATTTGTCGCCATCCCAAAGCAAGGCAAACGAAAGAGTTAGAAGTAACGAAAATATTTACGAAAATGATTTGTTCCTTACCTATGTTGAATCGTCCATAAACTTTGAGCAGTGGTGCGCCCTGATGGAACAAGTCTATGATAAGGCCGCATGGATGGGCATAGCTTTTAGTATAGCCACTTTATTTAGGGACATTATTATGCACGTCACTAAAATACCTCATTTATATGCTTATGGCGCTGTAGGGGCGGGTAAGTCTGAGTTTGGGGAGAGTATCAACAATCTGTTCTTTTCGGGGAAGGATAACAAGGGAGATTTATACAAGCCCATGAATCTAAACCAGGGCACAGAGTTTGCTTTTTGGAATCGTATGGAGCGTTTCTACAATTGCCCCAATGCCCTAAATGAGTTTGACGAATGGGCTATTGATGATAATTGGTTTCGGGGTATTAAATCCGCTTATGATGGGGAAGGAAGACCAAAAGGAACAAAAGAAAAGAACCGTTCCATTTCCCAAAAAGTAAACTGCACCCTTATCCTGATGGGGCAGTATTTGGGTACTCGAGATGATAACTCCGTGCTGGGACGTTCTTTACCCATTGCCTTTAAAGTGATACCAGCAGCCGAGCGTCCGGAAGAACAAATAAAAGCATTCATGCGGTTGAAAGAACTAGAGTCCAAAGGGCTAAGTTCAATCCTTACGGAAATGATGGACTTGCGCCCAATGATCAAAAGTATGTTCACCAACTCTTTTGCAGCGATACAGAAAAGGCTCATTGAAGAATTGCGCGCCGAAGGCATTAACGCTCCTCTGCGGATAATAAAAAATATTAGCTGTATGATTGCTGTTACCGAAATTGCGTTATTCAAATTTAAATTGCCTTATACAATTGATGAGTTTTTCAATTACAGCAAAGGTTATGCCCGCCAAATGACAAATTTAGTAAGCAGCACATCGGGTATTTCGGAATTTTGGAGTACGGTTGAGTACTTGTTCGACAGGGGCATGATTAAAGAGGGTATGGACTTTGAAGTAAGCACAGAAACGAGCATTACCATTACCACAGAAGATAAAAGCACAGAAAAGAAAACATACTTGCCAGGGAAAACGATTCTATTCCTTCGCTTTGAAGGAGTACACAAACTTTACTTGGAGATATGTGCGAAGACCCGTAAAGTCGGTTTGAATGAGTCCACGCTAAAGCTGTATATGAAGGATCAAAAATGGTTTTGCGGCTGGATGAAAAGCAAGCGTTTTAAAGGACGTGGCCCGACCAGCTGTTTCGCTTATGATTATGATGAACTGAATATAAATTTAGTTCGTGAAAGCGCTGCTGATGCAGAGCTGATACCGATTGAATTAATAGGCGAAGTAAACACGCCTATTGAAGTTGTACCAGGACAGGAAAAATACAAAGCTATGGTGGTGCAATATTCAAGCCTGGTGGATGGCACAGGAGCAACAAGAACCTATACGACCATGTACAACTGTTTCTTTACAGACCCGTTAGCATTGGGTACGATCACAAAAGGTTATAAAATTCAGCTAAAGGGCAATATGAGCATTATCCAAAATGGTCAGAAAGAATACCGGACAATTGATGTTACGGATTTTGAAAGCGTCCCTAACTTCCAAAACTTCGAGCGTAAAATAGTTACTCCTAAAGAACCCCCTAAAACGATGGAATAGTTGCGTTTTATCTTTTTGCCCTATGAATCCCCTAAAATCAAAAATCGATAAAACCCGTACCTACAACACCTACAGAACTACAATAGTAATTAAAGTATTGAAAATCAATAATAATACTCTATAAATAGTCTTTAAAAGTTGTAGTTCTATGTAGTTTTGTGTAGGTACGTTGTAGGTGTTGTAGGTACTGTAGGTGTAGTTTTCACGGTATGGAAGTACCCAAACAGCAATTATTTTTTAACGAAGAAAGTAATTTATATAATTGTACTGGCTGATTATTTTTAATCGTTGTATTTTGGTTGCAATATGAAATATGTGCTTTGTTGTTTAAATTTCATTGTTCGGTAAAAAATATATGAATAACAATATGTTTTATGTGATAATTAAATAATGATTGTAAAATATATACTGTTAGTTTAGTCCTAATTTAATGCATTGTGTGTAGCTTGGTGCTATACTAAATCATTTTAAAAATGAAAAACTGGAACAAAAAAATGGCACTAGGAAGAGCAAAAAGGCTCTTTGCTATTGCATTAAGCCTATTAACCATCGGCAGCTATCAATCGGTTGATGCGCAACCTTATCATCACAGTACTGCAAAAGTCACTGTTCCTACTGACCCTACACCCGGCAATCCTTGGTTAGACGGTCTATTTGGCGTAAGATACAGTGATGGATTAACATCAAACGCTTATGCGCCTTTTTCAGTCATTGGAGGAAGCCCGAACTGCTCCAAAGACTTTTTATTGACTATGTACATCGACGACTCACTTGATGTAACCATGTGGAATCATCTTGATGGAGCTTATCGTTCCAGCAATGGATGGCCGGCACAGATGTCCTATAATTTAGTCATCAAAAAAAATGGCAGTGCCATATATACCTTACCAAATGCCTTTGATCCGACAACTCATATTATGGAAGGGGATTTATATAGATTTTCGTTTCAACCTTATGGAATTGGGGAATATAGTCTTGAATTAACCAATACCTATGCTGCTTCATCGGTTACTGTGGGTAGGGTGATCGTTATAAACCGGATTAATAAAGTATCCGTAGTTGCCAATGAGATATGTGCTACTACTTACCCAACCGGATCCGATTATCATTTTCAAGTAATTACAGATCCACCCATCAATAGCGCTATTATAGGCGTATCGGGCTGGGAGCCTAAGTATCATACAGAATTTGTCGTTTACCCGGCAGCAGGCTTACCCAACTGCCAAACCAAAAATGACCTTGTTGTGAATATGTATTTCAACATGAGTTCAGGTGGTTTGGGAGCTCCAACCCCTGTGTATAACACTGATTATTTATCCGGTGGCTGGACTTATATTGGAGGAGCCCCAATGCCTAATACCGGATTTGGCTATGCTTATAATACATGGTTGGGCGCAGGCGATAAAACAAACTATACGATTAAGTATGCGGACATTAACGACTACTTTACGAATCCATTCGCCGCACAAAACCCCATACAAGGTACCGTTCAAATCTATGACGGCATAACAAATTATTATGCACCGGTATTCATTCCTGTACTTGCTCCGGCTACATCGGCTAATAACAATGACAATGGCGCGTATGCTATATATAGCTATGGAGTAGGTGCTAGTTTATTTGATGGCCCTTTTACGATTACACCGCCAATAGCAGGTGCAGAAACCTGGACCCCTACCAGCAACCCAATAGTGAACGCAGGTTATGGTATCAATATGCCTACATTAAGGGTTAGAGATAAAATTATGATCTCCCCGGGCAAAACACTGACACTCCAAAACATGACGATTGAAATGGGGCCTAATGCACAAATTTTGGTGCAAAGTGATCCTGCCGGAGTATTGCCAGCAGGGCAGTTGATTTTGAACAACAGTACCATCAAAGCATACAATGGCTGTGGTAATGGCAATAATACCTGGGCAGGAATTATCCTACAAGGTAACAGCAACAAAGACCAGCTTATGATGTCAGGTGGTGGCTATCACCAAGGCTATTTAGAATTGAATAATTCCACTATATCGGATGCTCAGGTAGCTGTTCGTACTTATGATCCTACCACGGCAGCAACAGTGATCAGCCGTGCGGGTGGTGTGATCCATGCCACTAATTCCACCTTTAGCAACAACAAAGGAGGCATTGACTTTGCGGCGTACCCTAAACGCTCCATGGCTTTATTCTTGACCGCAAATCCTTTCGCACACTGGATCAACCAATGTACATTCAGCATGGACGATGCACACAGCAGTGGCTTCCGCGGGTTCATTGCAGGCAACAATATCAACAATGTGCGGGTAATGTCCAGCAGCTTTACCGCTACGGTAGCCAGTGGACCGACGGGCTTTGGTATCAAAGGTACAGATATGGACTTGCGTGTATATAATGCAGCCGGTACCACTACACCCAATACATTCACCGGATTGAATGAAGGGATTAGTGTCAACGCCTCTGCATTTGGCCGACCTATAGTATCTGTAGTGTCCTCCAGCTTCAGTAAAAACACTACCGCCATACACTCCAGTGCGGTCAACAACCCACGATTCATCAGTAACTATTTTGAAGTACCCGAAGGTGGTGGTACAGGTGTAAAAATAGAAACAGGCTCCGGCTTTGCGGTAACCACCAATACCTTCCAAAATGTAACCGGCTCCAACCCCAGCCCAAGTGGCAACCAAGCTGTAACGGTATGGAATGCGGGTTCTTCTGAAAACGCAGTACAGCGCAATAGTGTCAAAAATATACAGGTAGGTATGCTGAGTAATTATATGAACAGAAATGCAACCGTACCACCAACCGGCTTACAATTTTTGTGTAATACCAATATCAGCAATGTACATTTCAATGCCGTGGTGTTAGGTGCAGATCCAAGTCAGGACGGAATACGCGCCAATCAGGGCGATAATACCGTAGCAGCAGGGAATATTTTTTCGCATTCTGCTATGGACTTCTATAACGACGGAGCAGGAGTAGGCGGTGTTACTTATTTTTATAATGCCGCTCCCGCAGCAGAACCAACCAGCTATTCCACTTCCGTAATAAAAAACCCTATTACTGCAGCTGATGGTTGCGGCGGTAGCATCGGTACCACTGTTTCTACAACTACCCCTATTGTGCATACATTGGGCGCATTATCAGGTATGAGCGGCTCAATGCTACGCGAAGGGATACTGGACAATGTGGACTATTACAACTTGCATACAGAGCTTACCGATCGAAGTTTGCAACTGCATACTTACTTAGGTATGTTGGCTGATCCTTACAGCGATTTGGCTCGTGTTGACCTGTATATACAGGATGGCGATGTAACTAATGCGAACAATCTGTACAATGGTATAGTACAAAATCGCAGCCTCACAGGTAAAGAGGCTTATGAATTCAGTCATTGGGGCCGTATGCTGTTTGATATCAGCATCGACATGTTGGCTGCCGATAAAGCACCAACAGAACTCAGCCCTACACAGGTAAGTACATTGAGCCTGGTGGCAGACAATGCTGTAATGTGGGCAAAAGTAAGGGCACAGGGCTGGCTTAATCTGTATGATGGCCGTACCTATAGCAATACGTTTTTATATCCGGCAAATTTGAGTACACAGCGTCAATTGATGACGGAAACACCGGTATCCGGCAATGGTGTTTATCCTAACCCTGCCAGTAATTATATAGATGTAGTGTATCAGGTACAAAATAACCAAGGCATTGCTCCTGTATTGGAATTGCGTGATGTAATGGGCAGGATTGTATTGCAACAATCACTCAGCAACAATGCTACCCAACGCATAGCAATAGATAAATTGCCAATTGGGGTGTATCTTTATCGTATCAACGAAGATGGTACAACAACCATGTCAGGCAAACTGATTAAAAATTAATATCCAAACCCAATGAAGAAGCAAAATCTTTATTGCTTTTTATTGATACTGTTGTGTAGTATAGGGCAGAACCCCTGTGCTGCACAGCAGTATTTTAATAAACGCTATACTATTGGCTGTAGCGCAAACCTTTTTACAGCAGTATTGCCCCGCAATAATAAATACTACGCAATAGCCAGTGCTATAGACAGTGTTAATTATATCGGCGGCAGTAGTTTTCTCAATACTTCAGGTTTGAAGTTTTGCGTGATGGATAGTGCTGGTAATTTGCTCAGCAGCAAGCTTTATCAAAGAGCGGATAAAAAATTTACTTATCTCTCCTTGAGCAACAACTTTATGACATTACCCGATGGTACTTTTTTACATTGCTTTTCAGTAACAGATACCGGAGTTGCTCCTTACAACCCTCGGAACTACAATGCTCAAATCGCGATTGCCCAGTTTGACAGCATGGGCAATGTGTTGGTGTATCGACAATATGACCGTCCTTATTGCGATTCTACTGATGACACTTATCATGTATTGATGGATTTTAAACCCGATGCTTATGGCAACTGGCTGATGCTCAGCAGTAAGATTTGTCATGGTAAAGTGGTCTATTGTTTGCGCAAGCTCGACAATAGTTTTAACGAGGTTTGGGTCAAGGATTTTTCGGTTAACAGCATACACAATATTCCTAAACATTTGCTGATAGAACCTGACGGCTATACGATGACGGGAGGTATGATCAACAGCAATGTAATGGGATCTTTCCCCGATTATTATGCTTCGCTGATCATTAAGTGCGATACGGCAGGGACAATGCTTTGGAGTTGGCAAAATACTTTTGATATTGCCAATTTACAATATACCATCAACGATATTGTCCGTACCAAAGACAGCGGCTACATATATTGTGGCTCTGGCAAAGGCGCTCCAATTTATTATGCTGATGGTTCCGGCCATTGGTCGGGTATTGCTGTTTATGGCTATGTGGAAAAACTGGATAGCGCCCGAAAATCGGTTTGGCAGACAAAACTGGGTTTTGTGGGGTCATTCCCGCAACAAAATGAACAGGTAGTAATTAAAGAACTAACCGATGGCAGTATAATGGTGGCAGGAACACTCGGTAAAAATTTTACTAAATATGGCTATACTTTTGCCGCACTCACTAAACTCGATGCTATTGATGGTTCCATCATTTGGCAAAGGCTTTATGAATATCACCCGGACACGCTTTCGGGCTTTGTCTATGATATGCGGCAAACCGCCGATGGCAGTTTTATATTAGCTGGCTACACGAATGACAATGTAGTTGCTCCACTAACAGCACCTGTACAGCGTGGTTGGCTAATTAAAGTAGATAGCAATGGTTGTGAAGGTGGCGCAAGCTGTAATCCTACAGCTATAATTCCTGTTAATCCAAACGCAAACTATATCAATATTTACCCCAACCCAAGTACCAGCGATTACGAGCTGCAATACGAGGTACAAAACAATGAACCACTACAATTGGTAATAAGCGATATAACAGGAAGAATATTGTTACAAACAAATCTGCCTGCACAACAAAACAGTTATCACATTAATGCTGCTAATTGGGCAACTGGAGTTTATGTGTACCAGCTGAGTGGGGATGGAGCAATAATCAAAACTGGTAAGTTGATTAAAAATTAAGGGAATCAACAAATCGGATCCCATGCTATAACTCTAAGGACTTCGAATACATTTATTACAACCGACCCAAAAGCAATATGAAAAAAATAATACTTATTGTATGCTGTATATTGCTTACAATTTGTTCAAACGCACAATCTGTCGACTTTCAATGGGCAAAGAAATTTACGGGTTCAAGTTCTGGGCAATCAATAGCAGTCGATCTATCTGGGAATACCTATTTAACTGGTTATTTTAATGACACAACAGATTTTGATCCTGGTGTAGGCGTCTTAAGCATGGTTCCAGCTGGAGGTGGTGGTGATCATACGGATATTTTTGTTTCAAAATTAGATCGGCTAGGAAACTTGCTGTGGGTAAAGCAAATCGGCGATACTTTCGATGATGAAGGTCTATCTCTAGCAATTGACATATCCGGTAATGTTTACATAACGGGGTACTTTCAGGGTACTGTTGACTTTGATCCGGGGCCAGGAACTTACATATTGAATACTAAAAGCGAACGTAACATTTTTATATCAAAATTAGATCCTTCCGGGAATTTTTTATGGGCTAAAAGCATGGATGGTGGTAGTGGTAGCGGAAACGCTATAACATTAGATTATTGGGGTAATGTCTATACAACAGGAATTTTTAAAGACACAGTGGATTTTGACCCAGGTACAGGTACAAATACCTTGTACTCATCAAATGGACAAATGTTTATTTCAAAATTAGATGCGGTAGGAAATTTTTTATGGGCTAAACAACTCGGCGCAGGCGGATTCCCCACTTCCACCGCTATTGTTGTAGATGGAGGAGGTTATGTTTATACAACTGGACATTTGGCTTATGGAGGATTGGCAGATTTTGATCCAGGGATTGGTGTAGATACATTAAATTCACTTAATGGAGCGGTCTTTATTTCAAAATTAGATGTTGCAGGAAATTTTGTATGGGCTAAACAAATCGGAAATGGAAGTAGTTTTGGTAATTCCATTACCCTAGACAGTGCAAGAAATGTTTATATAACAGGACGTTTTTCAAGTTCTGCAGATTTTGACCCAGGCTCAGGTATATATAATTTGAATGGAACAGGAGCAGGTAATACTGACATATTTATTTCAAAATTAGATGCTGCCGGAAACTTTGTATGGGCTAAACAAATGGGCGGAAATATGAGGTCAGAAGGAATTGGAATTGCTTTAGATGCATTTCGCAATGTTTATGTTACTGGGTATTTTGAAGATACTGTGGACTTTGATCCGGGTACAGGTACTTATATTCTAATTGCTAACAGTTTTTCTACCATATTTATTTCAAAATTAGATGCTTCAGGAAATTTTATTTGGGCAAAAAGTATGGATGATGCCTTATACATACCTGGATATAGTGCTGGGAATTGTATTACTTTAGATAGATCGGGGAACATATACACTACGGGCTATTTTAACGGTAAAATAGATTTTGATCCGGGACCAAGTACATATAATTTGACCAACTATAAATTGCAGGAAGTTTTCATTCAGAAAATGAGCCAAACAGTCACTAGTTTAACTGAATTATCACTGTCTGATAGAATTGCCGTTTATCCCAACCCGAGTGCCGGCGATTATGAACTACGATATCAAGTACAAAGCAATGAACCGTTACAATTTACTGTCAGAGATATAACAGGCAGAGTATTATTGCAAACTAGCTTACTCTCAAATCAAAATACCTATAACATTAATGCAGGCAATTGGACTGCAGGTGTGTATATGTATCAGCTGAGACAGGATGGTATTACCACCGTAACTGGTAAACTGATTAAAGAATAGTGAACAACAATATTTCTGCTGAGTATCATCTAAAGTACCCTTTATAAGAATAGTTAAAATAAAATATTGCTCTAGAGAAAGTACAACATAGCCTTTATTATAAGCATTACAATTCTTGGTTTACTCATGTTACTAACCCTATTTTCCATGGCATTTTTAGTGTTTGCTTACTGGTATTCTATCATCCATATTGAAATAGTTTAGCTTAATTTTGCTGCTCTAAAAACAAAGACGAAACACAACAGATAGCACAATGGGAAGACCTAAACTAGAAAATAAAAAAATACTAACCAGCTATAAATTCACGTCAACAACACTGGAAAGATTGGACAAACATATCCCATCCGGTAAGCGTGGTATTTTCGTGGAAAACGCAGTACTCCAAGCTTTGGATATGCTTTTCCCCGAGCCTAATTTAGCGGAAATAATCCCGCCCCAAATTGAACCCACCCCAACAAAATAAATACCATACCATAACGATAGAATGTAAGCCCTACATTCGTTCTTATATAGCATCCCTTTACGGTCTTCCACTTAAATCTGATAAATATTCCAGCATCGGGTTATTTGTCATGCTATGTCTTGAAAAAAACATTTACGAAAACAGAAATACGAGTAATAAGCCTAATACAATGAGCAGTCAATTACCTATTCAAATAAGCGAATGGCAATTTGAAAATATAGGATTCGATATGCCCAAAGACAAGGCAATGGCTATTAATGCTTTTATAGAGGAAATCTTTTCAGAACACCTCTACTGGTGGTGTCAAGTCGCTACCCAAACTAAAGGACGCTACAAAGGCTATGATAATGCGATTCTCCAATTCGCACAAAAGCACAACATTACGATTGATGAAGACATTAGTTTTGATGGCCTAAAGAAAAAAGAATTTAGGCAACGCAAATTAATAGAACAGAAAACAAGAAAAACGGAACAGCCAATTGTAAAACCTGATACCGTAACCGATGCAAATAAGCTAAAAAAGCGGTTAATCCACCTAAGACACTACATCAACAAAACTCAAAATGGATTGGTGGAAAATAAAAAAACGGCTACCGCAAAACTAAAAGCCTATAACCAGGAGAAAGCGACCATCGAAAAAATATTATTCGAATAATAGCACCCATCCGGTAAAAAAACACCAAAATATTTTCTGCTAAAGTGTCCCCTCGATTTTGGAGTATCTAAAAAATGGGAAAAGCCATTTTTGCTGTCCTTTCCAGCTTCCTTTATTAATTACAACTTGCTTCCAAAACCAACAAAATGTTAGACCGATACAAACAAGCCAACAACCTTCAACGTATCCGAAAAGTAGTAGCACCAGGCAATTGCAAGATTTACTTCATGCCTGTTGAATGTGTGCAGACCAATCCCTACGTAGAAGGTATAGCGGGCAAAATCAACACCATTCCAATAGTAAATGTAAAATGGAATGTTGCAGAATGCGAGCAGTACTCCAAAGATTACACCGAAGAACAAAAAGACAGTACCGGAGGCTCATACATCGAATGTTCGGTTAATGGCTACTTACCATTGGAAAACCAAACCAATCATTTAAGCCTAAACAACATGAAGCATCAGGGCTTTATGGTCGTCGTCGTTGCACCAACCGGATTAACCAAATGGTTAGGTACTAAAGAAAACCCTGTTCGTCTAAAACACGCCTTTAATAGCGGCAAACGCTCCGGTAATACCAACGCCGGAAATCAAATCTCCTTTATCTGGCAAAGTGAAAACAAGCCCTTACTACTCGGCCAAGCCATCCCCAAAGATTCGATTGCAACCCTATAAATAACTGCTTTCCCCATCCTTCCAATAACAATACGCACAGCCTGTATCCTTTGATACAGGCTTTTTTCGTGTCCTTTCCCCCCTTAGCTCATCCACGCACTTTTACATTGTGGAAATAAAAACATTACTCTCAATACTGAATAGACCCTGGGCAATGGAGCCGATTTCGGCAGAACATTGGGCGAGGGTCGCACAGAACGTTTTTGACACGGGAGTAATGCCAAAATCATTAATGCCCCAAGGCGATAAGCGCAACCTATACACCCGATACATGGATTTAGGTTCTGTATTCCGTGTAAACGAATTAAGTGCTATTGATACCAACGGTACTATCCAAGTTTTCCGCATGGATGCACCTATAGCAAAATACGATTACTGTGGAAGCCCCGGCAGCCAAACATGGATACAACTATTGCAAGCCGCAAATGAAGACCCCAGCATCAGGGCGATTATCCTTTGGATAGACAGCCCGGGCGGTCAGGTAGATGGTACAGAGAAACTAGCCACAGCTATTAAAAACAGCACAAAGCCAGTACTCTGTTATGCAGATGGATTGCTCTGTAGTGCCGCTTATTGGATTGGTTCAGCTGCATTGGAAATCATAGCGGATGGCGCAAACAATGGTTGGACAGCAACCATTGGCAGTATCGGCACGATGTCTTTTTGGGAAGATAACACCAAACAAAAAGAACAGCAAGGTATCGTTCAGCACATTGTATTTGCCGATAAAAGCTCTGACAAATGGGGTTCTTATTTCCAAAGGAACAGCGGCGATTACAGTCGCCTTAAAACAGAATTGAACGCACTCAATGACACTTTCCTAAGTGCCATAACCATTAACAGAGCGGGTAAACTCAGCGACAAAGTAGATGTCCTCACAGGCGAAACCTACAACGCTAATGAAGCTTTGAAATATGGGCTAATTGACGGTATCGGAGATTTTGACCAAGCCGTCAAACGTGCCGCCCAGCTCGCCAAAAAACAAGCAAAATCTTTAAATATGACACATACAGCCTCGGCGTTTGATGCGACTTTAATAGCCGCAAAAGCCACAGAATTTCAAGTAGTGGACGGTGG
>DBTQ01000031.1:24096-116085 GCA_002307135.1 Bacteroidetes bacterium UBA1312
GTCAAACGTGCCGCCCAGCTCGCCAAAAAACAAGCAAAATCTTTAAATATGACACATACAGCCTCGGCGTTTGATGCGACTTTAATAGCCGCAAAAGCCACAGAATTTCAAGTAGTGGACGGTGGTTTCCTATTGACAGAAACCCAGATCAACAACATCAATGCGTCCATTGACCAGCAAGCGACGGTTATCTCCGCAACGGCAGCACAGTTGAAAACGTTACAAACCACTACGGCAACCGTAGAACAAGTACAAGCCTTACAGACAGAGCTTAAAACTGCAAATGCAACAATCGCAACGCTGACCACTGATTTGTCCACAGCTCAACAGGAATTGGCAACGGAAAAAGCAAAGCCTGGTGCATCATTCATCAATACGACCTCTAAAAAGGATGCCTTTAAGGCGGAAGAAGACCACAGCGACAAATTCGCCCACAACAGAGCCATTGACGAAATGCTCGGGTAATTCCACCATGCAAATACACCACGAAAACAACCCTTCATTTTTCATTTTTAATCCCCTATAAATGCCAGAAGTAACCGTAAACATTGCCGAATTAAACGCCGAGTTCGGGGCGTATTATAAAAAAGGCACACAAAGCGTTAAGGACATCCGCCACAAAATCTTGGTCATGAACGAGACCGACGAACTGTTTGTAAAGCAAATCACCAATGACACCCGATTAGAAGGTGGTACAGCCGAGATCGACCCGGTACTACAAGCCTATCAGGATGCCTTTACACCTAAAGGCGACCTTTCTTTTGGTGCTCGTGTAATTGAACTTTTTCCGCTAAAAATTGATTGGGAGAAAAACCCGACAGGAATTTGGAAAAGCTGGTTAGGCTTTTTGGCTTCTGAATCATTAGACCGTAAAGAATGGCCTTTCATGCGTTATGTCATTGATAAGCTCATCATCCCTAAAGCAACCGAAGACTGGGAAATCACAGCTGTATTTAATGGCGTGGTAAGTGCCATTACTTCCGGTATTGCAAAGATGGTATCCGGAGGGGTTAACGGTATCAAATATTTAATCAACAAAAGCATTACAGCTGGAGATACCATCCCTTTTGCTTTGGGAACTGTACCAACAGACCCTGTTCTTTTTGTCGGTTATGTGGAACGTTTTTGCGCACAACTCCCAAAAGAAGTAATACCGTTTTTGCAAACGTTAGCTATGAGCCAAACGCTTCACAAACGCTTCAAAGAAGGTATGCGCCTTAAGTACAACATGAACTATAAGATGGCAGACCTAACCACAGTTATTGATACGACCATAATTGTAAAAGGTTACCGAAGCCATGAAGGCAGCAACAAGATGTGGACAACCATCCGAGGCAATGCAGTTATGGGCGTAAAGCACTCCGGCAATGAATCCGTATTCCAAATGGAAACCTCAAAACGTACCGTTAGCCTATTTACGGACTTCTGGAAAGGTATGGGCTTTTGGCAAGGAGAATACCTCTACACCAATGATCAGGACTTAACCTAAGTCCTGGTCATTGTACCGAATAACAGTCAAATAATCATTCATTTTTAATCTATCCCGAAATAATGCAAGACGAAAAAAAAGCACTTACCAGTGAAGAAACGATGGCACAACACGCCGAAAAAATTGATGCACTCAGTAAAGGACTAGAGTTCCTGACCAAAGAAAATGCAGCACTCCGCAAGTCCATAGCAGACAACAGTAATGGAGCTACCGCAGAAAAAGTAAAGCCGACTATCCCGACAGATACTTTTAAAGTAAAGGACAAGACCTACAAATTCAGGGTGGCTCATTTTAGGATGGACAACAAAATAATTACGGCTACTGATGCTTTGACGGATGAGGCTATCCTCGCAGCGTTAGTGGAAATCGGCAGCGGTGTATTGGAAGAAGTCGCCGAATAAACAACCCCATTTTCAACTATTAAACCCACCATAAACAATGGCAACAAATTTTGCTCACTATAGAAAAGGCGACATTAAGAATGTCAAACCTGGGTATAAAAACGAAGTCTATTTTTCGGCTTCAAGTGCCTTTACCAAAATTGCAGAACCGCTATTAGCGGGAATAGGGGCAGCAAAGCACACCATTACAGAAGACCACACGTTTGCCTTAGGCGGAGGTTTCTTTGTCGGCTATTTGCTCAAAAAGAAAAACACCGCATCCGCAGAAATGAAAGGCGATGCTGGCGCTGCTTACCTGTTATTTAAAGCTACGCTGGTGATCCCTGGTGATGGCCCCGTATTGCAATCACTTATTGAAGAACTCATCAACGAAGACCTGATCATCCTGCAAAAAGATGCCAATTGTCCTGAGGGCGCAGTCGTTCAATACGGATGCGACTGTGGCGGCAGTTCTGTTACCAGCGTCAAATTTGATGCGGGCACATTGGGCGGCGATTCCGGCAAAGCCTGGACAATTGAGATCGAAGCCACTTGCCGTGATTTCTACGAAGGCACGATCCCAATAAAAGCCTAAGCAATCAGACCCTTATTTTTTAAAGAATTAAAATTCATCCCAACAAAATGAAATTCCAAAATCCAGCAGTAGCCGCATTATTCAGTATGGTTGGCGACCAAGACACCAAGATCGACATACCAGGTGTTTACAAAGGCAACCTAAGCGAAGTATCCGACGCTGATGTAATCGCCAAAATGATTGAACGCAAAAGCAATCTCGTTGTAGCTAATACCAGCACGGAAAAAACGGCAGAAAAAAGCCCGACACCGAAAACAACAGAAACCCCAAGTACAACAAAATAAGCGCAGTTTTTATAAAAAAAGAAGCCGCAGCGATTGCGGCTTCTTTACAAACAATTGGTATGGCAAAAGGACTTTCCGGAATTACACTATCAGAATTATTGCCCGAGTTCCTATTGGGTGGTACGCCTAACGCTGACCCCAAACTGGACAAGTTTAAACGGTTTTCCAAAGAAGTCT
Source organism: Bacteroidetes bacterium UBA1312 (assembly GCA_002307135.1). Lineage (GTDB taxonomy): Bacteria > Bacteroidota > Bacteroidia > Chitinophagales > Chitinophagaceae > Rurimicrobium. The sequence continues at coordinate 27,022 of DBTQ01000031.1, forward strand.
TACTGGCGGTCATCGCTGAATTAATCCAGGCACGAAAAAACAACATTACTGTTACCAATATCACGGGCAATTTGATTAGCCATCCGGCCATAGCCAACAGAAACATCGCTTACCTCATCATTGACGACACCATTAAACAATTAAACATTTCCAAAACGGGAGCTGATGCCGCTGCAAAATTTGCCAGCGATACCCTCAGCACCAAAGACGAATTTGTATTTAGCCCCGACCAAACCATCACCATAATTTTTGAATAACCATGAAACATTTATTCTTTTTAATTGCCCTGATCTGTGGCTCTTTTAGCTACGGACAAACAACCATCAACTGGCAGGGAACACCGATAACCAAAACCATGTCCAGAGGTTTTATGGGCGCAGACAGCGGTATTGTTAATACGCCCTCGGACACCTTTAACCATGCTGTACCAATAGGCATGGAACGTTTCCGTTCTGATTTTTCCAAATACGTTTTTACAGGTGTGTATTGGAAAGCAGTAGGCAATAGTACAGATACCATCCATTTATCAAACCGGATAAATGGAAGTTTGAAAACTAGCGACACTGCAGCTATGTTATTGGGTTACGCTAAAACAAGTGCGATTCCTTCTATTAGCGGTAAAGTCAATTACACCGACACGGCAGCCATGTTATTGAACTATGCAAAAAGTAGCGCCATACCTAATGTAGCTGGCAAGGTCAATTATACCGATACCGCAGCCATGTTGCTGAACTACGCCAAAATAAGTGCGATTCCTTCTATTAGCGGAAAAGTCAATTACACCGATACAGCAGCCATGTTATTGAACTATGCAAAGAGTAATGCCATACCTAATGTAGCTGGCAAAGTCAATTACACCGACACGGCAGCCATGTTATTGAACTACGCAAAAACGAGTGCGATTCCTTCTATTAGCGGAAAAGTCAATTATACAGACACCGCAGCCATGTTGCTGAATTATGCAAAGAGTAATGCGATACCTAACGTCGCTGGTAAAGTCAATTATACAGACACGGCAGCCATGTTACTGAACTACGCCAAAACGAGTGCTATACCTTCTTTGGTTGGTAAAATGAATTACACCGACACGGCGGCCATGTTAACGAACTATCTGCACAAAGCAGATACCGCAGCTAAATGGGTAACGAACTTGTATCGGAAAGTGGGGACAGATAGTGTTTTCAAAACCATTGGCGGTGTCAACTCTTGGGCATTTAAAGACAGTACCGGAGCTGGTGGCGGGTGGAATACAAATGGCAACAGTGGTTTAAGTACGGCAACCAATTTCATAGGCACTAAAGATGCCGTTGACTTAGTATTTAAAACCAACAACGGAGAGCAGGGAAGGATTAGTGCAAGCGGCGGCATTGCTTTAGGACAAGCGCACACGATCAATAACGCATCCTATTTGTTAGGCGGTTATGGCAACACAGGCAACGGCTGGCTATCTACCATGTTAGGTGGCAGAGGTTCTAACGTCAGCGGCCAATATGGTGTTGGGCTGGGCTGTTCTATCAGCATGGCGCATACAGGCTCATTTGTTGCCGGAGATTTTTTCGACGTCGCCGTCATGTCCACCGACAAAGACTACCAATGGAAAACAAGATTCCGAGGTGGCTATATCCTTAGCTTGGACGGCACAACCCATGATTTTGATTTAGGCGGTTCTACGCACACCAGTGCAGTATTAGCCATTAACAGCACATCAAAAGGAGTCCTTTTATGCAAAATGACCAACGCTCAAAAAGGGGCAATAGTCAGCCCCGAATCAGCACTGGAAATCTATTGTATAGACTGTACGGCAATAGATGGAAGTACAGGCGTAAAGCAAGTCTATAACGGCAGCGTCTGGAAAAATTGCTGGTAACCAGCAACACAAATTCAATTCAACAACCTTTTTAAATCCCTAATTATACCCATGAAAAAGTTACTGTTCATTGTAACCTTATTTGCCTTTACAACAGCTAAAGCACAAACATTCGACACGACTATAAAAAGCTATGCAGTAGTCCCCTTAGCAACTCCATTTCAACCAAACTGGACAGACACCACAAAAGCATTCTATCTGAATGTTACCATTAGTTCGGACAACCTGATCAATAGTGCGCTGTTTCACTGGGTCTTATTCAGCAAAGCCTTAAAGCCACTACAGGCGGGCGATATGAATATCTCCAATGCAGCTTATACCAGCTGGCTTGGCGACAATAACCTTCCGTTCAATTACGTAGCCCAAAAACTACAATTGAACATAAAATAGACCGACATGAAATTACATCTGTTCAATTTACTCAACGTTCCTATACTCAGTTTTTCCGCTGCCATTGCTGCTTTATTTTCCAAATACATCTGCTCTGATGTGGAGTATTTAATCTGGCTGTTCATCGCCGTAATTCTTGACCTCATTACAGGCATTGCTAAAGTCTGGGCTAAAGATGGCTACAAAGCCATTACCAGCAAAGGATTGAGGGGTACAGTACTCAAATTCATCGAATACGGTGCATTCCTGATTATCACAAATGTATTGACCAATTTCACCATCAATGGCGAAGTCATTGCACCCTTTGGCTTTATCATGTACTGGGCTTTTATGATGCTCATCCTCATTGAAATTAAAAGCGTGTATGAGAACATCGTTATCATGAACCCCCGCCTTGATTTTATCAATAAAATCATTGATAAAATCAGTACGGCTACCAAAAGCGACATCCCTGCAAGCAAGGAAGACACAGCCCCAAAACCTTAATTTATTTACCCTAAAAACTATAAAAAATTATGTACAACCAATTAATGGATAGCCCCGAAATCTCTGCTATCTCCAAAGAATACGAACTCAAAGGATTGCCCTTTGGCATCTTTTATGAAAAGGCTTTTAACCAAGTAATTGACAGTATCGGCAATGCCGACAAAGAACGGGTGTTGCGGATGCTCATTTCGTTGCTCACGATATGGCTCAACGCACAGGCGAATAAACCAGCCAAAAGGTGGTTCGGTAGATTTTGGCGCAGCATTCTTACGCTTGGCGGCTTATTCAGCACATCAAAATAGCCCAGTACATGCGCTTACTAAAAGCAATCCAATACTTATTGAACCACGAAATATGGCGTGTATGCGCCTATTGTCAACATGAATATGATTTGCGCCGCAGCGGGTACACTTGTCCCGGTTGCGGCGCAGATACCCAAAAGCAAATCTAATGGCAGAATTTAATATTGCATTCCAGCTGACCTCGGCCAAAGAAGCCGGATACAGCAATCACCCCAAAGACACAGGCGGCGAAACCTGGTGCGGCATCGCACGAAATAAAAACCCCAATTGGTCAGGATGGTTGACCATTGATTTATTAAAACAAAAAGCAAACTTTCCGGACAACTTAAAAAACAACACCAGCTTAGCACAACAAGTATATACGTTCTATAAAAGGCAATATTGGGACGTATTAAAAGAGGACAATTACGATGCACAAGCCATCGCCAACAAGCTGTACGACATTGCCGTTAATATGGGGGTTACCACAGCAGCCAAAATATTACAGCGTGTGCTCAATGCCTTCAACCAAAACGGGCACTATTACCCTGACCTATTAAAAGACGGCATCATTGGCAATACCACCGGCGGGAGTGATACGGCTTGTATCCTATTTTAATAGAACCTTATAGTTTACAATTACATTTTTTGTTTGATCTAAAAAATATGCCGTTAGTTCAGAAATATATTGTTGCGTCTGTTGGACTGTAGCATGACGATTATGGCGGCGTAAGAACTCCCAATCAATATTGTATTTATTGTTTTCCACATAATCTACATTGAAGGTGTGCTTCAAACCGTATGCTTGTTTCTTTTTTGGCATTCGCATATTATCTCGGTGATTAAACCATTTATCTGAAGCTTGGTCGCCTTCATATTGCTCATAACTTGGAATAAAATGTTTACCGAAAATAAACATATCGCCACCCAACTTATCAATTCCAAGCTCTAGTAAAAGGTCAACCAATGGATCAAAAAGTTCAACATGATTCGAAAGCCCATTTTTTGTATCAAACCATGATAGAAAAACAGTTTTATTTTCAAAATTGATATACTCTCTTTTAATCCTGTATAATTCAGCACCTCTGATACACGTATAATAATTCCAAAATAAAAACAAAAGATAATTTCTATCCTTCTTATTAAAATATGAAAAAGCTGCAAGCTTCTCTTCATGAGTTAATGGCGGGAAACGGCCAGTTTCATTTTTGGGCTGTGCAACTCTATACGGAGCAGTATCAAAAGAGTCTGGAATGTGCTTCTTTCTTTTCAGCCATTCAGTTGCAAATTGAAGGGTTGATAAGTACTTATTGATCGTTTTGCCAGCTCGTTCATTTTCTTTGCACCATTTAATAAATAGCTTAATTAAAACCTCGCTTAAGGATGAGATTTTAGTCTTTACAAATGTTTCATGAGCAATAAAAAACTTAGTAAACGTTTGAGCGGTATCATTCAAGCATGACAAGCGATCTTCGCTTAAATCCTCATCCTTGCTATCTTTAACAAAAAATAGAGCCTCGGGTATCCGCATCTTAATATCAAACCCTGATGGATTACCAGTAAAATCACTTTGATATAAACCCTTAGCATTTCTTTCTTTAATTAACTTATTGGTTTTGTAACATAGTTCATGAAGTAATGTAGATTTTTCTTCATCGGATATCCCCTTCTTACCTAACCTTAGTTTTTTACGAATATATTTTTCACGCTCAGTACAATAATAATAAAATTCAACATGAGCTTCCTTAGGCCCTATATAAACCTTTGCAAGTTTATAGGGCGTAATGGATTCGCTTTTCCCCATAATATCAAAAAAATTTAAACCGAGACAATGTGATTTTTGTCCCGCCTTCTGTCCAGCTACTTGTCCGAGTTGAGTGTCAGAATGATGAAAGCCGCTCATAGAGCGGCTTTCGGAGTGCCCCAGGCGGGACTTGAACCCGCACTTGCATTGCTGCAAACAGGATTTTAAGTCCTGCGTGTCTACCAATTTCACCACCAGGGCGGCATTGCCAAAGATAAAGGAAAACAACTCAATTATCTATGGTTTGAAACAAAAAATTCCAAACCATAAAGGCTTGGAATTTTTTAGAGCGAAAGACGAGACTCGAACCCGCGACCCCAACCTTGGCAAGGTTGTGCTCTACCAACTGAGCTACTTTCGCATTTGTTAAAAGAACTTATGTACTGGTGTTTCTTTCCGTTTGGGATTGCAAAGTTAATAGAACTTTTGAAACCACCAAAAAAAAAATAAAAAAAAATTCTACGCTCAATTTTAATGCTATAACATATTGATTATCATATTAATAAAGACAATTATGCGTACGCTTATCATTTATTATTGAACTAAAAGTCGTGTCCCATCAACAAAAGAAAACCTACCGTATTTTAAACAAAATTCCCTTTATGCGATTAATATTCCGAACCGTCATTTTAATAAAAAAAAATTAATATAAAGACAGCCAAAAAACCGGCGCAATACATTATGTTTGTTTTTAATTTCCTACTATATGGTTAAAAACTACTTTATTCTTATATTGTTTTGCCTGTTTATGAGCTCAAATGCTCAAGGCATTAAACGGCTTGCAGTATATGTAGTTGCACACCCCGACGACTGGCAGTTGTTTATGAGCAATGATGCATATACAGATATTCAAGATGAGAATACAAAAGTTGTTTTTATTCTTACTACATCAGGAGATGCAAGTCGCTATACAAAGCTCAAGCCAGACATGAATTATACACAAGGCAGAGAAAGAGGCGTATTGAATGCGATTCGCTTTTGTGGGGATATTAAAACAACATTAGATTCTTCCTGCCATACAAAACACCAAATTATTAATAGCAAATCTATTTTGCATTATCCCTATAAGAATTTGAAAACTTATCTTTTAAGACTGCCCGATGGTTGTTTCAGTACAGGACTGAACGGGGAAAGCCTAGAGTATTTGTATAAACAAAACATTAGCTCTATTAGTGCAATTGATAGCAGTGCAACATATAATAATTGGGAGGAAGTAGTAGGTATTATTCGCAATATTGTGAAAAATGAATCCTCGAACACCGAAGAAATCATATTGCATACTCCCGATATAGACGAATCATATAATCCTAACGACCACCCCGACCATCGATATACAGGGCTTGCAGCCTTACAAGCTTGCGATTCTTTCCCAAATGTAAAACGAATAGTGTATGTTGGCTATGATGTTGGAAGAAGACCTATTAACCTTGAAGCAGAAGACATTGCTATTAAAGCAGGTATTTTTGCTATTTCTGACTTTGGTTTAACAGAAAATAACCAAGGAACTACTTTCGACAAAGCACATCTTTCATTTCTTACCCGTTGCTACAAAAGAGAGCTACCAATTGGACTTAACGAACAACATGTTGTCGCTTTCCCGAATCCCGCAACAGATGTATTGAATATCGATTTCGTTTTGTCGCAAGAAGAACAAATATCTGTTCTACTAACCGACATTACCGGAAAAAATATATGGAAAAGCATCAACCATCCCGGAATAAAAGGAATCAATGAGGTTAAAATTCCATTGACATCTATTCCTAAAGGTATCTACATTATTAGTGTACAACGCTCAACCGGCATTGAAACAATAAAGGTAGAAAAGGTTTAAATTTGTTACTCAATTTATAAAACATAGTTGGATAATGAGTAAACGGATATAATCGTTAAGCTTTTTTACATGCGCAATCTTTCTCTCCGTATATTTGTGGCTACTTATTAGTCAAGTTCATGAGTTTAATGTTGAAAAAAATATATCGTTGTATTCTTGTTTGTACAACATGTGCATTGCCTTCCGTTGCCAACGCACAGCAAAAAGAGGACTGGTCTTTGCAAGACGCTATTCAATATGCCATAGAGCATAATATTACCATTAAGAACAATGTACTCAATGAACGTCTGGCAAAATTGACTTTGCAACAAAGCCAATTAGCTCAATTACCTTCCTTAAATATTTCACCTACGTATGGTGTGAGTTATGGGCGTTCAATTGATCCGACAAGTAATCAGTTTGTAGATGGAAGTTATAATTACATCAGTGCTAGCGGAAATTCCAGTGTTTTACTTTTTGGATGGTTTCAACAACGTAATAATATTTCAAAAAACAGATACAATTGGGAAGCCTCTAAAGCAGATTTAGATCAACAAAGAAATGATGTCTCTTTGAATGTTGCGACAGGATACTTAAGAGTATTGGTAGCAAAAGAACAAATCAAAGTAAATGAAAAACAAGTTGCACTTTCGGCAGCACAATTAACACAAACACGACAATTTGAAGCTGTTGGACGTGTACCGGAATTGAATGTTGCACAACTTGAAGCTCAGTTAGCGAGTGATAGTTCTGCTTTGATTTCTGCAATATCCGACTACAACGCATCGATATTAGACATTAAAGCATTATTGAATCTTGATTTTGCACAACCATTCAACGCAACAATGCCTCCTATTCCTATGGAAGAACGCATTGCTTTACAGACCTTAAATCCGGAATATATTTATCAGGAATCAGTAAAGAATTATGCATCCGTGCGCAGCGCCGACCTAAAATGGAATGCCGCAAAAAAAGGATTAAACGCCTATAAAGGAGCACTGTATCCACAGCTATCCCTTAGTGGTCAATTGGGTAGCAACTGGACAAGTACCTATAAACAATTGACTGGAACTACATCTGACGGAACAAACTCCCCAACCGGTACATTTGTAAATGTGGGTAGTACACAATATGAGGTCATGCAGCCGAATGTCATTCCTGTTTATGAAAATACGCCCTTAGGTAAACAACTATCAAACAACTTTAGACAAACTATTTCAGCAACGGTCAATATCCCTATTTTCAACAGCTGGCAATCACGCTATTCAGTAAGACAAGCAAAAATAAACCTGCAAACGCAGGAACTCAATAAATATCAGGCAGAATTGACCCTGAAACAGAACGTTTATAAAGCACATAATGATGCCATTAACGCCATTCAAAAATATTATGCTGCCAAACGTTCACAAGAAGCGTCACAAAGAGCTTTTGAGTTTGCTGAAAAGCGCTACCAGCTTGGTCTGACCAATACAATTGAATACCTGACGACGCAAAACAATCTCTATAAAGCAGAAGGCAGTATGCTCAATGCGAAATACGACCTTATCTTCAAATTAAAAGTTATTGATTACTATCTTGGCAAAGAATTGAAACTTTAATGGATCTTCAAATAGCTAAGAAAACGAGTAACACTACCCCATCTATCATCAGTAACTCCGACTTATTTAAAATGCCCGATCTTAAAACTACATTATTAGATGCTGCTTATGCTGCCGGAGATATTATAAAATCCTATTTCCAAGGTTCATTTCATATAGAGAGCAAAGACAGTATTAATAATCTGGTAACGGAAGTCGATCGACATTCTGAAAAAAGAATCATTGAAATCATTAAAACTAATTTCCCGGAACACAGTATCATCAGTGAAGAAGTTGGAGCACTCATGCAAGATTCCCAATACCAATGGATCATTGACCCTATAGACGGAACTGTAAATTTTGCACATGGAATTCCTATATGCTGTGTAAGTATCGGCATCAGGTATGATGGAAAAATGTTGATGGGGGCTGTATTTAACCCTATGATGAATGAATTTTTCTTTGCAGAAAGAGGCAAAGGAGCATTCTTGAATGACCACCCCATCCATGTTTCTCAAAAAACAGACTTCAAAAAAGCTTGTTTAGTTACAGGATTCCCTTACAAATGGCCAGACACAAAGGAGCACCCAATCAAAGTTTTTGAACGCATGATTATGCAGGGATTACCTGTCCGCCGTTTAGGTTCCGCTGCTATTGATTTATGCTGGGTTGCGTGCGGACGTTTTGACGGATTTTGGGAATACAACCTTAGCTCCTGGGATGTTGCAGCGGGCTATTTAATTGTTCGCGAAGCAGGTGGAAGAATTTCTAATTTTGATGGAACAGAAACGACCGTATTTGATAAAGAAACCCTTGCGACCAATGGACGAATCCATGAGCAAATGCTGCAAGTCATTAATCAGCAGTAATTTATGATATTCATCATGTTTGGCGTTGTAATGACATAAAAATGACAGTTTCGCGCAATCCTAATTAGGCTTTTACCGTATGTACTAATAACTTTGCCCACGTATCAAAAGGGTTGGTTATCATTCAGGTGAATTTATTAAAAAGCATATCAGATTTTTACATTGTAGGCATCAACTATCGTAATACAGATGCTGATACCCGAGGTCAATTTGCAATTAGTACCGAACAGTATGAAATTTTACTTGATGCTGCTTCAAACAGTGGAATAGAAGAATTTTTCATACTATCTACATGCAATCGCACCGAAATATATGGAGTAGCCTCTTCAGCCAAACAACTTGCTAAATTCTTATGCACCCAAACCAAAGGTGATTATGAGACATTTACACAACACGCTTATTTCAAACAAGGCAAAATAGCCATAGAGCATTTACTTCAAGTAGCAGCAGGCTTGGATTCTCAAATATTAGGTGATTATGAAATTATCAGCCAAATAAAGCAAGCGGTTAAAATTTCCAAAGCACACAATTGCATTGGTTTATTTACCGAAAAACTATTCAATACAACCCTCCAATCTTCTCGTACAATACGCAGTAATACAAAGCTCAGCAGTGGCTCTGTATCTGTTTCCTATGCCGCGGTTCAATTTATACAACAACAATTTGCTCAAACTAACGACAAGAAAATATTATTGTTAGGGGTAGGTAAAATAGGGCGCAACACATGTAAAAACATTGTCAGTACCTTAGGTACCAACAATATCACATTAATCAACAGAACTAATGGTAAGGCGATTGAGTTAGCTAATGAATTGGGCTTAAAACATCAGAGCTACGACATGCTGGAGCACGAAGCAAAAACTGCCGATGTAATCCTTGTGGCCACAAATGCAGCAGAACCAACATTGCTCAAAAAACACATCGCCGACAGTGGTGCAAAATTGATTATTGATTTATCAATTCCCAACAATGTATCCCATTCCGTTACAGAGCTTGCAGACATTCGTTTGGTAAATGTGGACGAGCTATCAAAAGTTACAGACGAGACATTACAAAACAGAATGCTTGAAGTACCACAAGCTAAGCAAATCATTGCCAATCATATCGCTGAATTCAAATCATGGTACATTATGCGCCAACATGTTCCTGTGATTAAAGCTGTAAAATGCACATTGGAAAATTTACAGCAAAAGCACCAATTAGAAACCACTCCGATACAAAGTGATGATAAAATACAGAAAGTATTAAACAATATGGCCACCCAAATGCGCCAAAAAAACCAAGGCGGCTGCAATTTTATTTTAGCCATTAACGACTTTATGACTCGCTCATAAATTGTAAATATAGAAGCACACTTTAAATGCAACAACCCATAAGAATAGGCACCCGCGATAGCCGACTGGCACTTTGGCAAGCTCATACCGTACAAAAACTACTTGAAGAAAATGGAATTACCACCACACTTGTACCTGTAAAGAGCGAAGGTGACATTGACTTGGTAACACCATTATATGCAATGGGCGTACAGGGTGTTTTCACAAAAACATTAGATGCGTTTTTATTGAGCAACAAAATTGACATTGCAGTACATTCTCTTAAAGACGTACCCACCCAGCTAGCCAAAGGCATAGCTCAAGCAGCAGTATTAACCCGGGCATCCTACAAAGATTTATTTATACCTCACCCTAGTGCAACTACTATTGGCTACGCAACAATCGCAACCGGCTCTGTACGTCGAAAAGCACAATGGCTCAACAAATATCCAAACAGTATAATTGAAAACCTGAGAGGCAATGTACAAACACGATTACAAAAACTAAATGACAGTAATTGGGATGGAGCCATATTTGCAGCAGCGGGCCTAGACAGAATCGAACTTCGCCCTTCTAGTGCTATAGAACTCGACTGGATGTTACCTGCTCCGGCACAGGGAGCGGTAATGGTGGTATGCAGAACAGGAGAAGATGAACTCCTGAATTTATGCACTGCGTTCAACGATAAAAACACCCAATTGTGTGTACAAATTGAAAGAGATTTTTTGAAAACACTGATGGGAGGCTGTTCTACACCCATAAGTGCACTGGCAGAAATTGTAGGCGATGAAATTATATTCCGAGGCAATATTCTATCAATAGATGGCAAAGAAAAAATGGAAATCGAACATAAGTGCACTATTGAGCAATCAACAAATTTAGGAATACAATTAGGCTCCGAATTGCTTAAAAGAGGAGCCGATAAAATAGTAGCAACAATTAGAAATAGTGGCGCATAGTTATAATATATTGAGTACAGCATTGTTACCGGAAGATGCTTTAAAAAATTTAGCTGATGCAAATTTTTTATGCGATGCAGTACCTTTTATACAAACAACCGCAGCCCTAACTGATGAAATAATTGCACAGATTAAAACATATACCCAAGAGCACATCATCGTTATATTCACAAGTGCGCAAGCGGTCAATGCGGTTATCAGTTGCTGCGCAGGCAATAGACCCAATTGGCAAATCTTATGTATTAGCGGCGCCACTAAAAAGGCTGTGGTTGATTTTTGGGACGACGACCAAATTATTGCAAGTGCTGATGATGCCATTGGATTAGCTAAGCATATTGAACACATACCTGCACAAAATATTGTTTTTTTCTGTGGAAATAAACGACTAGACACACTACCTACTCTACTCACTAACAAGGGATTTCAAGTAAAGGAATGTATCGTATATGAAACGAAATTGACACCAATAAAAGTGGATAAGAACTATAATGCCCTTTTGTTTTTTAGCCCTTCAGGTGTAGAAAGCTTTTTGAGTGAAAATACAATAGCTCCTGATGCCACTTTATTTTCTATCGGCAAAACAACTGCACTTGCGCTGAAACAAAATATACGTAATGAAGTAATTGTAGCAGCACAACCGGATAAAAATATATTAGTCAACACAGTAATTGAATTTTACAAAAACCATAAAAAATAATGTTGCAAAACGATTTGATATTACGCACCCTGCGTGGTGAAAAAACAGAAAGAACGCCCGTTTGGATGATGCGGCAGGCAGGCAGATATTTACCGGAATATATTGCTATACGTAATAAATATGGCTTTTTTGAACGTTGTCAAACACCGGCATTAGCTTGCGAAATCACCATCCAACCGGTAGATATTGTTGGTGTGGATGCAGCCATCTTATTCTCTGACATCCTTGTTGTACCTCAAGCCATGGGACTAGAGGTACAGTTAAAAGAAAATATTGGCCCACTGCTACCCGACCCCATCAAAAGCATTGCAGATCTGGCACGAGTACGCGTACCAGATGTTGACGAAACACTGGGCTATGTCTTTGATGCCATTAAACTCATCAAGCAAGAACTCAACAACAGGGTTCCTTTAATTGGCTTTGCAGGTGCACCATGGACACTTTTATGCTATATGGTACAAGGTAAGGGCAGCAAAACATTTGATGAAGCAAAAGCATTTTGTTTTACCCAACCGGAATTGGCACATCAATTATTGCAAATGATTACCGACACTACTATTGCTTACCTCAAAGGACAAATAAAAGCAGGTGCAGACGTGTTGCAAATTTTCGATAGCTGGGGCGGATTACTAAGCCCGGCAGATTTTGAACTACTATCATTACAATATATTCGTCAAATAGTTGCTGCAATAAAAGATGATGTACCCACCATTATTTTTGCGAAAGGTGCATGGCATAGTCTCGATGCAATGGCCGCTACAGGTGCAGCAGGATTAGGTATTGACTGGTGTATTAAACCGGAAATGGCCCGACAATTTGCAGGTAAAGACATTACACTTCAAGGCAACTTTGACCCTGCAAAATTACTATCTCCAATTCCGGTGATCGAAAAAGAAGTAAAAACAATGTTGCAAGCATTTGGACCGGGCAGACACATTGCCAACCTCGGTCATGGCATTTTACCAAATGTACCTGTCGATCATGCCAGAGCATTTGTAAATACCGTAAAAGAATACCAATGGAGCTAAAACAAAGATGGATTGATTATATCCACAATTTGCAAGACCGCATCTGTGCTGCATTAGAGCAGGAAGATGGCGCAGCAAAATTTATTGAAGACAAATGGGAACGCAGCGAAGGAGGTGGTGGTAAAACACGTGTTATTGCCAATGGAACTATTTTTGAAAAAGGTGGTGTAAACACCTCTATTGTATTTGGCGAAGTATCAGATACTATGCGCAAGCAATTAAACATTGATGGGCATAGTTGGTTTGCATGTGGCTTGAGCTTGGTATTACACCCCGGCAATCCATTTGTACCCACTACACATGCCAACTGGCGTTATTTTGAAGTGTACGACAAAGATGGAAATCTTTTAGACTGTTGGTTTGGCGGTGGTGCAGACCTTACACCTTATTATTTATTTGAAGAGGATGCACTGCATTTCCACCAGACATTTAAAAATGCCATGCAACCTTTTGGAGCAGAAAAATATCCCAAATACAAAGCATGGTGCGACACTTATTTTACCAATACGCACCGCAACAATGAGATGCGTGGCATAGGCGGTGTTTTCTACGATCATCTGAAGCCAACTCCGGAATTTGATAGCGAAGAATTGTTTGCATTCCAGCAGGCAAATGGAAATAGTTTTATAGAAGCTTACCTCCCCATTATTACCAAAAGAAAAAACACCACATTTACACCTGAACATAAACACTGGCAAGAAATACGTCGCGGACGTTACGTAGAGTTCAATCTTATCCACGACAGAGGAACCATTTTCGGACTTAAAACAAACGGACGAACGGAAAGCATTTTAATGAGCTTACCACCAACAGTTCGTTTTGAATACGACTATCAACCAAAGCCCGATAGTCCCGAAGCTGTATTACTCGATGCCTGCCTGCATCCAAGAGACTGGGCCTGATTTTGAATATTAAAAAACAAAGCGATTATGTATCTACAACGCAGAAATAGAATTTTACGCAGCAATGCAGCCATCCGCAGTATGGTAGCAGAAACGACATTAACACCCAGCGATTTTATTGCACCATTGTTTATTGATGAAGGTGCAAATTATCAGTTCGAAATACCTTCCATGAAAGGTTATTACCGCTATTCGCTCGATCTTACTATTAAAGAAGTTAAAGAGCTTTGGTCTTTGGGCATTAAGAGTGTATTACTTTTTGTAAAAGCACCGGACAATGTAAAAGACAATACAGGGAAAGAGGCTTGGAATAAAGATGGATTAATGCAACGCAGTATCAAAGCCATCAAAGATGCAGTACCCGAAATGGTAGTGATGACCGATGTCGCACTCGATCCCTACTCTATTTACGGACACGATGGCATTGTAGAAAATGGCGAAATCATTAACGACGGAACAGTAGAAGCTTTGGTAAAAATGAGCGTCAGCCATGCAGAAGCCGGAGCCGATTTTGTAGCGCCGAGCGATATGATGGATGGCCGGATCGGCGCCATACGTGCGGCTTTGGAGCAAAACAATTTCACCAAAGTAGGTATCATGGCATATAGTGCCAAATACGCCAGTTGTTTCTATGGTCCATTCCGCGACGCGTTGGATTCTGCTCCGGGATTTGGCGATAAGAAAACCTACCAAATGAATTATGCCAACCGAATCGAAGCTATCAAAGAAACATTAATGGACATTGAAGAAGGTGCAGACATAGTGATGGTAAAACCTGCCATGGCTTACCTCGACATTATTCGTGAAATAAAAAATGCAGTCAACGTACCAGTAAGCGCCTACCATGTAAGCGGTGAATATGCCATGATCAAAGCCGCAGCACAAATGGGCTGGCTCGACGAAAACAAAGCCATTATAGAAAGCCTTACCTCCATCAAAAGAGCTGGAGCAGACTTAATTGCCACTTATTTTGCGAAAGATGCCGTAAAATTGCTTGGATAAAACAACCACCATGAAACCAATTCACGTTTGCAGCTATATCCTTTGCATACTATTTTTAACATCTTGTGGTCAAAGAATTTATTTTCCTGAAAAAGTTACCATAGCAGGGCTACAGCATAAAGGCGATGCCATGTTAAATGGTTCCTTAAAAATGCAAAGCAACCCATCTGATAGTAGCTATACTAAAGGATCAGGTATAAGCGCTTCCTGCGATGCTGCATTTGCGATTACCAATCATTGGGGCATCAGTGCAGGCTATAGAGCATTAAAAAATAAATCTATTGTAGAAAAAGACACCAACAATCTGTTAAGAGCACAATATGGGGGCGTTTTTAATGGCAATAAATATGAATTCAGTTTAGTCTATTTTACACCAATAAATACGCATGCTATTATTGAAGGACAAGCCGGATTTGCATTAGGAGCTATCAACAGGAACGGCATTAGATACCCTTTATATAACTACAACACTAGATACAACAACCTGTTTCTGCAAGCAGCATTTGGTTACTATCGCAAATATTTTAGATTGAATGTTGGGTTGAAATATATTAACCAGAAATATTACTCTTTTGAATCAGACAATCCCGATCTAAAATATCGGATAACAAACTTCGCACGAGAGATAGGTACCGATATCACTTCCAAAAGATATTCTTTCATAAGCACGTTTTCTGAATGCGAAGCCGGATACAAATTTATTTTCTTCAACCTTCAGTATGGCATGTATATACCCATTGACAATCAGCTTAGCTATCCGTTTCAACCATATATCAGCATGGGGCTTACCTATCGATTCAACACAAAGTCTTTTCCTCAAAACAATTTTGATCAACAACAATAAATGAAAACATACAATAACAGCATTGCCCTTTTTGAACGCGCACAACAAAGCATTCCCGGTGGCGTCAACTCTCCTGTTCGAGCTTTTAAAAGCGTTGGTGGTACACCTGTTTTTATAGAGCGGGCAAAAGGTGCTTATTTATACGATGCTGATGGCAATCAGTACATCGACTATATCGCATCTTGGGGACCAATGATTTTAGGACATGCCTACGAGCCGGTAGTAAAAGCCATTCAGGAAAAAGCAGAAGGCTCTACCTCTTTTGGTGCACCTACCGAACTGGAAATAGAAATGGCGGAACTCATCAAATCCATGACACGCAATGTGGACCTGGTCCGTATGGTGAGCAGTGGCACAGAAGCTTGTATGAGTGCATTGCGTCTGGCTCGAGGCTATACAGGACGCAATAAATTCATCAAATTTGAAGGTTGTTACCATGGCCATGCCGATGCTTTTTTAGTGAAAGCAGGAAGCGGACTTGCTACATTCGATATTCAAACAGTGCCCGGCATTACCGCAGGTGTAAGCAACGACACCCTTACTTGTGCTTACAACGACCTCGATGCCGTAAAACAATTAGTAACCGCACACAAGGGCGAAATTGCTGCAATTATTATTGAGCCCATAGCGGGCAACATGGGTTGTATTTTACCACAGCCCGGATTTGTTGAAGGCTTACGCCATATCTGTACTGAAGAAGGCATTGTGTTCATCTTTGATGAGGTCATGACCGGATTCCGATTGGGAGCCGGTGGTGCACAAGCTACATTAAATGTTGATGCCGACCTGGTATGCTATGGCAAGGTAATTGGCGCCGGTATGCCCGTTGGTGCATTTGGTGGTAAAAAAGAAATCATGAGCCATATTGCACCCTTAGGCAATGTGTATCAGGCGGGTACATTAAGTGGTAATCCGTTAGCTATGATTGCCGGGTTCACATTATTGCAAACGCTGCAAAACAATCCTGATTTTTACCGGGAGCTGGATGCTAAAACTGAATACTTACACAAAGGACTGGAAACCGTTTTGACTGCCACTGGAAAACCATTTGTCATTAACCGCCTGGGCTCTATGATTAGTGTGCATTTCAGCGCACAACCCGTTACTGATTTTGCCTGCGCCGCTGCTTCCGACAATGCATTTTTCAACAAATTTTTCCACGCCATGTTGCGCAGAGGCATTTACTTGCCGCCATCCGCATTCGAAAGCTGGTTCTTAAACAATGCATTGACTTATGCCGATTTGGATGCAACTATTGCTGCTGCCCAAGAAAGCTTGACAGAGCTCTGCGCTTAAATATTAATAAAAATAAAATGGCGTTGCAGGAATAAAATGAATCCTGCAACGCCAAATCTTTTAGTGAGGCACCAATCCATCAAATATCCAATTGGTGAAAGTCAACATACTTTTTCACCCTTACCATTATATACCTTTTGAGATAAGTTTCGTTGATAAATACATTGGACCAATTGTCGAAGCGCGCGCATTGAACCCCCAGATAAAAGAAATGCAGGCTTACACCTAACATCGGCAACAGACGTTTTTCTTCTTCACTTACCGGTGTAACACTTTCATAACCCTGAAGGAATGCCGCGGCTTTCAGCCGGTATTCTTTTTCGTCCGCTTCCATAACATACAACTGCATCAGATAGTAGGCTATATCCAGGCAAAGCCATCCATTGCCGCAAAAGTCGAAATCAAAAATATTGATCTGATTATTGCCATCCACATGTAAATTGTCAAACCACATATCCAGATGCACAGCACCCTTCCTGAGCTGCTGCTCATGTATATGAGCAAAGGCCGCTATTAAATATTGCTGTGTGGCAGCCATAAAGCGCATTTCATCCGTATCAGCAGCGATAAATCGCTTCAACCCTTTAAATGAATCCACCAACAATGTTTGCGTATCATAAGTTGCCCGCTCCAATTTAAAACCTTGCGTTTGCCGGTGCAGCGCAGCCATTGCTTCACCTATAGCATAGTGTGTTTGTGTAGCAGAATTGTGCAGCTTTTCACCTCCCACATACGAGAACAATACACCAAACCTATTGCCTTCCGGTGCTTCCAGCTCCTGAATAAATAGACCTTCCCGATCGGCAATGGCATAAGAAACCGAAATACCATTATCCTGCAAATGCCGCAGCAACCTTAGCTCTTCAGCAACCTCATGCCTTGTTCTCCAACCGTAGCTATATACACGAAACACATATTGAGCAGCACCAGCTGCAACTAGATAGGTATGGTTCACCCCAGTTTTAATCACGCTACAACTTATGCCTTCAGCCAAATTATATTGTTGCTGAATATAACGACCCAACGCCGTCGTTTCAAGAATAGAACTGAGTACAGGAAATGATTCCATGTTGTGTTATTTTAAGTGGAGAATTTTTATTTTACAAGTTTGGGTTGGTACAACAGCTGCAATCCCTTGTAAACACCATTGTGCAATATCGTCAAATGGTTTTCATCAGGAAAGAAAACAAAATCTGTTTGTATATTCTTTTGCCCGGATGTCTGCAATATTTCTGTCAAACGTTTGGCATCGTCTTCCATTTGCTTACCCTCGCTACCCACCGCAATATACACATGGACAGGACGATTCGATGGCTGTATCAATAGCTGTGGTGCCGCCAGCAAAAGCGTTTCATTATCCCACCAAAGGCTTGGGCTAATAATCATATAATTGTTGAACAGGTAGGGCTTTTTCAACAATATTTCGGTAGCCAACAGCCCGCCTAAAGATTGGCCGATAATTGTCTTCGTATTATTCGCTCTGTAGTGCCGTTCAACAAACGGTTGGAGTTCTTTTTCTACAAACGATATAAACCTTGCAGAACTGCCTGTAGTCGGATAATCCTTCTTGTCCTGAGCAACGGTAGTGGGAAAAGTAAAATCCCTTTTCCGATCCACATTCGCAATACCAACCACAATAGATTTTGGCATAGCCGTTATCATCGTCATAAACTGAACCAGCCCGGCAATATGAATGAAATCTTCATTAGCAGAGCCATCCAATAAATAAATCACCGGATAAGTGGCCAAAGAATCGGGCGAATACCCTTCCGGCAAATAAACATTCAGTGTTCTATCTTCACCCAATTCATGCGAATTGATATGCGCCACCGCACCCAATACAAAAGGACTTTGACCATCCGCTTGCACCGAAGATCTATTTTGTGCAAAGCTGATATTGAACAGTACACTAATGGTCAAAAGAAACAGTATGGTTGGTTTCATCAAAGAGGCTGTTGATACAAGCAAAGCGCGAAATTAAAACAATAGTCAGGAGTATTGCATTTTCCTATCTATTTTCCAAAGACAAATTATATTCAAGACTGCTGTATAACACAGCTTACTCGTCTAACTATTAAACTGTCGCAAATGGTGGTCGCTGTGCTTATAAGCCATATAGCCGATTTGCTCATGACTCAACTTTCCAAAAAACACATGCACAAAACCAGGGTTTGAATAATGCGCATATTGCTCTATCAGCGCTATCCAGCGCTTTTTTTCTGCTGCTATATCGCCATTGGTTTCTTTTATTTTAAGTTGGGGAATCGTCGGTGTACTGTGCGCCAGAGGCTGTTCATCTTTCAATACCTTTTTCAACGCCATTTTACCAAACAAACGACCTATAAACATTTGTTTATTTTGCTCTTTTTTAGCCATCCACTCTTCCCATTGCCTGCAATGCCGCAACATCTGGTACACATTCATCTTCCCCCATTGGGCCGTACTATGTTCGTTGAGTGTATTGATTCTGCTGATCAATTCGGCTCTGACCATCGGGTCAAATACAGTTTTCATATTCCGGATAAACTTTGATGTAAATATGCTTAAAAAAGAACCGCTATTGCAACAGTCAATACCGGGAAAGCAACTACAAACAAGCGCTCATCCCGCTACTAAATTAAGGAATAAGTGGTAAAATCTATTTCTTGCTGCAATATATAGGAGCGATTGAATTTAGCGCCCAATGGTTTTATGCCGCCACAAAGCGATTACATGGGTGTTGGTATGCTTGCCATAGGGGTGATTTTCGAAAAGCCGTTTTTTAATATCGTATGCACGCAGGTAATCGTCGATCAGGCCATACTGATTCAAATCTTCGGGCAAAAAAGTATCGTCAAAACCGCCACAATTCGTCAGGGCACTGATAATAAAATGCGGATCCAGCAGATCGTATCCCACAAACTCGTAGTCCGCTATTTCAATCGTCTCGCACACCTCATCGGGTTCTATAACGGCGGTCAACAAATTGAACTTCCCGTCCAATTTAGCTTTCTGCAAAACATACGCCTGCGTGGTATAAAACCCCGTGACGCAAAAATCAACGACGTGTATATTATCCCAATCGGCTTCATTGTTATAATCCGGCTCTACCAGCAATTCGTTCAACAAAGCATCCAACGAAACCAGTTCCGTCAAATGGTTTAACCCGCTCCATTTTTTGTATTGGTACCACGAGTAACCATCTTCATCATAACCGCTATCATAAGCGGCCCGTAGTGTATATAAAAAGTTCATCTGTTGTTTAATTGTTCGTCTTTACGCGGGGGGAGTATTTTGAGAGTTTCAGCAGGATCCTGTTACACGTTTTATTAACATAGATATGAACTTAGATTTGATCAAAATTGAAGTTTCATTTTCGGAAAAACATTTGTTAATGGATTGTCTATTGCATCAACATTGTTTAAGGCTTGCCTAACCTGACTTGCAATTTCAGCTTTATGAATTTCAATTTTAGGAACTAAAGAATAAATATCTGTAGTGTCAATAGTTATAGTTCTCGACTGACTAACATCAAAAGGGATTCGATCTGCTTTACGAATGATTTGAACTGTTGGTAATCTACATGCATGTCGCAACGCCAACTCATAAAACACATTAGGATTGTGAAAAGATAAGTCTGCTATTACCAGCTTTGCCTTGATTATGTACTCTATTATTTGATTTGTTATCGTGCCAGGTTTGTCTATTTGGTCTGCCCTCACAACCTTCATATTAAATTGTTGTATTGCTGGTGTTATAATTGTCTCCAAAAACAAATCGGAATGTTTTCTAAATTCTGAATTTTCGTCTCCAATTGGTGTGATATAAAAGCAGATATTATTAAAATCTTCAAAAGTTGTAATACTACGATCATCATTATTTACTTGGACTAAATCAACTACTTGAAAATTCTGAGAAGAACTATTTGACGAAGCAATTGAAACATCCGAGGATGTTTTAGAAATTTTTTCTAATGCGTGTTCCAAAGAAATAACTCTTTCAGCTCCCGAAATTGTTTGTAGCAACCCTAAGTATTTGATATTAACTATAAATGTTTCAACTACTTCAGTCGCAGACTCTGAATCAAGTTCTTTGGTTTTATATTCGTCAACTATTAAGTCCTTTATGACGGAAATGGAAGGCAACTTGTTCCCAACAAATTTTGTATATAGATAATTATAAACTTCTATTCCTGAAACCGCTAATTCAAACTTAGCTTTAAGTGCAATCACAGGCGATTGTTCATCTGAAACACATTCTAACCCATTGGGTGTAAGTTCTAAAAATTCTGCAACATAACTTCCTTTAGTAAGACCATATTTATTTGATATTACTATTAACATCCTACTTGATCCACTATCTGGTGATTTCCTAAGCGTGTCAAACAAGGTTAACCGCCTAACTTTTTCACCTGCGCCAAGCTTATACAATTCTTTAGCAAAATTTATAGACTCTTCAAATGCACCAACAGTAAATGGTTTTCTTTTGCCTCGTTTTGATGCTACAGATAATTCATCTTTATTCTCGCTTTTTGATTTGAAGTCTTTTGGCTTTACTGATTTCGTCATTTTTAGTGATTTATTATACCTAACAAAAGAGTTTGGTCATTATTGGAAGATTCCTATTTATTAAGTTCTAATTAAAGTTGATGATTGCAGTATTTCTAACATTTTGTGCAAGAGCCAAATTTATTGTTTCCCATTTGCCAAATAATTAGAAAATAAACTATCGATTTCAAAATATATTTCTTTCATTTGCCTTTGTCTATTATGTGATAATTCTACATCACTAAGTCTAACAGCTGAGTTCTGCAATAAATCATATAATTCTTTTACAGTTTCTATTGGAGCATTGTTAACTATATGTTCTTTAAACTTTTGGAAACGATTCCTAAATCTTAGATATTCGAGATCAGAAGTTGATCGACGAATATTGTCGTCCCCAGAAATAACAATCTCTTTTTCATCCATTTTCCTTAGAGTTCGTCTAAAATCCATTCGCAAATCATTCATTTCTGACATTACAATTTGAAGCATTTTAGCTGCATCATTATCTGTAACTTCCTTTAATGACGCAGGGCTTGATAATGACAATAGACTTACAATAGAGTTTACTCCTTCTCCCTTGTCTGTCGCTTCTTTAGTCGCTTTGAGTGCATCGTAAATAAAATCTTGATCTTCAAGTACCTCTCTATATTTCAATTCCTTTCGGTATTCAGTATATCGTAATGGTGAAATGTCAAAAATTTTAGGCGTTCCAAATTCCTGTACTAAAACGGTTGGCTTGTCAAAAGCTTGGCGTAGCCCTAGTTCAAACAAAACATTTGGATTTCTATTACTTAAATCACAAATAGCCATTGGGCTGTCTATTAATTTCTGTAAAATGTCCAAATGAATTAAATTTGTTTGTTTAACCTCATCTGCTCTTACAGGATTAAAGTTTGCCTTACAACAAGCTGGCTTTAAAATATCTTCATAAACTTTTTTAAAATGCCCTTTCTCATATCCATCTGTGTCTGCAATTGGCATAATAATGAAACAATCATTATTTATAGTTTCTTCTTTTTTATTTTGTTTAATCATAATTCCCGTTGATTATAACGATCTCACAAACAAAAATTAAAATTGCTCATAAGTATGTACCCCCAAACATACTCCCCCCACCCCAACAATTCCGAGGAAATTTCCACGATTTTTTAGATTTTTTGTTAATGTAGAATTGTTTAATATTTATAAACAAACTGCTAATGTTTCGTTTTTGCGTGCTTTAATTATCATTATATGCAGCGTCCGGTGGAGGGTGCATAGCGTCTATCTATAAAAAAATCGTTCAACCATTTTAAAGGAGGGTCGCCTACATTTTTATTAGGCACGCCTACTAATCTGGCTAGGTGCGCCTACCTATTGTTTAGGCGTGCCTGTATTGTAAGCAGGTAAGCCCCGCATTTTTATGATTGATGCCTGTAAAAACGATAAGTCCGCCGGTGCAATGCATAGGCGGACTTATCGTTTTATTTAAAATGGTTCGGATAGCATTAATCACAGCTACTAATGTAGCGCAGCTGCTGACCTGATCATAGTGGTTTTGTATAGCAACTCACCTTCCTTATTGCGGCAGCTGATAATGTACACCCCATCTGCAAAATCTTTCAGGTTGATGGTATTGACTTGTTGTGCCTGTAGCAAACTTCGTCCTGCTACATCTACCACAGTCACATCGACCGCAAAGGGTGCAACAATATATACCTGACCCGACGAAGGATTGGGGTATATGGAAATCGACTGTTGCTGATTGGTGTATGACAAGCCCAGATTTTTGACTACAATAGTATCCGAATAGCTGAAGCAGCCATTTTCATCCATCACTTTGGCATAGTAGGTACCGTCGAAACTGAGCACATACCTTTGGTCGTTGGCTGCCGGTATGGGTTTATTGTTGCGGTACCAATAGTAGCTGCTGTAGGTGTGGTCGAGCAACAATACAGGATCGTAGCGGAGTATGGTCGGTTTGGGCATGGATGGGTAATTGGTCACCTCCACAACATTGGTTAGTTTGCTGCAACCCGACAGGTCGGTAACACGCACCTGATAAACGCCGGTAGTGTTGATAGCCGTAGCGCTGGTACTACCGGAGGGAATAAAGGTGGTACCGTCTTTTTGCCAGGTATAGCTATAGCTGGACAAGGCAGGGCTGCAATAGAGCATAATGCTGACATCAGGACATATTTTCACATCCGTAGGCGACAAGGTCGGGTTGATGGATATACCGTTTTTTACTATTATAAATGCAGAGTCGGCACAGCCATTCGTGTCTTTCAGCAGCACACTGTAATAACCCGCTATGGGTGCGGTGAGCGTATCCTGCACTGCTCCGCTGAGCAACAATCCACTGCTGTACCATTGGTAGAGCGATACCACGGGTGTGGCATAAGCTTGTAGCAAAGAGCCTGTTGTAAAACAGGTATCAGATGAGCTTGCGCCGTACAATTTAATTTTGGCAAGCGGCTTGGCATTAACTATTACCACCAATGCTACTTTGTCGCTCTGGCAGCCATACGGTGCAGGGCTTTGTGTAACATAATAAGTATAAGTACCGGCGCTGGTGGTAGCCGGTACAGGCGCTACAGATGTGCCTGTATCTATAAGTGATGTGTACCATTTCAATCCGGAACCAACAGCCGTCAAAGCCGCAGCTGTAGTACCTTGGCAAAGTTTGAGCGGACTGCTCACTACGGGCAGGGCAGCTGTATGCACATTCACTACAATTGCCGATTGGGCACCTTCACATGTGCCATTGGACTGGCTCACATAGTAAGTGGTGCTGCCTACAATGGCTGTAGGAGGTATAGGAGCAACGGTTGTACCAGGGTCGCCACTCGGCGCCGTGTACCAGCGCAAGCCTGTGCCTGTAGCAGTGAGTGCTGTAGCAGTGGCACCTAAACAATAATTGATAGGACTCATTACCACAGGTGTGTCGGGCACCGGCTCCGGCATAATGGTAATGTACCGGTCTATTGACGAACTACATATACTGGAGTAACCTGTTGCAGTATATGTAACCGGGCTGCTGCCTACTGTAACTGTAGCAGTACTGGAAGTAGGAGTACTGACTCCGCTGGTGGGCAACCAAGACCAGGTATCGTAATAACCGGCATTGATAATGCTCAAGTCTAAGCTGCTGCCGATACAGGCTTTAATTGTATCGCCGGAGGCATAGTTGACTCCTTTATTACTCCATACGGGTTCAATATCCAAGAAAGCAGAGTCCAGATCTTCTTCTTTCAAAATATAAGCATAAGCCAGTGAGGTGCTGGCACCCGGCAATAGGGAATCTATTTTAAAAACAATACCCAGTCCTATATCGGCAGATACTGTGGTGCCTGTGGCAAAGGTATAGGCAGACGCTTTTCCGCTTTGTGCATAAATGTCACTGAGCGGCGCGCTAGGTTCCAGAGTCGAGTCGATAATATAGGGTTTAGCCCTGCAATCTTTTGAACCCAAACCAAGGTATGCATCCGCATAACTGGGTCCAGTAGCAGTAACCAAAGTCTTATTGCCGGTGGAGGGCAGTTTGTAAACAATCTTGTTATCAGTGCTGAATTCGCCGGTGAGTGTTTCTTCATTATCCGGGTCCACAGTCCTGTTGTAATAGATGTTGTGTAAAGTGGTCGTTCCCGTATTTTTAAGGTTAACGCTCACGACAAAATAGACTTTGTTGGTTTTCAGAAAAGTGGTTT
Organism: Bacteroidetes bacterium UBA1312; assembly: GCA_002307135.1. Taxonomy (GTDB): domain Bacteria; phylum Bacteroidota; class Bacteroidia; order Chitinophagales; family Chitinophagaceae; genus Rurimicrobium. Next base: position 52,362 of record DBTQ01000031.1, read on the forward strand.
GTGTGATCGCCAAATTACCACCCGCCCCTTCCCACACACCGGTAATAACGCCAGATGTTGCAGTGTAGCTCGTATTTTTTCCGGTCAGGCCGCCTGTCATACCGGTACCACTGCTCAATTCACGCCAAGCCTTATACCTTACACCATCAATCTCGAAATCCCATCCTTCCTGTGGATCTCCCGGCAAAAAATAATCGCCGTAATAAGCAGGCGAGCCTACTGTCCAACCGTCTTTCGCGGGGTCTGCAACAAAACCGATACCATTAAAGCTGGTCCCGGCGCCAAAGTCGGTTCGGGGATGATAGCCTGCCGGAGCGGCTTTTTTAGAACCAAAGGCTCCATTGGGTGCAAGACCTAACTCTACATAATTGCCCTGCATAAATACATCGCCGGACACCAGCTGAGCCATTGCATTTGTTGCAGCAACAGAAAGGAATAATAGCGCCAATAGCGGGCGAAGAGAGCTTGTTTTCATGGTCATCGTGTGTTTATGGTATAGGTAGCATATCGTTGGCACTACAATAGGTTTTCATCTCCAGCCGAATGATATGTGTTTCAAAATTAACACCTTTAATGATGCTTTTCAAAAAAAATGCAGTACCCAAAAGTAGTCGTGTCGTACCCAACGCAATTGCACTAACGGAGCAAATTAATATCGCCCTTGTATAACTCTTCTGTGCCACCGGGTTTATCAAACGTTACTTTAACCCAATAAAAATAAACGCCTATATCCTGTTGCTGCCCGCTGAACGTTCCATCCCATCCTGCTTTGGCATCATTTGTTGCAAATATTTCCTGCCCATAACGGTTGAATATCTTTAGCTGATATTGCAGCACAGGACAAACGACAATAGGTGCAAAAACATCATTCTTTGTATCGGCATTGGGTGTAAAGGAATTGGGAATGGAAATGCAATGGTTGCAATTGCCAAGCTGCACATAAATAGTATCGGAGGCCATACAATCCCCCGCACTGGCTTTCACCCAATAAGTACCCGTTTGAGTAACCGGCATGGAGGCAGCAGTACTGCCATCGCTCCAGACATAACCGGCATCAGTTATCGGGCAGGTCAGAACCGTGCTTTGATCCCTGCACAAAACAAGGTCTGCACCCAAGTCCAGGTTAAATTGTTTTTGACGTACAATAAAGGTATCTATTGTTTCAGGAGCGCAATTGCCCATAGAAGACCTCACCCACAATTGTGCCGGAGCCTGAACACTGCGTGTATAGCCGCCATAGCCATCGCTCCAGGCATAAGTGGTATAACCGGGTGTACCGGAACAGTTAAGCGCAGTACAAATTGTCGTATCCGTTTTGCGCACAATAGTAGCTTGTGTTTCCGGAACAGGGTTGCCCAAGCCAAACGCCCCTGAGTTAAAGACAAAGAGGCTGTCTGTAAAATTGCAGGCCAAACCTGCATTATTGGGTTTATTGATTACACATACATCGGTGGTAGTGCTACCCGATTTGATCACATATACCTTGCCTCGAAATGCGCGAATACCAGCCCAGTTGTAGGCTGTAGCCAATACTGTTTTTGAAGAACGCAGCAAGGCTACATTCGGCAATAGGTTTAAATCGTATTGCACTAAAGGATAAGGAGGCCTAGGCTCGTCCTCGCCATAAGCGGCATAAAGTTTAGTGTTGTCGGGCGAAAATCCAATGCCATAAGCGGCATACCGTTGACTACTGTCTATAAGTGTATAGCCACTGACCACACCGGTGGTACTGTCGAAGTTAAAGAGTTCTATACTCCCCGTTTCTCCTTTGGATCGCCAGTTGGCCAGTACAATTTTTTTGTTGTCCGGTGCTATTTTCATTTCACCAATACTAAACTGTCCATCGCCCGTATAAGCGGTAGAAGAAGCTATGGGCTTAGTATGGATGCCCGATGCGTCAATTTTGAAAGCGTCAAACACAGGTCCGCCGCCTTTATGCACCATGAGCCAATAGGCGCAGTTGGGAGCCCGGGTAACGATCATTTTTTCCGACAACGAATCGTCAATGGTACTATTTTTTTGGCCGGCAACAACATCGCCCAAACCGCCATCGAGGCTCATATCAACTACTGAATAGTTGAGATAATGAGGAGCAGTGGTACCTATGCTGTGCAATACAAAGAGGTAATATTTGGTGGTATCGTTGACAAAGGGTACAATAACTACGCCTTGGGTCATACTCAGATCGGTAAGCAGGCCATAGCCATTGGGCATTTGCTTGTCGTTTCGGTTGAAGACTTTAACGCCGTCGCTATAAAATTTAAGTGCCCCGTTTTTGCCACAGACAGATGCGGAGCCTTCGACGGTATATAAAGCCGTACCTATCGGCTCAGCACTACCCGAGTTGAAATCAAAACCGAGCCCCTTGCCAAATGCCCAGATATTATTTTCGCCCTGTGCCAACAGCTGTGTATTGCCGAAGCAAACTGCCAACAGTATTAAATAAATATATTTCAAAGTGTAAATTTATAAAGGAACACTGCGTATAACCTGATAAGATGTATGATGAAAGACTGTATTTTTAGCGCTTGTAGTTGGGTAGTTGGTGAAAATAATAGTAAGAAAATAGTTTATTTTTAGTGGGTCTGCAAGCGATAACGTTTCCGCCGGCTTCAACAGATGCAACGTTGTTGTGCGAATATACTGAATTATAATAAATACACATCTATACAGGCGTAATTTGTGTCCAAGATTTAACTTCGGGCAGCGGCTTATTCCGGACTGTATTTAGTTCACTAATAAGTACACCGGTTTTAAAGAACATTTATCGTAAACAGATTGCTGTTCAATTGTTAATACTGTTGATAGTTTAAGTATCTTGCAGCCTTAATTGTTTAGATGAATAGTAAAAGAATATTGGTAACTGCGGCACTGCCTTATGCAAACGGACCGGTACATATCGGGCATTTGGCAGGTTGTTATTTACCGGCAGATATTTATGTGCGTTATCAGCGCGCCCAAAAAAGAGATGTACAGTTTATATGTGGTAGCGATGAGCACGGTGTGCCCATCACTATTCGCGCCATGAAGGAAGGGATAACACCACAACAGGTGGTGGATAAGTACCATGCTATTATCAAAGATAGTTTTGCCCAAATGGGTATTTCTTTCGATATCTATTCACGCACTTCCAGCACTACTCACCACGCTACAGCACAGGCTTTTTTCAAAAAACTGTATGACGATGGTGCTTTTGAAACAAGGGAGAGCGAACAATATTTCGATGAGGAAAAGCAAATGTTTCTGGCCGACCGCTATATTATTGGTACCTGCCCCGTGTGCAGCAATCCTAATGCTTATGGCGATCAATGCGAGAAGTGTGGCTCTACCTTGTCGCCCGAGCAATTAATCAATCCGCGCAGTGCATTGAGCAATGCCCCATTGGTAAAACGCCTCACACAACACTGGTATTTTCCACTCAATAAGTATGAAGATTTTTTAAAGGAATGGATTGTTGAGGGTAAGAAGGATGAATGGAAGCCCAATGTGTATGGACAGTGTAAAAGCTGGCTGGACAGCGGGCTACAACCCCGTGCTATGACGCGCGACAGTAACTGGGGGGTACCTGTGCCTATAGACGGAGCCGATGGCAAAGTGCTGTATGTTTGGTTTGATGCTCCTATCGGCTATATCAGCGCTACTAAAGAGTTGCTGCCCCAGAGCTGGGAGCAGTACTGGAAGGATCCTGAAACGAAGTTGGTTCATTTTATAGGTAAGGATAATATTGTTTTTCACTGCATTATATTTCCAGCCATGCTCAAAGCGCATGGGGGGTTTATATTGCCGGACAATGTACCCGCCAATGAGTTTTTAAATATTGAAGGGGAAAAAGTTTCGACTTCGCGTAATTGGGCGGTATGGGTCAATGAGTATCTTACAGACTTCCCTGAGCAGCAGGACATTCTCCGCTATGTGCTTTGTGCCAACGCGCCGGAAACAAAGGACAATGATTTTACCTGGAAAGAATTCCAAACACGCAACAATAGCGAACTGGTCGATAAGTTTGGCAATTATGTAAATCGTGTGATGGTGCTTACCCACAAATTGTGTGGTGGCAAGGTGCCGAAATGGCATCCGGAGGTAGCCACAGAGCAGGACAGAACGCTGATCAATGAGATACAATTGGCTAAGGTAAAGATAGAAACAGCTATTGAGGGGTATAAGTTTAGAGACGCATTGTTTGAGTTGATTGAATTGTCGCGCAAGGGCAATGTCTTCCTACAGGAAAAAGCCCCTTGGAAAGAAGCTTCGGGAATAGAAAAAGGAACGTTTAACGATGATGAAAAGATAATTGCACAACAGCGTATAGACAATTGTTTATTCGTTGCATTGCAACTCACCGCCAATCTCGCTATATTAGCCAATCCATTTTTACCTTTTACTGCTAAAAAAATTTGCAGTATGCTGAAGGTGGTGGAGCGTATGCTGGACTGGGAAAATGCAGGCAAGGTCGATTTGTTGAAAATTGGCTATTCGATGCGCGCACCAGAGCTATTGTTTCGTAAAATAGAAGATTCGGAAATAGAGGCACAAATACTAAAACTAAAAGCAGGCTTAATAGCAAGTACTGTAACTCCTGCTGCGGAAGAAGAAAAAGATGTCAACAAGATTGCGACTTTGAAACCGGAAATAACAATTGACGATTTTACAAAAATAGACCTCCGCACCGGTACTATACTACATGCGGAGAAGGTAGAAAAGGCGGACAAATTATTGAAGCTTGAAATAGATTTGGGTTTTGAAACCAGAACGATACTTTCCGGTATAGCTTTGCATTTTTCGCCTGAAGAAATAATAGGTAAACAAGTAGTAGTAGTGGCCAATTTGGCTCCACGAAAAATGAGGGGAATAGAGAGCAAAGGCATGATACTAATGGCAGAAAATGAGTCTGGAAAATTAGTGTTTGTGTCGCCTCAGGAAGCGGTAAACAATGGTGCAGAGGTAAAATAACAGGAGTGACTGTTAACGGTAATGGGAACCAATGAAACTAAGAACAAAAGAAATTCATACAAAATGAAAAAGACGGCATTATTAGTTTTAGCAATTACAGCATCATTCTGTTTTGGTTTTGCATTTAAATCAATTACAACAAAGCAATCGAACGAACAGGTACAAAAGAAAAAAGTAACAGGTATTGGTGGCATTTTTTTCAAATGCAAAGACCCTAAAAAAATGAGAACGTGGTACCAAACACATCTTGGACTAAATACCAACGAATATGGAGCGGTTTTTGAATGGCGACAAGGTGCCGACACCACAAAAAAAGGCTTTACAACATGGTGTGCATTTGCCGAGACTACAAAATATTTTGAACCATCGACGAAGGACTTTATGATAAATTACCGGGTGGAAAATATAGAAGAACTTGTAGCACAATTTAAAAAAGATGGTGTAACAGTTACAGACAAAATAGAAACCGTTAATTATGGGAAGTTTGTTCACATCGTCGATATTGAGGGGAACAAAGTAGAATTGTGGGAACCAAACGACACCGAATATGAAAAATTAGGCGCACAAATGGGAAGCAAGACTACAAAATAGCCAACCAATAAAACGCAAACTGATAACAATGCTTATTTTTATATTTGAAAACAACACACTCAATGAAACAAAAAAGAAATAAATGGCCATGGATAATAGGAATAGCAATCGTGCTATTGATTATCTTAATAGTAGTGGGCAAATCAGGTGGTGACGATGCCTTAAAAGTAGCTGTAGAAAAAACAGCAACACATACCATTACCGAAACAGTGACTGCAAGTGGTAAAATATACCCCGAAACAGAAGTGAAGATAAGCCCAGAAGTAAGTGGCGAAATAATAGAACTGAATGTAGTCGAAGGCGATACCGTAAGCAAAGGACAACTACTGGTAAAAATCAACCCGGCTATCTACAATTCTGTAGTGAGTCAGGCAGAAGCATCGATGCAACAAAACAAATCGGGTGTAACCAATTCACAGCAAATGTCGGCACAATCCAAAGCCAACTACGAGCAGGCTTTGGCTAACTACAACAGAAATAACAAGCTCTATAAAGACAAAGTGATCAGCGCTACCGAATTTGAACAGATTGAAGCGACTTACAAAGCGGCAAAAGCAGCTTACGATGCATCGCAGGCCAGTATATCCGGCGGCAACTATGGCGTACAGGCATCAGCCGCCAACCTCAATCAGGCACGCGAAAATTTATTAAAAACCAGCATCGTAGCCCCACGTTCCGGCATTATATCCGCATTAAATGTAAAGAAGGGAGAACGTGTATTAGGTACATCGCAAATGCAGGGCACTACCTTGCTCAACATTGCAGATATGAGCCGTATTGAATTGCGTGTGGATGTGAGTGAAACCGATATTGCAAAGGTAAAAGTAGGTGATACAAGTATTGTCAGTGCTGATGCTTACCGCAACAGGAAATTCACAGGTGTGGTATCACAAATAAGTGTATCGAGCAGTACTACCACATCTACTACTACCGACCAGGTAACTAATTATACAGTACACATCCTACTACTTCCTGCAAGCTATGCAGATATTGTATTGACCGGCAAATATAAATATCCGTTTAAACCCGGCATGTCGGCATCTGTAGAGATACAAACACGCAAAGAAAATAATATACTGTCTATACCGGTAAACGCGGTAACTACAAGAGATTGGTCTGATAGTGTTAAGAAGAAAAACCAAGACATTGGTATTCGCCAGGTTGTATTTGTGTACGATGCTAAAACACAACAGGTAAAATTGCGTGATGTAAAAACAGGCATTCAAGACAATAAATATATTCAAATATTAGAAGGACTTAAAGCCGACGAAGAAGTTGTGATTGCGCCTTATGGTGCCATTGCGCGAATTTTAAAAGATGCCACAAAAGTAAAAACTGTGGCAAAGGACAAGCTTTTTGAAGTAAAAGAAGAAAAATAATACAGCGTTTCTTATTTTACAATACGAGAATCGCTTCATTCAAAATTTAGCAGGCATTGAGTAAATTTACAGGTAAAGTAGGTATAATTGGTAATGGAAGCTGGGGCACAGCACTGGCTAAGATATTGACTGATAATGGGCAAAAAATTCATTGGTGGATTCGGAATACGGATGCAGTATCACACCTTAAAACACGCCACCACAACCCACACTACCTCACTTCCGTAACATTTCCGGCAGGAACTATATACCCGACCAATAATCTGAATGAACTCTTTGATACTTGCGACACAATTATATTTTGCGTACCAGCTGCTTACTCGCAAGAGATCCTGCAACTGATAACAAAAGAAATGCTCGTTGGCAAAATAATTGTTTCGGCCATTAAAGGGATATTACCTTTCAGCAATCAGCTACTCAACGACTATCTGGTCAGCGAACGTGAGTTTGACCTGAATCGCTATGTATCAATTACAGGACCATGCCATGCAGAAGAGGTTGCCAGCGAACGACTCTCCTATCTTACCTTTTCGAGCATCGATCAAAACTTGGCTAGCACGACGGCATCTCTATTTCAAAACGAATATTTACATACCACATTCAACCACGATATATGGGGCGCACAATATGCGTCAGTACTGAAAAACATTTATGCTATTGGTGCAGGTATAGCTCATGGACTCGATTATGGCGATAATTTTCTGAGTGTTTATATCACCAATTGCTACCGCGAAATGTATTTGTTTTTAGAACAACATTTCGACAAGGTTCATCCTTCAGACATTCACCCTGACTTCCATACTAGTGCTTATCTAGGTGATTTACTGGTAACAGGTTATTCTTTACACAGCCGCAACAGGCGTTTTGGAATGATGATTGGTAAGGGTTACTCCGTAGAAGCTGCTATTTTGGAAATGAATATGGTAGCCGAAGGTTACCATGCCGCCCAATGTATGCAAGTGATATCAAAGGTCTACCAAATAGATTTACCGATTGCAACCTGTATCTATCAGATATTGTGGGAGCGAAAGAATGCACAGCATGTATTCAAACAAATTGAACACATGCTTTCATAGTAACACTTTGCTATGCATACTCCTGTTCTAATTTCATATTTGCAGCATCTGTCGTTGAACTAATAGTAGCGTTATTCATATCTCTATGCCATGCTTTCAGCGTATCAGCTACATGCTGTATAAAGCCATACTGGTGCTTTAGTTCAAGCATTTGCCGATATAGCATAGACTGCTCCTGAAGCAATAAAAGAAGTGCAGCCCTGCGGTAGCTTTGTATTTGGGGGGTGGTGAGCATAATGGGTGTTTGAAGTGCATATTTTGCCCACTTTATTTTATGTTCCAGTGCAGCAATATTACTATTCAGCTGTTTGATCAATAACCAAGGATTTATATCGCTCATCTTATTTACATTAATTGTTCAGAAATATCGGTCTAAAGCGTTCCTATAAATATTCACTTATGGGCAATCGCTAAAAGACCCCATTAGTAATAATAAACTATGAAGAAAAGGGATTAGCCTATTTATTAAACAGCTGCTCCATAGATATGCCCATCATAGTAGCAATATCTCTGAGTATAATGGAGGGTATATCTCTACGATCAGCTTTTCCAATTTTCAGCCAGTCATACCAAGTGGTAGTACCTATCCTATGATGAGTAATAATATATCGGCGAATATCATTTGCCTTTTGACGACTAGTGTTCTCTAATCGTTCTGCAATATTGTAACGCAGTGATGCAACATTTTTCATTTCCATATACGGGATTATTTTTTTACCTTTACTGTGTTTTTTATTTCCATTTACGGAAATACATTCTTTTAAACGTAAAGCAAATATAAACAGATATGTTTTAAATAAACGAATTTGTTTACTATTTATTAATTAAATATTACAGATGACAGGTAAAGAAATGATCCAAAAGATTAAGTCATTTGGATACAAAAAGATTGAAATAGCAGAGTTGATGGGCATTTCAGAACAAGCACTGAACAGTAAGTTAAAGACTACTGATATTAAAGTTTCCTTTGTACAGAAGCTTGCGGAGATAACCAACAAAAGTGTTTATGAATGGCTGAGTATAGATAATAACGGGCAAATAAGCGAACCGCAAACAGAGTATAATAATTGGAGAACCAAGTACTACGAGCTACTCGAAGATTACAAAACAATATCAGATAAGCTGAATGATTGTCTCGAAAGCAAAGGAAAAAACTAAATCACATCAACACATTTTATATAAATTACAAAGCCCGAACTAAATTCAGTTCGGGCTTTGTAATTTATGCTTTAAATTGTTTTAGTGCTACCAATCGCCCTTTATAATGCGCCATCGACCTACAATATAGTACACAGCTACCCAGCAAAGGGTAGCAATGGCAAATGACCAGTCAGTAGGCCCTGTATTGGAGGTCATAGATGCCTTCAATAATCGGGAAGCAGAAGAGGGTAATAGTTCATCGCAACATTGCAAAGGCAAGAATAAGTCGCCGAAAAACCAATTGTATTTAAAGATAAAGATGGCATGAATAATAGATTCAAAGATAAGGCTATAGGACATGAGAATACCGATAGCAATACCGCTGCGCTTGAGCAGTAGAGATAGTAATAGCGCGAATCCCAAATAATCTAAACAGGACAAAAAGAGCCATAGTACTTTATCTATGCTTTCAAAAACAGTACTGATAGGAATACCTGTAGCGACACCGCAAACTAACCCAAGTAGAAAGGTAAATAAGGTAGTGCCAACACTGAGCGTGAGCACGACTTGCCATTTGGCATGATAAAATTGCAAACGCGTCCAACCATCAATTACATTTTGTCGATTAGTGCGGTACTGATACTCATTTGTGGTTAATATAGCTACCAATATAGCCAACAGAATAACGAAGTAACTGGCGAAGAAACATAAGTCGCCCCAAACGGAAGAAAAGTTATAGGCTTTACCTAAAAAATTTAGTCCTTTGGTACCAATAGCTATAATACCGCTACTTACACCAATATAAAAAAGGCTGAGCAGTCCGGCAAACAAAATGGTCATGATCCAGAATACACGATAGTATTTCAGTTTCATCCATTCTAACAATAATAAGTTGGGCATATTTTTAAATATTAGGTTGCTGAAAAATAAGGTGGTCAATGATTATTTTTTGGTGAGCTCCATGAAGTGGGCTTCCAGGCTTTTCTTTTTCATGTTGATATGTGTAAGGCTGATGCCTTTTTCAAAACAGTAGCGATTTATATCTGCCGGAGTTGTGCTCTGATCCAGTACAAGTCGTAATACACGTTCATTAGGCAAAATGTTTTTAATGCCCGGGAAGCCCGCCAATACCTGCTGCAATAGTATAAGATCAGCAGCACTTATTTCTAACCAGTCTTCGCTTTGAAATACATTACTCACTTCACCAGAAGCCAGTAAAGTGCCTTGTTTCAACACCGCTACATGGCTACATACTTTTTCAATTTCGTCCAACAAATGACTGGCAATGATAATGGTAATCCCTTGCTTGTTTAATGCTATAATCATATCCCTTATCTCTGCAATACCCTCTGCATCCAACCCATTAGTAGGTTCATCAAGCACCAACACTTTAGGTTTACCCAATAAGGCACTCGCAATAGCCAGCCGTTGTTTCATACCTAATGAATAGGTGCTGAATTTAGAATTTTTTCGTTGAGTCAGGTTAACGAGATCCAATACTCGGTCTATATCATCAGCACCACGCTCTTTGATGGCAGCATTAATTTCGAGATTGTGTACTGCACTGAGGTAATGATAAAAATTAGGCGTTTCTAAAAGTGTGCCAATTTGCTTTCGGGCTGTTGTTGGCGGCATACCTCCAAACCATTGAAATGAGCCAGAATCTGCCTGCAAGACATCCAGCAAAATGCCGAGCAATGTTGTTTTGCCACTACCATTAGGCCCTAAAATACCAAACACACTTGCATCCGGAACTTCAAATCCAACATCTTTTAATGCGGCTATTCTGCCATAGTTTTTGTGCAAATTCTGTATAGAAAGTATTGAAGCCATACACTGGTGTGTTTAATATTATGGAGAAAAGATACTGCTCGTTGACGAAGACAAATGTAGTGGATATAATAATAATAAGACCGTAATATTAAAGCACAATCCAGTACTTGAACATCGACAAAAATTTAATAGTAGTTTCATGCCAATATAAATTTAAGTACTTTCACATCATATCTTTAAGCCAAATGAGTGAAGCAACAAAACTACACAGCGACGGCATTATCAATGAGGATGAGCTTAATAAAATTCAATATTACGAATCGCAAAAGCTATTTTCGATACATTGGGAGTTACGTACCATTCTTTACTTAGGAATCCTGCTTTTAAGCTCCGGTATTGGCATCCTCGTATATCTGCATATTGATACGATTGGACATCAAGCTATATTAGCCGCTATAGCTCTGGCTTCTGGCGGATGCTTTTATTATGCATTCAAACACAGGCAAGCTTACAGTAACGTGCAGGTAAAAAACGAGTCTCCGTTGTTCGATTATATTGCACTGCTGGCCTGCTTATTGTTTGGCACTTTTATTGGATATATCCAGTACCAATACCATTTGTTTGGATACCATTATGGATTGGCTACAGCAATACCAGCTGTTTTATTTTTTTATTGCGCCTATATTTTCGACCATAAAGGGTTATTGGCACTAGGACTTACCGGGCTTGCAAGTAGTGCCGGGCTTAGTATTGCTCCAATGCAGTTATTAGAAAGCAATAATTTCATGAGCAATAATATTCTATTCACAGCACTGGCATTTGGTGTCATTACAGTTGCTTTTGCCAAGTATAGTGATGTAAAAAACATCAAAGCACATTTTAGTTTCAGCTATCACAATTTTGCAGCCAATTTATTGTTCATCGCTACCCTTGCATTATTGTTTAATCAACCTCTCAAACCCCTAAGCTTTATTCTACTCTGCGTGTTGTCATTTTACTTTATCAAATATGCTATTGCACAACAGTCATTCTGGTTCTTACTACTCTCTACTCTATACAGTTATATAGGATTGAGTTATGTGGTGTTCTCTTTGATGTATTATGGACATAGCGGTGGAGACGGCATTTTCACGCTAGGCATTTTCTATCTGTTCGCTTCCTGCGCCGGAGTGATTTATTTCTTTATTAATTATAAAAAAATATTGGGGCTCAAAAAATGATTGCATACAATAAACAATCACTTGACCATTTAAGAATAGTCAGGAAAGCGAAACAATGGCAGGCACAGCAATTGCTGTCGGAAGAACAATTATCTGTTGTTAGCCAGAAGTACACATCAGATTTTTATACACCCAATCTGTTCATCAAAATTGGACTGTTTATTTTTACGTACATCCTTATCAGTACGGGAACAGGTCTTTTCAGCATTCTGTTCATAAAAGCGTTTGAGGATTCCAATAGTGGTTTTATCCATTTCTTTTGCTTGTTGTGGGCAACTATATGTGTGGTATCATTAGAGGTATTGATCAAAAACCGAAAGATATATAAATCAGGCATTGATCAAGCTTTGCTCTATGCCGCCATCATTTTTATATGTTGCAACATAGGTTATTTATTTAGAAATTCATTGGACAACAGCAACAGTATTCTTAGCTGCGCCATCATATTGATGCCCATACTTGCATCTGCCATTATTCGTTATGCAGATACACTTGTTGCATTTTGCCTGGCACTCTGTTGCTATACTATATTTTATTTGCTGGTACTGAAACTGGGTGCTGTTGCCAAAATGATTCTTCCATTTGCATTTATGTTATTGTCCGTAGCCATTTATATACTTACACAGCAATTAAAACGTAAAGAGCAATTGATCTATTGGAGGTCGTGCGTTGAGGTATTTGAATGTTTTGCTCTTGTTACATTCTATATTTCCTGCAATTATTTTGTGATACGGGAATCCAGCATTCACTTTTTCGACCTAAGTTTAAACGAAGGGCAAGATATTCCCTTAGCTATCGTGTTCTATTTACTCACCGCTATTGTGCCAATTGTATATGTATATTATGGGCTTAAGCGTAAACGCAAAATTTTATTGTGGGTAGGCCTATTACTAGTTGCAGCAGCAGCTATGACTTTTAAATATTATTTTAGTCTTGGTCATCCTGAAATAACACTTACCATTGCAGGCATTCTGATGATCGTCATTGCCTATGCTGCTATTAAATACTTAAAAACGCCTAAACATGGCATTACTTTCGAAGAAGAATTAGACGAAGATAATTTCTTAAAAACAAATGCAGAAGCCATCGTTCTGGCTCAAAGCTTTGCACAACAAGGAGGTACTGAACAAGCAGAACACCCGATAGAATTTGGTGGTGGCAGCTCCGGTGGTGGTGGCGCAGGCAGCACATACTAATCATGTTCAAAGATCAGACGTAGCATAAAAGCATAAGAGCTGTCAATGACAGCTCTTATGCTTTTATGGCCTATATAGTTGAGTTATACAATCGGGTCATTCATTAATACCAGGAAAAATCAGTCAATACCCAATTGCGTGCGGTATCTACAACCGGTGCATCACAATAGCCACATGTATCGTTGGTCGTATCGTCATAAGGAGCTCCACAGCTAGCACATTCATAACTGAAAGCGACTTCCTTCTCAGGAGCACGCAAGGCTGCAAGGTCTTTAGACAATACTATCCCAAAATGATGTATAGCAATGTCTCTATCTAACAATACGAGTTTGGTATCTGTACGAACACGCTGATAAGTAGCGCTAAGGGTAAACGAAAGGTTGAGCTTATCTGCTTTTGTATCGTAGCCGGATAGCGTAACATCATTGAGATACAATCGGTCAAATACGAAATTGCCTATTGTGGCTTTCTGCTGCAATATTATATCAGCAACAGCCTTATCAGCAAAGCGGGAAAGCTTTTTATTGTTATCGCCGCCGAACACTTCCATTATTTGCATAAACACATTAGACGCAATATCTTCCACTCGCTGAACAGAAAACAGCGGATCGTTTTTAGTGATTTCGTGTAAGCCTGCATCTTGCAACATTTGGTTCTTGCCACCGTAATCGTCCATTTGTGTAATTTCACTCAGCACCCAATCATAAGCCGCGTTATTGGTAAGCGTATGGCAGCTGGAACAACGACTTACTTCTCCTAGTTTATTTTCAAGCGCCGCACCACAATTCGGGCATTGGCTACTGCTATACATATCATTAGGAGTTGCAGCTTTGGCATCACTTCTTTTAATAAATGTCCAGTACTCTGTATCGCTATCTCCTTCAAATGATTCATTAAGCGAAGGATATTTTTCGCTAATAAATTCGTCGTCCATTGAGAATGAAATAGCAACATCTGCTGTTTCATAAGCACCATCTGTACTTATATCGGCAAGGTAAATATTATGAATACGGATATTACTCAAGCGGTTGTACTGCGACATTTTTTTCATCATCGCAAACTGTGCAGTAAAGCGCTGGTACACACCATCGGACATCCATTGTCGTACTTTACTTAAGTCCTGCCGTTGCCAGGCTTGCTGCAATTCCATAAAAGATGTAGCCACTTTTTCGGGAGTCAGACCTTCAGGAAAGGCATTTTGAGGTGTTGTAGGCATCAGACCTTCCTGTGGCTCACCATTATTCTGTGGCTGAAGTTTATTTTTAAAAATAAAATACAAGACCAAAACAATAATGACAACAACAATTAGAGAAGGACTTAGAAAAAATCCGCCGCCACCGCCACCATAACTGTGACCATAGCCACCGCTGCTATGATAACCACCACCGCCGCCACTATGGCGCCCTCCGCCACCACCTACACGTGCCAGCGCCGCAAAAGAAAAAAAACTAAAACTGCTGCTCAGCAATAATATCCTTCCTGCTAACGATTTACTTACTTTCATTAAAATCAGTCTAAAGAAATGTTCGGAATAGTAACTTAACTATAATTGTCATGCGGGCAATGGTGGTGGAACATTGTTGAACAAAGTTGACAATTCAGCAACAGCAGCTGCAGCTGTCCATTGTGCCATACCAGCTTTCCACACCAATGTTTCGCGTTTCAATGTACCGGTCTGCACCATTTGTGTCAACTGATCATTTCCGAAGGGTCCCGTTTGTTCTGTACCTGATGCTACAAAAAACTGAACGCTGCCGGGTAATGGTGGCGGTGTGTTTTGAGTCTGAGCAGCAGTATTACCAGCATTACTTAATGAATTGGCAACGACATTACCCATGTTCATTCCTACACCAAGGCCTACACCCATACCTGCAATGCCGCCTGGATTTTCAGCAGCGATTTCAATACTTTGTGCTGTTTTAAATTGTGCGAGCTTCTGCATATCAATACGGTTGAGACGCGAGTAATCAAAGATTTCTTTCTTAATATCGTCGGGCATAGAGACATTCTCTACGAGGAACTTTGTAATCTTAAGACCGTAAGCATCAAAATCTTCATTGAGCTTATCCTGGCAAGCTTGTGAAAGTTCTTCGAGGTTAGCAGCAAGCTTGTCAACGGGAATATTTCCGCTGCCTATGGCATTGGTAAATTTGGTCACCATCAGGCTGCGTAATTGCCCGTTAATTTCGTCAGTTGTAAACTGACCTTCAGTTCCTGCAATCTCTTTAATAAATTTGCCTCCGTCTATTACACGAAACGCAAAAGTGCCAAATGCACGCAGCTCTATCATACCAAAACGTGGATCATCCAGTGTGATGGCATTTTTAGTACCCCAACGCTGATCGACAAACTGGCGTGTGCTGATAAAAAACACATCTGCTTTAAAAGGGCTTTCAAATCCGTACTTCCAGCCTTTTAGCGTTGCCAGAATAGGCATATTTTGCGTTTGCAGTGTGTACATACCCGGCTGAAACACATCTGCAATTGTACCCTCATTGAGAAAGACTGCTTGTTGCGACTCACGAACGGTGAGTTTGGCATTCATTTTTATTTCATTATTATAGCGTGGAAACTTCCATACCAGCGTATCGCCGGAGCTGTCTTCCCATTGGATAATGTCAATAAACTCATTTCTTAATTTATCAAATAGTCCCATTGTTGTATAGTTTTGTAAAAAGTTAATTTACGCAAATCTAAGCAATAGCTCATATTATCGAAGAGCCGTCATTAACTTTAATTTTTTTATCACATAAAAATTTCTGTTTACAAAAAACAAACTAAGCTCCACAAAATCGGTACAATCTCAATCAGCATTTTAATATTATATCCGGCACGATTAACCACTTAGTAATACTATCTATTTTAAATTATTGAAGTAACTTGCCCGCCATGTTGCAATCTCTTTTCAGAAAAAAATCCATTACCCAAATAAAGCAGGATGCCGAAAGTGGTTTCAGCGATAGTGAGCATGGAGGATCACTCAATAGAGTACTTGGTGTTCGTGACTTAACATTTTTTGGCATGGCAGCCATTATAGGGGCAGGTATATTCAGCACCATAGGCTCTGCATGTTTCAGTGGTGGCCCGGCGGTTATTTATTTATTTATTGGTATTGCAGTAGCTTGTGGTTTTTCTGCTTTGTGTTATGCCGAAATGGCTTCACGCATACCTGTGGCCGGCAGCGCTTATACTTACAGCTATGCCTCTTTTGGTGAAATAATTGCCTGGATTATCGGCTGGGACCTGATTATGGAATATGCCATTGGTAATGTAACAGTAGCTATTTCGTGGAGTGGCAACCTAACAACTTTCCTACATCAGATCGGTATCGATTTGCCTCAGTTTCTGTGCAAAAGCTTTCTGGAGGTAAAAAATGCACATGCAGATTTTATAGAAAAAACGGCAAAACACGAAGTTATTCCCGAAGGCATTACTGCATTACATAATTTATGGCTTCATGCACCACATATAGGATCTTTACCCATTATCCTCAATATACCTGCATTCCTGATCACTGCCGCCATCACTGCGCTGGTATATATTGGCATCAAAGAAAGCAGGTCGGTGAGTAATGCAATGGTAATATTCAAAATAATAGTTGTACTGCTTGTAGTGATTATCGGAGCATTTTATGTACGCACAGACAACTGGATTCCGTTTGCACCTAACGGCATGGCTGGTGTACTTAAAGGTACAAGTGCAGTTTTCTTTGCCTACATTGGCTTTGATGCGCTGGCTACTACAGCCGAAGAATGCAAAAACCCACAAAGAGATTTACCCAGAGGAATGATGTATTCTCTGATCATTGCAACCTGTCTGTATATTGCAGCAGCGTTAGTATTGACAGGGATGGTCAAATATACAGAGTTAAATAATGAAGCATTTTTAGCAAACGCCTTTCTTCAAAGAGGGGTCAATTGGATTGGTGGTATAATAGCACTCAGTGCTTTAATAGCTACCGCAAGTGTGTTGCTTGTGTTTCAGATTGGACAACCTCGAATCTGGATGAGCATGAGCCGAGATGGCTTATTGCCCAAAAAGTTTGCCGAGATTCATCCAAGATTCAAAACACCAAAGTTTTCTACAATACTTACGGGCTTTTTGGTAGGTATCCCTGCCCTATTTATGGATGCAGCATTTGTTACCGACATGTGTAGCATAGGTACCCTATTTGCCTTTGTACTGGTTTGTGCCGGCATTATGGTTTTACAAAACAGGGAGGGTCTGGACAAACCAAAGTTTAAAGTACCCTATGTCAATGGCAGGTATTTTGCACCTTTATTATTATTAGGAGTTGGCCTTTGGTTGTTTATTCCGGACAAAAATGGATTTCAGCAAGCATCCGATATTTTCACACTAAAAGGCGGTTATGAAATATGGAAACACTTGATTCCGAGCTGGTGTTTCTATATAGCTTTAGTGTTTGTAACAATTTTAACGGTTATCCGTAAATATTCCTTACTCCCCCTACTAGGTGTAATATCCTGCTTGTATCTGCTTTCTACATTGGGTATTATCAATTGGATACGCTTTATCGTTTGGCTGATTATAGGTTTGGTTATCTACTTTACTTATGGCAAAAAGAACAGCAAGCTGGGTCAGGAAAAACAATAATATTAGCAAACAATTCAACTTTCAACATTTGTGTTTACCAAAAAATCAATGAATGAACTTGGGCGTATGTCTGTCGATGAAATGCAATCGTCAGAAAAGCACCCCATTATCATTATTCTCGACGATGTGCGCAGTATGCACAATGTAGGCTCTACTTTTCGTACCTGCGATGCATTTGCCATTTCAGCCATTTACTTATGTGGCTATACACCTACTCCTCCGCATCGCGACATACATAAAACTGCTCTGGGTGCTACAGAAACGGTAAGCTGGAAACATTTTGAGCAAACTACTGACGCTATTGCTGCCGCAAAAGAACAAGGCTATACGATTTATGCTGTAGAACAAACACACAATAGTACTGCATTGCAAAATATTAACTGGAATAAAAAAACACCCATCGCTCTAGTGTTTGGCAATGAGGTGAACGGAGTCAGTGAAGCCGCACTTAGTATGTCTGACACCTGTATTGAGATACCTCAATGGGGGTCAAAACATTCATTGAATATATCGGTGAGCCTAGGAGTAGTTGTTTGGGAATTGGTTAAATAGTTTTAAGGAAACATAACTTAAAACCTAAAGAACAATGCATATTTAATTATTTATACTTAGTTCTTACGTAAATTATGCTCAGCTAATAGAAAATTCCTTACTTTGCGCTCAGTTACTAACCTAAATTCTTTTAAAAACTAAAAATTATTCGATTATGGACACAAGTAAAATGATTAAAGCTTATTGCTTAAAAACAAAAGAAAAAAATGTACCTATGCACGATGCAGTAATCACACGTACTGCTAAAGGTGGTTATATGGCAGGTGGCAATGATGGCAAAGGCAATAAAATGGCTGCTATAATGAGTGAAGCAAATGCACTTAAAGCAATAGCTGACGGTGTTGCTACAAAAGGATTCTAATCTGGTAACATACTACATTTAGATTAAAAGCTGCCTCTTTCAGGGGCAGCTTTTTTAATAGGCACTGCCCCTGTGACGAGGAACCGGGGAACAACTGATTGAAAAGAGTTTAGATATGTTTGCACTACCTTCCAAGTGAGTTGAGGTACCTTCCCAACGGGTTGCGATACCTTCCTGGCCGTTTGCAGTCATTGCCCAACGAATTGCGGTGGTTGCCGAGGCGTTTGCGGTAGCCGCCACGTCAATTGCGGTATTTTACCGACGGTTAATTGTAAAAACTAATCGGTCAAAAAATAGGCCTCCCATCTGGTAATCCGCTGTAATGCGGTTATTTTTGTAGTGCTGGCGAAATGGCCGCTATTGAAAACAAGCACATCAAAAATATAGGCAATGAGCAAAAAAGTAAAATTTCTAACGCTATCAATCCTGGCTGTATTAGGAAGGTTTTATGATGTATTCACCACATTTTTATACACACCTGATTTAAAACACGAACATAATATTATTGTAAGCTGGTTTGGTGGAGGTTGGGTAATTGTTCTGATCATTCAAATGTTGTTAACTGCAATGATTATCTATTGCCTTCATTACTACTTTTACAAATTTCAACTTATCCGACCTTCAGAACCCAACCTGACCCTAAAAGAATTCGTTTCCTATTTCCATTTCAACGATAAAAATTCATTTTGGAAATTTCTTTACAAAACCCCGGTAAATAGAGCCGGGCTTATTGCATCAATCGGTTACGTCGCAGCTATGACATTGATTTTTACAAGTTATATAGTAGGTACTTCCACCGTATTTTTGTTGGTAAGCGATAGTTACAAACAGCTTTATAGACTCGGCATACCTTATATATTATACCTGATGATCGTTGTGCTGGCCATTTACTTTACGATTAAATTTTACAAAGCAGCATACAAAAAGTACCAATACGACGTAAACGCGTAACAGGCCATTATGTATGTCTTCATAAAAATTGCACCTTAAATTCGTATCTTTAGCTGCCAGCAAATTTCAAAAGATGCCCCACTATGTCGAAAAATAAAATAATCCCCTTTTCTCCTGACTTAACGAATGAATATTCGCTCAAGACATTAGTCGAAAACAGGACTATTTATAATTTAGACCACTGCGAACTCAACTTATTTGAAACTTATCAGAAATCAGAGCTAGTAGCACTAAAGTTCAACGATTTGGTAGTGACAAGTATGCTGCGCGGAAAAAAAGTGATGCATCTTTTTGACGAACCCGGCTTTGATTATTTACCTGGAGCTTCCGTAATTATACCTGCTAATGTGGAAATGAAGATTGATTTTCCGGAAGCATCGCTGGAAAAACCAACGCAGTGTTTGGCATTGGCTATTGACAATAAAAAAATTGTAGATACACTACAATTATTAAATGAAAAATACCCGAAAGAAGGCAGGGATAATTTTTGGCAACTGGATGAACGTAATTTCTTCTTTTATAATAATGCAGAACTTGCTACTACAATCAATAAGTTGATCAATATCTGCCAAAGTACTTCTATTACTAAAGATGTATTGGCCGACCTGGCACTACAGGAATTATTAATTGGCATTACTCAAACTCAATCGTTGAAGGCGCTAAGTGAAGCTGATATAGAACAAACAAGTTCTTACCTGTCACAGATTGTCAATATGATCCGACAAAACCTTTCCAACAAGATCAATTTAAAAACAATTGCTACTGCAGCTTGTTTAAGCACAGCATCGTTATACCGGATGTTTAAAAAAGAATTAGGCATTAGTCCCGTTGAATTTATTATTCTGGAGCGAATAAAGCTGGCGAAGAAGTTGCTCAAAAATCAAGATATATATATCAAGAATGTATCTTACGAGGCGGGATTTGATGATTGCAATTATTTCATTCGCACCTTCAAACATTATGAAGGTATTACTCCAAAACAATACCAACAGCTCAACAATAAAATATCTTAGGCGTACTTAGTCTTCTATAAAACGTAAGGGCTCTAGGTCTGACAATTCAACATCTGCAAATATTCTTGACTGAGTCATAAAACGCAAGCCAAGCGGAATTTCCAAAGAAAAACTAGAACCCCTACCCTGTTTGACATCAATATGTAATTGACTGTATTGCCAATATTCAAACTGGTCTTTGCTCATCCAAAAATCGCAATCATCAATAGTTCCAAGACAAACGTCACTATTCCCAATTTTAAAATCTCCTTTTTCGAAACACATCGGCTGCGAGCCATCGCAGCAGCCACCGCTTTGATGAAACATTAATGAGCCATATTGCTTTTTGAGCTGAGCCACAATAGCAGATGCCTCAGGACTTATCGTTACTCTGGGTATCATGATTTTTTTAGTTTAAAAAAATACCGATAAGGTCAATCGCCTTACCGGTATCATTAATTGATGAATGTAAGACCTACTAAAAGAAACCTAACTTCTTCTTGTCATAAGACACGAGCATATTTTTTGTCTGACGGTAATGTCCCAGCATCATTTTATGATTCTCCCTTCCAAAACCGGATTTTTTATATCCACCAAATGGTGCGTGCGCAGGGTATGCATGGTAACAGTTCACCCAAACTCTACCTGCTTGAATAGCTCTAGGCACTTGATACAACTCATGTGCATCACGGGTCCAAACACCAGCACCTAAACCGTAAAGTGTATCGTTAGCAATTGCAATTGCCTCTTCAGTCGTTTTAAAAGTAGTGACACATACTACAGGACCAAATATTTCTTCCTGAAATATTCTCATTTTATTATGTCCTTTAAATATGGTTGGTTGAATGTAATAACCACCATTTAATTCGCCCTCAAATTGGTAAGTATCACCTCCACAAAGCAGTTCGGCACCCTCATCTTTACCCAGCTTGAGGTAGGTTTGAATTTTTTCGTATTGATCGTTCGATGCCTGAGCTCCCATCATAGTAGAACTATCTAAAGGACTCCCCATTTTAATGGCTTTAGTACGTTCAATTACCTTGCTTATAAATTTATCGTAAATACTTTCATGCACCAAAATCCGGGAAGGGCAGGTGCAGATTTCTCCAGAGTTGACAGCGAACATAACGGCTCCTTCAACGGCTTTATCAAAAAAATCGTCATCTGCATCGGCTACTGATGGGAAAAATATATTAGGTGATTTACCACCTAGTTCCATTGTTACAGGAATCAGATTTTCTGATGCGTATTGCATAATCAGACGACCTGTAGTTGTTTCGCCTGTAAAGGACACTTTTGAAATTCTGGGCGACTGAGCCAAAGGCTTGCCTGCTTCCGGGCCGAATCCGGAAACGATATTGATCACACCAGCCGGAACGATGTCCTTGATCAATTCCATCAAACACATGATTGATGTTGGTGTTTGTTCTGCTGGTTTTACCACTACTGTGCATCCTGCTGCCAATGCCGGGGCAATCTTCCAGGTAGCCATCAATAACGGAAAATTCCATGGTATAATCTGCCCCACGACACCAATAGGTTCATTAATAATAATGCTTACGGTATTTTCATCATGCTCAGATATGGAGCCTTCTTCTGCACGTATCACACCTGCAAAATACCTGAAATGGTCAATACATAAAGGCAAATCAACATTTATCGATTCACGAATAGCTTTACCATTATCAATTGTTTCGATTGTTGCCAGATACTCAAGATTAGCCTGCATCGTATCTGCAATTTTATTCAATATACCAGCGCGAAATGCAGCTGATGTTTTACTCCATGTTGCAAAGGCAGTATGAGCGGCATCGAGTGCCAGCTCTATATCTTCTTTACCCGAACGTGCCGCTTTAGTAAATACCTTTCCATCAATTGGACTAACATTATCAAAGTAGGTGCCCGAAACAGGAGGAACAAATTGCCCTCCGATAAAATTATCGTATTGGGGCTTAATAGTTGGGGTTTGTTGTGCCATATAAATCTGTTTTAAAATTTGTATAGCAATTTTACCAACTATCTCATGGCTTTAATAGCATTATTCATTCAATTGATAGCACCGGCAAAAAACGAAGTAATCCATTTTTAATTCCACCATTCTTTATTGGGTAATTGTGCAGATATTGCAAATGATTCCCCAAGCATAGGTGTAGCAATAGGCATATTCATTGCTGCCGCTTTTTTGACAATGCGTTCAATCGGATCTGTCCAGCTATGCATGGCCAATGCAAATTTTCCCCAATGAACAGGTAACAATGCTTTTGCATTTAAATCTATTGCAGCCTGCACTGTTTCTTCAGGTGTCATGTGAATATATGGCCACATGTCATTATACTGACCACACTCCAAAATAACCAGATTGAAGGATTTGAATTTTTCACCTATTTCTTTGAAATAAGGTGCATAGCCGGAGTCGCCGCCAATAAACAATTTGGTGTCTTTGACCTCTAAAACAAATGAAGCCCATAGTGCCTGATTTCGGTTGAAGCCCCGACCTGTATAATGCCGGGCAGGAGTTGCCGTTAATTTTACATCAGCTAAGACATCAAGCTCTTGCCACATATCCAGTTCTGTAATTTGGCTTTTAGGAATGCCCCAATGTTTGAGATGTGCCCCAATACCCAATACTGTATAAATATGCTTCACTTTAGTGCCCAATTCTTTAACCGTATTATAATCCAAATGATCATAATGATCGTGGGTCAATAGTAAATAATCGATAGCTGGTAGATCCTGAAGGGAAAAAACATCTGCACCAGGGAATGCCTTTGTTCCTGCAAACTGTACAGGAGAAGTTCGTTTGCTAAATACAGGATCTACTAAAATATTGAAGGTATCGAATTGAATCAGATAGCTGGAATGTCCAAACCACGTAATTGTCGGTTGTTCCATATATTGAGTATTGAAATTAGGGGAAGCTGTTGGGAGCACATAATCTGGCCTGACATTGACTTTCTTATCGAATAAAAATTTCCAAATCAGTTTTCGCATTGACACACCCTCTATCTGCATTGGTGTAGCTATTGTATTATGAAATTTACCTTCTTTATAAAAATCTGATTGGCGAATTCGGTCTAAATCCAGTCCTGATGGCAATTTACCAAATGATGGCTGACGAAAAAAAGCGAATACGAGGATGCCTAATAGAGCTATAGTTATTATTGCGAAAATCATTGCTATAATTGTCTTTTTATAAAAACGAAGCAAAAGTACGGCCAATCATAAATCTTAATCGTTAATATTCAAAGTTGAGACATGGACTTCCAAGGTTGCAACAACAGCTTTTTTGAAGCAAAATATAATTAATAGAGAAGAAGCATAATTTTATGATATTGATACCATACTATACAAATGAACACACTATTTTTGTAGAAATATAAAAACTATACTGAAACGGATATTAAAAATATTCAGAAATATATTTCTGAGCTTGGTTGGCCTCATCATTTTGATGATGTTATTATTGAATTTAACTTCTGTTCAAAATTATTTAGCACGGAAAGCAGCATCTATTCTATCCGAAAAATTAAATACAAAAGTTGCCATAGCTCATGTACGCATTGACTTTTTAAACCATATTTTAATACAAGGTCTTTATATAGAAGATCAACAAAAAGATACACTGGCTTATGTTGGCGAAGCTCAAACTCGTATGAGCGATTGGATTTTTATAAAAAAAGAAACACCGGTATTACATTTTGTAGGGCTAACTAATGCCTATTTTCATTTGTACAGAACTGCAACTTCTAAAAATTGGAACTATAAATTTATCGAAGATGCCTTTGGTAGCAACAGTACGAAAAAAACGAATAAGCAACAGAATTTCGAATTAGATGTAAAAAAAGTGTTGTTCGATAATGTTCGATTTCACATGGATGATGCCTGGGGCGGATATGACTATGATATCGATATTGGCAAGTTTGGCACTAATGTCAAACAATTGGATTTTAATAAACATCTCGTAGAAATAAGAAACATTGCACTTGACAATGCATCCATCAGCATTCACGACTTTGAAGGAGGAAAACCACATACTCCTCCACGGGCTATCGTTATTGATAGCACTCCGTTTAATACGGATAAATGGAAATTAAGTGTTAGCGATTTCAATTTGAAAGATTGTCATTTTTTATTTCGCTCTAAAGAAGGAGCTCCCGATCCAAAGGTATTTGACCCTCAATATATTGAAGTAAGCAATATCAATATCAGTGTTCAAAACATGGTGACTATTGGCGATACCATACGCGCCAAAGTAGCCCATTTTAGCGCTAAAGAACGTAGTGGGTTTATAGTAAAAGAACTCAAAAGTAAAGTAAGTGTTTCTCCGATTGCATCGATATGCGACAGTCTATATCTCGAAACGAACAATAGCAAACTCCACGATTATTATGCGATGCACTATGATCGATTCCCAGACTTTCTTGATTATATAGGTAAGGTGCGCATGGTTGGACATTTAGTTAATTCAACCGTCAGCACCGAAGATGTTGCATTTTTTGCACCGCAACTGCATAAAATACCGGCGATGATGCTCAAGGTATCTGGTAAATCAAATGGTACAGTAGATAAACTGGCAATTCAAGATTTATTGTTGACAGACGGATTTAGCACGGTCAAAGGTAATGTCTCCTTTGTTGGATTGCCTGACATTGACAACACATGGATTAATTTCCAAAACGGAGCAATATTCAGTACAGGAGCTTCAGTGCTCAGATATGTACCATCTCTGAAGGACAATCCAAATATCAATCTAAAGACTCTAGACTATGTTTATTTCAACGGAAATTTCAAGGGCTATATCTCAGATTTTGCTGCAACAGCCGACATCAAAACTAATTTGGGTAATATCACTGCCGACATTAAGATGAAGATGCCCACCCACCAGCAACCGACTTATTCAGGGCGTATCAGTTCAAGCAATTTTAATATTGGCCGCTTATTCAACCAAACATTGGTTGGCTCGACTACACTTAATGCTGAATTACAAGGAGCAAGTTTTGATGAGGATGGCCTGCATATCAAAGCGAATAGCACCATTCAATCTATTTCCCTTAACGGCTACAATTATAAAGATATAGTTGCAGACGGGATATGGGAACAAAAAAAATTCACAGGTAAAATGTTGGTCAATGATTCCAATCTTTCATTAGGATTTTACGGAAATATCGATTTAAGTAAACATGACCTAACCATCAATGCGACAGCCAATGTGCTTAAATGCGATTTACAAAAACTGAATATTACTTCTATACCGACCATGCTGTCTGCAGACTTTGACCTTAATTGTTCAGGCAAAACCATTGACGATTTCGTAGGCTCGGCAAAGCTTTATAATATCAATTTATTACGACGCAAAAAAAGGTTGGACTTAGATTCTATCAATATCGTATCCTACCTAACTGAGGGTATTAAAAACATAGATATAGAGAGTAATTTGCTGAGTGCTAAAATTAACGGACAATTCAAGCTGACTGAAATACCTAGTGCTACTCAATATTTTCTGGCTCAATATTTACCCAACTATATAAAAGAACCTGCTAAAGTAGCCGAAAACCAAAACCTTTCTTTCGATATTGCCACACATCAAGTTGAAGAAATGTTAGTAGCCTTTACTAACAATTTTCACGGTTTCAACAATTCGAACTTTAAGGGCAACCTCAACACCAGTACTCAATCATTGACTTTAAATGCCACAATACCTTTTGGACAAATTGGATCTGCACGCTTTTCTAATAGCAGCATCAGCAGCAAAGGAGATTTGAATAAATTGTCTTTATCTGCCAGCATTGATACATTTCGCATCGGAGACAATTTGCTCAACACCACTATGGCTATAGATGCAAGTGTCGGCAGAGATTCACTTATCTATAAAATAGCTACAAAGTCTAGCGAACAATATGGTACCGCCACTGTAAATGGCAAAGCTTATGCTAGCCACGACACACTATACATGAGTTTTTTACCCTCCGAGTTATATCTCAACAATATAAAATGGGACATACCATCCGGGAGTAAAATTGTGTACAGTAAAGACTATCTATTAGTCAAAGACTTTAATTTAAAATCTGGAGTACAAGAACTATCTGTAAACAGCGATGAGCAACAGGCCAGCCCTGACTTACTCATTCATAGCACCAACATAGACCTTGCACTACTTGCAAGCCTTTCAAAGCTGTCAGCCTATCAACCAGATGGCAGAATTAGCGGAGATATAAAAATAAAAGACCTTTTCAAGCAGCCGATGATAAATATGAATATCAAGGCCAATGGCGTAAAAATGGCAACTGACACCATTGGTTCAGTAGTAATTGTAGGAGATTATGACCTAAGTAAATCACTCCTTACACTACAATCTGAAAGTGGTATTTTTAATGACAAGTTTTCAATTACAACCAATGGCAAAATATCATTAGACTCTACTTCCGGACAAAGCTTAAATGGACAGTTGACCATTAACAATTTACCGACCAAACTTTTAAGTCCATTTTTACAAGGCTATGCAAGCAGACTAAGTGGTACTATCGATGGAGCTATTGATTTAACAGGAACTGTGAGTAATCCAACCACCACAGGAACTATTACCCTCAATAATATAGGAGCAAAAGTAGATTATATTGGATCATACTACGAAATACCTAAAGGAACAATATCACTCAACAAACAAAGAGCTACACTTGACAATATTATCCTCTACGATGTATATAAAAATACGGCCAAAGCTACCGGCTATCTGGAGTTTGCCAATATTCAAAATGTACAAATGAATATTCAACTTAAGACACCGCAATTTGAAGTCATCAACTTGAAAGAATATGAGAATACACTTTTCTATGGTCATGCAATAGCCAATACAGACTTTAGTATTAACGGTTCAGTGAGTGACATGCGGATGAACATTCGAGCTACACCAACTCAAGCATCCCATATATATATACCGTATAATTCAAGTGGAGATATAAGTACCAATAACTATATTAGCTTCAAATCTTATGGTACAGCACAGCCAAATATTATTAAGAAAAACAAAAGTAAACTCAGCGTCAAAATAGAAACTACACTGAATACACTCACGGATGTAACATTTGTGATAGACCCAAAGACCGGCGATCAGATTAATGCGACCGGTGATGGAAATTTATTCATAAATGTACCGGCCAATGACGACTATACCATGTTTGGCAAATTTGATATAGAACGGGGTGATTATACATTTACATTCAGACAGGTTTTTATAAAAAAATTCATTATCAATTCAGGTAGTAACATTTCCTTTAGTGGTGGTTTGGCAAATACTAATCTGGACATCAATGCAACATACCCTGCAAAAGCAAGACTTTACGACTTGCTCAACGCAAATGAAATAACACAGTTGGGCACTGGTAAAGATCTTGATGATGCGAAAACTGCACAAAACATAAATGTAAATCTAAAATTAAAAGGTCGTTTATCATCCTTTGAAACGAAATACAATATTGAACTTGCAGAAAAACGCAACCTTGGCTCTATCGGTCAAAGTAAACTGGCTAATATCAACCAAAGCAACGACAATGAATTATTCAATCAGGTAACTGCACTCCTATTTTTTGGGGCATTCATTCCCCCTGAGGGCATATCAAACAATATGGTGCAAAGTACAGCTAAAACAACAGGAGGTGAGCTGCTCGTCAATTCTGCATCTCCATTGTTGACTAACTTATTAAACAACGTATTGGGAGACAAAAAGCTATCTGTGTTATTGCAATATAAAAATTACAGTTTTACCGACAACTCTACGGCAAACCCTGATGCCATAAACAGAAATGAAGTAAAAGTAGGGTTGCAGAAAAAATACTTCAAAGATCGCTTAAGCCTCCAGGTAGGCAGCGCTTATGACTGGGGACGACCAACGGCGAATAATAGTAACTCAAGCAATTTGAACCTTGCAGGTGATTTTCGTGCACAATATTTACTATCCAAAGATGGAGGCATTAGTCTTACCGGCTTTCGTACCAGTAACTACGATGCGGTAGTCAATAACAATATTTCACGTACAGGGGTTGGAATTAGCTTCAGAAAATCTTTTGATAATCTCTTTGAATTTTTCCACAGTAAAAAGAGAGTACTTGCTGAAAAACAAAACAGAGATACTGCCAAAAACAAAACAGAGAACTAATTAATTGCCATACGCATAATCCGCCATATACGCATATCGAGGTAGCAGCTTTCCATCTGCACATATAGTAGCACGTTCAATAAGATGATTATTATATCCTTCTAATAATTCGTGTAGAATATATTTTTCAAAGTGTGCTCCGAAATATTTAGAGGCATCGCGAGGCAATTCATTCGGCAAATTATCGACTGCCATTATATCTACAATATCTTTAGTATGTTGGAATGGCGGAACTTTTTCAAGTGTTTTACGATTGATGCCATACACAGGATCCGCAATGGTAGATGCCCCGACATTTATTGGTACAGAGCCATCAATATCACAAGTAATATCGGCGATAACACTGATACGAAAGTCATCCCGCCCTACGTCTTCTTTGGTAAATAATGGGGCAATGTTTTTATCCCAATAAATACCATTAATCAACAAATCAGTATGCGGAATATAACGCTTAAACCTACTGACATACATTTCCGGATGATGGTGAAACTCTTCCCTATTATAGCCACTTGTAGCTTTATTTTTATACAACAAGCTACCCTTCAAATGTGTATATACCGGATAGTCATATTCTTTATTGATGTAATCAATAGGTTCTACTGACTGAATATCAAGATGGGACATAATTTCTAAAATACCCGAAGTCACTTTGCCAGAGCCTGTTACCACTATTTTAATATTAGGTAAAACCAGTTCATCATAATAGGAGAGCAATTCGGCATAACTGTTAATACTATTGGCTGTAGGTAAATTATACAACCCGTGCTTTTTGCCATAGGTCAAAATACCATTGTGTGCACCTATTACTCCGGCAAAAAAGCCAAAGCCCAAAATACGTTGCCCATCATTGTGCGTAAGGCATTCATAATCTATCATCCGTACTTGTTTCCGGATCATAGCCCGCATCAGCGTTTGATTGTATGGCTGTTTTTTCTTGGTATGTGAAAAGAAAAAGTAAGTTTTGCCAGTTATCAAATAATCAACAGGTACTTCCTTTACGCCCATCAACACATCGCATGCACCCATATCTGTAATGACCGTTACACCATAATCTCGATACTCAACATCTGTATAACACCTATCAGGAGACGATTCAACAACAATCTTTACTCCCGGATGTTCCTTCATTATTTCAGCACATTGCTTTGGGGTAATGGGCACACGTGTATCAGCAGGTATTTTTCGCTCGCGTATTAATCCTATAACCATAATATTAATCCTATTTAAAACATTCCAATTTATTACCCCCCAAGAAAATCATCTAAAATACCAGCTGTAGTCCATCGTAAGCCAAGCTCATATTGCTAGGCAAACGATTTTCTATATCATGATGCAAACCAAGCTGATGACTTATATGCGTAAAATAAGTTTGTCCTGCATTTATTTCTTTAGCTACTGCAATGGCTTCTTCTAAAGCAAAATGTGACATATGCGTTTCGTGCCTTAATGCATTTAAGACCAAAACTTTCGAACCTTTTGCCTTTTCCATTTCTTCTGATGCTATATAATTAGCATCTGTGATATAAGTAAAGTCACCAATACGAAAACCAAATACTTCAAGCTTATAATGCAATACTCTTATTGGTAAGATCAATAAGC
Source organism: Bacteroidetes bacterium UBA1312 (assembly GCA_002307135.1). Classification (GTDB taxonomy): domain Bacteria; phylum Bacteroidota; class Bacteroidia; order Chitinophagales; family Chitinophagaceae; genus Rurimicrobium. The sequence continues at coordinate 82,908 of DBTQ01000031.1, forward strand.
CATTGATATCGAAAAGTGCATTCTCTATTTTATGCATTTTTATTTGAGGAATACCAGGATAATCGGCATTTGTAAAGATATATTGAAACTCTCTTTTTAATACATCTTGAGTTTCATCGCTGGCATACACATCCATATCTTTCTGCTGAAAATAATTATAAGCGCGTACGTCGTCTAAGCCCGCAGTATGATCTTTGTGACCATGAGTAAAAAGTACAGCATCTAATTTCTGAACATTTTGCCGTAGCATTTGATATCGAAAATCCGGACCTGTATCCACCACTATATTCGCCTCTTCTGTTTCTATCAAAATGGATGAGCGAAGTCGATTATCTCTCCTATCTTTTGAATGACATATTGGACAAGGGCAAGCTATAACGGGCACACCCTGTGAAGTTCCTGTTCCTAAAAAAGTAATACGCACGGCTTATAAATCCATTTGAGTTTGAACAGACTTATTCTCATCACTAAACGAACTATCTCCGGAGAGTTGTTTGTAAAATTTTAACATCTCTCCACTAAGTTCTGATTCGATGATATTAATAGAAGGGAGAATTTCAATCAAAGCATTAATACGACCTTCTAAATTCAGGAATTTATTTACTACAACCACTCTTTTATGTTCTAGTACGCAATAGCCAGAATTAAAGTTACCTTTCTCAAAACGAATAACATATCTGGCTTCTTCAAAGAGCTGCTCCAATTTTTTTAAGGCGTTTGGCGTATATTTGAGGTTCATTTGCAACAATTGAATTTCGATGTATAAAAGTAGAAAAATAAGCGCACTTTTTAGTGTTATTGTTTTATTGTTAGGTAGTTTTCACAATGCAAAAGCTCAAAATCCCTCAAATTATTATGTAGAAGTACCCCGTACTTTTTATGGTGGTTTTATCTTAGGTTCAAATTTTTGTCAGGTAGATGGTGATAGTTATGCAGGCTATCATAAAGTGGGCATTAATCTTGGTGTAGTTGTTTACGCGAGGCTCGCTCCTAAAATTGCTGCCAGCTTGGAGATTCTTTATTCTCAAAAAGGCGCAAGATCTACTTTCGCTAAACCTTCAAATGACTCATTTTATACGATTACCAAACAAAACATTAACCTCAATTATGTTGAAATACCCATTCAGCTTAATTATTTCGATAAAAGAAAAAGCAATTGTGGTTTAGGGTTCTCTTATTCCCAACTCATTAGCTCTAAAGAAGATATTAAGTCAACCAACCCGGTAGCTTATGATGAAAGCAAATATCCCTTTAAAAAAATGGACATCAATTTTATCGCAAGTGGTCAGTTGCATCTTACTAAAGGCCTTTATGCAAACCTTCGTTTTCAGTACTCTGTAGTCCCCATTCGAAAAGATTACGATCCAATGTATGGCAGAGCTGAACAATACAACAATATGTGGACTCTGCGATTGATGTATTTATTTGATTAATGAAACAAGCGTTTTTTCGAACAAGCAGGCATTACAATATTTTAAAAAAACCGACGTTTTTAAACTTTAATTTTTTGACGGGTAAAACAGGTTCATTATAACGATTTATTCCAATGTTTATATATAAAAAAACAAGTAGAATCATAGCGGTTATTGGTTTATTGTTGAGTAACGTTTGCATAGCCAAAGCTCAAAACCCTTCCAGTTACTATGTAGAAGAGCCTCGTACTTTTTACGGTGGTTTTATTTTAGGTGCCAACTTTTGCCAAGTCGATGGGGACAGCTATAAGGGATATCACAAAGTGGGCGTAAATGCGGGCGTTGTTGTTTATGCTCGTTTAGCGCCAAAAGTGGCAGGTAGTTTGGAAATACTTTATTCGCAAAAAGGAGCCAAATCAAACTATTCCCAGTATGCTCCTGACCACAGTTTTATCATCAATAAACAAAACATCAACCTTAACTATGTAGAAATACCGGTACAGATTAATTATTTCATTAAAAGAAAAAGTAATTTCGGCGGCGGCTTTTCTTATTCACAACTGATTAGTTCAAAGGAAGACATTCAAACCAATCCTTCTATTTCCTACAATCAGGATGAATACCCTTTTAAGAAAATAGACATTAATTTTATACTCAATGGACAATTGCACCTTACAAAAGGTCTGTATGCCAGTCTTCGTTTTCAATACTCCGTTATTTCTATCCGAAACAGTATCAATCCTGAATTTGGTAGAGCTGAACAATATAATAATATGTGGGTGCTGCGATTAATGTATCTATTTGACTAAGCAATCAGATAAAATAAACTCAATACCTTCGCAATATTCAAAGATAAAAATGTCCGAACAATATATAGTTTCTGCCCGTAAATATCGCCCTCAGACTTTCGAAACGGTCGTAGGGCAAGGTCATATTACAACGACACTAAAAAACGCAATCCGCAATAATCACTTAGCGCATGCTTATCTGTTTTGTGGGCCACGTGGTGTCGGGAAGACTACCTGTGCACGTATCTTAGCCAAAACCATCAATTGCGAAAACCCAACTCCTGATACAGAAGCATGTGGCGTTTGTTCAACCTGTGTATCATTCAACAATAATTCATCATTCAATGTATTTGAATTAGATGCCGCATCAAACAACTCGGTCGAAGATATTAGAACATTGACCGATCAGGTTCGATTTGCACCACAACAGGGCAAATACAAGATCTATATTATAGATGAGGTGCACATGTTGAGTACAGCCGCATTCAACGCATTTCTAAAAACACTAGAGGAGCCACCTTCGTATGCAATCTTCATTCTTGCAACCACTGAAAAACATAAAATATTACCCACTATCCTTAGTCGTTGTCAGATATTCGATTTCAAAAGAATTACTACCAATGACACTGTCGAACACTTGCACAGCATCGCAATGAAAGAAGGTGTTCAAGCTGATGATGCGGCGTTACACATCATCGCCCAAAAAAGTGAAGGTTGTATGCGTGATGCACTGTCAATGCTCGACCGTATATCCAGCTTTACAAATGGGCATTTGACTTATAGCTCTACGATGGAGCATCTTAACCAGTTGGATGCTGACTTCTATTTTCGTATTACAGACAGTATCTTGGCTCAAGATATATCCGGAACATTACTACAATTAGATGAAGTAATGGAAAGAGGTTTTGAAGGAGATATCATTATAAATGGATTCGGAGCACATTTCCGCAACCTCTTGCTGTGCAAAGACATTCGGATGGCAAAATTACTAGATGTACCCAACGATCATCGACCCATTTATCACGAAAAAGCAGGACAAACACCGCCGTCTTTTATACTCTCTGCACTCAATGTAGTGAACGAAAGCGAGCTTTCCTATAAGAATGCGAATAATAGAAGATTACATACTGAGCTATGTTTGATAAGGCTATGTTATGTATTACAAGCCAGTACTGCAATTGCAGACGAAAAAAAAAACGATAAGCCAAACATAATCATACCCCCTGTTATTGCAACAAATATAGAAACACCTGCTGTTACCACTAATCCTATAAAGCCAGCTCCTGTTACTAATATTAATGTTGCCACAGAAAAAATTTCGGAAGAAAAAATACAGACACCAATAGTTTCAGAAGCTCCAGCGACTATTGAATACCATAATCAAAGTGCTACTGCTATCATTAATCCATTTGGGAAAAATGATGTTGCAAGCAACGGTACTGCTCGACGAGTGACCCGTAACATGCTCAATAACATACCTACGACCAACGAAACAAAAAGCAAAATTGAGTTTAAAGATTTAGAAATTGAGCAAATACAAGTGCTTTTTGAACAATACAAAGATTTATTGCGCAGTGAAAATAAAAGTACACTACACACTCAGTTTTCATTAATGAAAATAGAACTTGTAGAAGAAGGTATGATTTGTATTATCTCGCCCAATAACATTACGGATGCTTATGCACAAACTGAGCGTACTAATTTACAGGAATTTATAAAAAGAGAAACAGGGCTTCTGCTCCGAATCACAACGACTTTCACAGAAACAGAAGTAGAACATAAAGAACGGGCACTCAGTAAGGGAGAGGTATTTAATGAAATGGTAACCAAAAATCCTGCTCTTCTTCAACTACGAGATGCACTAAAAATGGGTATTGATTATTAGAACAACACAGCATAAAACTATGCCATTCAACAATAAAAAAATAATCGTTATAACAGCGCCTTCAGGATCTGGGAAAACGACGTTAGTGAAGCAGTTGATGTTTCAGTTTCCACAACTTTCATTTTCAGTTTCTGCCTGCACCCGTGCAGCAAGAGGCGGAGAAGTAGATGGTCGGGATTATTATTTTTTAACTGAAGCAACTTTCAAAAGTTTACTCGAGCAGGACGCATTTATAGAATGGGAAATGGTGTATGAAGGTAAATATTATGGTACTTTAAAAACCGAACTGGATAGAATCTGGGAGGAAGAAAAAGTACCTTTAGTGGACATTGATGTGAAAGGTGCACTTAGCATACAAAGTAAATATCCTGAAATTACAAGTACAATTTTTATCAAAGCACCATCTTTAGAAATATTAAGCGAACGCCTTCAAAACCGAGGAACAGAAACGCCCGAGTCATTAAAAGAACGAATTGCTAAAGCTGTTGATGAATTAGAGTTTGCAGAACAATTTGACTATATCATTGTCAATGATAATTTAGAAATAGCAGTTGCTGAACTAACAAAGATTATTGCATCAATATTAATGTCTTAATCAATCATTATTTGAAGTATTTGTTAATCCTCTATACTGCTGCCGCTTTATAAAAGAACTATTGATTATTTTGTTGTGAAACTGACCTAATTTAGCATTGCAAGAAATTTTCTTTTCTAAAAATCCAAAACAAAGCAAAATGCAAAGGATCCAAACTCTGCTGCAAAGGCTCAATGACTTAGCCAATTCTCAAACAATTAATTCATCAATTGAGCAGGATTTGATGCTCGATTATACCCGACAAATGTATGACGTGCTACTTCTCTTAAAACAAGAGAACAGGAGTAATCCAACACTTCAGGTTGAGGGAAATATAGCTGCACCAGTTTCTTCAAACGAACCAATACCCGTTGAAATAACGAATGAAAGTATCGAAGAAATCAAATCAGAGATTAAACAAAAAACAGAAAGTACTACAAATGTTTTTACAGAAGAAAAAGCTGAATCGACAACAGCTTCATTAAGTATGCCTGAACCCGCAATCACCAGAGATTACACACATCAGCTGACTAATTTTACCGTAACAAGTAAAGAAATTAGGATGTTTATTGGCATCAACGATAAATATCAATTTATCAATGAGCTATTTGGTAATAACCCTGAAGCTTATGAAGAAATACTCGATGAAATAAACAGTTTTGAAACAAAACAAGACGCGCTATTTTTCTTAAATAATTCAGGTGTAACAACACTCTATGGATGGGATGAAGATAATTTTACAGTTATCTTATTTCAAAATGTACTCAACCAATTTTTTGCCACCAAATAATCAAGAATAATTTGAGTGGCACCACCCTTGGAATGCACATATTTTTTAGCAGCATCAGATGCTTCTTTATAAGCATTACTATCATTCATCCATTGATCAAGTAACAAAGAAAATTCTTCCGCATTATTACAACTTCTTGCACCGCCCGAAAGGATCAATTCTTTAGCTTCTATATATTTGTCAAAAACCGGCCCATAAGCACAAGGCAACCCATAAACAGCAGCTTCAAGTACATTATGTACACCAGATTGATCTAGTCCGCCGCCAATCCACGCGATAGTACCATAGCTATAAATTTTCAACAACAAACCAATAGAATCAATGATCAATATTTTTTCTTCAAAACTCTGATCATCCTTCCACTCAGACCAGCGCTTGGTCTGTCCTAAAAACAACACCTCTAATTCCGAGATATGCGCTTCATGTACTTCGTGTGGTGCAATGACTAATTTCCAATCATTAGGTAAACGGTTAATAATTTTTGCAAGCATTTGTTCGTCAGATTTCCACGTACTTCCAGCTACCAGTAACTTATTTGCCGCAGCAAGTAGCTGCATTTTCTCAAGTACTTTGCCTGAAGAAGCTGCTTCCAAAACCCTGTCGAATCGGGTATCTCCGGCAACAGCCACATTTGTAACCTCAATATTTTTTAATAGCTCCACTGAAGCTTCATCCTGAACAAAAATATAGGTCAGAAATCCCAGCATTTTCCGTTGCACCCCCCCATACCAACGGAAATAACCCTGTTGTGAACGAAAGATTGCAGAGATCAGTAAAGTAGGGATATTTCTTTGATGTAATTCTTTGAGATAAAAATACCACAAATCGTATTTTACAAAAAGTACTAAGGAGGGATTTAAAGATGTAATAAACTGCTGTGCATTGGAAGCACTATCAAGAGGCAAATAAAATACATAATCCACTCCCTTGTAATCCTTTCTGACTAAGTAACCTGAAGGCGAAAAAAAAGTAAGTACAATTGCATGTTTAGGGTATATTGACCTTATGCGTTCTAGTACAGGTCTCCCTTGTTCAAATTCGCCCAACGAAGAACAATGCATCCAAATTCTAGGCTTATATTCCTGTGCTAAAATAGCCTGTACTTGAGTTAACAAACCTTTACGACCAGTCCAAAATAATTTTGCCTTGGGCTTAAACAAAGCAGCTATCCGCAATATAAACGAATACAATAGAAGAAAGAATCGGTAGAATAATACACTCATTTATTCAAAATAAAATTCCTCAGACTTACGCTTAAACATTGGCAAATACCAACCAGCTCTAATTCCCACCAATATATCGTTTCGTTTCTCATTGCCGGGTCGCATTACATCAAAAAGATAATCACGTCGTCCTTGGGTAAAACCCCACGCAATATCTAAACCAACATGAAAATTAATTAGGGCATTATTAGACAAAAATAAATAACCTATGTACTGCTCTACATAAATACCATTAGCTAAACGGTCATAGCCTTTTCTATAATCACCATGCAGCTCGGGAATAGACTCGCTTTTATCCTGTATCAATATCTTATGCTGCATAAAACCGACATCAGTTATAAGCATAATGCCATTATCACTAATTTTTCTTGATACATTAATTATTTTCCCTGCCTCTATGCCAATCATATACCCACGCTCATACTTATTAATCCCTATTCGTTGGCCGTCTTGATTAATATAAGTACCCGAATTGTCTCTAATACCCGAAAACATCGAATCCTCCCTAATGGAAGCACCCAATATGAAATCTACTTTAGCACCAAAAATCCAATTACTTTTTGTCTTATAATGCATTGATCCGCCCATACGATAACTCAATCCAAACCTTTTGGCCATATCGCCACCAGGTATATCAAAATTACCATTGACACCCAATAACCATCCTTTTCTTGGGGGCAATTTGGCAGACTCAAATATATCATTTTGGGCAAAAGAACCCGTTGCAGATGCAAGCAATAAGGCAGAACAGATAAGAATACGTTTCATCAATTTTTCCAAAAAATAATGTGTGAAGTTAAGGCAAAAAAATGTAGTGGTGTTTTTGTTTTTATGAGGTCGTATTTCTTTACGAGTAATTGACTATTTTTGCCGCAGTTATTATTCAAAACAAGAAAGTATAATATGGCAATAGTTGACTTAGTAATGCCCAAAATGGGAGAAAGTATCACCGAAGCTACCATTTTGAAATGGCATAAAAAAGCTGGCGACAAAGTAAATATGGATGAAACCGTACTTGAAATCGCTACTGACAAAGTAGATAGCGAAGTACCATCTACTGGAGCCGGCACTATTACTGAAATATTATTTAAAGAAAATGATATAATTGCTGTTGGCACTGTTATCGCACGCATAGATTCTGCTGGTGGATCGGCCTCTGTTACAGCTCCTGTTGTAGCAGAAGCACCTAAAGCAATACCACAACAAGCGGTAACGCCCAATAATCATCAACCAGCCGCAACTAATAATGGCTCTGTAAATAAATTTTATTCCCCATTAGTACTCAACATAGCAGCCCAAGAAGGTGTTGGCATGGCTGAGTTGGAAAGCATTTCGGGTACAGGCAATGAAGGTCGCGTCACAAAAAAAGACATACTGAATCATGTTGCCAACAGAAGCAATGCACCTACTCCGGCACCACAGACAGTGACTACTGCCCCTGTAGTAGAAGCACCTAAATCTACTACTGCAATAACAGGTAATGTAGAAATTATTGAAATGGATCGCATGCGCAAACTCATTGCAGAGCACATGGTTCGTAGCAAAGCCACATCACCACATGTCACTAGCTTTACTGAAGCAGATGTAACTAATTTGGTACGTTGGAGAGAAAAAGCAAAAAAAGAATTCGAGAAAAAATACGGCGAAAAAATAACGTTCACACCAATATTTATTGAAGCGTTGGTAAAATGTATTCGTAAATTTCCGATGATTAATAGTAGTTTGGATGGTGATAAGATCATTGTCAAAAAAGACATTAATATTGGCATGGCGGCTGCATTACCAAGTGGCAATTTAATAGTGCCTGTTATTAAAAATTCGGACACTAAAAATTTAATTGGCCTTACTAAAGAAGTAAATTATTTGGCTAATGCTGCTAGAAGTGGCAAACTTAAAGCAGATGACACACAAGGAGGAACATTCACACTTACTAACGTAGGTACATTTGGCAGCCTAATGGGTACGCCAATTATCAATCAACCTCAGGTAGCAATACTTGCAGTTGGTAGTATCAAAAAACGACCTATGGTACTAGAAACACCAGAAGGTGATGTAATAGCTGTTAGGCACATGATGTATCTTTCTCTTAGCTATGATCATCGTATTGTGGACGGATCACTCGGCGCTAGCTTCCTGACAGCAGTTGCTAATGAATTAGAAGCATTCGACCCTAATAGAGAAATATAACCAATTAAGCATTGTAGAGTTTTAGCCGTAAAAAAAAATGGATATATTTTTTCTTGCGACTATTGTATTTTGTTTTTTATTCATTACCTTAGTTGGGTATTTTGAAAATATAACAATCAGAAAACTCCGTAATTATGCGAAAAGCCGACATTATTACTAATATTGCCGACAAAACGGGAATTCCGAAAGTGGACATTTTAGTCACTTTAGAAACTTTCTTTAAAGAGGTCAAACAAACTGTATTCGAATGCGAAACTGTAAGCATTCGTGGTTTTGGCAGTTTTACTGTTAAAAAACGTGCAGCCAAAAAAGGTCGCAATATTAAAAAAAATGAAGTGGTGGATATCCCTGAACATTATATCCCTGCTTTCAAGCCAGCAAAGGAATTTGTTGCATCAATTAAAACAGTCAAAGTAAAGTAAACTTCACATCGAAGTTTACTTTTTTTGTTCCCGTATCCCCAAAAATACGGAAGCTTCTTTATTTGTATATATATCCCCTACCTCTCCAGAATAAAATAGCAATATCTGCATGTCCTAAATCCATAAAGGGGGATCAATCTTGCGTTGGAGGAAGTTTGCATTCACTATAATAGTAATACTTAATAATGCAAACCATTTTTTGCCTTTTTGTTTGTATTTTGCAGTTCAAAAATATATTATTATGAGATTTTTCAGACATTATCTTGCACTATTATGCTTGATACTCCCCTTTCTTAGCAAAGCTCAAGGTGATAAAATCCCTTTAGATAGTAAAATAAAAACCGGACAATTGGACAATGGGCTGAAGTATTATATTATTCAAAATAAAAAACCGGAAAAAAAGATAGAACTACGCATAGTCGTAAATGCAGGGTCTATCTTAGAAGATAAGGATCAATTAGGTTTAGCTCATCTGATGGAGCACATGAACTTCAATGGGTTAAAACATTTTCCTCAAAATGAAGTTGTACACTACTTACAAAGTATTGGTGTAGAATTCGGAGCCGACTTAAATGCATACACAAGCTTTGATGAAACTGTGTATATACTGCCTATACCTGCAGATGATAAAAAGAAAATAGATCAGGGCTTCCAAATTATAGCTGATTGGAGCGGTGCTGCTTTGTTAGAAAATGAAGAGATCGACAAAGAAAGAGGTGTCGTTTTGGAAGAAAGCAGATTGGGCAAAGGTGCTGAAGATAGAATGATGAAAAAATGGCTTCCTGAATATTTAAACGGGTCATTATATGCAGAACGATTACCAATAGGCAGCGACGACCTTTTAAAAACATTTAAGTATGATGTGATCAAACGCTTTCATAAAGATTGGTATAGACCCGACCTACAAGCAGTGATGGTTGTAGGCGATATAGAACCAGCCGAAGCAGAAAAATTAATCAAAGACAAATTTAGCGGATTTAAGAACCCTACTAATGAAAGACCAAGACCAGAAAGCTTTAATGTACCTGTTCGTACATCAAGTAAAGCAATGGTATTAAGTGACAAAGAGGCACCCTACACTGTGATTCAAATCATTGGTAACAGCAAGAGAAAAGCATCTGCTACAACTGTTACCGAGTACATTACAGACTTGAAACAAAATTTGTTTAATACAATGATATCAGGACGTTTGGAGGAATTGAAAAATGTTGCAAATCCGCCATTGATATTTGGTTATGGTGGCTTTAGTGGCGGTTGGGCACGTGGTTGGGAAAATTTTCAATTATTCGCAATTTGTGGTAATGATAAAATCAAAGATGCGACAGAAGCGCTAGTAAAAGAATCATTGAAAATTAAAAAATTCGGATTTACTGCATCAGAATTTGAAAGAGCAAAATCATCCGTAATGGCTGGTTACGAAAAATCCTTTAATGAAAAGGACAAAACTGAATCAAAAACAAAAGTCAATGAATTAGTAAGACATTTCTTGACCAATGAACCTGTTCCTGGCATCGAATGGGAATACAATTTAGTAAAAAATAATCTTTCCAAAATATCTTTAGAAGATGTAAACAAATTGAAAGAAGATATTAATACAGATCAAAATTATTTTGCTCTAGTAACGACTAAAACTGAAGATAAACTGCCTTCTGATGCAGATTTAAAATCTTACGTTGATGGTGCATTAAACATGCAAGTCGTTGCTTATGAAGAAAAATCATTGCCTACAAAATTATTGGCACAAGAACCAAAAGCGGGTAAAATAATCAAAGAGGAAACAGATGCAAAAGTGGGAACTACTACTTGGACATTAAGTAATGGGGCTAAAGTAAGTTACAAAAAAACTGATTTCAAAAATGATGAAATCTTATTTTCAGGATACCGATTCGGTGGATCTTCTTTGTATAATGGCAGCGATTATCAAAGCGCAGATTATAGCAATAATGTCGTAGATGAAATGGGCTATGGAGCATTCTCTAATACAGATTTGCAAAAATATCTTACAGGAAAAACCCTGCATGTTAATACAATGGTTGATTTAAACAATGATATTGTAAGTGGTAGCTCAAGTGTAAAAGATTTTGAAACTGCGATGCAACTTTTATATTTAAAATGTACAGCCCCGCGTATAGACGAAACATCATTTGCTTCCTTCAAAAGCAGACAGCAGCAAATGATTGCTCAAATGAAATCAGACCCACAAAGTTATTTTAGTGATACACTAAACAAATTCATGTATCACAATAACCCAAGAATGAAAAGCATACCGGACCCTAGTGATTATGATGCAATCAAATTATCAAATGCAGTGACATTTTATAATAAACGATTCAATACAGCCAATAGTATGAATTACTTTTTTGTAGGCAGTATCCCTGATGCAAATTTCAAAACTTTGGTAGAAAAATATATTGGTGGACTAGGAAGTGAACCTATAGAAAACAAGAATAAGGACTTAGGTATTGATCCTATATCAGGAGAACAAAACTTCACGGTTAATATAGGCGACGAACCCAAAAGCATGGTAAACGAAATGAGCTATTTCTATACTCCTTACAACCAAAAAGACGAATTGCAATTAAGCCTGTTGACTGAAATCATCAATTTCAGAATTACAGATATCATCAGAGAAAAAATGAGCGCAATATATGGTGGAGGAGTTGGTTTACGTCTTCAGAAATTCCCTAAAGAAAAATTCATAATGCAAAGCTATCTTCCTTGTGGCCCAGAGAATGCTGCAAAAGTAAAAGTTGCCTTGTGGGACATTATAAATGAATGCAAAAAACCAGGAAACATCAAGGCTGATGAGTTATCTAAAGCAACAGAAACCAGCATTCAAAAGTATAGAGTAGGTGTTAAAACAAACAGCTTTTGGTTAGCTTCATTAAGTAAATACCAACAATTTGGTCTGCCTACAGAAAACATCAATAATGTAGAAAGCAGACTGAAGTCAATTACACCTGCGATGCTTACTGACGTTGCGAATAAATACTTAAGTTCAACGAATGTGCTACACGCATTAAAGATGCCGGCCAATAAATAGTCAGGTAGCATTATTTATATAATGCATAATAAAAAGAAGAAACACCTCAATGATCTTGAGGTGTTTCTTCTTTTAGCGAAATTGAAGAAGCACACAGTTAGCACTCATTGATAGGCCATATTTTATTTCTTTATGTATCTTCGTTTTATTCTTATGTGATAAATCTTTTTTTTGCACCGAAGCGCAGCCATCCACAATGAATTTTGAAGAAATATTCAATAAACATAAGGACAAAGTATTTTCACTTTGTTTTCGGTATTTGCAACAACAGCAAGAAGCCGAGGACGCAGTGCAAGACATCTTCGTGAAAGTGTATCAAAAAAAAGATTCTTTTAAAGCAGAAGCGCAAATAGGAACATGGATTTATCGCATCAGCATTAACCATTGTCTGGATATTTTAAAAACACGTAAACGAAAACGGGAATGGCTACACATTATTTCCTTTTTACCATTTATAAATGAACATAGCATTAGCGAAAAAAAAATAGAGGATAAGGAATCAGAAAAAAGTTTACAACAAAAATTACTATCACTTCCTGAAAGACAATTAACCGCTCTTGTTCTTAATAAATTGGAAGAAATCCCAATAGAAAAAGTAGCTATAATCATGAATTTGAGTTATAAAGCGGTAGAATCTTTGCTCCAAAGGGGGAAACAAAACTTACAAAAACAATTAAATGCAACGAAGGATTAAACAATATAAATCGTCTAAATTATTGCGAGGAAGAGAAAATTTAAACCAATGAAAGAACAAATAGATATTGACTCAGCATTTACTGCATTACGAATGAACACCCCAGAAAACAGTATGGAACTTTCATATCAAAAGCTGATAGACAAGATTGAACTAATTCAAAGAGGACGTGCTCCCAGAAGTCTGATATTAGGCACCATATTATTGGCTATTGTGGTGATTGGATGCAACCTTCTTGTATCATCTCATCGAAACTACAAAACGACAAAAGAAAGTAATCTTACAAGCGAAATGGGGTTGATTAATAACAATTCAATATACGGAGGAATATGAGCAAAGTAAAATTGTTACGTATTATTACAGTCTTGATGTTATTGTGTAACATTTTTTTGATGTACCAAGTTTGGAATAATACAAAAGATAAACCTCCAAGAAGAGGTGAGGGATCTAGGAATGAAATTATTGAACGACTGCATTTTGATGATGTACAGACAAAACACTATGACGAATATATTTACGAACACCGAGAAGCTATGGGTAAATTCGATGAAAGAATGCGTGTGCTTAAACAAGAATTATACGCTACTTTATTAAACAATCAACAAAGTACAAAACAAGATTCACTTATCAATCTGATTGCGAATACACAGAAAGAAATAGAGCAAGTCAACCTCGACCATTTTAAAAAAATAGGCAGTATATGTACCAATATACAAAAGCCAGCATTCGATTCTTTGGTAACCCAACTTAGCGATCTATTTATGGACAAACGAAGGCCGCAGAAGAGACTCTAATCGCTGTCGAAAACATATCTAGAAACCTAGGTCATTTTTTCAAAAATTTATTTGTCGATTGCAAGAGTACAATCATTCTATTCAGCCACTATGAAAATATTTACGTCATAAAAAATGGCCACCTTATAAAGATGACCATTTTTTATTGTGTAAAAGAAGAGAACAAATACTATTTGTCTTCGTCTTTCTTCATTTTATCTTTCAAAGCAGCAAGTGCTCCGATATCACCTAAAGTAGATTTTTCAACTTTAGATTGGATATTTTTCACAGCTTTTTTAGTTGTATCAGATTGCTCTTTTGCATCTTTTTTAGCTGCTTCTTTTTCTTCTATTTTACCTTGTTCCCAAACTTTTGAGTGAGATACCAAGATACGTTTATCATTACGATCGAATTCAATGATTACAAAAGGAAGTGTTTCATCAACACTGATATTGCTATCATCTTCTTTACGTAAATGACGAGCAGGAGCATAACCTTCCAATCCGTACTGAAGTTGTACAGTAGCACCTTTGTCGTCTTTTTTGGTAACAGTACCTTCGTGAACAGAACCTATTGGGAATACTGATTCAAATGTATTCCAAGGATCATCCTCTACTTGTTTGTGGCCAAGAGCCAATTTACGATTTTCTTTATCGATACTTAATATAACCACATCAATTTCTTCACCTACTTTAGTGAATTCACTTGGGTGATTGAAACGTTTGATCCAGCTCAAGTCGCTGATGTGGATCATTCCGCCAATACCTGTTTCCAACTCTACAAATACACCATAAGGAGTTAGGTTTTTAACCGTTCCTTTATGACGACTTTCAAGAGGATATTTAGTTTCGATTGTTTCCCAAGGATCTTCAGTCAATTGTTTGATAGAAAGGCTCATTTTGCGTTCACTCTTATCAAGTGTTACAACAGCAGCTTCATATTCATCACCCATTTTAAAGAATTCCTTAGCATTGATCGGCTGAGAAGACCAGGTAATTTCTGAAACGTGTACCAAACCTTCTACGCCTGGTAAAATTTCAAGGAATGCACCATAATCTTCAATATTTACAACTTTACCTTTTACCTTAGAACCTTCAACGATTTCGTCAGAAAGGTTATCCCAAGGATGAGGAGTCAATTGTTTCAAACCAAGGCTAATACGTTTTTTCTCATCATCGAAATCAAGTACGACAACGTTCAATTTCTGACCGTTTTCCAATACTTCTGTAGGATGATTGATACGTCCCCAACTGATGTCAGTGATGTACAACAAACCATCAACACCACCAAGATCGATAAAGGCACCAAAGTCAGTAACGTTTTTCACAGAACCTTCTAAGATTTGACCTTTTTCTAATTGACCGATGATAACACTACGTTGTGCTTCCATATCGCTTTCAATAAGCGCTTTGTGCGACACAACTGCATTACGGATTGCTTCATTGATTTTAACAACTTTGAAATCCATTGTTTTGCCCACATATTGATCGTAATCCGTAACGGGTTTAACGTCAATTTGAGAGCCAGGAAGGAAAGTTTCCAACCCATGAACATCCACAATAAGACCACCTTTTGTTTTCGAGGTAATATTACCAGTAACGATTTCGCCTGTTTTGTAGAAATCCACAATTTGCTGCCAAGAACGCGCAGCACGCGCCATTTTACGGCTGAGGTGAAGATGACCATTACGATCTTCTTTCTCTACTACCATAATTTCGATTTCATCACCGATACTTACTTCCGGCATATCGCGGAATTCGTTCAATGAAATCAATCCATCAGATTTGAATCCAATATTGATGATAACGTCTGTATTGGTTTTACCCACTACAATACCATTCATCACTTGAGATTCACCAATAGAAGTGAAAGTAGTGTCGTAAACTTCGTCGTATTTAATACGATCTTCTTTTGAGTACGACGCTACGTTGCGTTTGTCAACGCTCCAGTCAAAATCATCGTGAGCTGTCTGGATTTGTGGAATTTGATTTTCTTCCAAGTTTTGAGTCCTCCTTTTAAATGAAATTTAGGAGGTCAAAGGTAATTCAATTATTATAAGTAGAAAAATATTTTTTATTTATGCTAATCGTTTGCGTTATAGACATTCACCCCATAAATCATTCAGACAAATTTCTTAATCCCATGAACAATTTGCATGGCTCCTGGTCCAAAAAGCATTGTCTGATGATTTCCATCAATACCTATATATTTACAATTTGCCATCAATTCAACTGTTTCCTTTGCCTTAAAATCAGGCAATAATGGTTCTCCCAAAGTGTAAATATCTAATCCGTTACATAAAATTGCAGGCTGCCTGACACCTGCTACTATAGTTTTCCAATCTAACGAGCCAACACCTAAAGATACTTGCATCATATCGGCAAGACTGGGTATAGGTGTTACACCACCACTTGCGGTAGGCATTACGTCCGCTTTATAAAACTCAAGCATTGCTGGATCCCAAAATGTATTATATACAGACGATTTCATTGTTTCAATATACTTATCCCAGCTCGGATACTTGGCATCTAATCTGCTCAAAGCGTCTCCCAACATCTCCAATGTATTTGGATTCATCTCTGCGGCGGCATCAAGAACAATTATTTTTTCGACCCTGCTTGCCTGAGTATTGGCTAAAAACAAAGACAATAACCCACCAAATGAGTGCCCGCAAAGTATAATTTTATCAATATTCAAATGATCTAACAACGCTATTATATCCGCGGCATGATCTTCAACTGTATATCTATACGCAGGGCGGGCGCTTTCGCCTCTGCCACGCATATCGAGACTAATAATATGGTAATCTTCAGCCAAACCTGCGGCAATCAAACCTGCAAATACATGTGCATTGGCAGTGAGGCCATGCAACAACAGTATTGTTGGTCCTTTACCTGCATATTCTATATAATGAAGCCTGATATCATTGACAGTAACAAAATGATCTTTGTAGGTCATATCCTTTTTAAAATTGAACACTATAAATAAAAAATTACTCCGCAGTCCAACCACCATCAATTGGTATAGCAATACCTGTCATTTGAGCTGCAGCATCCGAAGCCAAATAAAGTGCCATTTGTGCAATCGCTTCTACCGGAATAAATTGCTTAATGGCTTGTTTGGCCAACATAACTGTATTCACGACCTCCTCTTTAGTCATATTATGCGCTTTCATCTGATCACCAATCTGCATATCTATAATAGGAGTATGAACATATCCGGGACATATCGAATTTGCAGTAATACCAAATGTTGCGCCCTCTAGTGCAATTGTTTTGGTGAATCCTATAATACCATGCTTAGCTGCTACATAAGCACTTTTAAATTCAGAAGCAACCAGTCCATGTGCAGAAGAAATATTGATAACACGACCAAATTTCTTTTCCTTCATAGTTGGCCATACAGCTTTTGTTAGATGAAATGCTGCAGTAAGATTAATTGCGATTATAGCATCCCACTTGTCTTCAGGAAAATTTTCAAGAGGCGATACAAATTGAATACCTGCATTGTTGATCAACACATCCACAGAACCCCATTTAGTAATAACCTGAGCTGCGAAATCCCGGATTTGCTGTGGCACCATCATATTTGCAGGTACGAAAAGATGATCAATTTTAAATTCATCAGCCACCTGTTGTGCTATTTCTGCTCCATTAGGTTCCAGACCATTGAATGCAATGTTGTATCCTTCTTTTGCAAATGCTCTTGCCATTGCTAAGCCAATGCCACTGGTACTACCTGTAATAATAATCGTCTTTGCCATATTATTTTGATTTTTATAATTTTCAGAGAGCAAAGTAAAGCCTTATCTCTGCAAATATTTGTTATTGTTTTATTAGAACAATCTGCAAAAATTAATACCAGTACTTGGTCAAATTTAGTACACAAGCAAATTAGCGTTTTGACTTAGCTTTGCGCTTCTAAAATAATCAAAATGGGCAAAATAGCCATCAACATAGCTACAGGTAGCATTCAAAAAAACGATATAATTGTAGGAATAGATTTGGGAACGACTAATAGCCTTATTGCCATAGTACGTGAAGATACCAAACAACCTTTGGCCATCAGAGAAATTGATGGGCTCGCACTCGTGCCATCTGTAGTACACTTTGATGAGTATGGAAATGTAACTGTAGGTGCTGCGGCAAGTGAAAAACTTATTAGCGAACCTCAAAACACGATATATTCTGTAAAAAGATTAATGGGCAAATCTTACAAAGACATTAGCAATCATGCGGATTCATTATCCTACAAAATAATAGATGACAATACAGATGCATTGGTAAAAATACAGGTAAACGATACTTTTTATTCTCCAATAGAATTGTCCTCTTTTATTTTAAAAGAACTCAAACAACGTGCAGAGCATATCCTTAAAACAAACATCAGTAAAGCTGTAATAACAGTACCGGCCTATTTCAATGACACCCAAAGACAAGCCACACGCGATGCAGGTAAATTAGCAGGATTGGATGTTTTGCGTATAGTCAACGAGCCAACTGCTGCAAGCCTGGCGTATGGTATGGGCTTACAACCCAACGAAGAAAAAACCATTGCAGTGTATGACCTTGGCGGAGGTACATTCGACATGTCGATACTTAAAATAACAAACGGTATTTTTGAAGTGTTGGCAACCAATGGAGATACTTACCTTGGTGGCGATGACATGGATAGAATACTGATGGAACACTGGCAATCTAAATTTGGTATAAATAGCAATGATAACAGCATATTGCAAGAGTTGCGCTTAACTGCCGAAACTGCAAAAAAGCACCTTTCAAATAATGATTTTTTCGAAAGCAATATCGCAGGCAAAACTGTAAATATTAGTAAAACGACATTTGAAGCACTTCTGAAACCACTAATCGACCGAACATTGGCTTGCTGTACCAATGCGCTTAAAGATGCAACACTCCAAGTAACTGATATAGACACGGTAGTGATGGTAGGAGGTTCTACCCGCGTACCTTTAGTAAAGAATACCATCTTACAATTTTTCAATAAAAAAGAACTGTTTGATTCCTTAAATCCAGACGAAGTTGTAGCACTAGGTGCAGCTGTACAAGCCGATATTTTGGCAGGGAATAACACCGAAATGTTATTGTTAGATGTAACCCCTTTGAGTCTTGGACTTGAAACAATGGGTGGATTGATGGATGTCCTAATACCACGAAATTCTAAAGTGCCCAACAAAGTAGGGAGACAATACACAACACATATAGACGGTCAAAGCAGTATGCGTATTTCTGTTTTTCAAGGGGAACGGGACTTAGTGCAGGATAACAGAAAATTGGCCGAATTTAATTTGACTGGCATACCCGGAATGCCCGCAGGACTACCTAAAGTAGAAGTAACCTTTCTCATAGACGCAGATGGCATCCTAAAAGTAACCGCTAAAGAATTGCGCAGTGGCATAGCTCAAAGTATTGACATAACGCCTAAATATGGCCTTACCGATGAGCAGGTAGAACAAATGCTACTCGATTCACTAACCCATGCAAAAGATGACATGCAAGTTCGGGCACTCACTGAAGCAAGCACAGAAGCCCAACAGATGCTGGATACAATTGAGCGGTTTATGAAAAAAAATGACGGTCTATTAAGCCCCGATGAAACTAGCACCACCCTAGCCCAAATGCAAATATTACGAGAGGCAATAACAGCAAGGAATAAAAATCTAATACAAAAAGAAACGGAGACGCTAAATGACATTTCACGCCCTTATGCAGAACGTTTAATGGACTTTGCATTGAAAAATGCGATGAACGGAAAAAAAATCATTTAACGCCCCTATTTTCGTTCCATATACCACATTTATTGTCTGAAGGAATCAATTATCCATTTTAATTGGTAAATTGCTCTTTCAACAATTATTTAAAATGAAGCGAATATCTTTTTTATTCGGTTTGTCTGTGCTTGCTCTTTGTGCAAATGCGCAGCAACAAATGACATCTCCGGAAAACAATTACAATTTTTCGGTTTTTACTAATAGTAATGGCTTACATCCTGTTAAACGTGCAGATATAGGAACATGGACTAAATTAGCCGCTAAATTTCCATCTTGGTATATTGAAACAGACCAATGGACTGGTGGTTTCAAAGACATTAATGGTAAACCCATTGCATTACCAGGTACTAGCTTAGAAAATAAAGCCAGATACTGCATGACGAATCTCCTTAATGTAGTTGCTGTTAATAGCACCGAATGGGAATTAGCGGGCCAAGCAACCAACAAAAAAGGATTTACTTATTTATATTTCACTCAAAAAATAGCAGGGCATACCGTTACTTTCGCTAAAATGAACTTTCGATTTAGCTCAGATGGTAAATTGGCTAGGGTAACGATGCAAGGCTATGGCATTGCCGACAGCAAATTGACACCTGTAATTACTAAAGACGAGGCGCTGGCAGATGCGGTTAAAGATCTTTCAGGCATAAGCATCTCAAGTATTACGGCCAATGATAATTGGGTTTGGTTCCCAATCTTATCAGAAACCGGATACACGCTACACCCGGCATTTAATTTTGAGGTAAAAGCCAGTGCCATCAATGCCAATAGCATTCCATTGGACATGACCGGTTATGTAGATGCAATCACAGGAGCATTGCTATATCGCAACAACGAAGCTAAAGATGCTGTAAACTTGACCGTAAAAGGTACCGTTTATAAAAATGGCACCACACTACCCGCTTCAGACGAACCTCTTGCGAATTTAGCCATTACAATTAATAGTAGCTCTACTGTTTATTACACTGACACTGTAGGTTTATTTACAGGTCCAACCACTGCTATATTGCCCGATACTGCTCATATACCACTGAAAGGTAAATGGTCAACTGTATTTGCTGTTCTTTCTTCAAGCGCAACTCCTACATTTAGTGATACCATCAATTCATTAGGTACAATCTATGTATATCCGGCTACCGGAGCATCCAGCAGCAGACACGTCAATGCATATTATCATGTCAATGTTGTACATGATTTTATGAAAACAAAATTCCCCACGTTCACATCCATGGATACACCATTGCCTACTTATGTGGATGTAACAGGTTCTTGCAATGCATTTTATAGCGGTTATACCATTAATTTTTATACTGCAGGTGGGGGCTGTAATTCTTTCGCGGAAATTGGAGATATTATATATCACGAGTATGGCCATGGGATAACAGATAAATTTTATACCAGCCATAGTGTGCCTACTATGCAAAATGGCGCACTAAATGAAGGCAGCTCTGATACGTGGGCAATGTCTATCACACACAACCCTATTTTGGGTCAGAATGCCTATACTTCAGGAGGCTATATCCGTAGATATGATGGAGCTCCAAAAGTATATCCTGTGGACATTGTTGGCGAAGTACACGCCGACGGCGAAATTATTGCAGGTGCATGGTGGGATGTTGGTGTAAATATTGGTAGTGCTGATACGATGAGTGATATTTTTTCTGGCTCATATTATGAAACCCCTGACGGGCCAAACGGAACAGAAGGCAGCGTTTATCATCAAGTATTAATGGCCGCGCTCATCAGTGATGACAACGACGCAGACCTATCAAACGGAACCCCACATTTTAGTCAAATCGTAAAAGCATTTGCCAAACATGGTATTTATTTATTGAGCGATATTGATAATACGCACACAGAACTAGCCCATCAGCCTAAAGCTACAGCAATCACTGTAAATGCAGCATTGGTAATGAGCAACCCTACATTTTTCCAATCCATGAGTCTCGTTTATAAAGTAAGAGGCGGAGTATGGGATACTGTAGCTATGGTAGACGCAGGCGGCTACAATTTCTCGGCATCCATACCTACCCAAGCAGAAGGAACCATCATTGATTATTATTTCAGTGTAACGGATTTGCTGAACAATAACGGTGTATTCTTTCCAAGTGCATACAACCCAAACATTACTGCGCGACAAACATCTATCCCATATCAATTCGCAGTTGGAGTTACACCAAAACTGACTATTGATTTTGAATCGACTGGCTCTGACTGGTCTCTGGGAAAAGGTACCTCAGACAATGCAACTACTGGAATATGGATAAAAGCAGTTCCCATTGGGTCATACACTTCGGCTTCTACTGGTAGTATGATTGCCCAAACCAATAAAGACCATACAACAGGTGCCGGCCAATGCTTAATAACAGGTAATGCTTCAAGTACATCAAGCAGCATTAATTCTGCTTGCGTAAAAAATGGTACCACTACAGCTTGGACCCCGTTATTTGATGTATCCGGCTATACCAATCCTATAATCGAATACTACAGATGGTTCTCTAACGACAGAGGTAATTATCGCAGAAAAGATAACTGGCAGGTTCAGATAACTGGTATTGACAGTTTACTTTGGAGAAATGTAGATAACACATACCAATCCGACTACAATTGGCGCAGAAGAATTTTTGCAGTAAAAGAACTCATGACAGCTGGCTCTTCTCCAATACAAATGCGTTTTATTGCCAAAAACACTATTACAAGTACTACTACGGGTAATGCTGTCATAGAAGCGGGCATTGACGATTTTGCCATTTATGAAGGTAGCTCTGGCTTAAGTGTTCCTGAAACAACTATTCCTATGGCTCAAATATTCCCGAATCCTGCATCCGACTTAATTCAAGTTGTTTTACCCAATAATAATTTCAAAACTGCCTCTATTTCATTCTATGATCTAACGGGAAAGCTAGTGAGTATGATACCTGTTAATAACGCGAACAGTAATTATTATATTGATACAAAAGAACTTATTTCAGGTCAATACTTTGTAATATTAAAAATGGACAAAACCATCCAGTCACATAAAATAACTATTCAACATCAATAATTTGTGAATCAGCAACCCTAGAAAAAAATATTTTCTAGGGTTGCTTTTTTTAATCAGAAACATTACCTTTGCACTCCATTTGGCGAGGTAGCTCAGTTGGTTAGAGCACAGGATTCATAACCCTGAGGTCACGAGTTCAAATCTCGTTCTCGCTACTAGTAACATAAAGCCTTTCAGCATAATTGCTGAAAGGCTTTATTCTTTTGGGTTAAACATAGGTAAAACAATCAAACAACTTTTTATAGAATCTAGCTATCCTGCTGCGCGGTGTGGATATAGCCCAGTTGCAGCAATTGCAGGTGGTAACGCTTGACGGTACTTCATGGCAGGCGCAGCGCCTTGCTCATGCTTTTATTGGTAAAGGCGTTCAGGTCGGGTTCATCGAACGTCAGCGTTCCAATGGTCGTATAAACCACCGACTGTTGGAGCTGCACCTGTCTTCCTGTCGAGCAACGTGGCTAAAACATTCCCTAAATGGTCTCCTAAGTCCAAAATTTTTTGATGCGTCATTTTTTTAATGAGTGCTTCCTGTTCGCAAGATAGCATAAATTATCATTTTCTAATTATTGAGATAAAGTTCGTTGCCGGATAATTATTCCGGTAATAACAATATGTTTGTTCTGTTTATGAAATGATATTTGCATGAATTTTCAATAAAACTACTTGCACTCTTATACTTTGTATCGTACCTTTGTACAAAGGGGAATAATGATGATGAAGCTGGATGAATTCAAATCCCACCTCAAAGAGGGCAGCGTTTATCGGAGAGCGGATTTGGCGCAATGGTCAAATGCTGTTGACCGCCATATCGCTTTGCTGGTCAAAGACGGCTTTTTGGAAAAGCTGTCCGCAGGCTTGTACCATGTCCCCAAAAAAAGTGTGTTCGGATCAGTGCCGCCGGATGAACCTGCGCTTGTGCGCTCCTTCCTTAAGGACGATGATTTTTTGCTGACTTCACCCAATGCATACAACAGCCTTGGTGTCGGTACGACACAACTTTATAATAAGCGTGTGGTTTATAATCATAAGCGGCACGGTGAATTCAAATTGGGCGGCAGAAAGTTTTTCTTTCACGTCAGGCATCGTTTCCCTAAAAATATAACACAGGAATTTTTGCTGGTTGATCTGATGAATAACTTGAAAGAATTAGCGGAAGACCAGAATGACGTGTTGCAAAAAGTTCTGGCCAAAGCAAAGACAATGGACAGCGGTAAATTAAAACGTTCTGTCAGCAGTTATGGAAATATGAGCACTAAAAATCTGCTGACCCCATTACTCAAAAACCAAGTCTCGGCTTATGGCGGATAAATACCTGCACGACTTAAAAGAATTTCCGGATCTGATCCGCATCCTTGAAACTGAAACAGGCGTGCTGGCAGGATTGATCGAAAAAGATTATTGGATCATGCACGTCTTGTACGGTTTGACCCAACAAGGCTTTTCGTTTGAAATGAAGGGGGGAACATCACTGTCAAAAGGCTATGGGATTATCAACCGATTTTCCGAAGACATCGATATCCAGATCAATCCTGATCCCGCGCGTAAAGTTGTCGTCAACACGAAGAACGCCAAACCGAACGCGGTAAAATCCCGTTTTGATTATTACGATTGGCTGGCATCCGAAATCAAAATTGATGGCATCATAGCAATAGAACGGGATCATGCTTTCGATGATGCGGATGGCAGAAGCGGTGGCATCCGCCTTTATTACCCAAACTATACCGAAAAGATGGAAGGCCTGAAAGAAGGTATCCTGCTTGAAGTGGGTTTTGATACCGTAACGCCCAACGAAAACCGCACCATCACTTCATGGGCTTATGATAAGGCGTTCAATACTCCGGACGTTGAGATCATTGATAACAGAGCCTTTGACGTGCCTTGTTACCATCCGGGCTACACTTTTGTTGAAAAACTGCAAACCATTGCAACTAAATTCAGACAAGAACAGGAAGAGGGAAAAGTGTATGCCAACCTCATGCGTCAATACTATGATGTTTACAGCCTGCTCGATGCGCAAACAGTCAAAGATTTTATTGGTACTGACGCGTACCTTAAACACAAAGAAGAACGTTTCCGCGGCAAAGAAAAAGGTCTTGTCATCGCAGACTGCGAAGCATTTCGATTAAACTCGCCTGAAATAAGAACCCGATTTAAGGAACGCTACAAATCAACAGCAGCACTATATTACAATGGGCAGCCTGAATTTGATGAATTGCTGGCAAGGATAAATGCGGTTATTGATCGCTTATAATCCCACGATTACTTATTGAATGACTAAACGCAAGAGTATAGCCTCTTTTTATTTTGCAGAGATGCGTGCTGCAATATTTTCACAGGTAGATTATCAAAACATTTGATGATGAGCCTAGATGCGAACACCCATACGCCTTAATTGAAATGGAAGATGGGGCGGTAAAAGAAGTGCGTGCCGAAGAAATAACGTTTATCAACTAAGCTGGAATTTAATGCGAGCTAAAGCGTACGCAAAATTTGGCAATTACTGTAGCAACACGCTAAAAATAATCTTGTCCTTCAAAGTAGGAATAAGAGTCTTCAATAATAAGGCCCTTATTTTTTTTGATACCTTGCATTAAATCCTGAAATGCTATGCCGCATAAAAAAGAGTATTCATTACCATCATCAACAACTAATGAAAATCTAGAAACAATCTCCAGGAATAAATTAGCTCTACTTTTTGACCCATCCAATTTTGAATTAAGATCAGAAAATCAAAGAGACAAAGGAGTTGATTTGATTATAGAATTAAAACAGAATGGTGTTTATACCAATTTCCGCTTTGCAGTACAGGTAAAATCGAGCATATCAACAAAGAAAAATAAAGACGGATCATTTTCCTATCCTATTGAGGTAAGTAATATTAATTATCTCCTCAACTACCCAATGCCAGCGTATTATATCATTTATGATCATGCATCGGATGCCTTCTATTACGAGCAAGCATTCTTGGCATATAAATCTATGATTTACAAACACTTCACCACATTACCAAAAGAATTCAAAATCCGGTTTAGCAAGCTGCTAACCCAAGAAGCAATAAATGACATTTATAAAAGCAGTTTAGCAAATGGCAATCTATTGAGAAAATTAAATCCCCATCTTACCATATCGTCTTCCAAGACATCAGGTCAATCAGGAATTAGTATCGATGAAAATAATGAAGTCTATAGCGTTGAACAGAACATAGCTTATATAAATCAATTTGGCCTCAAATTAATTGATAAAGGAGCATATGGAACAATCATCGAAATCGAACAAAAAACGCACCCCAGAAATATTGTTTCTCCGGTATTTAATCTAACATGCGGACTTGCATATTTTTATCAAGGTAAAATATTCAAAGCACTTGATTTTCTAAGAGCAGCCCAAACGCAAGAACAAAGTTTCTCTTCTGAGACCAGAGCATTGCTCACTTATACAGTATTTCAGGCCAAACATGATTTGGGAATTTTAGATACAGACGAACTAAAGTCAAAAATACAAATGTTGCTAGAAAATGATGGGGTTGGTTCTTTCTTAGAAATGGAAAAGGCTTGGAAGGAACTTACAAATAGAGAGGGTGACACAAGTATAAAAATTCAAACTTTTTATACCAAGCTAAAAACCATAGTTGATAAAGAGCATGATCGACCAAAAGCTAGAACTACTGCATATGGAATGATATTAGATGCTGAAAAAACTATCTTGTTTCGCGATTTCGTCGGTAATTTTTCTTCCCTAATAGTTGTAGGGAATCACAAGCGTTTTGCTGAATTATGTGAAACCTGGACACAATTAGAACAAAAATATTTAGAACGATTAGATCGTCTGATGGAATACGCTTCCGGCACGTCGGACTTACAGGCGATGGGAAATATCAGTCGGATGAAAATAGAATGGCATTATCAAATCGCCTATGCCTGCCATTTTTTTGATAATTGGAGCTTCTCAGAACTAAAATCTACCGGAGAATTTGATGAAGAAACTAAACTACGCCTCCTCAAAGATTGTGAATTTTTAGACAGGTCAATTAAGCACTACAAAACTCTCACTCAAGAAGAAAATCTAATTCTGTGTTTAAAATTGAAATATCAAATTCTTCACTTTCTGAAAGAATATGACAGATTAGAGGAAATAAAAAATACAATAAAAACCAAGGTTGAAGAAAATGATTTTGTAACACTTGGGAACAGGTTTAATGCTGTGATCAATCAAGGTACAGAACACGAAAAATTCACTGCAAAAGAAACTGCATTACTAATCCAAATTTATACGATCGCAGAGCAAGAAGGTATAGAGAGCTTTCTGATTGAAAGGTCACTGGAAGGGCGTGACATAAATTTGAAATGGTCTATAGATAATCTTATGAATTTTGAATTTCCAGAGATTGAAAAATGAAATAGTACAACCCCATAAGAACTCAGGTTTTCGCCGCTACCATAACAAAAAAGCCTTTCAGAATTATTTATCTGAAAGGCTTTTTTGCTACAACAATTGTACCGGAATAATTAATCAAAAGCCTTTTAGTTATAATGCTAAAAGGCTTTTAATTTACACATGAGAAGATTAATTATCACTATTCTTTTTTTCAAGATTATTTACACCTTCATTGATCGCTTGAGATCGGATTCTATATCCAATGGTAGCTTCAATAATTTTGTCCTTTAGTTTTTCGACACTGTCTTTTTTAGAAAATGGTAAATCTAGTTTCTTTGCAAGGCCTATATACTCTTCCTTACTAACAAACTTTTCTTGCAGGTATTTTTCTCCTTCTGGCCTGTTTGTCAAAGTCAGCATTTCGTTTATTACCGCTCCATAATCTAGAGAATGGTTGAATATGAGTTGTTGGGTGTGCGAGTTTTTAGTCCTCTTATGGTTTTCGATTATCTCAAATCTTATACTGACATCTCCATTTTCTAATTTTTGAATATCCTCCTCAGAAAGATTATTCAAGAATATTAGAAATCTTTGAATTTGGGATGTAGATACCATTTTGGTGTTTTTCATACTATATTAAAACTTTAGCTTCAAATTCATCTATAAAAGCAGTCATCTCCGACACGATATGCTGCTGGGCCGTTTTTACATTTTGGAGTATTACAGGTACCCCTATTAATGGAGCCTCAGAAAACAATGTTTTATTTTCCCTTATATATTCATCAAAAACAACATTAGATCTTTTTGTTTGAGCGATATATGGCCTAATCGATGAAATGGGCTGCCCATCATAAACTTGTACCATTGTAAAAACAACGCCTGCGATTTTTGGATCAATTGGTGGTGTTTCTTCTTCGTCTTCTATTTGGCAATACTCATTATAATCTTTAACTAGCTTATTAACGCTTGAGTTTAAATAATCTATACCCATTGTTGAAAGATAATCCGGTTTTGCTGGGATTAAAATGAAATCACTAGCTAACAAAGCATTCTTTGTTACGATATTGAAGTTTGGTGGACAATCAATTAAAATAATATCATACAAATCAGGATCTAATTCATGAATACCGTTTAATAATTTTCTGTGAACCTCTAAAAATTTCGTTTTGGCTTGGTGCATATTTGCGCCACCTAACTGAGTAGCTAATTCGAGATCAACATTTATTAACTCCAAATGGGAAGCAATAAGGTCTAATTTTCCAGAAACATAAGATTCTACCGCTTCTGGAGTAATAATTAACTCTTCAAATTTTAACCCTAGATTTTTTTTCGCCGGTCTGAACCAACTTTTAATTGTGCGCTCATTAGCTAACTCGTCTTTCCAATAATCGGGCGTTACAAAAGAAAAGGTTAAACTAGCCTGTGGATCTAAATCAATCATAAGGACATTGTAACCTCGATTGGCTAATTCTCCAGCAACATTAGCTGTGACGGTTGTTTTCCCTACTCCACCTTTATAGTTTATTATTGATACAATTTTCATTAGCGTGTTTTAAGGCTTATAAGAAATCCTAAACTCATCACAAAAGTACACAATAATAACTTTGGTATTGGAATAAATTACCAACGACTTTCTTAGGTTTTTTATTATTCGTGTATTGGAGTAGCTGAATATCTGCTTTTCAAACATGTGCATTAAATCACTCTGCCACCCTATTATCCCTAATAAGTTTTTCCTACTTTAAATACACGAAAAGCTCCCATCCAAAAACACACCAACATCAAATGTTAATGAATTGTTTTCGTGGAAATTTCCTCGTTTCACGCTAATTTCTATTTCTAGTATTGGGATAAATAATTTCCCGAAAAAATGGAAGTGATCTGTTTAGAAGACGTTGCTTTTTACGAGCTGGTCGAACGCGTGGTCAGCCGCATTAAAGCAAAAGAAAAAGTCACCACCGAGCAATGGCTTTCCGGCGAAGAAACCATGAAGCTCCTGCGCATCACGAGTAAGGCCACTCGTTAGCGACAAGGGATTACTTACCTATAATGTATGGGGTCACTGTTGTGTATTGAGCATTAAACAGACTATTTGACATTTTATATAATAAATTATAAATATGTTATTTTAAATTTATTTAATTATATAACAAATATATTAAGATAGGCAATAAAAAATATTTAATAACTTTAATAAAGTTAACAGATAAATTTATGCATAAGCCAGATATTTCAGGAAATAGAAATTGGGAAGCAGAGCCTCTATTAACGGTTATGCATAGTAAAGAATTCAGAGCAGCATCCTTGCCTTTCTTCTCATTTTTTTATGAATACGGAGGGGGGTATTTATAGAGCAAACAGCAGAAGCACTAGAATAGTACCAGATATCCCGATAAAACACAAGCAATACACGTCTTTAATTACTAAAATACATTCCTTAAATCAAAACACCAATTGATGAATTACAATGCAATTATAGTTATCAATCTTTCCGTTTTCACTTTAACTTTTATGATTGCCTTATCTAGGTACAAATTTATGAATAAGCCCACCCAGATCTTATGTGTCAATTTCAATAATGTTTTCTTAGGAGAAATACTGTGAGACGAATATTTGTTTCTGCACCATCTTTTTATCAATCCCTAAAATAAAAAATAATTCCATCAGATAATCAATTGATGAAATTATAATACACAACTCCATTACTACTTCGATGTTTGAATAATACTGTTGTTCATGAAATTTATAGCAAATAATATTAATCTCATAACATCCTCAAATGTTCCTGAAATATTAAAGGAGTATCTGATGGCTTATGATGAAGTTTATTATTCAAAAGCTAATTTTGGAGCTATCTTATCCCAAGTTATTCAGGGCAATGATTTCGCGATTTGGCAGCACAATTTTTTCATAGAAAAACCGGTGTTGTTACATTCTAATTTTAGCCAATCAATATATACCCTTAAATACATGATAAAGGGGAACTTCACATGTGAGTTAATTGGTTTTGGCAAAAGTAAATTGAAAGAAAACGGTTACAACTTGTATTATATCCCGCAGCACGGGATGCGGAATATATGGTTTGAAAAGGGTTTATACTGCTGCATCCATGTTAACCTGCATCCATGTTATATTGTAGAATTAGCAGACGAATTCTATTCTTTAAATGACCATCTAAAAAAATCATTAAAAGCTACTAATCATGGGTTTCAGATGACTCCCCATAACATGGACTACAACATCAAACTGCTGCTCAAAGATATTGCAAAACGCAAAGAGCAGGGTTTGGCAAAATCATTATTTATTCAGGCTAAAATCAGAGATTTACTGTTGATCTACATAAGAGATCTTATTCGCGAAGAAAAGGATTTATTTAAGGTAGATGAAAGGCTTTTGGAAGAAATAAAAAGCTATATGTTGGACAATCTACAGAACCCAATTACCATAGCCTTTTTGGCGAAAAGATTCGGAACAAATAAGGCCACATTAAGCAAAGGTTTTAAGAAACAGTTCGGCATACCCATTCATCAATTCTTAATTGATGAAAGAATGAAAAGGGCGACTGAATTATTGCTTGAAAATATTCCGATTCAAGACATAGCAATTTTAGTCGGATACGTTGATAAATGCAGTTTTGGCAAGGCTTTTTCAATTTATTTTGGCAAATCACCATCAGCTTATAAAAAAGATCCTAGATAATGCCCGATTTAAAAATTACTCTTTTGGACAACTAAAATAAATCGTTTTGGACAACTAGTGTAACATATCCCCACCCTAGATTTGTATTAAAACGAATAATTAATCGTTTTTTGAGCAAACAAATACTTGATTATTTCAGTAGAATATTTTCAAGTTACAACAACAGGATCAAAGCCGAATCCTGTAAAAGCGAATCGGCAAAATCACTTACCCTAAAAACCAGATATTTCGTATTTGGCAGGAGCTAGAAGATCAAAATTATTTTTTAACCAATAAAGTTTTGCTGCTTTTGAGATTTAAAAGCTCCGACTAAAAATGAAAAAAATAATATTCCTTTTAAGTATTTACCTTTTGGCCATCACTAACAAATCTATTGCACAGGCACAACAGCTTAAAGTTATTAACAATACCGGTTGTGATGTTTACTATTCCATCTATGGTGATTATGCACCATCTTGTATGCCTGCCTATTCAAGCAGTATCATTGTTTTGTCCGCAGTCGGCACTTACTATTCTGATCCAACAGCGGTTCCTATTCCACCACTCGGCTCAACTGATTTTATAAATGGAGCAAGAGTATATAGCTCTTTGCCGGGCTGTTCGGGCTTTAGCTCTATCGCAGTTGGAGAACCCTGCTCCGGGCTTCCGGCAACAGGTACGTTTTATTTGTTTAAAGCAGATTGTAGTGTTTGCATAGATAAGCTCCGTACTGCAAAATGGGTTCCTGCCACACCACCGATGTTTATTGCTACGCTAATTATTAATTAACAGGATTCGCCTATTTTTTTATAGGCAAATTAATGTTTACTTCTCCTGTCACAGTCTATTTATTTGGCAGGAGAAGTTTTCTTTTTAATTTAAAAAATCAATAACGATGGCAAAGAAAATCACTTCTGAAATTACCAGCAGTGAAAATGCCCTTTTTACAAAGCATTTCCACACAATCTTGTCCGCCCCTTTGACAACTCAAGACTATACAACACAATGGAGAATCAAATAAATTTGATTCTCCATTTCTTTTTTATCCGCTACAAGCCCTTTCAGGCTTGACATACACGAGAATATTGCATTAACTTCTGTGGTTCGAGAAGCCTCTTTTTGACGATTATAATAGATTCCATCGGGGAACAATAAAAATTGTAATTATTGCAGCCCTTTCTAATCGCTCAAATCCCACACAGTAGCGAGTTTCGTGCTTAATAATATCGTATTTTCGATACATTCTTCAAGGTTAGGAATTTGATTTTCCCAATTTTGAAAACCTAAGTTCTATCGCACGAAGTTCTGCATTGTATTTGTTAGTGTATTTCTCATAGATATCCCGACCAAATTCCTCTAGCATAAAACGTTCTTCAACACGTTCTATGTTCTTCTTAATCTTGAGCATTTCTACTTTTATTTGCGCTCATTCATCTGCTCCTATTGCTACTTGCTAATTGTAGGTTACTGTCATCTGTTCCCTAAATAACTCGATGAGTTCAGTATCTGATGTGTCCAAAGTATAATCATTGAGTATCTCTTTGAAGGTCTAGTGTAGTTCATCTGCCTTTTTATTGCAACTACTGCTTATCCTCAGTCGGATAGATGATGTGTTTTTCCTAGACGGTTGTATCAACACTCACAACCGCGCCACCAGCCTTATCCGGCAGATCATTGACACGTATGCTTTCCTACAGGATTAATTCCATACCTGCCTCACCGATTCTATGGCGGCAGGCAACCAGCTCCGTAGGCGCGCACGGAATCGTTGGTCGAAAATGAGGTTCACCACTAAATACTGATAGTAGAGGTTTTCGGACCATTGCTCCACCATGCTTTCATCGCTAAGATTACGCACCTGTTTAATGATCAGCTGCGCCACCATCAACCAGATCGGCTTCTATGGCTTGCCCATATTCTCACTGTAATAGATTTTAAAGGCGTCTTCAAAAACCGGCCATTGGATCTTGTACGCTAAAAGGTAAAATGGATGTTTTTGATCCGGCTGATCGACAAGTCCGGTAAACAGATCCAGCAGCGGAACGTGCTTTTTTGAGGAAGAAAGCATCCTACAAATTGCAAGCTTTTTGCCACTTTTCATAGCATTCTGCAACTATTCTGCACCATTTCCTGATTCAATTAAATGAACTTCAACAAATAAACTTTTTAAAGGAACGGCTAAGTAAGGTGTTCCAGTATTTTATAATAAAAACGGCAACCAAAATAGTTGCCGTTTTTATTATATCGCTATATACATGACGTATATTGTATATTCTATTGTGCTGTTATCTTATTCATTTTTTCAAGCTTTAACAATGCACCATTATCATCGCTGATTCTAAAGAAATACATCCCGTCAGCAAAATCACTTAAATCTATTTCTTTTACATGATTTTTTTGCAACAACACTCGTCCTGTCATATCTGTAACAATAACAGATACATTCACAGCACTTTCTATAGTTACCCTTCCCTGACTAGGATTAGGATAAACTTTTACAGATG
>DBTQ01000003.1 GCA_002307135.1 Bacteroidetes bacterium UBA1312
GGCACCATTGAAGAAGTGTATGAACCATTCCTAATTCAGGAAGGATATCTGATGAGAACTCCCCGTGGAAGAGAAGTAACGGAAGCAGCTTATGTCCATCTTGGTAAATTGAAATATCCTGATCATTTAACCCTATTTTAGAAACCAAATTTTACAACCATGAAAAAAAGTGTTCTTGTTGCCACATTATTGATCGTAATCGGGTGCTCTTTCGCACAAAACAATTACGTTCCACCTTCAAAACCTTACAAAGTACTGGTTTCAGTTTTCGCAGGACCCACATTAGACTGGGTTCAACCTTCAACCGTCAAATATGAATTGGTTTCGCCATCTTTAGGTGTTAGAGTGGGTATTCCTGTTGATGTCAACCTTACAGATGAAGAAAATTACTATTTTTCTACCGGTGTACACATGAAATTTGATAATACGCTGCTAACTTTCCCTGAACAATATCCATTTCAAAATTATATTGATACTGTGATTACCACCAGAAATTATTCTGCTTTTTATCTCACGATACCAACCGGTATAAAATTGAAAACGAATACTTTCGGAAAAAGTGTTGTTGGCCTAAACTTAGGATTGTACCACTCTTTCCTTATTTCCGGGAAAACCTATGATAGCTTTAAAATCAATACGTTGTCTTCAGATCAATACTCTGTAACGACTACCCGAAAAGATAATGTGTATAGTGCCATGTTTAAGGAATCTTTGTATGCAGGAATTGGATATGAATACAGAATCAAATCAAATTTAAGAGCGTATGCTTATGCTAACTATGTTTTTACTTTCACTAATTATTTCAGATTAGATAGCTTTAATTCCGTTAGTGGATTAAAAGAGAGCGCTATAACTCAGGGTGTGGAGTTGATTGTTGGAATTGGATTATAAATATTGACTCAATTGTATGAAAATTATCTGCATAGGCTTAAACTACCACTCTCATATTCAAGAACTTAAAGCCCAAACACCAGATGTTCCGGTTTTCTTTATGAAACCTGAAACAGCGATGATTGTAAAAAATAGACCTTTTTTTATACCCGATTTTTCTAATGAGATTCATTATGAAGTGGAACTTTTAGTTCGCATTAATAAATTGGGAAAGTCAATTCAGAAAAAATTTGCCCATACATACTATGATGAGGTGGGACTGGGCATCGATTTTACAGCAAGGGATTTACAAAAAAAAGTGAGAAGCGAGGGATTGCCATGGGAGATCACTAAAAGTTTTGATGGATCTGCTGTTATCGGCGAGTTTTTGCCTAAAAATAGTTTTCTGAATTTAAAAAATCTAAATTTTCATTTAAAACTCAATGATCGCATCGTTCAGCAAGGAAATAGCAACGATATGATTTTTGATATCGATGAGATCATTGCCTATATTTCTCAATTTGTCACGTTAAAAATTGGGGATATCATATTTACAGGTACTCCGGTTGGAGTTGGTCCGGTTGCCATCAACGACCGTTTACAAGGATATATTGAAGATCAAAAACTTTTTGATTTCAGAGTAAAATAAATACATTTTAACATAAAAATTGATCATTATGAACATCAAGCTCAGATTAATTATCATGAATTTTCTCCAATTTTTTGTTTGGGGATCCTGGATGATGACTTTGGGTCATTACGGATTTGTGGAAAAACAATGGAACGGAGCTCAATTTGGACTGGTTTTCTCCACTATGGGATTTGCATCACTTATTATGCCTACTCTTTTTGGTATTCTGGCTGATAAATGGAAAGCGAATTATATGTATGCTATTTTGCAAATATTGTTTGCTGCAACTATGTGTGTATTACCTTTTATCGATTCACCAATAACATTTTTCTGGGTACTTTTTGTCGCAATGTCTTTTTATATGCCTACCATTGGACTTAATAACTCGATTGGTTTTTCCATATTAAAGAACGAAGGAAAAGATCCGACTACATATTTTCCACCAATTCGTGTATGGGGAACTATAGGTTTTATAGTGGCCATGTGGGTAACAAATATCTTTACTAAAGACTGGGGATTAGGACAAAGTATTAAAGTGTCGTTTATTATCTCAGCTGTAATGGCAATGGTATTATCACTTTTCTCTTTTTTCTTTTTGCCAGCTGTAAAAAATGAAGTACAGAAAACAAATCAAAAACAAACACTTGTTCAGAAACTTGGCCTCGAAGCATTTGTTCTTTTTAAACAAAAGAAAATGTTTCTTTTCTTCCTGTTTAGTTTGTTGTTAGGTGGTTCATTGCAGCTTACAAACGCTTATGGCGATAGCTTTTTACAGGATGCCACTGTGTTTCCTATTGGTGAACTTATCAATAATTTTTCTACTATTATTTTGTCGGTTTCGCAAATTTCCGAAACATTGTTTATTCTAGCCATTCCGTTTTTCATGAAGCGTTTTGGTATAAAAAACGTAATGCTAATAAGTATGCTGGCCTGGGTGCTTCGTTTCGCTTTGTTCGGACTTGCCGGTAATTCAGGTCTTGGTTTTATGTTCATTATTAGTTCATGTATTATTTATGGTCTGGCATTTGATTTCTTTAATATCTCGGGTGCTTTGTTTGTAGAACAAAATACTGATTCTAAAATTCAGTCTTCTGCTCAGGGTGTATTTATGCTTATGACCAATGGTGTCGGTGCAGTTTCAGGTAACATAATTGCAGGTTTTGTAATTGCAAAATGGTTCGAAACAAAACAAGTGATTAACGGCGTTGAGGTGCTTGTAAAAGACTGGCCTGGTATCTGGATGCTTTTTGCAGGATATTCTTTGTTAGTGGCTCTATTGTTTGCAATTTTCTTTAAATATAAACACGAAAAAACTCACATCTAATGGAAAATTGGTCAAAAGAGTGCCCCATCGCGATTACAGTTTGTGATAAAGAGGGAAAGATATTGGATATGAATGATAAATCACGAGCTACTTTCCTCAAAGAAGGGGAAGAACTGATTGGAGCAAATCTGTTGGATTGTCACCCTATGCAAGCACAAAAAGTGATCATGGATATGATGCAAAATCATAATACCAATGCTTATACCATTGAAAAAAATGGGGTAAAAAAGTTGATTTACCAAATGCCCTGGTTCGAAAATGGGGAGTTTGCCGGTTTAGTGGAATTGAGTATGATCATTCCAACCCAAATGGCTCACTTTGTAAGAACTCCAAAATAAGTTAAAGAATCTCCCGCAGATTACGCTGATTACCGCAGAAAATGATCCAAAAACCCTTCTGCGACAATCTGCGACATCTGCGGG
>DBTQ01000039.1 GCA_002307135.1 Bacteroidetes bacterium UBA1312
CGTAATCGAAACTGTCCGCGAGGGATTGCGCGATAGTTTCCCCCTTGCTGATATGGCGCGCGATCAGGCGCGTAGTTGCCATGTAGCTACCTCCTTTCCCGCAAAAAACAACTTCAGGCCAAGTTGACCCGAAGTTGAACCGGAATATTTCAGCCCATAATATAGTCCCGAAGCAGATAGTCCAGACCGTTTAACCTGTCGATCAGCCATTCCGCTATGGCGGGGATGCCGAGAGGGGAAATGAGAAACGACAATATCAGGAACACACAGCCGCCGAGCTTTTCCCCGGTGAATAGCAGAGCAACGCTAATAAGTACGCCAAGCCCGGAAACGATCTCCAGAAATGTTGCAGCATAGCAGAATAAAAAGGCCAAAATAGGTACAATGATTGTCAGCGCCACCATAAACGGTATGGCGATAATTTTGAATAGAATTTTCATAAATACAGTCCCCTTCATCGTCTTTCTATGCCTATATTTTACCATTAAAGAAAGGGGACAGCAATGTTGTCGAGACTTTGGAAGCCCTATCTTACTTGGCAATAAATACTTGAAAGAAATGACCGAGCATATAAAAAACTTGTGATCTTCATGAAAATATTGTATAATTAACAAAATAAATTGTTAAATCAAAGGTTGTGATACCTTGAAATCTATTGAAATATATAACTCTATATACGAGGACATTTTCTGCAATACATTTAATAAGTCATGTTACGTTTTTTTATGCGGTGGTGCTGGCAAAGAGCATATAAGAAATAGTATTAGACCAATTTTAGAGCATGAACAATTTCAAGTTCTTTATCCTGAGGACTTATTTATGGAAATGCTTAACAGAGATAAAAAAGCTGATTTATTAGAATATGAAAATTTGCTTGCGGATAATTCAGATATTATATGTATTATTTGTGAAAGCATTGGTTCAGCGGTTGAACTTGGTGCATTTGTGCAAAACGAAAACATAGAGAACAAAATGATTGTTGCTGTCAATCAAAAATATGCTAGACAGAAAAGTTTTGTTATGATGGGGCCAGTAAAACATCTTCGAAAAATAAGTAACAATAATGTTGTGCAATTTAAAAGTAATGAGCCGGAGGCCCTTGGCAAAGAACTGATAAAAGTATTTCGGCAGACGAGCAAGCGCCTTGCTAGTAACAAAAATCAATCTTTTAGCACAATGTCTGCCTACATTGCTTTTATTCCAATGATCGTTTATTTTTATCAGATAATCAGCCGAAAGGAAATTCATCGCAATTTGAGAGACTACTTAAAGTCAAAAAATGTGCTTCCGTCGAATTACAATGAATTGTTTAATGCATCGATTAAATACCTTCTAAAATCAGGAGTTTTAATTACAGAGTTTAATTTAGAAGCGAAAGACGAAACATTTTCTTTGTCGAAAAAAGGAAATGCTGAAACATATAATTTAATTGCACGATCATCTGCATCAGATCGAACCCTCTTGCATGATAAGATAAGATGCGTTATACTTAAGAAGCAATTGAATAATTAGCCGCTCCTTTTAGTTGATACATATTGCTTTGTCAGTATGTTCGGAAGATGATTCGTCTTCTTTGGTGGTTGGTTCCACACGATTCCTTAATTTTAGCCGTCTATCCCACATGCGTGGAATAGCCAACTAAACTTAACGAAAGACTTATGGTAAAAGGAGCGGCTTTTTATGTCTAGAAATACTTTCTCGCTATTAATGGATTCATTAAGTTTACCACGTTTTGAAACAATAGATGAACTTGCCGAACTTACAGGTTTGAGTTCCAGACTTTTGTATTGTCTTTCAATGAAAACAGACAGATACTACAAAATAGAAGAGATTCCTAAACGTAACGGCTCTTTTAGAGAAATCTCCGTACCATCATATACATTACATATTGTTCAACGTTGGATTTTGATGGAAATCCTCAATAAAATAATGCCCTCAAATCGTGCTATGGCATTTAGGTATGGAAAAAAATTTGGACACAAGCAAAATGCTTTTTATCATTCCCACACATTATATGGTCTTTCTCTAGACCTAAAGGATTTTTTCCCGAGTATACTTTCAAACAAAGTCTATACTCTGTTTTGTAACATTGGGTACAATAGTTTTGCAGCTACAGTGCTTACAAATTTGTGTACTCTTAACGGGAAATTACCCCAAGGGAGTGCTTGTTCCCCTGCAATATCAAATATAGTGTGCATTTCTTTGGATAAACGACTTATAGGTTTATGCGAAAAAAGGGGCATAAGATTTACACGATATGCTGACGATATGTATTTTTCGTGTGATGATAAGACACTACTGTTAAAGACTTTTTCAATTATAAAAAAGATTATTGATGATGAGGGATTTGTTCTCAATAGCAAAAAGACTCATTTTCATACACCCTCTAATAAAAAAATGATTACTGGCGTTACAGTGGTCTCTAACCCAAAAGAGGAAACCAGTGAACTTAAGGCCCCAAGGGATTTTAAGAGAAAAATACGCGCCGAAATATTCAAAAGTGTTACTTCTGGTAATTATACAAATAGAGAGCATATCGTAGGAGAAATAACATATGTCGAATATATCGAAAAGGAAAACAAGACTACATATTTATCTCGTGTTAAAAAGTATATACATGATGTCAGCGAAAAAATACAATATTTTCCTGAGCTTGTTCAAGCTTACAATGAAAATCGATTGTTTAGTGATTTAGAAATACTGAAATCCTATAATATACAACAAATACGAGATGAGGAAGAGTATGATTATTTAGAGAATGTCTATGAAGAAAGAAAAGGATATCTACTAAAACATGGACTTGATGATATTTGTAATTACGCTAATTGGCCTGAACCCATAATTATGGATAGAAAAAGCAATGAAACTTATGCTGATAAAGATGATTCGCCTTTTTAAATAATAAGGAATTACGCTTTTTTCGCGTAATTCCTTATTATTTTTTACAGTGTCATAATGACCGCAAGCTGTTTGAGGACATCGGATACCCGGGGTACTGTCAAGAGTTTTTCGCAAATTCGGATTCAGTCATATGGTAGAAAGCAGTTAACCAGCTATGGAATCGGGCTCGTCAGAGCCGAGATTGTCCAGATGCTTCATGTTCATATATTTCTTATTGCCCCATTGCGTACCTGCAACGTGGCGCAGACGAGCGCAAACAAGCATTAAGGCAGAGTTCCCGTCCGGGAAAGTGCCGACAACTCTGGTTCGGCGGCGGATTTCCCGATTTAGGCGTTCAATGGCATTATTGGTGCGAATTCTTGTCCAGTGTTCGTAGGGAAAATCCATGTAGGTAAGAGTTTCTTCAATGCCGTCTTCCAGTTTTTTGGCCGCTTCTTTTAGCTTCATGGTTTTTAGGTCTTCCGCTACTGATTTGGCCTTCTCACGAGCGGCAGCTTTGCTTTCCTGCGCATGGATCGCCTTGAGCATTTTTGCTACCAGTTTCAT
The DNA here is from genome assembly GCA_002307135.1 of Bacteroidetes bacterium UBA1312. Lineage (GTDB taxonomy): Bacteria > Bacteroidota > Bacteroidia > Chitinophagales > Chitinophagaceae > Rurimicrobium. The sequence goes on from DBTQ01000039.1 coordinate 3,448, forward strand.
TTTGGAGCGAGGCGTGACAGAAAAGATATTGCGATAAAAATGGACGGCGCAGCGTTGATATTTGGCTTCGGGGAACACCTCCGCAACCGATTCGAGCATACCCAGGCACTTGTCTCCAACAATAAGTTTTACTCCATTTAAGCCGCGTTCTTTTAACCATTTGAAGAATTCTGTCCAGCTTGATTTGTCTTCTTTCATGCCCTCTCGAGCACCAATCACTTCACGATACCCGTCCTCATTGACAGCTATCGCCACAAGTATGGCTACGTTCTCGTATTCGCCGCCCCAATTGCGCTTTAGATAAACTCCGTCCACATAAACATAGGGGTATTTACCACCCTGTAGTGGACGATTGCGCCAGTCTTCTATATGTACATAGGCTTTCTTGTTAAGTTCACTGATGGTACCCGGAGACACTTTGGTTCCCCACAAGGCCTCCGTAATATCCTCTACCCGGCGCACGGAAACGCCGGCCAAATACATTTCTATCAGTGCTTCTTCCACTGAACTTTCCCTGCGGCGGTATCGCTCAATAATCGCTGTTTCAAACGGCACTCCCTTGAGCTTTGGAATTTTCAAGTTTACCTCTCCGGAAGTCGTCTGCAGATTTCGGGTGTAATGTCCGGAACGATACCCTTCACGGGTCTCAGTACGCTCATACTTGGCGGCATTGGTTAGTTCAGCTGCCTCCTTATCCAGAAGGCCATTCAGAGTCTCTTCAACGCTGTTCCTGACAAGGTCTTTCAGTTCTTCCTTGATGATTCCTTCATTTAATTGTATAATCTTCTCGGACATGTTTGCAATCTCCTTTTTGGTGAATGTTGTGTGGTAACTTTATTCTACCAAATGACTGCAAATCTGTCCTCCTTTTTTATCCGTATTTGAATTTGCGAAACTTATTATACCTTATC
>DBTQ01000040.1 GCA_002307135.1 Bacteroidetes bacterium UBA1312
GTTACGCCTAATACTGGCCATGTGCTAGATGTATAGGTCGTAGCTCCTATCATAATGCTCGTTATATTCGTCGGAAAAGTGGTAAAATGAATCTGAATAAGCGTACCACCAGTATCTACTCCTGCAAAAGCCCCTGTAATTGTAGAAGTATTTGTTCCTCCTGGATTCACACGATTACCAATTGTAGCAGCTGTAGCAACAGGTATTTGCTCCATACCAAAATTAACAGCTGTAATATCAGAACTACCTGTCGGTGTTGTTATTGCAATTTGAGCATTTGGCGAGCCAGATTCTACGCCTGAACCTGCCACATTATTTGCCCCATAATCTTCTCCAGTCAATACCCAACCGCTTGGCAGGTTCGCTGGGACTGTTGAAATATTGCTGCCTAATGCAACACTATTAGTAGATATTGCAACTGTATATATTCCGTTATTGACATTCGAAAACGAGTATGCTCCAGTAATTGGATCAACGGCAACTTTATCTATAATTACACCCAAAGAATTTACCAAATAAGCAAATAAAGGCGTTGCGCCAGCACTGCCTATTCCAGTGCCATTTACGGCAGCATCACTTAAGCCATTCGCATCATGATATACTGTACCCGAGATGGTAATGCCTGCAATTGTATATATGTAATCTTCAGTTTCTCCATCAGCGGCGGCGGTATAGCTACGCTCGTCCACTCCAGTTGTAGAAGCGCTATCCACAATATTAGAAGTAGTGGTACGCAAACGTATATAGGTAACCCCTGATTGTATATTGCTCGTAAATGAGCTGTTGGTAAATGTTAGTGTACGTGCTGTACTGCCAGTACTTGCAGGCACACTTGCAGTGGCCATTTCATCGGCCGAAAATTTTCCGTCTCTGTTAAAGTCTATCCAACCATATAAAGTAGCGGCAGAAGTTTCTCCATTTGTAGTGTTTACATTGATAACAACATTACCACTTTGGTTTACTTTAATGGAGGCAGGTAATGTTGCATCTTCATCATCGGCATCGTTCAAATCATCAGCATCGGCATTGGCACTATTTGGAGGTGTACCATCTGCATCTACATTGTTACTACCAATATACAGCTTAGCTTGCGGCGTAAAAGTTGATTTTGTCAGGGTCGAAACCATATAGGTGGCCGTTGTTGTTGAAGTAAGTGGAGCAGTAAAATTAAAATTATCAATAAAATTACCTGCATTACCATAGCTCACAGGTGCATCACCAAAATCAAATGGTGTCATAAAGCCTACAGCTAATGCTGTAACACCTCTTCCTTTCATTTGTATATTGGTAAGCGTTGTTGCTCCGTTTGCATAAAAAACAGGTTGCATTTTTATATTAGATGCAGGAGCAGTCAGGTACATTTTAAAATCTGCACCCGAGCCAGAAATGTCCAATTTATACGAAGTGTCAGCTGTCCCTGCATCATTTCTTAAATCTAACAATTGCCATACTGCCGATCCATTAGTATGTGCAGAGATATACTCTACTACACCGGCACCCGACGACATAGATTCTGCATCTGCTATTACAATGCCAGGATAATTAACGCTTGTCCATACACCGTTAATCAATAGTTTTAGCGATAAAGAAATATCAAATTGAATTACCCCTCCGGCTACAGAAGCGCCAGGATATACAGCCAACCCATCCCTACTTGTGGCTAATCCAATATTGCTCATGCCCGAAGAGGGCACAACAGTGCCAACATTAGGGTACAGCTTGTTTAATCCATCACCAAACGCATAGGTGCCGCTGACATAAGGGGTTAAGGTCATTGTAGTCGATCCGGAGCTAGGAGACACCGCTGTTGTCAGGTTAGATACGATAGCTTCTACCCTTATACTTGGCGAAATTTGCCACACATAAGGAGTAGTGCTCGCTACAATATTTGAATCGCTCGCCAAAGCAGGCTTTGATATAAGGGAGGAGCTTTGCCAACCCAACCAAAATATCTGCTTTTGGTATAGCCCTGTACCTGATCCATCGGCAAATTGTGCTTTTGATTTTTGGAAGGAGCACATAAGCAGCAATGGCAATAATGTTTTTAATAAACATATGTAACTTTTCATTTTTATAATTAATTTTATTAGTTATTAAATTTAATATTTAATTATACATAGCTATTGATAACTATTGTACAAGGTCATTGTCACTCAATTCAGCCAATATCCTTTGTGGTATTGTTGAGGCAGGACTCTAAACCTACGTATCAGAATAATTGACAAAACTAGTAAGTGCAGTAAACGGTTGTTACATTACCTTCTGCTTGACCCAATAACCCAGATGTTGATTTTAATGCAGTAGAGAAACTGGTTGTAATTACTTCTTTATAGCCAGAAGTCAATGCAAGTGTTGTTTGTTGCATTGTACCTAGATTATACTTATAGATATGTCTATAGGCCGCTTGTAAGGAATTTGATGTTCTATTGCTCATCGTTAAATTATTTAATGAAGCCACAAACTACAAACAATACATTAATTTATTTTTAAAAACATAGCATTTATTTTATTATAATTATTTTAATATTACATTAAATATTTTAACATCTATAAATTCATTCCAAACACAGGAAATCCAGACGTAAAAAATACATTTCTGATATTATAAAATTGACTGATGCCTCGGTTGTGTATTTGGACAGATAATAAAAGCGTCCATCCGAAGATTGTGTGTATTTATAAAAGGTTGTTTAAAAAAGAGTCCGCAATTGGGATTTCTTTTTTAGTTGCTAGCTAGTACCCCTTTAACAAAATCACTGATTAAATAAGCAATTAGCTTTCCTGTAGATAAGTCAGTACGTCCATCACGAAGTTGTGTGGCTCCTTCTGCTATATGTAAATAAGTTACTTCATGAATCAATGAAGTACATCTATATAAAAACTGCCTTGCTAATAAAGGCGTGATACCAACGGGTGTTATTGCACTGGATAATGTTCCTTCAATGCAATCCAAGTCCAATTCGATAGCTACCGGTAATCCCAATGTATGGTTGATTGCTTCGGTCAAAGCTGTTCCAAAAAATATTTTCTCTTTGATAAAGATATCTTCAAAAGTAGAATAGGAGATATTTTCATCGCGCTGCAAATCGTTCAAAATAGTTTGGCTGTTATAGTTTTCATGCAATGCAAGTAATGCATAGCGATGTAAATAGCCTTCATTTTTTGCATAACGAAACCCATTTCCACTATGTCTTCCCTCCATAATTCTATAATCACTATGGGCATCAAGATTAATACAGTTGACCGACATTTTTTTGGCAAGTGAGCTGCCCTTTAATAAAGGGTAAGCATTATTATGCCCACCACCAATTACGATTGGAATTTTCCCATGAGCTACTATAGCTTGAATAATTGGTGTAATCGCATCGTCCATCTGAGTCACCAGTTGACGCATTTCCACCGAGTCCATTTTCAATGAAGCATCCATCCATTCATCAAAATGGAATGCACCAAGGAGTAATATTTCGGCTCCATCCAATAAATTTGTGGACTGTATATTAAGTAATGATTGCAACGCAGGTATCCATGCCGTATGTGCGCCACCAACACCACTATTGGCACGTACACCAATGTCTTCCGGAATACCTAATAATACAAATTTTGCATTGCTATTTTGAATGGAATTTATCCAATCTTTGTTATCCGCCAATTGAATTTTCTGACCTAGCTTTATTTCATGAGCACGCCTCGTAAGCAATGGTTCAATGTCTTCTGTCGTATAAATTTGGAAGTATTGACTCATAAAAAAGGGAGTAAAGGTCTTTAATTATTATTTTAAGGAGCGAGTCGAAATTTGTTCCAAACACCTTGTTCATTCTGTTCGAAACAAATACGATCGTGTAATCTGCTAGCACGCCCTTGCCAAAATTCGAAACGAGTAGCAGAGAGTTTGTAACCACCCCAATGTTTGGGTCTAGGTATATCTAATTCTGGATACTTTTGAGCAAATTTAAGTTGTTGCTGTTCAATAACAGAGCGATCAACGATAATGTGGCTTTGTGGTGAAGCCCAAGCCCCTAGCCTACTTCCGGCCGGTCTTGAATGAAAATATTCATCGCTTTCTTCTGCGCTGGCTTTAATTACAGTTCCTTCTATTCGAACCTGGCGTTCCAATTCCGGCCAAAAGAAAACAAGGGCAGCATTATTATTAACAGCAAGCTCCTTGCCTTTGTCACTATCGTAATTTGTAAAGAATGTAAAAGAACCGTCATCAATCCCCTTAAGCAGTACAATGCGGGCATGTGGTTTACACAATGCATCTACTGTAGCCAAAGTCATAGCGTTGGGCTCATGGACTGCAGCTGTGATCGCTTCATCAAACCAGCGTTTAAAAAAAAACATAGGTTCCTCACCAATCGTGGCTTCATCCAATGAAGCCAGTATATAATCCTTGCGAATATCAGCAATATGCAGGTGATGTTGTGTCATTAATCTTCTTTACTTGATGCAAATACGTATTTAAACATAACATAAGCCATCTCAGCAGTCAATAACAAGCTGGTAGCCCAAGCCAAAAATACGCCAGCTTTGTTTCCAGCGTCGTAAAATGCATTCAATAATACAGGTGCCATAATTTAGTTTTAGTATAAATTCGGACGCAAGTTACAAAAGACTACTTAAATGCTGCATAGAAGCAGGCAAATTATTTTATGCTATAAAAATTTAAAAAAACGAAGTACTTTTCCTGCCTAATTGCTTGTTCGATATCGTCATGTTTTTACGACATAGCTCATTTCTCAAATCTGTACTACTCTACTCGTTTACTGCGTTTGGAGGTCCTCAAGTACATATTGCTATGATGGTAAAAACATTTGCGAACAAACGCAAAGACGTTACAGAAGAAGAATTGATGGAGTATAATGCATTTTGTCAATTGCTTCCAGGCCCCTCATCTACCCAAACAGTTGCACTGATAGCCTATCGTCGAGGCGGAGTACCATTGGCATTATTAACGTTGCTCATTTGGATTATGCCTGCAACAATATTGATGGGAGGATTTTCCTTTTTGTTACTATATATTGATACCAAAGACCTTCAATCCAAACTGTTTAGCTTTGTACAGCCCATGTCTCTGGGATTTATCGTCTATGCAGCAGCCAGAATGATGCAGAAAAACGTTAATCATTTGGCAACCTGGGCTATAATGTTAGGAAGTATTTTAGTTACAGTATTCATTAAATCTCCTTGGGTTTTCCCATGTATTATATTTGCAGCAGGTATTATCAGCAATTTCAGTAACAAAAGAATCCCCGGCGAAAACCCCAAGCATCTAAAGGTAAACTGGAATAACCTGTGGTTATTCGCCGGAGTTTTTGCCGGTGCAGGTATCCTCAGCGAGTTTGCACGCCAAAGCCATTGGGAGCATAGACGTATTTTCAATTTATTCGAAAACTTTTATCGATTTGGCAGCTTCGTATTTGGTGGAGGACAGGCACTTGTACCTATGATGTTTTACCAATTTGTTTCCCGACCCAAAACACCTTGGCTCACACAGGCAGAGTTATTGACTGGTTACGGAATGGTACAAGCTGTTCCTGGACCTGTATTTTCAATATGTACATTTGTTGGCGGTATGGCTATGAGCAGCTATGGAGTCGGCTGGCAATTGGCCGGATGTATTGCAGCTACTATTGGCGTATTCCTACCCAGTACTTTTTTATTATTACTGCTCTTCCCTTTGTATCAAAATCTCAAAAACTATGTTGTTATTTACAGAGCACTCGAAGGTATTAATGCCGCTATTGTAGGGATTATTTGGGCTTCAGGCATCATTCTTTTCCGCTCTTCAATGACATTAGACATGAGCACTTTAGTTGTAGCCGGCCTCACATTTTGCATGCTATACTTCACTAAGATACCAGCACCATTTATTGTATTGGGATGGTTATTATTAGGTTGGGCTACACATTAACTTTAATCTTTCGTCTGCAACAACTGGTTGATATCTGATTCCAGTTTAGCTATTTCTACTATATTCAGACCGTCATACATTCCTCTGATCAACCCATGCCGATCAACAAGTACAAAATGATTATCGTGGATAAAATCTTTGTCAACACTTACACCTGTAGTATCATCCTGTGCACTTATTAAATAACTATAACGCGCTTTATCATACAATTCTTTTTTGTCGCCAGTAAGAAACATCCACTGCTTAGCATCTGCTTCGTATTGGAGGCTGTATTGTTTCAATGATTGCGGATTATCTTTTTGAGGATCGACGGTATGAGAAAGAATCAACACATTAGGATTACCCTTGAATTGCTGATACACCTTATTCATATTCTCATTCATCTTCGGGCAAATACCTTTACATGTGGCAAAAAAGTATTCTACAACTACTATTTTACCCGCAGTATTATTATTAGTAATCGTAAGCCCGTCTTGATTGACAAAAGAGAATGGATGAATACGATGACCGGGGTTCCCATAAATAGGTAGTGGTTTATGTTCGACACGTGTTACATTGTAGAAATAGGTCATAAAAACACCACTCAACACAATGAAAAAACCGACTAAAAAAAATACTATCTTTTTGTTTTTCATAACGTTGGCAAAGGTAAAGAGAAGTTTTTTGTAGTAACTTTGCATTACTAAAATAATTTTTTACAATGTATCCTTCTGATATAGTATTACCCATGAAAGCTGAGCTTACCAATCATGGATTTGAAGATTTAGCTACACCCCAGGCTGTAGATGAAGCAATTAAAAAAAGTGGCACTACGTTATTGGTGATCAACTCGGTATGTGGTTGTTCTGCAGGTACAGCACGCCCAGGCGTATTGAAAGCAGTACAAAATGCAACTAAAAAACCGACCCAATTGGTTACTAGTTTTGCTGGTTTTGACATTGATGCGGTAAAAACTGCACGTAATTATTTGTTGCCTTATCCTCCGTCATCCCCATCTATTGCTTTGTTGAAAGACGGACAATTGGTACACATGATAGAGCGCCACATGATTGAAGGTCGTTCGGCTGAAATGATTGCTGCAAATTTGACGCAAGCGTTTGAGCAATACTGCTAATTCATAAGCATCTCAAGATTGCTTAAAAAGCGAAGTAAACAAGTATGTTTACTTCGCTTTTTTTAGTGTACAAAAAACAGTCAATTGTCAATCGTATAATTAAAACACACAAATGAATGACGGGAAATAATTTATCCTTATTTTGCCCTCAATTCATCCATCGTTTCGAAAAAAAATATTTATGACTGATCAATCAGCAGCAGTAATAACACTTGAAGAGATTCAAAATTTTAAAGGTAAATATCCCAAGCAATTGTGGTACTTATTTTTAGTAGAAATGTGGGAACGCTTTTGCTTTTATGGAATGCGTGGTATTTTAACCATTTTTATGGTAGGGCAATTAGGGCTTACTGATAAAGAATCGAATTTAAAGTACGGCGCTATTCAGGCCTTTGTCTATGCATTTACATTTATTGGTGGCATACTAGCCGATAAAATTCTCGGCTTCAAAAAATCATTATTGTTTGGCGGCTTAATTATGATTGCCGGCAATCTGATCATTGCGGCATCGCCAAAAGAGTTCTTTTATATTGGCATCACACTGTCTATTATTGGTACCGGTTTTTTCAAACCGAATATATCTTCTATGGTTGGCGATTTATACAAAGAAGGGGATGCAAGAAGGGATGCCGGATTTGGGTTATTCTACGCAGGCATTAACGTCGGCGCATTATTGGGTGGTGCAATTATTGTTTATCTAGGCAAATATGTTTCGTGGAGCTCCGCATTTTTAGCCGCAGCTATTGTAATGATATTAGGTCTCATTACATTCTTATTGACTAAAAAATATTTAGGTACAATTGGCGATTCTCCACTTCAAAGCTTATCAATGAGCAAACGCAGAGCCAGAGAAATTGGCGTTTATCTATTATCATTAATCTGTATTCCGCTTATATTGATAATGGTACAGAACACAGCCTATACCGACTATTTTATGTACACCATTGCACCGCTCTCTATTATTTATTTCCTCTATGAAACTTATAAAGTAAATGATCGAAAATTTCAGCTCAAATTGTTGGCTGCATTCGTTTTCATTTTTTTCTATTTTTTATTCAATGCCATTTTTGAACAAAGTGGTGGATCTCTATCTCTTTTTGCAGAAAAGAATTTGAGTCATAATCTATTGTTCTTCTCTATAGATCCGAACATTGTAAACAATAGTTCCAATTCGTTATTTGTGATTGTACTAAGCCCGTTAGTAGGTCTGTTGTGGCTCTGGATGGCAAAGAAAAAAATGGAACCTAATACCATTATCAAATTTGGCGTTGGATTTATTTTTCTTGCAGCTTCTTTTTATATCTTTTACTGCACCCGTTTCTTTGCTGATGCCAATGGCATCACATCGTTGAATATTTTCACCTTAGCCTATTTAGTAACAACAATTGGTGAATTGTGTTTAGGCCCAATTGGCATGTCAACAGTAACCAAACTTTCACCTAAAAAACTGACCGGTATGATGATGGGCTTATGGTTTTTGGCAAGTGCTTTTGGACAATTTGCAGCCGGTAAAATTGGTGCTGAAATGTCAACAGCAGACAATAACGCACCCTTACTCACCAAACTCCAAGCCTATACGCAAGGCTATTACCAATTAGCTATTTATGCACTGATAGCTGGTATTATTTTGATATTATTTTCCCCACTGATCAAAAAATTAATGCACGGAGTAAAATAATTTTCTTTCAAATAATAATAAACCATGGAACATACTGCCAAATACAAGGAACTGGAAGAAGAATATAAATTACTAACCAGTACCAAACGAAAAGTAAATAAGCAGATTGAAATGGCAATGGAGTTGCGCAACTATGACTTAGAGCGCGCACTCGAAATGGCGAAAGCAATTGCTGCATTATCCGAAAAGGAGAATTACCAAACAGGGTTGGGCAGAGCATATAACTTACAAGGTTGGTGCTATTGGCAACAAGGAAATTATGAGCAGGGTATTCAAATATTGGAGCAAGCCAAAAAAATTGCACTCCATATAAAAGACGAATCCTTACTGGCTCGTATTTACAATAATTTTGGCTACATCTATCGCGACAGGGGCGACCTCGGACAGGCTTTAGGCAACTTTGAACGTGCACTAGCTATCAATGAAAAGCTGGGGGACGAAACAACTCAAGCGGTGAATTTGTCCAGCATTGCTTACATCCATTACGACCTCAACGATTATGAGAATGCGTTGGAATTTGCGTTAAAATGTTTACCCATCATCGAAAAATCGGACAGCATTCATCGGCTCAATTTGCTCTATCATATTCTTGGCAATATCTATTTTAAACAAGAGCATTTTCAAGAAGCACTGAGCTACTTCGAAGAGAACTTACAACATACCGATATTGGCACGAGTATGCATGCACTGGCGCTCAGCGGTATTGGCAAAGTAAATTATAAACTTAAAAATTCAGATAAGGCAAAATCATATTTAGCGCAAGGATTGCATGAAGCAGATGAAGTAGGTCATTTAGAAGTACAAATATCCTGCAGGTATTACTTGGCATTATTGGATATGGACAATGCCCAATATACTAATGCCGAAAAAACACTGACAGAAGCTATGGAGCTTGCGCTACAGTACAAGCGCCGACATGACGTGATGAGCCTGCATGAAACGCTATCGGATTTGTATGATAAAATGGGTGATATACCCAGAGCCTTTGGCCATTTAAAAACATTTGAAAAACTTAAAGAAGATATTTTTCAGCAAGCAACACTCAATAAGTTGAGCAATCTGAAAATTCGCCAACAAGTAGAACTCGCACAAAAAGAAAAAGAAGTTGCTGAACGCACCGCTCAACTCAAACAGCAATTTTTAGCTAACATGAGTCACGAGATCCGTACGCCTATGAATGCTATAGTAGGTATGACACAACTCTTACTCAATAAAGATCCTCAACCGGAACAAATGCGCTACTTAACAGCCATTAGTCAATCGGCTGACAATCTGTTAGTGATCATCAACGACATTTTAGATATTGCGAAAATAGAAGCAGGGAAAATAACGATAGAACAAACTAATTTTTCTATCCGCACAATAGTTGACAGCCTTAATGATATGTTGATGCTTAAAGCGGAAGAAAAACATATCGAACTCAGAACTATCATTGACCCATCAATACCGCAAAATCTTACCGGAGACCCGACAAGGGTTAATCAAATACTATTGAACCTTGTAGGCAATGCTATCAAATTTACGGAAAAAGGACATGTAGCCCTCGAGGTTACGCTGGTAAAATTTGAAGATCAACATTACTCTGTTCGATTCGATATCTCTGATACCGGCATTGGTATTTCAGAAGAATATGCTAAAGATTTATTTACCAGTTTCACACAAGCAGGAGCTGATACTACACGCCGATTTGGTGGAACGGGTCTAGGGCTGGCAATATCCAAACAACTTACCGAACTCATGAATGGAAGTATTACGGTAACAAGCGAATTAGGAAAAGGGAGCTGTTTTAGCATTATCATTCCCTTTGCACAGGAACAGGAACATAGCATCTGTATCAACGAAACTGATGTAAATAGTGAATTGATAGAGCGATTGAAAAAATGCACCATCCTGCTGGCTGAAGACAACGAATTTAATCAGATGGTTGCCGTTGACACACTCAACGAATTATTGCCGGGCATTACTATAAATATCGCCAACGATGGCAAGGAAGCCGTCAATCTTGTAAAAGAAAACCATTACGATATGATATTGATGGACATTCGTATGCCGGTAATGGATGGTATTGAAGCCACCAAAATTATTCGTTCACTGGGTACCGATGCTGCCAAAACAAAGATCATTGCTATGACTGCTAATGTGCTCGATGACGATGTAAAACAATATTTTAAAGTAGGTATGAACGCCTATATTTCTAAACCATTTGTACAAAAAGAATTGCTGGCCAAAATGGCACAAATGTTGGGACTAAAAATTATTGAGCAGAGTGAAGAGAAAAGCGAACAACAATCATTGGTCGAATTGCCCAACCAAGTCACAGACATGCACTTTCTCCATCAATTTACAAATGGCGATCAGGCAAAGCAAAATAAATATATCGGCATGTTTTTGGAAAATGCACCCAAACTCATACAACAATTAAAAGATGGATTGGCAGCCCAGGACTACGAACGAATAAAGATAGCCGCACATTCACTCAAGCCCCAGCTATCTTACATGGGTGTTACTGAAGACCTCAGCCATGTATTTATGCTGGAGCAAAGTGCCGGCGAATCAGCACATTACAAACCGATACCTGATCTGATGCAAAACCTAGAACGCGTATGCGAAAAAGCGTTCGAAGAACTCCGAAAATACAGCAGTTAGTAGCATGCAGCTGGCTTTTTATATCCCCAAAGACGCTAAATAGGCATACCTGTAAGTTGGTCAGGTACGCTTTGTAGCACAATAAACCATACCTATCAAAAAGCAAGGTTTGCTCATCTGGTACAAAAATCAAGTCTTGATGTAGATAGGAATAGCTTATAAATATTGAGTAGTGAGTAGTAGTCTTAGGTCTAATGTTACCAGAATCTACAAAAAAGTTACTGGTTAAAATACTGAATTATTTTTTATCTTGTTCGGATAAAGCCAAAGAACATGAAAAAAGTAAAACTCACACTATCGATACTTTTGACCTATAGCTGCCAATCCTTAATGGCACAGGAAAAAACGTTGCAGGTACAACAGCAACAGCAGGACACCCAACGGATCTCCATCGCTACTGAGATAGTACAGGACCTGATGAGTGAATTCAATATTACCGCAGAATATAAGTTAAACAGGCACATAGCTCTAGGCATTTCCCCTGCGGTTATAATAATGAATCAAGCGTTGGCTGTAAATCCCTTATCGGGCAGTCAGGACGAATACCCCGGTAAGGTATATAACGGGTATGCGATCCGGGTATTTGCCAAACGTTACATCAACAAAAAGAGCCGGAGTTACTTTGAGCTAGCGCTTATCTATAAATCACTGCATTATGATAGTGTCGGATTCACTGACATCGTCAGACATTATGAGCGCAACGAAAAAGCTTATGTATTTGGTGTGGATATCATCTATGGCTTTGAATTAAGCAGAGGTAAGAAAGCAGCTTTTTTTGCAGACCCTTATCTGGGTTTAGGCTTCAGAGGACGGGACAGGCACTATACTACGTATAATAGCTACCTGTCCGGGAATGCTTCCTATCCCCCTCCTCTACCCACCGGATCTTTTCATACCGAGATGGGGACTATCGTGCTTGTAGCCGGTTTCAAAATCGACGGCAATATGTACATAAACAAGCACTCATAAAATATTTTATAATCAATTTTTACTAATAACTTGCAGAATTAAACGTTTCGTTTTACCTTTCTGCAAATAATCTATAACAATGGCAAATACATCAATTCATCGTGTATTCTTAATTGACGATGAACCCATCCAAAATGAGATGTTGAAAGACTATCTTTCAGAACGCTTCGATTACAAATTTCAACTTTTCGAAAATGGCGAAGATGCCATCAAAAGCATGGGCGAGCACCCGGAAATTGTGATCATAGATTACCATTTGAGTGCTCAGGTACCTAATGCGAAAAATGGCGTGGAGGTGCTTAAAGAAATAAAAGAAAAATATCCTGAGGTGCACGCTATAATGGTATCTGGCCAAGATAAAATACAAGTAGCTGTGGACAGTATGAAATACGGTGCCTACGACTATATTGTAAAAGGTGAAACTGCTTTTGCTCGTATGGAAAATACGCTTAACCGTATCAATCAGTTAAATGATGCAAAAACTTTGCATGCTTCTTCAAAAAAGACAATTGCTTTCCTGATATTTGCAATAGTTTGTATCTTGTTACTTACTGTTTATCTTTTATTAAACGGAACAAAATTATAGCACTATAATAAAACATGTTGACCACAATGGCAATAGCTGTTGTAGCAACCTATTAATGAAATGCAATTAGCACAACGACTGGATCGAATATCAGAACCACAAACAATAAAGATGGCAAAGTTGAGCCGTGAGCTTAAAGCTCAGGGTATTGACATTATAGATCTTAGCCTCGGCGAGCCTGACTTTCGCACACCGCAGCACATTTGTGATGCAGCAGTGCAAGCAATGAATGAAGGCTACACTAAATATACACCGGTAGCCGGTTTCCTTGAGCTAAGACAAGCTGTTTGTGAAAAATTAAAACAAGATAATAATCTACACTATTTGCCCGAGCAGATATTGGTATCTACAGGTGCCAAGCAATCTTTAGCCAATACCATATTATCCATTATCAATCCGGGAGATGAAGCGATTATCCCTACCCCATTTTGGGTAACGTATGCAGCTTTAGTTAGTTTAGCCGAAGGAAAACCTGTTTTTGTAGATTGTTTTATCGATTCTGATTTTAAAATTTCACCGAAAAAATTAGAAGCAGCAATTACAGATAAAACCAAGATGTTTATCTTCTCTTCGCCATGCAATCCTACAGGCTCTGTGTATAGCAAAGAAGAGTTAGCTGCATTGGTAACTGTTTTTGAACGCTACCCCAATATCACCATCGTTAGCGATGAGATTTACGAGTACATCAACTATGATGGCAAGCACGAAAGCATTGCACAATTCGATTCAATAAAAGAAAGGGTGGTTGTTGTAAATGGTTTTTCTAAAGGCTTTGCCATGACCGGCTGGCGCCTGGGCTATATAGCAGCCAATAAAGAATTAGTACAAGCCTGCGAAAAACTACAGGCACAATTTACGTCAGGCTCCAACTCTATTGCACAACGAGCAGCAATCACAGCACTATTGAGCGACAAAACACCCAGTATGCAAATGGTAGAAGCTTTCCGCGAACGGAAAGAGTTTGTAATAAAAGCATTGAGCGAGATCGACGGAATTAAAATCAACAATCCTAAAGGTGCATTCTATGCCTTCCCCGATATTGCCAACTTTATCGGTAAAAAATATGGCGATACTATTATCAACAATGACGAAGACCTTGCCATGTATCTCTTGCATAAAGCCAATGTAACGGTAGTAAATGGTGCTGCCTTCGGCAATGATCATTGTTTGCGTATATCGTTCGCCTCCTCAATGGATAAATTGGTAGAGGCTATGAAAAGGATAAAAACGGCACTCGATCATTTACAGTAAATTCCACATTTTATATTTCTAAGAACCGGTTGTAGCAATAGTTACAACCGTTTTTTTCGGAGTATCAATTATCTAAATCAATACCAGCCGTAGATTTTATGAATTATTTTTAGGTACTACATCCTTTAAATGATAATATTGTATAAGAATAAGCCATCAAATTAACCCAATAATGCTACGCACAGATTTTCTTGTTATAGGCTCCGGAATTGCAGGGCTCACTTTTGCCATTAAAACGGCACAACGTTTTCCTGATAAATCAATAACGATCCTCACCAAAACAAACACAGATGAAACCAATACCAAATATGCACAAGGAGGTATTGCTGTAATGAGCGGTAATGGGGAAGACAGTTTTGACAAGCATATTGAAGATACCCTCATTGCTGGCGATGGGCTATGTAATAGGAGCATTGTTGAATTAGTGGTAAAAGAGGGGCCTGACCGTGTAGAGGAGATCATACAATGGGGCACTAATTTTGATAAAGATAGCCAAGGGCAATATTTACAAGGTAAAGAAGGTGGTCATTCTGAATTCAGAATATTGCATTACAAGGATATTACCGGATTTGAAATAGAGCGTGCATTATTAGCAGAACTAGAAAAATATCCGAACATACAAATACACAATCATTGGTTTGTTATCGATATTATTACGCAGCATCACTTGGGTTACTTAGTGACCAAATCTACTTCCGATATTGAATGTTATGGTGTCTATGCCTTAAACCTCAATACAGGTCGCAATGAAAAAATTCTTGCCCGTATTACGGTAATGGCATCTGGCGGTGTAGGTCAGGTTTATCGTACTACCACCAATCCATACATTGCTACCGGTGATGGTATAGCCATGGTATATCGTGCTAAAGGACGAATTGAAAACATGGAGTTCATTCAATTTCATCCAACAGCTATGCACTCAGCTAATGCGCATCAATCGTTCCTTATTACCGAAGCAGTGAGAGGCGATGGAGGCATCCTGCGCAACAAAGAAGGCGAAGCTTTCATGGAGCGCTACGATCCCCGCAAAGACCTTGCGCCGCGTGATATAGTGGCACGTGCCATAGATAGTGAGATGAAACGTGCGGGTACAGAATTTGTATATCTTGATTGTCGCGATATGGATAAAGAAAAGTTTTTACACCATTTTCCCAACATTTATGAAGAATGTCTGAACAACGGTATCGACGTATTTCAAACAATGATACCCATTGCACCGGCAGCTCATTATTGCTGTGGCGGCATCAAAACAAATGAACTTGGCCAGTCCTCCATCAACTATTTATATGCCTGCGGTGAATGTGCCAGCACAGGCCTGCATGGTGCCAATCGATTAGCATCTAACTCTTTATTGGAGGCACTTGTATTTGCACATCGTTGTGCGGAAGATGCTGCAACCCTATTTGATGAAACGAGCTTTAAAAATGAAGTACCCGATTGGGACGCAACAGGAACAAATGCGCCTAAAGAAATGATCTTGATCACTCAAAGTTTGAAGGAACTACAAAATACGATGAGTGATTATGTAGGTATAGTGCGCAATGATATACGTCTTGAGCGTGCCATGAAACGTTTGGATCTATTGTTTGAAGAGATGGAAAGCCTTTATAAAACAACCACACTATCCCCTCAATTGTGTGAACTGCGTAACTTAATTACAATTGGCTACCTCATCGTAAAATCAGCACAGCTTAGACAAGAAAGCCGTGGCTTACACTTTAATACAGACTACCCCAACAAGAGTAAACTGGTACAAAATGTAGTGCTATAAGCCGTCCATTTTATTTGTGTGGTGTATCCAATCTTTTGATCGGTATTAATTTACCGTTACGATAATTTATTTTGAATTCATAAGTCTGAATACCACTGTTTTTTTTAGTAAAACCGCCCGTCAAAGCGCTCACTGCAAGATAGCCCAGAGCTCCTCCTGTGGCACCTGCTACAACCCTTGCTGTGTTTGGTGAGGCATTGGTAAACCTTAAGGTTGCACCGGTTACAAAAAAATCACTGCCCCTTTTATACATTTCATATGGCGCTCCTTCTATAGTATAATATAGCTTGCCCCCATGAGCAACTACTGCGGCATAGGCCGGCACATGCCATAGACTCCCTCTTTGATTTCTGTAAGCTATTCTGTAATGCTTTTCATTCCACTCAATAAAATACGTCTCATGTTTATTAAGCTTCAAGAAATCATCCCATTTCATATATACAGCATTGCTATCATTGGGCACGACGCGGTATGCAGCAAATATTTTCTTTTGCTCCTGCTCATAATTTATCAGCTCATTGTAGCTATATAGTTTATTGTCCTGCGAGTGCTGATACAGATCTTCATACAAACTACATAACGAAGCATCAATACACGACAACAATTTTCTTTTTTTGGTATAGATCGTAGTGTCTATTGTCCCTAATAAAGTATATTGATTACTTCCGTCCGACAGAAAATAACTCGCCGCATAACTAAAATGAGTCCTTTCGGAGTATTGGGCATCAAGCTCATCACAAGCATAAAAAGTATATAATACCACCGTTAATTTTCGGGCAGTATTATTTTTTTCAGAGGAAAGGTAATTGAGGTAAAACTGCTTTATTGATTTTTTCAAAGGTTCGTTTGTGGTTAATGGAGTTTGCTCTCTTCCTATAAGCACCACTCCCAGCACCGCATTACTGTCTGCCCTGCAATCAATTACTTCTACATCCGATATCGGATGTGCAGTGATGCCGCAATGCTTAGTATCGAATTTAATGACGTCACCCTGTGCAAAAGAACGTATTGTCCCACACAACAACATCAATATAAGTAAGGTATTTTTCATGATCATCTTTATTATTGCCACCTACAATTTAAATTGTTTATTTTATTGGTCGGCGAAAATATAGGACAGAACTTAAATGAACAAGAAAAATTGACGAACGGTCAATTTTTCTTGTGAACGGTAAAAATGAGTTTTATAATTGAGTCGAAAAAAATTAAAAGGTTGTTTCAGGCTAAGGATCGGGCGCTTGTTTATCCTCATGCTTCTTTTATATTTCCCTGATAGGTACCAGTTCCCCGTTACGGTAATCTATCCTGAAATCATAAGTATGGAGGCCTTTGCCTGTCACTATAACAACTATAAACCCGCGACTTTCCAGGGACTCTTTCAAAGCCTCTTTACCAATAGTACCCCGTACAAAAAAATCATTTCCTTTCCTGGTCATCTCACAGGGAACTCCTTCAACATTATAATACAGCTTACCATTGCAAGCAAACATATGCACATTGCTGACAGGTGCATGTTTTGTTTTGCCTCTGTCATTTTTGTATTCGATTTTGAATTTCTTTTTATCAGTCAGTTGCACGCTTTGATTTTCCTGCTTTTTGAGCATCAGGAAATCATCCCAGGTATAGTAAACCGCATTATCGGCTATAGGCATTGTATAAGCCGGTAATAACTTTTTTTTGTTGTCGTCATAATTAACGACCTCATCATAGCTGCTATATACCTGCCATTGCCTAGGCGATTGGTACAGCTGGTCATAGAGCTTACACAATGACTCCTCAAATGTTTGCATGAACTTTTCCACTATAGCAATTCCTGTATAACTAACCGTTATGTCCCGCCTACCCAGGAAGATAAATTTATCCGGCCGTTCAGATATAAAAAAATCGGCATCCAACCTAAATTTTGCTTGTTCTTTCATTACGCCAGACTCTCTCGTTTCTGTAACATAAAATGTATGTAAACGTACGATCAGTTCCGGTGCTGCAATAGCTTTATCTCTTCCCTGTGAATGATCTATGTAGGAACGCACGATAAAACTGTACAGCGAATCAGGATTTAAGTAGGTGTAGAATTTTGCCAGGTTAGCTGTAGGTGTCAATGACAGCATACCAGTGTCGGCACGTAAATCAATGACCTTCACGGCGGACACCGGGTGCTGCAAAGGCTTATCATTATTTGACCGCGCTAACACATGCGGTGTCCACTGCAACATAACCCATAAATATACTCCTCCTTTCATTAAGTATTGTTTTATCCTTGGTAGCTGAATTATTAAGTGTAAAAATGAAGCTATATCCATTCGAGACATCTGATTGTAGCGCGAAAATAGAGCATAGGCAACCGATAAACTTAAAAAATTGACGAACGGTCGTTTTTTCTTGTGAACGGTAAATATTAAGTTTCGTAATTGAGTAGAATGGATGATGGTATGCTTAGGTTTTTATTTAACCACACCTGTTTTTTTATTGGCAATCAGCCACTGTGCAGCTTGCGTATTGGCGAGTGCAAAGTCGCGCATACTATCTGCTGTAGCTCTATGATTGCTGATAATATTGTTGGTGAAACTTTTACCTAAGTCATACATTTTGTCTTCGCCATCTTTATGCCAAACATAAAAATGCGTACTATCCACAACACCAATTTTATCATCGGCACCAAAGAACATAAATGGCCTTTTTTCGTGCAGCAAGTCCTGACCTAAGGTATTATTGATATATGACAAACCCAATAGATTAGATATGGTAGGGAATACATCAATTTGCCCTCCCGGATTATTGAAGTATTGTTGCTTAACCGGTTGACTAGGATTGAATATAAACAAAGGAATATGATTGATCGGATAGCTCATATCTCCATACATGTCATAATTATATACTGTTCCATGGTCGCCCAGGAAAACAAAAATGGTATAGGGATACCAAGGCTTTTTAGCCGCGGCCTTCAAAAATTCGCCTATAGACCAATCAGCATAAGCAACACAACCATTACGGTCATGGTAGTTCTTTGTTTTGAAAGATACATCTTCAGGAACATTAAATGGATCGTGGTTACTACCCGTCATTATTGCTGCAAAAAATATTTGTTCATTGGCAGCTACATTATCCAGTTTGTCCAACACATGTTGAAACAGTTTATGGTCTGGAATACCTAAAGTACTTAGGACTTCAGAACGTGGATAATCCTTTTGACCAATCACTTCGTCAAAATGATTAACGGTTACAAATGGTGCAATATTATCGAACTGATCGTCGTGAGTAGTAAAGAATATGTTGTGGTAACCATTTTCTTTCAATACATAAGGCAGGCCCGTATATTGAGGTATTACATCGCCATACATGCTGTGCTTGGCAAGCAAAGCCGGATAAGCATATAATGTAGAAAAAATACCATTGAAGGTATGTATTCCCGCCGAATAAAAGTTGTCGAAACACAATGAGTTGTCGGCCAGTTGATCCAATACCGGCGTTAAATTTTCGGTGTTACCATAACGTTTCAAATAAGATGCACTCATACTTTCCATAATGACCACTACCACATTGTAGCGTTCCTTTATAGGTGTATTAACTACTTTTCGAGCTATCGGGAAATTTATAAACGGATTGGGTTCCGGTACATGAATGTATTGTTGTACAAGATTCAGTGCTTTGCCCTCGTCCATAATATGGAAGTATTTATTCTCCTCCATTTGTGCATCGAGATAACTGCGCAAAAAAGAAAACATTGGATTTAGACCCAGTTGATTAGGTAAATTGTAAGGCGAAAAAAACGCTGTACCTACTTGTATCGGTGTCTTTTCGTCTGTACGACCACGTATGCCCAATAGTAATAAACCCAATGCCAATATAGCAAACAACGTTTTGGTTAAATAATATTTAGGTGCCGACTTTAAATCTAGCAGCATTACTACAAAGCGTCTGTAAATGCTACGAAGTAATAAAACAAAGCAAATAGAGACAAGGACAAACGCGATAAAGTAAAGTAGGAAAATTTTATCTTCAAATACCATCTTTATCATAAAAGCCGGCGAATCTGTCCAATTGAGAATGGTGGCATTGAGCCGAGTATTATAATTGTTATAAAAAGGAATATCAGCAGCGCAGCCGAAAAAACAAATTGCATAACAAATACTTAGCAAGCAATGAATAAAGAATAGAAAGGTTTTGGATAAAAAGCCTACAAACTCGGCAATAAGCAACAACAATAAAGGTAGCGCCAATAAATAACCGCTGATGACCGTGTCGAAACGAAAGCCGATAAAAAATGCATACAAAATTGTATTTACCCTATGAGGTATTCCAACAGTTTCAGCTGCATGTTGTACATAAAGTACAACTCTAAATATCGTAAAAAATGCTAGCCCGGCTAAATATACAAACCATATATACCTTATTGAAAACGGAAATTTCCATTTCATTACTTAATTGTTACCTTTTTGTGAACGGCAAAAGTACAAGAAGAACTGTTAGAAGTATATAAATAGATCGTTTAAAAATAAAATTTAATAGACCTAGCGCTCATACACCTGCACTAGGTTTTTCAGTTCATTCAACTTCATCAATGCTTCAACAGGTGTCAAGGTGTTGATGTCTGTTTCATCCAAAATTTTCTGAATATGGCGCAAATCGCTGGACAAGCCATCGAATATATTGAGTTGAAATTGTTGCTGCGCAGGTTTTATTTTTTTTACTTTTTCTGTAATATTGTCACTGCTGGCACCATGCTTTTCTTCCAATATAGCCAACAACTCGTCCGCACGTTCAATAAGAGCCGGAGGCATACCTGCCATACGTGCTACCTGAATACCAAAGCTATGCCGGCTACCGCCTTTAGCCATCTTGCGCAAAAAGATAACCTGATTATTGGTTTCTTTATGTGTGATATGATAATTTTTGACACCACTCAATTGATTTTCCAATTCATTCAATTCGTGGTAATGCGTGGCAAAAAGAGTCTTGGGTTTTTCTTTTCTATTGTGTAAATGTTCTACGATTGACCATGCGATAGAAATGCCATCATAAGTGCTGGTACCTCTGCCAATTTCATCCAGTAAAACAAGGCTGCGTTCGCTGATATTGTTGATAATACTAGCAGTTTCATTCATCTCCACCATAAAGGTACTCTCTCCCCCACTCAGATTGTCGGATGCACCTACACGTGTAAAAATCTTGTCTGTCAACCCTATTATTGCAGATGATGCCGGCACAAAACTACCCATGTGCGCCATCAAAGTAATAATGGCTGTCTGACGCAACAATGCCGACTTACCACTCATATTGGGCCCTGTAAGAATGATGACTTGCTGTTCATCTTTGTTCAGAATAATATCATTAGCGACATAAGAGTCACCAATGGCCAATCGCTGCTCTATTACCGGATGGCGGCCATCTCTAATATCAAGAATTGGTTCATCTACCAAAGTGGGTTTGCGATAATTGAAACGAACTGCATTTTGTGCAAAGCACAACAAACAATCCATACGTGCAATGATGTAAGCATCGTTTTGTATAGCGCCAATATATGGATCAATAGTAACCAACAATTGCTGGTACAAATTCAATTCAAGTGCTAGAATCTTGTCTTCTGCACCCAATATTTTTTCTTCATAGACTTTAAGTTCAGGTGTTATATAACGCTCTGCAGTAGTCAATGTTTGTTTCCGAATCCATTCTTGTGGCACCTTATCTTTATGCGCATGTGTTACTTCCAAATAATAGCCAAACACATTATTGAAAGCTATTTTGAGCGAGCTGATACCAGTGTTTTGAATCTCTTTTTGCTGAATAGCCAATAAATAATCTTTACCGCTTCTCGATATTTTACGCAGTTCATCAAGCTCTTCAGATACACCCTCTTTTATCATACCACCTTTACTCGCTACTGCCGGCGCATTTTCATCAATAGTATCATTGATTCGTTGCTGAAGTTCTGTACAAGGCAAAATATTATGAGCGGTTTGCAACAGCACTTCATTGTCACTCTCCGCACATAAAGCTTTAATAGCTTCAATATGATGTAAGCCTTTTGCCAATTGCAATACCTCCCGCGGACTCACTTTTTTCAAAGGTACTTTACTGATCAGGCGCTCCATATCACCCACCTGTTTGATATGCCGGATAATTTCGTTGCTCAAATCCTGTTCCTTAATAAAATACTCTACTAAAGCCAATCGTTGTTCTATCTGTGGCATATCAAAGAGTGGCAATACCACCCAGCGTTTGAGCAAACGCGCGCCCATAGGCGTTTGTGTATGGTCAATAGCGTGTAATAGATTAGTACCATTTTCATCGCCGCTACTCAGCAATTCTAAATTACGAATCGTAAACCGATCCATCCACAAATATTCACCAACCACAATTCTTTGAATCGCATTGATGTGTTGTAAATTGGCATGTTCCGTATCTTTCAAATAATGTATGGCCGCACCGGCTGCAATAATAGCCGATCGCATATCCTCTACACCAAAGCCTTTCAGCGATTGAGTCTGAAAATGTTTCAATAAAATATCATAGCAATAGCTATCCTGAAAAATCCAATCCTCAAGTGCAAATGTGTAAGTCTTATTATCGAACTGCTCGCGAAATTGTTTTTGTTTGCCTTTAGCAAGAATTATTTCGGAAGGTTGAAAACTTTGCAGCAACTTATCCATATAGGCAGCATCGCCCTGCGCCGTATATAATTCACCCGTACTTATATCTATAAATGCAATGCCACAAATAGGTTCATTGAGAAAAAGCGCAGCTAAGAAATTGTTTGTTTTATTTTCTAATAATTTATCGTTGGTAGCAACTCCCGGTGTCACTAATTCCGTTACACCACGCTTTACAATACCCTTTACGGTCTTTGGGTCTTCGAGCTGGTCGCATATCGCAACACGATAACCTGCTTTTACTAATTTATGTAAATAAGTATCAAGTGAATGATAAGGGAAGCCTGCCAACTCTATAAATGTAGCAGCACCATTAGCTCTTTTAGTCAATGTAATACCCAATACACGTGCAGCAATTACCGCATCTGCAGCAAAAGTTTCGTAAAAATCGCCGACTCTAAATAGTAATATCGCATCAGGATACTTTTCTTTTATCTCCCGATGCTGCTTCATCAATGGGGTTTCTGTTACCGCTTCTTTCTTTGCCATTTGACTACAAACGTAAAAAAATATTGCCGTAAATTGGACTCATTGTGGGTAATGTGGAAGGAATGTGGAAAAGGATATTTTAGTTGCAATAAGTAAATACTAACAAATCATAATAAATCTAATTCTAACCTCAACTTTTTTGTCAATTTTGCCACTACTAAATTATAAGATATCTGCAAATACTTTTTCCACTCACTTTTGCTCAAATGATTAATATCATCAACTTTCAGCCACTTACGTTTAGCAAAATGTGGTGCCTGCATAAATCCATCACGGGCACTTAATTCGTCAAAATCCTCTTCTGTTACTTTGAATGCTGCAGATATGGGGAAAGCATCAGGAGAAGTAATTAAAAACATTTTACCTCCTACATTAAAGCAAAGATGATCTTCCCATTTAATATCCTCCGTTACTGCACGGAATGTATGGCATAGTGATTGAATTTCCTCGAGTGTCATCAGCATTTTGTTTTTAAAAAGTCCTGATAGATTTTATAAAACCTATCAGGACTCCATTTATAATAACATTATTCTTTAGTTAGTAAGCTCTCGCAAAAACGACTCTTTGTGTAGAAGGATTTCCCGTTAAAATACATTTGCCTTCTTCCTGTACATTGTTAAGTGGAATACAACGAATCGTTGCTTTTGTCAATTCTTTTATTTTGTCCTCCGTTTCTGGTGTACCGTCCCAATGTGCGTAAATAAAACCTGTTTTTTCATCCAGCAATCGTACGAACTCATCCCAAGTATCTGCCTTCGAAGTTTTATCCTCACGAAATTTCAATGCCCGGTCAAACATGTTTTGTTGAATATCCACCAATAGTTGAGCAACATTGTCCACAAGCCCATCCAATGACATCGCTTGCTTTTCTTTAGTATCTCTACGCGCTACTTCAGCTTGGTTATTGTCAAGATCACGAGGCCCTAACGCGATACGAACTGGAATACCACGCAGCTCATATTCAGCAAATTTCCAACCTGGCCTGTTCGTGTCATCATTATCATATTTTACACGAATATCCTTAGATTTAAGCCCATTAATTATTTCTGCCGCTTTATCATCAATACGTTGGCGGGCTTCCGCGTCTTTGTTATAAATAGGAACAATAACTACTTGCAACGGTGCTAATTTAGGAGGCATTACCAAGCCTTCATCATCACTATGAGCCATTACCAACGCACCTATCAGGCGTGTTGACACGCCCCATGAAGTTGCCCATACATACTCCAACTTGTTATCCTTGTCGGCAAATTTTACATCAAATGCTTTAGCAAAATTTTGACCTAAAAAGTGCGAAGTCCCGGCTTGCAGCGCTTTTCCGTCCTGCATCAAAGCCTCAATACAATAAGTATCTTCGGCACCGGCAAAACGTTCATTTACAGATTTCACACCACGAATAACGGGCATGGCCATATACTCTTCTGCAAAATTTGCATATACATCCAGCATTCTTGTTGTTTCTTCCAATGCTTCAGCTTTAGTAGCGTGTGCAGTATGTCCTTCTTGCCAAAGGAATTCTGCAGTACGCAAAAACAAACGAGTACGCATTTCCCAACGCACTACATTAGCCCATTGATTAATCAGCAGCGGTAAGTCTCGATAACTTTGAATCCAGTTTTTATAAGTATTCCAGATGATGGCTTCTGAAGTTGGGCGAACCACTAGTTCTTCTTCCAATTTCGCAGCAGGATCAACAATTAATTTTCCCGGATTATCAGGGTCTGTTTTCAGTCTGTAATGAGTAACAACTGCACATTCCTTTGCAAAACCTTCCGCATTTTTTTCTTCTGCTTCAAAAAGACTCTTTGGAACAAATAAAGGAAAATAAGCGTTTTGATGTCCTGTATCTTTAAACATTTTATCTAAAACATCGCGCATATTTTCCCATAGCCCATAGCCATAGGGTTTAATAACCATACACCCGCGAACTGCGGAATAATCCGCAAGTCCACCTTTAAGAATCAGATCGTTATACCATTGCGAATAGTCTTGTGAACGGGAAGTTAATGTGTTACCCATATTAAACTGAATTGATTTTTTTAAGTCTTATTTTTGCTGTGATAAAGCGCAAATGTAGTACTTTCACTAAAGTTTTATAGATGTGATTTACAGCAAAACAAAAAACATTTACAATGAAAAAGCTAATATATCTAGGATTGATGCTGTTTTGTGCAAGCAACGTTGCTACTGCACAAAGTCGTAATACATATCAAGACGATATTTATTACTCCGGCTCTGACGCAAAACGTGATGCAGATAATAGCAACAAAGAGCGTAATGCCAATAATAACAACAATGCAGATAATAATTATCAGTCAAATAATAACGATAATTATAACAACCAAAATGGCAATACCAATGGTTATAGCGATGATTATAATAACAATAATCAAAACTACTCGAGTGATTACATAGATTACGATGACGACTATTCTTATGCAACCAGTTTAAACAGATTTGGTTACAATAGTTTTTACAATCGTGATTACTATAGTACATTCAATAACCCATATTGGTACAGTTCTACTTGGGTAGATCCATATTGGGGTTGGAGTCCTTGGTATCGTCCGGCAATAAGCGTAGGCTTTGGTCCTTACTGGAGCTCATACTGGGGTTGGGAAAGTTGGTGGGGCTACAGTAGCTTCGGCAGCTATTGGTACACGCCTATTTATGCAGGTGGATGGGGAAATATAGGCTTTGGTTGGGGAATGGGTTGTGGCTACTATAGTGGTTATTGGAACGGATATTATGGTGGTATGTATGGAGGTGGTAGATATTATGAAAACCGCGGAGGGAACAGATACACTACTTATGGTCCAAGATATGCTATGAATAACGTATCCAATAACAATGTAAGAGCACCATATAATGGGGGTTATAATACTGGTTCAAGACTTTCTGCAAGACAAGAAGTGAATCAAAATGTGAATATAAATAGAAATCAATCCGGACCTAGTAATAGAATGCAACAACAATCTAATAATGGTAGTCGATTTGATAATCAGAATACACGATTCAACAACAATATAAACAATAACCCTTCTTCGGCTAGAGAAAACGGCAGATACAACAACAATAATGCTGGAGTGCAACAAGATGTAAATAGAGGTAATTACAACCAACAACAATCAAGACCTCAAGAATTCAATAGAGGTAATGATGTTGGTCGTCAAAATTATAATCAACAAATGGAACAACATTCCAATAATAACAACTTCCAACGTTCTGCTCCTGCTCAAATGCAACAACATTCTGCTCCTGTATCCCGCCCTTCATTTGGTGGTGGTGGATTTGGTGGCGGATCACATGGTGGATTTGGTGGTGGAGGTGGAGGCCGCAGCAGCGGTGGCCATGGTGGCAGAAGATAGTTCTGTATCCATTTTTATTGCCTGAATGAACTAGCCTGAAATGCTGAATTCATTCTCTTTTCAAAACATATCATTGTAAAATAACAAGCTATCTTTTAGCTCGGCTTGTTGTGTTCAAAAACGACTAAAAAAATACAATTATGAACAAGTACAAAAAAATTGGATTGCTTTCATTAGTCTTACCAAGTATCTGTTTGGTCAATAGTGCAGAAGCACAAAACATAATGGATGGTGGACAATACTCAGGTACATCTTCCTTTGCAACTGCAAGATCTATTGGCTTTGGCAATGCATTAGGCTCTGTTGGTGGTGACTTCGCTAGCTTAAGTGTAAACCCTGCCGGAATAGGCGTATATCGTACTTCGGAATTTATGGTTACACCAGGATTGAGATTCAATGGAAGCAAAAGCAATTATTCCGATGGTGGCAGCATGAGTGACAATGGAACTCGCTTTGGGTTCAATAACATGGGCATGGTATTTACAGATTCTAGAGAAGGGAAGGAATATAAAAGATCTAATTGGAAATCAATATCTTTTGGTATAGGCATCAACCGCACTGCTGATTTCAACCGTAATTACAATTATACAGGAAGTAATCACACTAGCTCCGGTAGCCAGTATTTCGAAAATGATGCACAAAATTATCCTGAACACACACAGTTGAACAATGGTTATGATGGTACCCCAGGCTATCTCGGATACCAATCTTATCTTTTAGCCGACAATACTTATAATTCTTTAGTACCCTACCAAAAAGGAATTGCACAAACTAAAGATATTCAGGAAAAAGGAGGCATCACAGAATTAGATTTTACATTAGGAGGCAACTATAAAGAAAAATTGCTGATTGGGGCTACCTTAGGCATACCTATACTCAGACATGTCGTTAGCTCAACTTATAGTGAGCAAACCATCAATCCTTCTCCTAGTGATAGTTTTAAGCGTTTTGACTATTCCGAAAATTACAAAACAACAGGTGCTGGTGTCAATTTGAAACTGGGTGCGATTTATAAATTCAATGACTACTTCCGTATGGGTTTAGCATTCCATACACCTTCAATTTTAAGTTTAAATGAAGTCTCTGATGCTTCTATTACTACCAACAGCAATAACTTTGCAGGAATTAATACTATTGATGCACCCCGAAACGAATACAATTATCAGGTAGTTACTCCTTTTAAAACAGTATTAAGTGCAACCGGAATTTTGGGTAAACATGGTTTTGTATCTTTGGATTACGAGTTTGTGAATTATGCAAGCATGCGTTATTACATGGACGATAAAAATTATCAAACACAACTCAATAACCAAATTAAACAACTATATACTACAGCATCGAATATACGCGCCGGGGTTGAACTAAAGTTTGATCAATTTATGGTTCGTGGAGGAGTTGGATTCTATGGCTCACCCTATAAAAATCAGGATTATCAATCAAATCGCTTGGACTTATCTATAGGTGTGGGTTATCGCTTTGACAATATGTTCATTGATTTAGGGGTTATTAATAGTACTTATAGCACATCAGAACAACCTTACATTTTAGCCCAAGGCTATACACAAGCACCTTATGCTAAAATTGATAACAGTCGTACAATAGGCCTTATCACTTTTGGTGTAAAAATGTAACTAGATTGTAAACAACATTCATGCCTCGCCCTGAAATAACGATACACAAAAAACATCGTTACGAAAGAACAAACAGAAGATGTGAAGCTTAGCCCGAAAGTCTATATGATGCTGGCATTCAAGCTTTAAAAGATTCACAAATCATACTTATAGCCCTATCACATTCAATCTCAGAATATGATAGGGCTATTTGCAATTGACTACTAAAATATGATAATTGATTGAAGCAATCAAACACCACTTCATTTTCCCCCAAAAGTCCGGAACAAA
The DNA here is from genome assembly GCA_002307135.1 of Bacteroidetes bacterium UBA1312. GTDB lineage: Bacteria > Bacteroidota > Bacteroidia > Chitinophagales > Chitinophagaceae > Rurimicrobium. The sequence continues at coordinate 28,332 of DBTQ01000040.1, forward strand.
TAGTTATTGAACTGGATGCAAAAACCAAATAACAAAAATAAACTCATGCTGCTAATTGAAAGCATCATCATCTTCAATATGATGCCCATACTTTACCCCCGAGAATGAATAGCAAATCAAGATAAGAAAAACGCACAACACACTTGACAAGACCAAGAAAACGTATTTTATCAGTCAGTATAATAAGCTTAGGAAGAATTTATAATAAAAAAGAGAAGCGCACTAAATAGTGCGCTTCTCTTTAACTTTTTAAAACTGCATTCAACAAAAACTAATTCAAGTAAGCTACTTTTTACTCACTTTTATAACTTGTACATTGCCATTTTTATCTTGTACTTTGATAAGGTATAAACCTGAGCTGTAACTGTTCATATCAATGCTGG
>DBTQ01000030.1 GCA_002307135.1 Bacteroidetes bacterium UBA1312
TGGGAAATGGGCGATACCGGACCTTGTGGTCCGTGCTCGGAAATACATGTGGATTGCCGCAGCGACGAAGAGCGAGCACAAGTGGCTGGAGCTTCTTTGGTCAATGCCGATCATCCTCAGGTAATAGAAATATGGAACAATGTGTTCATGCAATTCAACCGGTTGAAAGACGGAAGCCTGCAACCACTACCTGCACAACATGTGGATACCGGAATGGGGTTTGAGCGTTTGGTACGTGTGATCCAAAAGAAAACTTCCAACTACGATACCGATGTATTTACAGGAACAATTTCGGCGATAGAAACAATCACAAATAAAAAATACGATTTCAGCGATAGTAAAGAAGCCATTGCATTCCGGGTATTGAGCGATCATATACGTGCCATATCTTTTACCATTGCCGATGGTCAATTGCCGAGCAATACCGGTGCCGGTTATGTAATCCGACGGATTTTGCGCAGAGCCGTTCGTTATTATTATTCATACCTCGATTATAAACAACCTTTATTGCATCAATTGTTGCCTGTCATAGCAGGACAGTTCGAGCATGTTTTTCCTGAATTGGGCAAACAGCTGGATTTTGTAAGCCGTGTGATCAAAGAAGAAGAAGAGGCGTTCCTAAGAACTTTGGATAAGGGCCTGAAGAAAATGGATGAGATAATGAAACAATCGACGGTTTCAAAAATCATTAACGGTAAGGAGGCTTTTGAATTATACGATACTTATGGATTTCCAATTGACCTTACCCGTTTAATCGGTTCAGAAAATAATCTTACTGTTGATGAGGCTGGTTTTGAAGCTGAAATGAAGCAGCAAAAAGATCGCTCGCGTGCTGCTACTGCAATAGATACAGAGGATTGGGTAACAGTCAATGATGTCGCTAAAACTACTTTTGTTGGTTATACTGAATTAACAACAACTACCCAAATTTCCCGTTATCGCAAGGTGACAGCAAAGGGTAAAGAGCAGTATCAAATTGTACTCGAAACTACGCCGTTCTACGCCGAAAGCGGAGGGCAGGTTGGTGACGTTGGTGTGCTCGTTGTTGGTAATGAAGAGATAATTATTACAGATACCAAGAAAGAGAACGACCTCATTATTCATTTTGCGGACAACATCATTCAAGATATGAGTGCCGTTGTTGTAGCAAAAGTAGATGCAGGCAAACGTTTGGAAACGACCTATAATCATACGGCAACGCATTTGTTACACGCCGCTTTACGGCAGGTGTTGGGTACACATGTGGCACAAAAAGGCTCTTTGGTCAATACTGAAGTTCTGCGTTTTGATTTCTCTCATTTTAGTAAAATGACAGAAGAAGAAATGCGTAGGGTAGAAGAAATTGTGAATGAAAAAATCCGAGAAAATATTCCTGTTGTTATCAGAGAATTGCCCAAAGAGGAAGCCATGAAACTCGGTGCCATGGCATTGTTTGGCGAAAAGTACGGCGACAAGGTACGCGTCGTAACGATCGACCCTAATTATTCCATTGAACTGTGTGGTGGAACGCACGTTGGATATACGGGTATGATCGGCACATTTGTGTTAACCGTAGAAACTGCTGTTGCTGCCGGAGTTCGTCGTATAGAGGCTTTGACAGGTAGCAGTGCATTGCAATATTATGTAGATAAAACTAGCCAACATAAGGCGATTGCTGAATTGTTGAAAGCCAAAGAACCGATCAAAACAATAGAGAAACTGATAGATGATAAAGCTGCTTTAGAAAAGAAGGTAGAAGCTTATGAGCAAAAGGAAATAACAGCAATGGCTAAGGAGTTAGCTGCAAAAGCAACACCTATAAATGGCGTTCATTTTGTTGGATTACAAGTGGAAGTTTCATCTGCTGATGCTTTGAAAAAATTAGCATTACAATTGAAACTGCAATTGAATAATGGCTTTGTAATACTTGCGTCCATTATAGATGCTAAAGCAAATATTGCTATAGCAATCGATGATGAATTGGCAAAATCAAAAGATCTGGATGCAGGTAAAATAATCAAACAAAATATTGCAGCCCTTATCAAAGGCGGAGGCGGTGGTCAGAAGACGCTCGCTACTGCCGGCGGGCAGGATGTGAGCCAATTGGATCGAGTAATTGAAACAGTCAAAGCATTACTTTAACGATACTTCGAAATACGCGATTTAATATTTATTGGAAATGCCGGTAGTATCCGCAGTTTGAGTTTTGATAACTCTTACAACTCATGCATATTGGCCAGCTATGATGATAGTATATAAATAGTTAGACCATCTAGGGGTAATTATCTTCGCCCCAGATGTTCTTCCATCCCACAACCGCATCCATGAGATCGACGCGATACAGCACAGGACTGAAATGCTATTACAAAGTATAAAGCAACAACACAAATAATTAGGCGCATACTAAATCATCGTTAGATTTATGGAGAGATATTTGTTTACATGTTAGTAAAGATAATAAAAGAGGCAGAGTTGTCAGCCCCTATTTTTCAGTCTATGTAAGCATTTTACCTTTTCTTCTATTAGTGTTGCTCCCATTACGGACGTTACGCTTATTGGTCAAGCATCAAAATTAAAACGGAGACACTATCCCAATATCCTGCATCGGATTCATTCGGCAGGACATTTTTTGTATAAGCAATTTATTTTTTTTCTTTTGCACGTGCAAAATTGGCAATGATCGGATTATGATCGGATAAGTCCGTTTTAATGGATTGATAACCCAAAAGCTCAAGTGCCTTACAATTATAGAAAATATAATCGATACGAAGAGTGGGGGAAAGAAAATTATATGTTCTACCCAAGCCTTTTCCTTTTTCAGCGAAGGCATCATTCAGGTCTCCTTTTACCGTCGTATAAGTATAAGATTTAGGTACATCATTGAAGTCGGCACAAATAACAACAGGATAAGGACTTTCGGCAATTTCTTTACGAGCCATTTCGGCCTGCGATGCCCTTTTGGCGTAGGCGCGTTGAAATTTTGCCAAAAAAGTTTTTGAGTATCCCGGCTTTTGTTCCAGTTTTTCCGTGTTGTGTTTTACGTCTTCAATAAAAGCTTTTTCTTCATCGCCGAGTAAGAAAGATTGTAAGTGCATGACAAATAATCGTAGGGTAGAATTGTCCGGCATTGTAACATCGCAACGCATCATCTTAATATATTCGTCTATTTGGATTTCTTCGAAATTTGATAAAGGGTATTTTGAAAAAACAGCATTCCCTATAAATATCTTTGCGCCAAAATCATTGTCATAAGAGAAGCGATACTCTTTATATCCGGCATTTTTGAAAAATTTTGATGCTTTGGTATTGCTTCCATCTGAGTTGGTATAATACTCAATCATACACAAAATATCCGGTTCCTGTTGTTCAATTAATTCAAATATTTGTTCCGGTTTTGTTTTGTCCACCGGTTTGTCAAAAAGGCCGAGTCCATGTACATTCCAAGATAAGATTTTGAGTCCGTCAATTTCAGAAGTCATTTTGTTTTTAGAAAAAAAATGAAGACCAAATACAGGCATGATTAAACTATGGCACAATATGATGGTAAGTATCGGGAGTAAGATTCTCCATTTTTTTCTGGTAAAAATCCAAATGAAGATAAAAATTAAATTTGCAATTAGGGCAAATGGCGTAGTCAGGCTTAGTATAGCAATATATTTGTGGGTTATGGGGTTATGATTAGTAGCATATAAGCAAGTAAACAGCCATCCCGACATTAATAAATTAATGAGGAAGAAGGTGTGCCCGAATGCGGAACGTAGTATTTCTAAAAGTTTTTTCAATACTGCAAATTAGTGCCTAAATTGGAAAAAAAGGAAGATGATTTTAAACGTATTTTACCTACATTGAATACATAGAAATACGATCATTTCATACGTTCTATTAACTTCAGAGCAGGTGTAGTGAGTAGGGTAGTAACAATAGCCATAATGACCATCATTGCAAATATTTGAGCAGAAAGAATTCCCAATTCGTAACCTATGTTGAGTACGACCAATTCCATTAGACCACGAGTATTCATTAATGCGCCAATAGACAGACTGTCTTTTAATGAAGCTCCGGTAAGGCGTGCAGCAATGGCACTACCTCCAAACTTTCCTGCTATCGCTACTATAATTATTAATCCGCACCACATCCAAAGCGTCGTATCATTAAGTAGTCCGATTTGTGTTTGGAGACCGGTAGCGACAAAAAATAAGGGTAGTAAAAGAACCAGAGCAACATCTTCTATTTTGTTGATGACTATATTTCTGAAATCCCAATCTAAAGGCATAATCACACCAGCCATAAATGCACCGAATAGAGCATGAATGCCAATAATTTCGCAGATCCAGGCACTTGCTAGTAATACCAGAAAAAGAAAAGCTAATGTCGATTGGCTCATCGACTGCTGTTCTTGTTTTTTACTCGTTAGCCAACACAGTAAAGGTTTTATAAGCAATAGCATAACCAGTACATATAATGTTGCAAAAATAAAAGTGTAAAATGAATTGCCAACAGATCCCGCTTTGGCTACTGCAATGATAATAGCAAGGATACACCATGCTGTAATATCGCCTGCGGCTGCACTTGTAAGTGCAATGATGCCCATTCGTGTATTGCTCATATTTCGCTCTTTCAGTATGCGCGCCAATACCGGAAATGCAGTAATGCTCAATGCTATACCCATAAATAAAGCAAAGGCATAAAAAGGAATATTTTTAGGGGCATAGGGTTCATACAAAAAATAAGATAAGATCAAACCTGCACTAAAAGGAAATATAATACTTGCATGGCTGATACTAAAAGCATCGGCTGCTTTGCTTTTCAAAACTTCCCAATCCAGTTCCATTCCTACCACAAACATGAATAAAATTAACCCTATCTGACTCAGTATTTTAATATTCCCCAATGATGCAACCGGGAATAGAAAAGCACTAAAATCGGGTGCAATAGTGCCAAGCAATGAAGGTCCAAGTAAAATGCCTGCAATTATTTCGCCCATTACAGCCGGTTGGTTGATCTTTCTAAATAGAAAACCACATAGCCTTGCCGTAATAATAATGATTATAAGCTGTAAAATAAAAATACTCAAAGAACCGGATATTGTTGCAGAAATACCTGAAGTTAAGGATTTATGAATAGGGACATTTGTTGCAATGTTGATTACCGGTTCTAGTTTTTTCCCGGCCATCAATACAAAATAGAGTACTATACAAAGGGCGCTACTAGTAATAGTATAAAATAAGATACTGATTTTCCGTTTCATTTTGATATTGGTAAAGTATAAAGCACCCTTACTATTTTTAATAAAAAATTTTCCACAACAATATTAGCCAAGAGTTTTTAAAAAACGGCTGGTAATTTTTATTTTGCGTATTTTGGTAATAAGGGAAAGCTCCAAATTGCATACTAGTACGCAATTTGGAGCTTTCCCTTGTCCTTTTAATGCTACTTAGTTTTGCGCAGCTTTAAATTTTTTAAATGCTTCGTTGAGTTTTGGTGTTATTTCCATCGCATCGCCGATTACTCCGTAGTCAGCAGCTTTGAAGAATGGAGCTTCTGGATCCTTATTGATCACTACAATTGTTTTAGATCCATTTACTCCGGCCAAATGTTGGATAGCTCCGGATATACCAATAGCAATGTATAAATTGGGACGGATAGTGCCTCCTGTTTGTCCAACATGTTCGTGGTGTGGACGCCAATGTGCGTCAGCAACAGGACGTGAGCAAGCTGTAGCAGCACCAAGTGTAGCAGCCAAGTCTTCAATGATACCCCAGTTTTCAGGCCCTTTAAGTCCGCGTCCACCGCTTACTACTAATTCAGCCTCTGCCAATGGAACACTGCCCGTTACCTTATTTACTTCTTTTACTTGTATTGCGAAATCTTTGTCTTCGAATGATACAGTCAATGGAGCAACAGTGGCAGTGCCTGTTCCTGTTACAATTGGAAAGCTATTGGCCAATAATGTGATCACTTTCACATCTGTTGTTACATTTACAAAGGCAAATGCTTTACCCGCAAATACATTTCTTTTAATAACAAACCCATTAGCTAGATCAGGTAAGGATAATGCTCCAGCTATTAGGCCGGCTTTAAGGCGCGATGCAACTTGTGGGGCTACTGATTTACCTAAAACATCATGTGATGTGATAATTATTGTTGCACTTTCTTGTTGTGCTGCTGTTACCAATACTTTAGTATAAGCACGCGCAGAAAAATTAGCTAATCGTGCATCATTTATTTGTAATACTTTTTGCGCGCCGTATTGTCCCAATGCTGCACAAGCTTCCTCTGAAATATTGCCCAGAGCCACAGCTGTAGCAGTTGTTCCTAAACTTTTTGCTATTGCTGATGCGTATTGCACCAACTCAAATGATTTCTTTTTGAAAGAACCTTCTATATTTTCTACTAAAACTAAAACAGACATTGTTAGTTAAATTAATAATGAAAGATGAATAATGAAAATGGGTTTTGAACGATACGTTTTCCCCCGGTAAAATTTTATTTTGGAATGAAATATGTGAGTGCTGTAGCACCAGTATTTAAATCACTTTTGCATCGTTATGCAATGCGGCCACTAAATCATCAAGGTGATCGATGTCAAACATTTTTACACCCGTTTTTGCAGGTGGCATTTCATACGAAACGATTTGGCTCAAGGCACTAATGTCTGCAGGGGCAACTACTTTTAATGGTTTGGTACGTGCAGCCATAATACCACGCATATTAGGTATTCGTGGTTCAGACATTCCTTTTTGACAAGATACTACTAACGGTAGAACACAGGTGTCAACTTCTTCCCCACCTTCTATTTCACGAGCTACTGTAGCAACACCGGCAGCTACATCCAGTTTAGTAGCAAAACCAATATAATTCATGTCCAGCATATCGGCAAGCATTGCACCAACAGCACCATTGTTGTAATCAATTGTTTCTTTACCTGCTAATACAAGGTCATAATTTTCACTTTTTGCATAGTTGGCTATTTGTGCAGCCACAACATAAGGATCATTACTATCCGTATCAATTCGGATAGCTTCATCGCCGCCGAGTGCCAGCGCTTTTCGTATTACAGATTCTGAATCAGCACGACCTACTGTCACTAAATTAACGTTGGTAGCTATCCCTGCTTCTTTTAGCTCTAACGCGCGAACGAGTGCATACCATTCATCGTAAGGATTGATAATCATCGTTACGCCTTGAGTGTTGAATTGGCTATTGTTGTCAGTAAAAGCTATTTTGGTAGTTGTATCTGGTACCGGACTAATGCAAACTAAAATTCTCATTACAGTTTAATTAATATTGTTTGTGTATAGATAAAGATTTCTTTATTGCTTGCAAAAGTAGGGAAAAACTTACTTGATTTATTGTAAAAGTATTGACAGGAAGGAATAGGTACTTTTTTATTATGTAAGAAGAAAACCCATTCAACTTGCTGCATTTTTCTATTACCTTTGGCAACAATTATCAGATTCCATTTTATGAAGAAAAATATTGCCTTGCTTGCTGGAGGTTATTCGGGTGAATATGTTATATCGATGAAAACAGCTCATACAATTGAACAAAATCTACCCCAAGAGCTGTATGACATATATAAAATAGTTATTACAAAAGAGTCGTGGTGGCATGAAACTGCAGATGGAAAGAAGATAGAAGTTGATAAAAATGATTTTAGCCTTACTATTGATGGGAATAAAATTAAGTTTGAAGCAGCATTCATAGCAATGCATGGTACACCAGGCGAAGATGGTCGCATGCAAGGTTATTTGGACATGCTTTCTATTCCATACACTACTTGCAATGCAATCGTTTCGGCTCTTACATTCAATAAAAGCTATTGCAATAAAGTAGTGAAGGATGCAAATATTGTAGGAATATCTAACTCAGTGCTTATTTTCAAAGATCAGCCTTATTCTATAGGTAGTATTTTGGAACAATTGAAAATGCCATTGTTTGTAAAACCCAATGAAAGTGGCTCCAGTCTTGGAGTAAGCAAAGTAATGAGTGTACAGGATTTATTACCTGCTATTGAAAAAGCATTTACTGAAGATAATCAGGTATTGATCGAGGAATTTATTGAAGGACGAGAATTGACTATTGGTGTTTATAATTTAAAAGGAAGATTACAAGCATTGCCTGCAACAGAAATTATAGTTAATAAAAGTGATTTCTTTGACTATGAGGCAAAGTACACGCCTGGTATGACAAAGGAAATTACACCTGCAGCCATAGATGTATCTGTAAGTGAGCAGCTGGCGAGTAAGGCCCAATATTTATATCGTTATCTCAATTGCCGTGGCGTAGTGCGTATGGATTTTATTCTTCAAAAAAATACAAATAAACTTTACTTTTTGGAAGTAAACACAATGCCGGGTCAGAGTGAAGCCAGTATTGTACCGCAGCAGTTACGTTGTGCAGGTATTGATCCTAAAGAATTTTACGGATCTATGCTCGAGGATATCTTGAGCCAACGCTCATAATGAATTTTAATTTTTAAAGCTTTACCGTGAAACAAGACAATAAGACAGCAGCAAAAGGTTTCAAAAATTCATTTGGCTTGAATCTACTAGCCATAGTAGCACTCTGTGTTGCAATGTATTTTGTATTTTTTACTATGCTTGGTCAAATTACAGGACATGGTGATGAAATAAAAGTGCCCAACATAATTGGTAAAACGATGAAAGATGGGGTGCTCCAGTTGAATAAAATTGGCTTTGATGTAGATATTGATTCGTCGTATGACCCAGAACAAAAACCATATATCATATTAGGACAACAGCCTAGTGTGGGAGAAATCGTAAAACCTGGACGCACTATATTTTTAACCATTAATAAGGCAGAACCTCCTAAAACGCCAATGCCTAACCTTACAGGCTTATCATTTAGGAGTGCAGTAATGATATTGAAAAGTAGTAAATTAACGCTGGGTGATACCAGTTTCAAACCTGATATTGCTCAGGGAGCTATTTTGGATCAGCTCTTCAATGGTAAAACAATACGTGCAGGTCAAATGATACCACAGGGTAGCCGTATTAGTTTGGTAATTGGAGATGGATTGGGGAATACCGAATTTGATGTGCCGGATATAGTAGGCATGTCATACGCTGAAGCTGTGGCTATGCTTGCAGCAAGCAATTTACATTTTACCGCCATTGCCTCTGATAATATAACAGATACTGCCAATGCCATTGTTTATAGACAAGTACCTTCTTCATTCAATGAATTGGGTAATAGCAACCGGCTTCGTGAAGGAGATGAACTTGGCTTTTATTACAAACAAAACCCCAGCCCGGAAGAATTACAGCACGGACCTGAATTGGGTAGTCCGGTAGATAGTAGTATGAAGAAATAATATGTTGGTTGTATTAAACTTATAAGTCAAAACCTCTTTGAGCATGCTCAAAGAGGTTTTGACTTATAAATGATGAATGCACTAAAAGTGTGTTTAGTCCTTTACACCAAGTTTAGTCAAAATAATATCCATTAAACACCAATTAGTAAAACTAGACTGTAGTAAATTGACACCGACAAATACAGTAAACCAATACCAATTAGGCTCAACAAAATGACCTAAAAATAAACTAATGATGACGAAGAATCCAGCAATGGCTCTAATAATTCTGTTTTTCATAATTAATTCGATTGTTCAATATTGAGTGTAGCAAAATGAATACGAGATAAAGTTTCTTGTTGTTTATTGAATAGTTGTATCAATTCTATTGTTTCGTTGAGCACTTTCTCATGTACAAAAGCAAAAAATAATATTGATTCATTTTCATTAAATTCAGTGGCAAACCAATTTGAATCTATTGCATTCAAAGAATCGTCCCTATATCCGGTAACACTTTTGTACGTAAATGCTTTTATTCCAGCTGTTTTAAATATTTGTTTCACATGCTGTTCGAATTCTTGGATAGCAGTAATGATAATTAATTTCATAAAAGTAATTTTTAAAAGGTTTCCGTATCTTCTTTTTCTATGGGTTTAACAGATGTATTGTTTTCCCATTTTTTTCGTTCTGTTATGTAGTAAATTAAAGGAACTACTATTAGCGTTAGGATAGTAGAAACAATAGCTCCTGCAACTAACGATATGGCTAATCCCTGAAAAATTGGATCAAACAAAATTATGGAAGCGCCAATGACAACTGCGCCGGTAGTTAATAAAATAGGCGTTGTTCTTACTGCTCCTGCATCAATGATGGCTTGTTTCAATGGGACACCATCACTCAACCTTATTTCTATAAAGTCAATTAATAATACAGAGTTCCGAACCATTACACCTGCTAACGCAATCATTCCAATAAATGAGGTAGCGGTAAAAAAGGCGCCCAATAGCCAATGACCTAAAACAATACCGATTAATGATAACGGAATTGCTATCATCATCACTATCGGCGTTTTGAAATTTTGGAACCATCCAACAATAAGCATATAAATAATGACAATTACTATCAAGAAAGCCGCGCCTAAATCTCTAAATACTTCCAGTGTAATTTGCCATTCCCCGTCCCATTTTACCGTAAAGTTGCTTTCGTCTGATGGTTGCTCTGTATAAAGTTCATTTACTTTGTAACCTTTGGGGAGCTGCATTTTTTGGAGTTTTTCGTTCATGCCCAAAATTGCATACACTGGACTCTCTAGTGCCCCGGCCATATCAGCTGTTACATATACTACTCTTTTTTGGTCTTTTCGATAAATGGTTTTTTGTATAGAATCCTTTTTTACCGTTACCAAATCGTTTACTGATAAAATGTTACCGTTACTGCTTTTTATTTTTAAGTTTTTGATGTCATCTAAACTCGTTTTGTCTTTGTCATCCAGCGCTAAAACAATATTCACGTTGTCATGGGCATGCTCGTCATATAGGCTTGATACAGGAAGTTCGCTTAGTAAGTAAGTAAGATTGCCAATAATTTGTTGTGGTGCAATGCCATTAAGCATTGCTTTCTCCTTATCTACTTCCAATTTGTATTCTGTTTGATTATCTTCAACCATCCAATCAACATCAACAATATCAGTTGTTTTTTCAAGAATTTCTTTTACTTGGTGGGCTATGTTAATCTGGTCTTTATAATTAGGGCCGTATATCTCTGCCACCAAAGTAGATAATACAGGAGGGCCTGGTGGAACCTCAATAATTTTGACATTAGCACCATATTTTTTTGCGATTTTTTGTACTTCAGGGCGTACTTCTTTTGCAATATCATGGCTTTGCATTTTTCTGTCCTCTTTGTGTTTTAAATTCACTTGGATGTCGGCCATATTACTGCCACCCCGTAAATCATAATGACGTACCAGCCCATTAAATGTTATTGGCGCAGAAGTGCCAATATAATTTTGATAATTGACAACTTCCGGAATTGTAGAAAGGTATTGAGCGATCTCTTTAGTTACAGCTGCAGTTCTTTCAAGAGTGGTGCCTTCTGGCATATCTATTACTACTTGAAATTCATTCTTGTTATCGAAAGGCAACATTTTTACTACTACTGATTTTGTAAAAAACATACCAACAGAACCCAATAATAGCAATAGTGTTATGCCTAAAAGTACTCTTCTTTTTTTGCTGCTATTTAATAATGGTGCTTCAATTTTGTTGTACATTCTATATACCCAATTGCCAGATAGGTCGTGCTCTTTTTTATGGTTTTTCTCCTCTTTTTCTCTAAGTAAATGATAACCTAAATATGGTGTTACAGTCAAGGCTACAAATAAAGACAACAACATAGCTATTGATGCACCTATAGGCATAGGGCTCATGTATGGTCCCATCATGCCCGATACAAAAGCCATGGGAAGTATAGCGGCTATTACTGTGAATGTGGCCAAAATTGTAGGGTTGCCTACTTCGTTTATTGCATAAATTGCAGCTTGCTTAAAGGGCAATCGTTTCATCTTAAAATGTCGGTGCATATTTTCTGCAATAATGATGCTATCATCTACAACAATACCAACCACAAAAACTAATGCAAATAGTGTTATTCTATTCAGCGTATAACCTAGTAAATAATAACTAAATAATGTCAATGCAAAAGTTAAAGGGACGGAGAAAAATACCACTAACCCACCACGCCAGCCCATAGCTAACATTACTAAGAATGTAACGGCCAGTATGGCAATACCCAAATGCATAAGGAGCTCTCCAACTTTGTCAGAAGCAGTTTCGCCATAATTTCTTGTTACAGCAACATGTATTGTATTGGGGATTAAATTTTTCTTTAGCTGTTCTATGCGCTCTAATATTTTCTCTGATATTTTCATCGCATCAGCTCCCTTCACTTTGCCAATTGAAATGGTAACAGCAGTATATTCAGATGTTGCAATTTTCGACAAAGCATTTGCTTTTCCGTACCCGAATGATACATAACTTTTGGCAGATGATGGGCCATCCAGAACATTAGCTACTTGTTTTAAATACACAGGAAAATTTTTATTTACACCAATCACTAGGCTTTCTACGTCTTCTGCCGTCGATAAAAATTTTCCAGTGGTAACCAAATATTCTTGATCATTTTGCACAAAGCTTCCTGATTGTGTACTGCCATTATTGCTTTGTATCATTTGTAAAATACCAAGAGCATCCACACCATTTTCTGCCATCTTATCTTTATCCAAAACCACTTTAAGTACTCTGTTCCTTCCCCCAATTTCTTTTGTAATAGCTACATCCTTTATTTTTTTTATTTCCGTACTTACTTCTTCTGCTATTTGGCGTAACTGAAAATCGTCCTCTTTCTCGCTCCATAATGTAATACCTAACATTGGCACATCATCTATCGAACGCGTTTTTACTATAGGTTTATAAACACCTTTAGGAAATAGGTCTTCGTGTTTTTTCAACTCGTCATAAAGCTTTACATAAGACCGCTCAACATCTTGCCCTACATAGAATTGAACGATCAATATCGCTTGTCCATTCATAGCCATACTATGTACATGCTCTACTCCTTTGATGTTCGATATTACTCTCTCTAAAGGTTTGATAATACGGCTTTCTACCTCTGTAGGACTCGCCCCCGGATAGCCGACCATAATGTCCGCCATCGGAACATTAATCTGAGGCTCTTCTTCTCGAGGAATAAGAAATGAGCTATATACCCCTATTATCATTAATGCGACCATCAGTAAAATGGTTAGCTTTGAGTTGATAAAAAAACGGGCTATTTTACCTGATATACCTTCTTGCATAAAGTTTTTTGTTTTTTAAGACATGTATTTTTAATGGAATTTGCTTACTCTTTCATTTATTGAAAAAAAATGGGATGACGACGCATTATTCTTTAAAATTCAAAGTTGTAACGTATGTCATTTGATTTTTAAAAGCTAACCTTTGCTCCATTAGTCAATTTACTATCGGCAGATAAAATATAAGATTCATTTTGATTAAGACCTGAAAGTACTTCTACTTTGTTGTCAATTTTTTTTCCTATTCGAAGCCATCTTAAAATCGCTACATTTCCATTGCCAATAGTATAAATGCCTATGAGTTGACCTTGCTTAATAAGTGCAGATTCTGGAACCCAAACCGAATTGTTTTGTTGGGATTGAATGTTGTACACAATAGGAAATTGAAGATTGATAAACATCCCTGAAAGAATGCCATTTTGAATTTTATCCAAGCTCACTTTTACCAAATATTGCCCACCTGTATTTTTGGCTGAAGAACTCAATTCTATTACTTTACCATCAATCTCTGTATTTAAAGATTTTACAAATACCTTCACGGGCATCCCTTCCTTAATATTGGATATTTCTGATTCGGCAACCATTGCAGTGGCTTGTAATTTTGAGACTCCTTCAATACTTATTAACGGCATTCCTGGGTTTGCCATATCTCCTTCTTTTATAAAAGTGTTGGTTATTACTCCTGCAAATGGTGCAGTAATATTGGCATAAGAAAACTGAGCAATTATTTCGTTGCGCATTTGCTTTACGCCTTCCAATCCGGCTTTTGCCATTTCATATTTTGCCGTTATATCATCTAATTCTTTTTGTGAAGCACTTTGTTGTTTAAATAAGTTCACAAATCGATCATAATCTTTTTTTACATTGTTATATCCAGCTGCAGCTTGCAATATAGAAGCTTCTACTTGTGCTTTCTTAGCCTGTAAATCGGAATTATTAATAGAAATTAATAATTGTCCGGCATTCACTTTTTGACCCACTTTTACATTTACTTTTGTGACATAACCCATAATTCGGGTACTGATATTGGCGCTATGTTCAGCCTCTATTTTACCGCTTGCATTTACAAAAGAATTGTCGGTATTGCTTTTCGGCTCACTTATTTGTACATGTATTGTTGGCGCGGAATTGTTAATTTCTTTCTTGTCATTTGAACAAGAATTGAACAGTATTAATGATGAAATTGCAATAATTATTTTTTTCATTTCATTATTTGGTTAAAAATTGGAGATATTGTTTAGTTGTGTTGTATTCAAAAATGGATTGTAAGTGCTCTAACTCTTTTTGAAGCATTTGTGTTTCAGTTGTCAATAAATCGTTGGTTTTTTCCAAGCCTTGCTCGAATCTGTTTTGCCTTATTCGGAATGCTTCTTGCGATTGTTGAAATGATAATTGTGAAAGTTTTACTTTGTTTTCCGCATCCTTAAGCTGTCTCGCTGTCTTTTCCCATTCCATTAGGCTTTGAGCCTTATATTGTTCATTCTCTATTGCCGTTTTTTGATAATCTGCTTTTGCTTTTTCTAATTTTCCAATACTTTTATATCCATCAAATAAACTCCATGATAATTGTACACCTAGTAAATATCCTTGTGCATTTGTGCCAAATAATTTTGTATCATACATTTCGTAGCTACCAAATGCATTTAGTCGTGGCAGAAAATTCATCTTACTTGCTTGCATTATTTTAAAATAAGCATGTTTTGATTGATCAATAGCGAGAATATCTTTTCTGTTTTCTGAAAATGAAATGATACTTTGGGGTGTATCAATGCCTTCTTCCATTTCGTCTGATGGTTCGTACACTTTTTTTGACTCAGATTCATTTAATAGAAATGCTATATAATCTGATGCATTTTGAACATTACTCATCGCATATTGTAGCTGATTGGATACCTCATAAACATGCACTTGGATGGCAAGTAAATCTGTTTTTTGCAGTGTGCCTTGTTCGAAATAATTTGTTGTCAATTTTAAATTAGCTTGCGCTGTTGTATTTGCTTGCATTAATACTTTTAAACCCTTGTACGCCAATTGAAGTTGCATGTATGCTTTATTGACTTCAAGTAAAACATATTCTTTACTTCGTTCGATTTGTAAATTGCTTGCTTGCATTTTTGCTTTTGCCGCCTGCCTTCCCAAATACCCATCTACATTTATAATTGGCTGAAGTAATTCGAGCTTTGTTGCATAATTATTTATCCTGTCAGGATTATTTAATAAATTAGGGTTAAAGTCTGCTGCAGTAAGTCGTTCTTGGTTAAGTTTTGAGCCAAATGCCATTAAAGGATTAGTAGTACTAATGGCAGTATGCGATGCCACGATTTGTGGTAGGAATGTCGCATTTGTTTCGTGATATTCTGCCTTTGCTGATTCAAATAATTTAGTTGCAATTTTTAGTTGCAAATTTTGTTCAGCTGCTTTTTGTAGAATATCATTTTTGGAAATAATGATTGTATCCTGACTAAAACCTAGTGTAGAGAGCGACAGGCAGCTAGTAAAGATGAGTAGTGATTTATACTGCTTCATATTGTTTTTCTGAATTATGTAGCAAAAGTATAAGCTCAAAAGAACTTGCTTGGTAACACTTGTTACATAAAAAAAAGAAATGCAGTTCTCATGAGAACTGCATTTCTTTTTTTTATGTGATTACGTCTATTAATATTATACATCCCGATAAGCCTTGCCCGTCATAGCGATGAATACATCTTCCAAGTTAGCTGCCTTTACTTCTTTTTCGCGTGTAAACCCAGTCGCAATTAACTTGTCGATCAGACCATTGGGTGTATCTAAAGAAATAATTTTTCCGCTGTCAACAATAGCTACACGTTCACATAGTTCTTCTGCTTCGTCCATATAATGTGTGGTCAGCACAACGGTAGCACCTCTGTCGCGTAATTGACGGATCAAGTCCCACAGATTACGTCGTGCTTGCGGATCGAGGCCGGTAGTGGGTTCGTCTAGGAAAATGATTTTGGGTTCATTAATCAAAGTCGTAGCTATAGAAAAACGCTGCTTTTGTCCTCCTGAAAGTTCCTTGTATTTATTTTTCGCTTTTTCCCTAAGGTTTACGGTGTCGAGTAAGGACATGGGATCCACCTCTCTGTTGTATAAACCCGCAAAAAGATTGATAATTTGTACCAAATTTAAGTTGGGGTAATAACCCGCAGCTTGAAGCTGTACACCAATGATTTTTTTAATATTTTGAGGATCCTTATCCAAATTAATGCCATCTACCCATATCTCACCGGAAGTCTTTTCACGCAATGTCTCTATTATTTCAAGGGTCGTTGTTTTACCAGCTCCATTAGGGCCGAGCAATCCAAAAATTTCTCCTTGATATACTTCAAAAGAGATATTGTTTACAGCAGTAAAATCGCCGTATTTTTTGACTAAATTTTTGACACTGATAATGGGCGTGTTCATTGTCTGAAAAAGAATTGAACCGCAAAGATAGATATTTGTTCGGATGCAAACCCCTTGCATTATTTGCTGGCATTGCTGAATCCGATCCGACGGTTTGATAAGTATTATTTCTCTAATAAAAAACAGGAACGAAATAACTTTCCTTGAAAGTCGAATGGGGTAGTGGCAGCCGTAATGTCTTTGATATTAGCTACAGGCAATTGGTCTCTATCGAGTGAAAATCCCCTGTAGTTGTTGCTGAAATAGATTTTGCCGTCTTCTGTCGCAGCTTTCAGTAATTTTTTGAGCAACATTACATGATCACGTTGTACATCAAAATCGTCTTCCATGCGTTTACTGTTCGAGAAAGTCGGCGGGTCGCAAATGATAACATCAAAAGTGTCCTTAGGTAAATCGTTGATGAGTTGTAATACATCAGCGTGCACAAATTCGTGTTTATCCTCATCATACAACTTGTTGAATTGCATATTGCGTTTTGCCCAATTGATATATGTTTTGGACATATCTACTGATGTTACAGAGCGTGCTTTACCCTTTGCTGCATAAACGCTGAATGAACCTGTATAGCAAAATAAATTCAATACCCTTTTCCCTTCTACATCATCGCGAACTAATGAGCGTGTTATTCGATGGTCAAGGAAAAGACCGGTGTCTAAGTAGTCTGTAAGATTGATAATGAAATTGAGCCCATTTTCAGGAACAATACGTTCTTGCTTTAGCGTATCAAATTTTTGATACTGACCATCTTTACCTTCTTTTCGTTGGCGCACTTTCATAAAGATGAGTTCCTCCGAAATTTCAGTAACCAATCCTATTATTTGTCTGCATACTGCAAGCCATTCTTCATGTACTTCTTCTTCCATTCCATGTCTGCGTTTGTATTCTGCAGCATGTATCGCTCCGTTATAATTTTCTATAACAAAAGGAAATTCGGGCATGTCGTGGTCGTAAAACCGGAAGCAGGCAATGTTTTGTTTCCGCGCTATTTTGGCAAAATGTTTATACACTTTGCGCAGGCGATTTTCAAACATGCCAAACTTAGCATTCGTTTCTATCAAAATAATAGTATTTAGATGAACCTGTTTTATACATTAAAGCGGAAGTGGAGTACATCACCATCTGCTACTACATATTCTTTGCCTTCAATGCGTAGCCTGCCATTTTCGCGGCATGCAGCTTCACTTTTGTACTGTATAAAATCGTTGTAACTGATTGTTTCGGCTTTAATAAAACCTTTTTCAAAATCGGTATGAATAACAGATGCTGCCTGAGGAGCTTTCCAGCCCTTATGTATCGTCCAGGCTCTTACTTCTTGTACACCTGCAGTAAAATAGGTAATCAATTCAAGTAGTTGGTACGCTTCACGTATCAAACGGTTTAATCCGGCTTCTTTGAGCCCATATTCTTCCAGAAAAATGGCCTTATCCTCTTCGCCTTCCATCTCAGATATTTGTGCTTCAATTGAATTGTTCATCACAATTACCTGAGAATGCTCTGCTGTAGCAGCAGCAATCAGTGCTTCAGAATATTTGTTGCCAGTATGTATTGCCGATTCATCGACATTTGCAACATACAAAACAGGTTTTTGGGTCAATAAAAAAATATCCGCAATTGCTTCCAAATCCTCACCTTCCAAACCCATACCACGAATATTTTTACCTTGCTCTAAATGAGCTTTACAACGGATCAAAACTTCTAACGCAAGCTTAGCTTTAGGGTCTGCTTTGGCCATTTTCTCCATACGCTGCATCTTTTTCTCTACACTTTCTAAGTCTTTGAGCTGGAGTTCGGTATCAATAATTTCTTTATCGCTCACTGGGTTAATATCACCCTCTTCACGAAGTATATTTTCGTCTTCGAAGCAACGGATGACATGTACAATAGCATCTACTTCACGGATATTGGCTAAAAATTTATTACCCAATCCTTCACCTTTACTTGCACCTTTCACTAGGCCTGCAATATCCACAAACTCAATAGTAGTGGGCAATATACGTTGCGGTTGTACTAATTCTGCTAGTTTTTCTAAGCGTTCGTCGGGTACATTTACTAAGCCAACATTAGGCTCTATGGTACAAAAACGATAATTGGAAGCTTGCGCTTTGGCGCTATTACTTACCGCATTAAAAAGGGTTGATTTACCAACATTGGGCAGTCCTACTATACCTACTTGTAAAGCCATTATTTGCTATTAAATTTTGTGCAAAATAAGTTTATTTAAAGCGAACAGAAAAATGTTCTCGAGTGGGGAGTTAACAAAGCCTAGCTCCAATGTTCTATTTTCAATAGATTAAAGAAGTCGTTCTCTGCTAATTCTTTTACTTCGCCGGGCTTCAAATCACCTAGTTCAATATCTTCAATGGATACTCTTATCAGTCTTTTGCATCTATGATGTACAGCAGCAACCATTTTTCGTATTTGATGGAATTTACCTTCTGTGAGGGTAATAAGTAGCCAAGTTTGTGGTACGTCTGCTCTAAATGCGTTGTCGAGTGGGGATAAATTCAGGGGTTGTGGAACTATTTCAACATCACATGGGGTAGTAGTATAATATTGATCTTCTGCTATCCGGAAAGTAATTCCATTCCTGAGTTGTGCCAGACTTTCTTCGTTGACAATATTTTTTACCTGTACCAAATATGTTCTTTTATGTGGTACTTCACCCTGAAATAAAAGCTTGGTTACTTTTTTGTTTGTGGTCAATAAGAGTAAACCTTCCGATTGGTTATCTAATCGACCAATTGCGTGTGTCCCTTCCGGAAAATCAAAGTTTAAACTACCCAACAAGCGTACTTTATCTGGACTGATAAATTGCGACACCATATTATATGGCTTGTGAATAATAAAATAACGATGTTTGTTCATGAAATATTAATGGTCAACAATCAATTAGTTGAGCTTTATTTTTTGTTTCTGTTGTACCATTTTTAAGAAACGCGCGTTTAGAAAACAGGAGGAAAATGTAAGACCAATAATAAATCCCAACCAAATGCCTGGTGCGCCCATTTTGAAATGGAATGCTAATATACAGCCGGAAGGAATACCTAATACCCAATAGGCAACAGCGATGAGTATGGTTGGAACTTGTACATCTTTTGTGCCACGTAGCAAACCTGCTCCAATAGCCTGTGTGGCATCCGAAATTTGAAAAACCGCAGCAAACAATAATAACAAGGAAGCCATGGCTATTACTTCTTTTTCTTTATTGAATGCTTCTGGTAATACATTACGCAATAAAACAAACACAACTGCACAAAAAATACCATAAGCCAATGCTGACCATAAAGTACTTTTCCCGATTACTCCAATTTTATGAAAATCGCCTCTGCCATAAGCATTACTTACGCGTATAGACCCGGCCTGAGCTAGTCCCATGGATGCCATAAACGTAAATGCTGCACAGCTCAGTGCAATTTGATGTGCTGCCTGATCTACCGCACTAATTGTACCAATCAATATACCTGATACTGCAAATGCTCCAGCCTCCATTCCTATTTGCAAGCCACTGGGAATTCCTATTCGTAACAAAGCCCTAAAGGTAGCTGCACTTAATACCCATTGATTTTTTCGGACAGCCACATATCTTGTAAATAAACGATGTCGAAAGATAACAATGCCTAATGCTATGAATATAATACTTCGGGTAATAAGTGTTCCATAAGCTGCACCCATCATTTCCATACGTGGGAAACCCCAATGTCCATATATCAACAACCAGTTAATAAACACATTTAATGGCAATGCAAATAGAGATAGTGCCATAGCAGTACGAGTATGCTCCAATCCATCGGTAAATTGTTTGAGTGCCATAAACAGCAACATCGGAATCAATGAAATACTCATCACTTTCAGAAAAGGGATAGCAAGCCGAGCCACTTCCGGGTCTTGGTGCAGGTGCAGTATAATACCCGTTCCCATAAATAGACCCAAAGAAATAATCAAAGAAGAAATAACACACAAACAAAATCCATTAAACAGAAAATGTGATACTTTTTGTTTGTCGCGCTGACCATGTGCCATAGATACCGTTTGTGATATAGACATTGTAATGCCAATACCTAATACAAATGGAATACCTAAAACATTTATAACTAAAGATGCAGCAGCTAATTGCACATGGCTAATTGCTCCGATCATAGCAGTATCTATAAGATGCAAAGCCATTTGTGCCAGCTCTCCAAAAATAATTGGTAACGCCAGCTTGATGGTGTTTTGCGCTTCTAACTTCATTTCCATAAATACCCAATATCACTTAAAGCGCACGAAGATAGGAAATGCAGCTAAAAGGAGGGATACTTAATAATAAGAAAATAGTACACGCTAATTACCAATTCCTACAATTATCTTTGCGCCATGTTTTCATTAGATTTATTAGGCAAAAATGCTTTGGTAGCAGGCAGTACACAAGGTATAGGCCTTGCTACTGCTCAAATATTAGCACACTTGGGTGCCAATTGTACACTTATAGCGCGCAATGAGGCGAGTTTGCAAACTGCACTAAAGACATTAGAAACAGACAAAGGTCAACAACACCAATATTTGGTTGCTGATTTTACACAGCCGGCAAATGTAGAGGCTGTGGTTGCTCAATATGTGCAGAATAATACAGTACATATACTCATCAATAATAGCGGTGGACCAGCTGCAGGGCCAGTTGCCACAGCAACACCGGAAGCTTTTTTACAAGCGTTCAATCAGCACCTTATTTGTAATCACATACTTGCCACGCTTGTATTACCGGGTATGAAGGAGGCAAAATACGGACGCATCATTAATGTAATTTCCACTTCTGTAAAAATTCCGTTGAAAGGGCTGGGCGTTTCCAACACTATTAGAGGAGCGGTGGCATCTTGGGCAAAGACATTGTCAGGCGAAGTTGCGCAATTTGGTATTACTGTAAATAATGTATTGCCTGGAGCAACTGCCACAGGTCGTTTATCCGGTATTATAGATAATAAATCTGCAAAATCAGGATTGGATAAAAGTGCTGTTGAAGAGGAGATGCTCAATGAAATACCCGCGGCACGTTTTGCTTTGCCAGAAGAGATTGCAGCCATGATCGCATTTTTGGCATCACCTGCGGCTGCTTATGTAAATGGCACGAGCATACCAGTTGATGGCGGAAGAACAGGAAGTATTTAATAAGACAAATAATTAAGTGCATAAAATGAAAGCGCCGCTAATAAATAATTAGCGGCGCTTTCATCATTGTGTTTAAGAGCCTTGCAACTACTATCCGAAATACAACATTTCGTGATAAGTAGGTAAAGGCCAAAGGCTATTGTCCACTATAAGTTCCAATTTATCTGCAGGGTATCTGATCTCTTCAAACAAATTCTTAATAGTGTTGCAATATAAATCAGCACGCTTGTGCATATCTGTTTCGTTATTCGCAACTTTACGTGCAGCTATCATAGCCTCAACATTGTCATTAAGCGATTGGATATGTTTACCAATAACCTTAACCAGATTCAATTGAGCTTTATAACCAGTTTCGTCAATGCCTAAATCTTTTAGAGATTTTACATTTTCCATCAAAATATTCTGATATTTTACAGCTGCGGGTAGAATGTGATTGGTTGCTAAATTGCCAATGATACGTGCTTCGATTTGTACTTTCTTTACATAATCTTCCAACATTATTTCGTGGCGGGCATCCAATTCTCTTTCGCTGTAAATGCCATTACTAGTGAATAGATCTTTTGCCATTTTGCTGACAAATACATCCAATGCTTCTGGCGTTGTTTTGAAATTACTCAAACCACGTTTTTTAGCTTCTGCAGCCCATTCGTCGCTATAGTTATCCCCTTCAAAACGTATTTTTTTGGAAGTAGTGATGTATTTACGCAATACATGCATAATTGCAACTTCCTTTTTATCTCCTTTTTCTATTAGTGAATCAACATCTTTTTTGAATTGCTTCAATGTTTCCGCCATCATGGTATTCAACACAGTCATTGGTGAAGCACAGTTGGCAGAAGAACCTACTGCACGGAATTCAAATTTATTTCCAGTAAATGCAAAGGGACTGGTGCGGTTACGATCTGTATTGTCCATCAATACTTCCGGAATATGCTTATGAATATCCAACTTCAACAATACTTCGTCTTGTTCAGTGAAATTATCATTTACACGAGTTTCCACTTCATCCAAAACTTCAGAAAGATATTTACCTAAATATACTGAAATGATTGCCGGAGGAGCTTCGTTGGCGCCAAGGCGGTGGTCATTGCTTGCAGATGCAATTGCTCCGCGTAACAAGTCTGCATAATCATGAACTGCTTTAATAGCATTGACAAAAAATGTCAAGAACATCAGATTAGTACGCGGTGTTTTCCCGGGTGACAATAGATTAACACCTGTATCTGTAGATAAGCTCCAGTTGTTGTGCTTGCCGCTACCGTTTACGCCTGCAAAAGGCTTTTCGTGCAATAACACCATTAATTTATGGCGTTTTGCAACCTTACTCATAATGTCCATCAACAAAGTGTTGTGGTCAACGGCAATATTTACTTCTTCAAATATAGGAGCACACTCAAATTGGCTAGGCGCAACTTCATTGTGACGAGTGCGCAAAGGAATACCCAATTTGTAAGCTTCTTGCTCATAATCTTGCATAAAAGCAAAAACGCGATCGGGTATAGAACCAAAATAATGGTCATCTAATTGTTGTCCTTTTGCTGGAGGGTGTCCTACCAAGGTACGTCCACACATCACTAAGTCCGGGCGAGCATTGGCAATAGCTTCATCTACCAAGAAATATTCTTGTTCCCATCCCAAGGTTACATTTACTTTAGAGACATTTTTATCGAAATAGTGACAAACATCCACCGCTGCTTTGTCTAAAGCCGCTGCAGATTTGATTAAAGGCGCTTTATAGTCTAAAGATTCGCCATTGTAGGCAATGAAAATAGTAGGAATGCACAATGTTTTACCAAAGCCCGATTCCATAATGAATGCAGGAGAGGAAGGATCCCAAGCAGTATAGCCGCGTGCTTCGAATGTTGCACGGATACCACCGTTCGGGAAGCTTGATGCATCCGGTTCTTGTTGTATCAAAGTATCGCCATCAAACAATTCGATCGCAGTACCATCGCTTTTTATTGTAAAGAATGAATCATGTTTTTCGGCAGTAGTGCCGGTAAGTGGTTGAAACCAATGTGTGTAATGGGTTACACCACGTTCTTCCGCCCAAGCCTTCATGCCGCTGGCTATCTGATCCGCAACACGACGCTCTACTTTAGTGCCATTTTTGCGGGAGTTCATGAGGCTTTTGTAGGCCTCGTCGCTCAAATACTCACGCATAAGGCGCTCTGTAAATACATGACTGTTGAAAATAGCGGTGATGCGTTTGCCATTATAGTGGCTCACCTTTTTATCCTCGTGACCTTTTATTACTTGTTCCAGAGCAGATTGACGTAATGAAGACATAAAATAGATTTATTTTTTGCGAAAGTAAACTATTTTTTCTTTTTGGTGTATTTTCTGTGTTATTTTTTTGAAAAGTAATACATTAAATTAAAAAAAATTCTTTAAAATGGACAAAAGCATAAAGAAAAATCTTTATAAATATACCCTTTTAGATTTATAAGTTGTATTTGGGTTGTCAATTTCAAATTTATTGACATATTAAGTATGCCATCCTGTTCGTTCCAGTGTTCGATAGGTAAATGTTCAATAAAATCTACACCTCTTCGTCCTTGATATTTGTATGCGGCTTCTTTAGCACTCCATGCAAGCGTTATTTTATGAGGATCATTCTGACAAAAAAGCTGTTCTCTGGCAGATAAAAATTTATGTTGCAAATGTAATATACGTTCATGCCAACATTGTAAATCAATACCAACAGCGGAGTGAGTGCTGATAATAGCTGCTACATAAGGATAAGAATGTGATATGGAAAAATGATATAAGCTATCGGGTAATTGTGGTTTATCGTGTTCGTCGGGGACTATTGAGTGTAGCGGAAAATCGTCTTTAAGGTATTGTAATAGGAATCGCCCTGCTAAGTGCTCTATACGACGTTTGTCACTTTTGATATTACTATGTACATTTATTTGCGCTGCAAAAAAGTCTTCTGGCTCGTCAATACGCCAAATTGCTGCAAGGCTGTGTAGGTCAGGATTCCATTCTTTGAACAAGGACATGGTGTAAAGGTAATATGCAATTGTGAATTGCCGAATCAACAATATCTACTAATCTTCATCTAATTACTTTTATTCATTCAATATGCCTTGCAAATTCATAATTGAAGAGTACTTTTGCCGTCAGCATAAAAATTATTCACATGGATACTAAAAAGAGAAAACTCATTACCTTGGATGAATTTACCATTCAGGAAACCAGAAAATTCCCTCATGCCACAGGCGAATTGTCGTCTTTGTTGCGTGATATTGCATTGGCTTGTAAAATAATCAACAAACAAGTAAACAAAGCTGGACTTGTAGATATATTGGGTAAACATGGTGCTACAAATGTGCAAGGTGAAGAGCAAATGAAATTGGATATTTTTGCCAATGAAACTTTGATTAATGTTTTGCAGAACAGTGCGGAATGTGCAGGTATAGCTTCAGAAGAAAACGATGATTTTGTAGCGTTTGACGATGTTTTTTCATTCAATTCCAAATATGTAGTTCTGTTTGATCCTCTTGATGGGTCTTCAAACATAGACGTAAATGCTTCTATTGGTACTATTTTTTCCATTTATCGCCGAGTAAGCCCAATGGGCGCACCTTGTACGGCCGAAGATTTTTTACAGCCGGGTAATAAATTGATGGCAGCAGGTTATGTTATTTATGGATCAAGCACTATGTTGGTATATGCCACTAAAATAGGTGTTAATGGCTTTACTTTAGAATCTTCTATAGGCGAATTTTGCTTGTCACACCCAAATCTTAAATGCCCCGAAAAAGGAAGAATATATTCAGTAAACCAAGGCAATACTTGTAAGTATGATCAGGGAGTCAAAGATTTCTTGAATTACTGTATGGACAAAAATGGTAAGGATGATGGAGAACCATTGTCACTAAGGTATATTGGTTCTATGGTTGCCGATTTACATCGTACTTTAATAAAAGGGGGGATCTTCTTTTACCCCGCCGATCAAAAAAATAAGTCGGGCAAATTACGCCTTCAATACGAATGCAATCCAATGGCACTCATTATGGAAGCTGCGGGTGGTATTGCAGATTTTGGCGCTGGAAGAATTTTGGATATTATCCCAACTGAATTGCATCAGCGTACCCCTATTTATATCGGTTCTAAAGAATTGGTAAGCAAATCGCTTTCTTTTGTTGCAGAAAACAGTATTGCTTAATTGACGGAAATATTTAAATATTTCAATTAAAACAGCCGCTTCAAATTTTGAAGCGGCTGTTTTAATAAAGCAATTATTACTAGCGATCTTTACTGGCGCTGAGAAAATTACACATTTTGTACAATACTCTTGCACCAATAATAGCATCGATGCCATCGGTACTGTGTTCACCACACGATACCTCATTGAGGTCGAAGCCAATGATTTTCTTACCACTATTGTGTAATAACTTAAAGAGATAAAATATTTGATCCATTTCAAAGCCTCCCGGTACCGGAGTACCTGTATCTGGACAAAGTTTAGGATCAAGTCCATCTATATCAAAACTGATGTAAACTTTGTCTGGCAAAGAGTTGACAATATCGGTACAAATACTTTTCCATGTTTCCCCTTCGTATTGGCGCTCTTTAATGTCTTTGTCAAAAAAAGTTTTGATGTGTTGTGGATTGCTGTTAATGATGTTTAATTCTTCATCACAATAGTCACGAACGCCTACTTGTACCAGTTTATTCACCTGAGGAACTTCGTTGAGCACATTGTACATAATAGATGCATGAGAATAGGTGAACCCTTCATAAGCAATACGCAAATCGGCATGTGCATCTATTTGTAGAATGCCAAAATTGTCATGGAATGAGCCCAATGCTTTAATAAAACCAAGAGGAGTGCTATGGTCGCCGCCAACAAGCCCTACTAATTTACCTTCTTTGAGCAAACGGTGTGTCATCTCATAAACCCAATCCCGAAGCATTGTAGTGCCTTCGTTTACTTCCCTTAGTTTTTCTTTGAGTTGAACATTGGTTTCTAAATCTCCGCCTTCGCTAAGGCAAGAAATAATGAGTTCGGCACACTGACGTAAGTAATTACTTTTTTTGCGGATATTTCTGTCCTCCGGCAGCATATAAAAACCACTTTTCCATGCGTCCTTTACATCCGAATCGTATAGATCAATTTGCAGGGATGCACCAAAGATATTTTCAGGGCCACGAGCAGTACCGTTTCGATAGGAAACTGTGACCTCCCAAGGTACAGGTAATAACACTAAATCCGATTCTTCCAAAGAAAAGGGTAATCCGAAAATATTATTCGTTTTTAACCCTACAGAGTTGGGGTCGAATGAAGATAAATCAGCAGCCATAACAATTTTTTGTGCAGAAATGTTTTATAAATAATTGCCAAAAGTAAAACTAAAATCAATCAAACAATATTTCGGTGTAACTTTGTCGAGCTATTTTTGAACTGCTAATTTGATTATATAAATCTATAATACAATATTAAATTTTTATGAAGAAAACACATATCGTTTTGCTTGTTTTGGTTGCTGCTGCTGTTTGCGTTATCGTGAGTATGTTTGGCGATTTTAGTACTTACGAGACATTTGGAACGGCCGCTCAAAGCCCTGCGAAACAATTTCATGTTATTGGTGTATTGGATGGTGATAAGCATGTGGATTATGATCCTGTTAAAGACCCTAATCACTGTAGCTTTTTAGTAAAGGACAAAGCAGGTAATGTCAAGAGGGTAGTGTTTAATGGTACAAAACCTACAGATATAGAAAAGTCTGAACAGATTGTGATGAAGGGACACATGGAAGGAGATGAGTTCAGATGCTCGCAAATACAAATGAAATGCCCGAGCAAATACAAAAAAGACCAAGTAGCGGTTGGTAATGCATCATAGCTTACGAGTAAAAAATAATTAAGTTATAGCGCAAATAGTTTTGCCTTTAATGGAACATAAGCGTTTGAATTTTTTAAAACTATTTCATTGCAAACACAATTTATAGGTGAGCATTTGTTACCCGGTCAGTTGGGGCATCTTTTTGTAATACTGTCTTTTATAGCATCATTATTTAGTGCATTCTGTTATTTCCGTTCTGCACAAAGTGAGCGAGTGGGCGAGGTCGAAAGTAATAGCTGGTTACGATTGGCAAGAAATGGTTTTATTATTCACACAGCTGCTGTGTTTGCCATATTCATTACGATGTACTATATTCTTACGCAGCATCTTTTTGAATACCATTATGCTTGGGAGCATTCATCGAGAGCATTACCGGCAAAATACTTATTGTCTTGTTTTTGGGAAGGGCAACAGGGGAGTTTCTTGCTCTGGTCTATATGGCATTCTGTTTTAGGCATAATAGTTATGTTTACTGGCAAAGGACTGGAGAGCCGTGCTATGACTGTTATTGCACTTGTTCAAGTTTGTTTGGCTACGGTTTTATTTGGTATCTATTTACCTGGGGGTATTCAGATAGGCACGTCTCCATTTATGTTGTTACGAGTGCAAATGCAAGGAGCTCCAATATTTGCACAAGCAAATTACATGAGTATGATTACGGATGGTAATGGGCTCAATCCATTACTTCAGAATTACTGGATGGTGATACATCCACCTATATTATTCTTAGGATTTGCTTCTACATTAATTCCTTTTGCATTTATTATTGCGGCATTATGGAAAGGCGATTACCAACAATTTATAAAACCAACTTTAACATGGGGATTATTCTCAGGGGCGGTATTGGGCACAGGTATAATGATGGGTGGTGCTTGGGCTTATGAGTCACTTAACTTTGGTGGTTATTGGGCATGGGATCCCGTAGAAAATGCATCATTAGTACCATGGATGATTATGGTGGCTGCGTTACATACGTTATTGATATTTAGAGCAACTGGCCGCTCTTTAGCTATTACACTTACATTTTATGTACTCAGCTATATTGCTATTTGGTATTCTACATTTCTTACAAGAACCGGAGTACTGGGCAACACATCAGTACATGCCTTTACAGGAGAGGGCAAATCTTTATTTTGGCATCTGTTGATCTTTATTGCAGTTTTTGGTGGAATTGGAATTGCTTTATTGGCAGCTCGTTGGAAAAAATTGCCACGTGTGCATTCCGAAGAAGAATTGACTTCACGTGAGTTTTGGATGTTTATCGGTTCGTTTATTTTATTATTATCTGCCTTACAAATAACCTTTACTACTTCTATTCCTGTCTGGTCGCCTTTGGCAAAATGGATAACAGGAAAAGATGTTGCACCGCCAGTAAACCCCGTTGCTCACTATAACAATATACAGATATGGGTGGTGATGTTTATCAGTGTATTGTCTGCGAAAGTATTGTACTTAAAATTTAAGCATACTGATGTCAGAACAATTATTAGCAAACTAATTATTGTTTTAGGTATTGCCACAGCACTTAGTTTTATTGTAGGTTATACACAGAAAATTGATGGCTGGCAATTTATTATGTTGCTTTTCTGTTGTTGCTTTTCAATTGTGGCTAATGTGGCTTATGTATTCTTTTTTCAAAAATCATTCAAAAAAATGGGACCTGCAATGTCTCATTTTGGATTTGGATTATTGCTATTAGGCATATTGATTACAGGGCATAAAAAGGAAGTGATTTCCTTAAATACTTTAGGTGGTATTTTGCCATTGGGTAAAACAGATATGCGTGAGGCAATTAAAGAAAGCCAAGAGAATGTAATGTTGTATAAGGATGTACCAGTTGCTATGAATGACTATTGGGCTACTTACAAAGGCGATTCAACTTCTAGCGATGATCCACGTACATTCTATAAAGTTGTATTTGAAAGAAAAGATACTGCTACAAATAAAATTTTGGAATCTTTTGCCCTTTATCCGGATGCGTTTATTAATCCGAAAGGGCAACAAGGACTAATTGCTAATCCTTCTTCCAAACACTATTGGAACAAAGATATATTTACTTACGTAAGTTCGGTTAGCCAACCCGCAAAAGATGCGGATACGGTCTCTTTCAAAAGTTTTAGATTACACAAAGGAGACAGCGTTTTTTTAAGCAAAGGATTTATTGTATTTAATGGATTCAGTACTGTTATCAAGGACGCGCGTTACCAGCCACAAGCAGGAGATGTAGCAGTTTCTGCAATGCTTGATATTTACAATCTTAAAGGGAAATCTAATACAGCAAACCCTATTTATTATATCCGTGATAAATTCGAAAATCATATTGAAGATACGCTCAATTCAGAAGGTGCAATCGTACGGCTTGCAAAGATTATTCCTGAAGATAATGCGGCTGAAATAGAAGTAAAAGAGATAGATCCGAGCAAGAATTTTGTTGTGTTGAAAGCAATTGTTTTTCCACACATTAATATGGTGTGGTTGGGCACTATTGTAATGGTTTTGGGTTTCTTGTTGAGTATGTGGAATACTATTTCTAAAAAGAAAAGATTGAGTGCTTAAGAATTTGAATTGGTTTTGTCTAATGTAAAACCAAATGAAGAACCAACACCAAGTTTACTTCTTACAGTAATTGTTTGTCCATGTGCATCGATAATATGTTTCACAATGGCAAGACCCAAACCTGTTCCGCCAATAGAACGATTACGACTACGATCGGCGCGGTAAAACCGTTCAAAAATGCGTGGTAAATGCTGTTCCTCAATCCCTGGACCATCGTCTGAGATTTCTACATAAATCCTTTTGTCATCAAGCTCATAGCAACCGGCGGTAATTGTCCCATTAGGATGACCATATTTGATTGCATTTTCAATTAAGTTAACGAGTACTTGTTTTATTTTGGATTTATCTGCATACACACTTAGGCTTCGTTCCGTACCTTTTTTTATTTCCAGCGTTAAACTTTTTTCGTTGGCCTTGAGTGAGAATTCTTCAAAAATATCCTTGATCAAATCATGGATCACAAAGGTTTCGAAAGCTAGAGGTGTTTGTCCCGATTCAAGTTTAGATATTTCATCAACATCATCAACTAATTGTACCAGTCGATCTATGCTTTTAGATGCATTCGTGAGGAATTTTTTATTGACTTCCTGATCCTCAATTGCGCCACTAAGCAGGGTCTCTACATATCCCTGAATAGTGAAGATGGGGGTTCTCAATTCATGAGAAAGATTCATTAAGAATTCTTTGCGATATTGTTCATTTAGCTGTAATAACTCTATCTCCTCTCTTTTTTGTTTTGCCCACTGCTGCACATCTTTATTTACCTCTTCAATAGATTTTTGTGGAAGAATATTGTTGTAGAAAAACTCTTCTCTTTTCGTTGCTTTTGTTTGGTAAATAAATTTGTAAATCAATTTTATTTTTCGATAAATAAAATGTTCTACGGTATAGTAAAATAGCAAAAAAGAAATTAGAAAGGTGGCGGCAAATATTATTGCCGAAAAATAGGTAGCTTTTACCAGCGGGATACAAATAACCGATACTACACCCGCAATAATTAATGCTGTAATAAACGCTAATAAGCGAGGTGAAATATTTTTGCCAACAGGTAATTCAGACATCGTGGGTTAAAGTTATTCTAAATCAAACTTGTAACCAACCCCTTTTACCGTAGTAATGAAATCTACGCCTGATTTTTGTCGTATTTTACGAATATGAACATCAATAGTTCGGTCGCCTACTATTACTTCAGAGCCCCAAACACGTTGTAATATTTCGTTTCTTAAAAATACCCTGCCAGGCTTGGATGCCAATAGAGATAGTAATTCAAATTCTTTTTTAGCCAAAACAATTTCATTGCCTTTATATACGACAGTGAACTTTGTTTTATTGATTTCCAAATCACCAATCACCATTTTTTCCTCTGTTTCTCGGTCTTTTTTCATCCGACGAAGCAGTGTACTGATACGAGTAAGCAGTAATTCGGGTTTGATGGGTTTGGTAATATAATCATCTGCACCCGTTTCTAACCCTGCAATTTCTGATTTCTCATCGCGTAATGCTGTAAGAAATATAACAGGAGTTGTTTCGAAATCCGGCATGATGCGTAATTCACGAAGGGTTTGTATGCCATCCTTACTGGGCATCATAATGTCTAATAGAAAAAGGTCTGGACGAAACAATTTCGCTTTTCTAATGGCTTCGACACCATTAGATGCAGTCTCTGTCAGATAACCTTTCTTTTTCAAGTTGTAATTGATGAATTCGATAATATCCGGTTCATCATCAACAATCAATATTTTTTCTGGAAGTTCTTGCATAATTTCGAGTGCAATGTTAGAGTGGTATTTCAAATTTACGTTAGAAAAAGGATTATCTTATTGTTAAGTGTTTCTTTTGTATTTATAAATTAAATGAACCGGGAGTTTTTTAGGATAATATATTCATATAAATAAGGTTCATGTTTCATTAGCTTGATTTTTTTGGGTAATACACCCAACCATTTCTTTTTTTTTGTGGTCTTTTCTTTGTAGAAATGATAAGTGGGTGAATTTTTTTAAGCAATAAAAATATATGTGTTTATTTTTTTGCTAACTTTATTTGATAAATTACCGTGCCGATACCTTTAATAACCTATTTGCAGTCAATCTAAAATATTATGAAAAACAATTTACAAAAGTGTAAGTTTTTACTTGCTTTTTTATTAATGACAAGCTTTTCCCAACTTGCTAATGCGCAATTAGTCGGTACTGAAGTTTTTTTACAAGGTCAGTATGTGGAAGTGGGTGTGGCTACTAATGGAGCTTTTGGTACAGATAATGCTGCACCAGCAGGGTATCATGCTAGAGGTGTCGCTGTTGGTTCGGGATTTGCGCTGGGTTTTGTAGCAGACCCAGACAAGGATGGATGGACAGTTGGAACACCTAATTATATTGGTGATTATTTTTTGCCGGGTTCGCCTCAGGAAGGCTGGGATATTCAATATAATGGTATTTGGGCTAAGGCTTGGCGCGGTGGAGGTGGAACTTCATTTACGGGAGGACTAACCGGAGCCTGCACTGGGTATTCCGTTGTTGGTACTAAACGAATTGCAACTTGGGAAGGAAGTACAGGTCCATTGGCTATACGTCAGATCACCACATTGCGTACAGATAAAGTTTACTTTGTGTCCAAGGTGACTATAAAAAATACTAGTTCGACCACAGTAAACAATATATATTATGAACGTACAGTTGATCCGGATAATGAAGTCGCTGTACCTGGTGGAGGTTCTTATGTAACGATCAATAAAATAGAATATTATTTACCCAATGCTACAAAAAGATCTTTGGTTTCAGCTACAGGTCAGGCATTTGGTGCATATTTGGGTTTGGGAACAAAGGATTGTCGTGCTAAACCCTATATCGTTAAGGGGAGCCTTACACCTTTAGATTCTTTGAGTGTCATGTTTAATGATACCGCTAGTGAGACAGCCAATACAATTTTTCGTTTCAACCAACCAGATACAGCTGACATTAATGACGAAGGTATTGGTGTAATATTCAATATAGGATCACTTGCACCTGGTGATAGTACTAACGTCTCTTATGCTTATGTGTTGAGTAAAGCCGATCTTGATTCAGCTTTTGCGGATGTGTCCCCCGTTTGGAATTATGATGGCAAACAATACGAATCTGGCGATACGGTTAAAGTATGCCGCATTAAGGGATCTGCCGATGAAAATAAAATATTAAATATTGATGGTGGAAGTGGGTATAGTTGGATATGGTCTCCTCGACCAGGGCTCAAAAATTTGACTGGTACAGACAACCAAATTGTGTTGACAGATGCAACTGTTACCTATGTTGCTAAACCTTCAGAAGCGTTTGGATGTATTGATTCGATGGTTATTACTATTCAACCATTTATAAGTCCAGATGCACCCACTACTTCTGGCCCTCTTTATTACTGCCAGCATGATGTTGCCCCGGCACTTACTGCAACATATTCTTCTGTAGGTTCTCTCAGATGGTACACTGTAGCAACAGGCGGTGTAGGTACTGCTACTTTAGTCCCACCTACTAATGTAGTTGGTACGAGAACATACTATGTTTCTGTTTTAAATGGCGTTTGTGAAAGCGCGCGCACGCCCATCCAAGTGATTACCCGTTCATT
>DBTQ01000033.1 GCA_002307135.1 Bacteroidetes bacterium UBA1312
ATCTATCTATCTATCTATCTATCATAAACCACAGAATAAAATATATGGACTAACCGAACACAATTAAAAAATCAGCAATGAGTAATCTCGACAAATATTTTTATATCGTCCTTGTTCTTTTTGGCATCCTTATACTCGTAGCAATAATAAGCATGATAGCCGCTATCTTTTCTGAATAATTTAGGTCTATCTTATTTAGTCTTGTCTAAATAATAAAAGGTGCGTAAATCAAATTTACACACCTACTAATTTAATTACGGTTATCCAGCCGTCCCAAATAACATTTTTATTGTATGGCACATAATACCATAGCGGTATTCTAATTCCTACTAACTCTTTTTCATTAAAAAATTAAGTAATGCCAACAATACAACAGCACCAATAGCCGCTGTGATAATATAACCCAAATAGCTGCCACCAAAAGAAATGCCCAAAACGCGACCCAATAGCCAATTGCCAATAAAGCCGCCAATAATACCAACAACAATATTGCCGATAAGCCCTAAACTACTGCCTTTAAATAATTGGCTGCCCAGCCAACCTGCAATAGCACCAAGAATAAGCGAAATAATAATTGATCCCATAATAATTATTTTAGTTGTATAAATGTACTCCTATTTTAATATAACACCTATTCATTACAGCATCTTTTATTTCTAAATTTTTTGAAGCGGTACAGCCTTCACAACATTCTAAATAAATCAGATTTTTTGCATTCCACTAGCTCAAATGAATTATTCCATCCAATACGTTTAGGCATTGCTCATTACTTTTCATTGTCACACGCATTTATTTGCAACAAAAATCAGAAAGACCAAATAAAAAGACCCCTATTATATCCCATACGAATATATGATAAAAACATTTCTTGATTACGGTTTCGATACTGCATTTATTGGTAATAGTTGTACGGGATGAGTGCTAAGATTGTATTTATTCCATCATTTTTGTTGGTATAGTAACAATATGTTTTAGATTTTAGTCCTTTTATTGATAAAACAAGTGCCAAAACGTGAATGACTAACTAAGGAAATTAGTATTCGATTAGTACTAGCTAAATATTACGTTAATGATGTGCCAATAAAAGCCCTAAAACACACATTTTGAGGCTTTTATAGTAGTGTCCGACATGTAGGCAGTTAATAAATGATTAGGTTTGCTGCCCAATATCCTAAAACAGACACCCGATGAACACTGAAAACACCGAAACAGACCAAAGTACATTGATAGAATACCTCAGGCAACAAATAAAGCAACTGGAAGAAGCACTCCAAGCCGCCCGATTAAAAGAAAAAGTAGCCTACGATATGCTTGAAGCACTCCAAGCGAAATACAATACCCCCCAATCCTCTAGCTACCCCCAAACGCAAAACCTAATCCAACAGTCCAATCCACAAGAAAACTTGGAGCAACCAGACATCGACAAACTAAGTTGGCTCGGTAAAATAATCTTTATCCTAAGACAAGCAGGCAAACCATTGAGAGCCGCAGAATTATACGATAAACTAGATCAACTGGAATTTTCCTTTAGCTATAAAACCAAGCCCATGATGTTATTATCTGTAATACTAAGCAAAAGCGTCAAAGAAAAACGCCTGAGCCTCCATAAACTACATGGCACAAAAGGCGGTTATTATGCTTTACCTGAATGGGTCAACTCCGATGGAAGCCTAGACAGCTATATGATGGAACAAATGTATTAATGTCCAATGCGAACTGATAAAGTTAAGTCATAAACAGAATATGCATTTATTTAATAAACCCAAACTGCTCCATCAAATCAATAGCATACAAACTAACATTAATTAAAAAATGGAAGTAAATAGACAAGAATACCCTGAACACACTATAGATACAAGTAAAGTATATATAGAGCTATGCCTTTCCGAACGATGGAAGGAATTTGAAGCCGATTTTATCTACATGAAATTTCAATTTACATTACAACTGTTACTCTTTAAAAAAGGATTACCTATACACCTTGTATCAAATAAAGTACGCCCACCAAAAGAAAGCTTTGTAAAATATTATTACAAAGGTCAAGATCGAATAGTGATGAGTGTATCCCTCCCATTTAGTAAAGATTTTATTCTCCCAAGAGATAAATACGAGGATTATGTAGAAATCATGTATCATGATACCCCTTGTTTGTTAGAAAAGGACGAAGAAAATTATGACCTATTCTTTGCACTCTTGTTTTATTTGACCGACCTCATGAAAACAAAAGACTTTCTAGCCTTCCACCTAAGCACAACATTTAACAATGACATAAGCACCTACAAAGACTACATAGAACTGCTCTTCTTAAAATACGACTTCTTCTTAAAAGAGAAGCATGAAAAAATAACACACAAATTCTTTCAAGAACAAGAAAAGAACAAAGCAATGGCACTACCGAGTGATTCCATTCACGACATCAATTCAAGCATCATAATGGACGGACTAAGTTACCGTTGGACAGAATTTGACCGTACGTTTATTGCAGATACCGTTAAGCTTTCACTGGCGTACCTACTCATTGTAAAAGAGAAAAGATCCTTCTCCTTAACTAATGAAGAGTTTTCTGCCTCAGAATACCTTAAAGAATATGAATACCTATGCGACAAAGCCAAAGAAACTGATACATTCCCAATACCAAGATTCTTTCCCTTTCCTGAGAACAACGACGAAAGTATAACCTCAATAATAGGATATTCACTCAGTTGCACACTCGATAGAAAAGATCCTAATTACGACCTTTTCTTTGCGCTCCAATACTATTTGACGGACTTCATGGAATCCAAAGACTTTTTGGCTTACCACCTTGCCACAACATTTAGCAACGACATAGAAACCTACGCCGACTTCTTTGAACAACTACTCTTGAAATACGACTTTTTCCTAGCCCACAAGCACGAAAAATTAGTACATAGTTTCTTTGACAAATTCAAAAGACTGGAACAAGCGACAGAAAAAACGAAAAAAAATTACGAACAAGAACCTAAAAAAAACATACAAAAAGACGAAGAAAACAATCAAAAAAATGCTGAATATATACTTGTAATTGATAAACATGAATTTTCACAGGGTACAGGCACAGAAAAAAAAGCACAAGAAATAATTGCCACAATAACCGAAAAACTCTCGGAATACCAATCGGCATTCAATAATGATACTGACTACCAAAAAGCAATACAGGAAATTAGCACATACTTTCTGTACAAGCAAGCCACCATTACAAATCCCATCTTCGTAAAAAATGGCAATGTAAAAAATATAGCCTTTGTCATGGGTGAAATATGGCGTTCCTTATACAATAACCCTATCAACTATGAATACTTAACACTGTACAAACAGCTATTCTCCATATTTAAAGACCAGAAAATTGATAAAAACAACCTATTCAGTACGAACCTCTACAAATATTCCATAACCAAAACGTAAGATTAATAAGCATTTCAGCTAGTTCACCAAATTCATTATTTTATTCATCTTTTTCACCCCTCAATGTTGTGTTTTATTCATCAAAAAAATAAAACCCAATGGAAATCACCTTTGAAACACTACCGCAAGCGGTTAATCAACTCAGTAACGAGATCAGTGAAATCAAAAAACTCCTGCTAGAACGCACGAACAACCCAGCACCCGAAACAGACCAATGGTTTGACTTGAACCAACTCTGCAACTACCTGCCCGACAAACCCGCCAAACCCACTGTATATGGCTGGGTACATGCCAGTACCATCCCTTGCCATAAAGGCGGCAAAAAACTCCGTTTCCTCAAAACAGAAATAGACCAATGGCTTAAAACAGGCAGGAAAAAGACCATCGCTGAAATAGCTAACGAAACCGATACTTACTTGTCTAAAAAGAAAAGGAGCTAAGCCATGCAGGAACATAACCTAACTCCAAATAAAATATTAACCTTTCAGGACAAAAGTAACGAAAATAACCCTACCAATTACAACAACCATCCCGAACAACGCAACATTTCAGCACAAGACATCAAAACCGAAATAGCACTACTGACCAGACCCAACAAAAACACGCCACAACATCAGGAACAACTATCAACCCAAGAGAAAAAGAAAACCACAGACATTAATCCACCCATCATCCCGAACAACCCATTCCCGACACATGTATTCCCTTTACCCATACAACAAATCATAACAGAGACCAATAGAACCCTCAATTTTCCCATTGACTTTATAGGTGCATCCATACTCTATGCCGCATCTGTAGCGATAGGCAACACCCATAGGGTAGAAGTAAAAAAGGGATGGTTGGAAAGCCCCGTACTCTATTTAGCCATTGTGGCAAAAGCAGGGACAAACAAAAGCCATCCCCTGAGCTTTGCCCTGCACCCCATAATAGAACAAGACAAAAAAAACTATCGGCAATACGAACAACAACGAAAAGAATATGAACAGCAGCAAACCCTGTCCAAAAAAGAACGGACGAGCAATACTAATCAAACCAACCAAACATACGCTGCCAACCCAAACCAATCAAGCCTAGAAGAACCCAGTAAACCCGTTTGGAAAAAAATACTATTATCCGACTTTACCCCCGAAGCCCTAGCCGAAGTACACAAATACAACCAAAGAGGCATCGGTGTACATGTAGATGAACTCGCAGGATGGTTTAAAAACTTCAACCGATACAATAAAGGCAGTGAAATGGAATTTTGGTTAAGTGTCTGGAGTGGTAAACCCATCAACATAGACCGTAAGACAGGTGAACCCGTCTTTATCCCCCTGCCCTTTATATCAGTAGCAGGAACTATACAAAACAGCATACTCCATGAACTAGCCAAAGAAAACCGCAGCCAAAATGGCTTTATAGACAGAATGCTCTTTGTTATCCCTGATAACTTACAAAAGCCCTACTGGACAGAAACTGAACTAGACCCGGACATTATCCAAGATTGGGACAACATCCTATTCCACCTAATGAGCCTGCCCATCCAATTTGACGAAACCCAAAGCCCTCAGGCAACCATTATGAAATTTAGTCCTGAAGCCAAACAAATACTATTCGACTGGCAAAAACAAAATGCAGACGAATGCAACAAAGCAGAACATGAACCCATAAGTGGCATATACAGCAAACTGGAAATGTACGCCGTCCGCTTAGCCCTAATACTCGAACTACTCCAATATGCCAGCCAAGACAACCCCAAACAAACAACCATAGGTATAAAAGCGACACAAGCAGCACTCACATTAGTTGCCTACTTCAAAAAATCAGCTATAAAAGTCAACGCCTATATTGCCAACACAAGCCCATTAGATAAATACCCAACAGACAAAACAACGCTATATGAAACCTTACCCGACACCTTTAGCACTGAAACGGGACTACAAACAGCAGCAACCTTAAACATTCCTGAAAGGACATTCAAACGCTTTTTGAACGACAAAGAACTTTTTGACAGGATCAGCAGGGGTGAATATGAAAAGCGTATTTAATCATTTGGCACATGGCACTAGCGGCACAAACGGCACGAGTGGCACAAAAATAAAACAGCAGCAAAACTAAAAATAGCCAAAGCAGCAATCAATACAAAAAGCGTATTTAATCATTTGGTACATGGCACTAGCGGCACGAGTGGCACTAATGGCACAAAAATAAAACAGCAGCAAAACTAAAAATAGCCAAAGCAGCAATCAATACAAAAAGCGTATTTAATCATTTGGCACATGGCACTAGCGGCACAAACGGCATGAGTGGCACAAAAGCAAAGCGAAGGCTATAAAATATGCTCCCAAACTATAAAAATGCCCTCCAAATGCATGAAGCAGAACTAAAACAATGAGAATAAGCCTACAAACAAAATGCCACTTGTGCCACTCATGCCGCTAGTGCCATGTGCCAAACAGTTTGTGCCAACAAAAAATACGAATCGAAACATGATAAAACCCTAAAAATAAGCGCATAAATAAAATGCCACTTGTGCCACTAATGCCGCTAGTGCCATGTGCCAAACAATTTGTGCCAACAAAAACAGGGTACTGATAACAGCAATAACGATCTAACAGGATTACCCATAAACAAATACTTAGCTTAAAGGAAAGTGACAAGCAAGTCCCTAAAACAAAAGATAAAGCATGATACCCTAACTTTGTTACAACCAATTTAAAACCAGTCCATTGTAGCTTGTAAAGCCAATGGCAAAACATCTTTTCAATTACAATTTTGCAAATACAACATTACACACCAAACACCCCAAAAGTCGTTTGCAAATTGCAAACCCCTTATATAAGCCTTTGCAACTTGCAAACATAAACCAATGAGCCAATACCGCTACATATTTGAACCCTACAACGGCATGAGCAGCCGTTACCGTTGCCCAAGCTGCAACTACAGAGATAAAACCTTTGTGCGCTATATCGATACAGAAACAGGTGAACACCTAAGCTCTGATGTGGGCAGATGCAACCGTGAAAGCAAATGCGGCTACCATTACACCCCAAAACAATACTTTGAGCAAAACAACATCCCATTTGATAAAACCAAATACCATCCATCCGCAATACAAAAAATAGTCAAAAAGAAACCGACCTCATTTATAGACGATACCTTAATCAAGGAAAGCTTAAGCAGTGATCAGACTAACTACTTCCTGCAATTTCTAAGTAACCACTTTAGCAAGGAAATAGCCCAGCGACTCAAAGAAAAATACAACATCGGTACATCGAGCCATTGGAATGGTGCAACCATATTTTGGGAAATAGACCAACAGGGGAAAGCAAGGACAGGCAAAATAATGCTCTATGATCCCAAAACAGGTAAAAGAATTAAAGAGCCCTTCAAGCATATCAATTGGGTACATAGCTTATTAAAAGACCCTGAATACGCACTGCAACAATGCTTGTTTGGAGAACACCTATTAAAAGACAAAACCAAACAAATAGCACTGGTAGAAAGTGAAAAGACGGCCATCGTTGCAAGCCTATATTTACCCGACCTTATTTGGTTAGCAGTAGGAAGTTTAAGCAACCTCAATGCAGAAAAATGTACCATCCTCAAAAAACGAAATGTTATCCTGTTCCCAGACCTCAATGGCTTTGATAAATGGACGGCAAAAGCAAAGGAGCTTTCACGCATTGCTACCTTCTCCGTTTCTGATTTATTGGAACGCAATGCCACCGAACAAGAACGGGAACAGGGATTGGATATTGCGGATTATTTGTTGCGGTTTGATTATCGTGAGTTTGTATAATGTGTTTTTAGCTATTTGTAGTAAGCGTTTTGATCATTTAGAATTTATCACTTTTATTGTTGCCATAATTATTACGAGCAGTGAGACTATCTTGGGTAAATGCCATTTATTTATTTTTTTGTGCAAAAATAAAAATCATTATTGTTTTAAAAACGTCAAGCTATACTCGAATATTCTTGAATTTTGCCAGAAATATTCTCTAATAATTGTAGATAAGTATTGACGCTTGTAAAATGTACATTAGTTATATTTTCTATATCCTTGTGCGCGGTATTAACTGCATTTGATATTTCTAAAATTTGAATTGCATGTATATCTTCAGGAACATATTCATTTGATAAATGAATTAGCGGTACAATAAATCTTACTATCAATAAATCTATACTTTTTAAACTTCCATCAAAAATCACTTCTTGGTCATTTTGAACGGTGTTTATAAGGTCATTATATTTCTTAATAAAAATGTCTTGTGTTGAAAAAGTAAATTTCTTCCTTCCGCTATTTTCATCCACTTCAACACTAACGGATCTTTCGTTATAAAGTTCGAAAAATTTTGTATATAACAATTGTCTGTATTGATACCTCTTTTGCTCATGAAACGAATACTTATCCATATATGCTCTAAATTCATCCCTTAAGTTCAAACTAAATTTTTGCAAAGAACTTATCAATCCAATTAGCTCATTAAGCCTATTAATTTTTTCAGAGTTTGAAAATCCAATATCTAAATACAGGTGCCTAATTTGTATGTAATTGAAGATTGTAGTATCTAAACCTTGTACAAACTGTATTGTGAAATTTCTCTCTGAATCATACCGTTTCAGAGCTTCAACCTGCTTATCAACAGAAGTTTTTAATTGTGATAGCGAGTTTTTAAAAAGATTTACTTCTGTTGTTTGAAGCATCATATCCTCTAACAACTTATCATTTTGTTCACTTTTATAAATTGTCCGTGCAATTTTATAGCCCCCCAATACACTAAATATGCTAATTAAAGAGGTTATAATTAAAGTGAAGTAATCAAACCAGTTAGGACTTGAATCTGCACCTTCTCCTGAAACGAATGTTAAAAATGAATTCATTATGCAATATATGTTTTTTGCTCTTATGAGTAAACTAAAGACCTATTCAATAAGTAATTAAGATTTTAATTTTTAGTTGCAACGGAGCAAATGAGTAATCGGTCAAATAAATCCGTATCAAAATTCCGGCGATTTAACTTGTAACAAAATTCGTTCAAATACGCTTGCAAATATACCCGACCAATTGAGTGATACGTACATAATAACTCACGCTTGCAATTTGCTATCACCGTATGAACCCAAGGCAACGTCTCCATTGCTTCTCCTGGTTTCACCACCAGTAAAGGGGTAGAGCGAATATTCTATTTTTGCTTTAATCGTCTATAAAATTAATTTTTGAGTTTGTCGTTTTTTTTAGGAAATGATGTTTTTTATTGTTGCCTATTAGTATAATTTATTCATTAAAAGTGCTCGAAATTTGGCGCATTTTTTTACCCGCAAAATATGATATTGGAGCGTAATTTTCGAAATGTTTTTTTGATATAATATGTTGCAATCTTGTTAGATTTTCCATCTTCGGAACAGGTAGTTTATGATAATTCGAAGGATATTCCTTTTGTGTAATGTACATCAAAAGCAAGAGATAGATTTTGTTTGTATTCGTCAGGATTTTCTAGTTTGTGTCGTGTTTGTGTCGTGTAGTAAAAATAAGAAAGGATTCCAATTGCTTGAAATCCTTTACTGTATTGAGTGACCCCTCAGGGACTCGAACCCTGGACCTACTGATTAAGAGTCAGTAGCTCTAACCAGCTGAGCTAAGGAGTCTTTACTTTAAAAATAAAGTCTGCGAAGTTAATTAAAAACTACCTTAATTCCCAATCAATAATTTTATTGACCCATTCTGAACGGTAAGGTGTTTGCACTTTGATATAGTTATCGGTATAACCTTCCATTATACCGTTTTTATCAACTGTTTCAAAAAGTACAGATCTGGTTGCTCCAAGGTGCTGCTGTGTAAAATACTGTAATTTCTGATGCGATAAATTGCGTAATATTTTATTTCGTTCCTGACGTTCGTGTATTGGTACTACGGGTTTCATATCGAAAGCTGGAGTGTTGTCGCGCTCAGAGTAGGTAAATACATGGAAATAGGAAACATCAAGTTCATGTAAAAATTCAAAAGTTTCTTGAAAATCTTCTTTGCTTTCTCCAGGGAAACCAACAATTACATCTACGCCAATAGCACAATGAGGCATTTGTTCTTTAATCATAGCCACACGCTCTGTATAGAGTTCTCTTTGGTAACGCCGCCGCATTAAGCCCAATATTTTATTGCTGCCACTTTGTAAGGGAATATGAAAATGAGGCATTATTTTCTTGGATTGCGCGACAAACCGAATCATCTCTTCGCTGAGTAAATTAGGTTCAATAGAAGATATACGATAACGTTCAATACCTTCAATCTGATCCAATTCCTGTATCAAATCGTAAAAGTTTTCATCACGTTGTTTACCTCCATCGTTCCCTTTTCCGAAATCACCAAGATTGATACCCGTTAGTACAATCTCTTTGACACCTTGTGCCGCTATTTCTTTAACCTTTATCAATACTCGATCGATCGTATCGCTACGGCTGTGCCCGCGTGCTAGCGGTATGGTGCAAAAAGAACAATTATAGTCGCAACCGTCTTGTACTTTGAGGAAAGTTCTGGTGCGGTCGGCATGAGAATAAGAAGAATTGAATCCGCTCACGTCCTCAATGTCGCAAGAGCAAATTCGCGCACTATCACCTTTTGTCAGGTCTTGTAAGTGTTGGGCGATATTGAATTTTTCGGCAGCGCCAAGCACTAAGTCAACACCTTCAATGTTCGCAATTTCTTCTGGTTTCAATTGTGCATAGCAGCCAGTAATGACCACAAAAGATTGCGGCGCACGGCGTTGGATGCGGCGCACTAACATCCTACATTCTTTATCTGCATTTTCGGTAACAGAGCAGGTGTTTATTACATATACATCT
The DNA here is from genome assembly GCA_002307135.1 of Bacteroidetes bacterium UBA1312. Classification (GTDB taxonomy): domain Bacteria; phylum Bacteroidota; class Bacteroidia; order Chitinophagales; family Chitinophagaceae; genus Rurimicrobium. The sequence goes on from DBTQ01000033.1 coordinate 10,246, forward strand.
GCTTGTTCCTCAAAATCTTTTTTCACGAAGCCACTCGCTTCGAGTGTACGGCTTAGTGTAGAGGTTTCGGAATAATTGAGTTTGCAACCTAAAGTATGGAATGCGACTGTTTTGGACTGTTGCATAAATTGGGCGGCAAAGTTAAGGAATATAAACTATTGGCTTGTTATTTTAGCGAATCGGTAATCTCGCCACATTCCAACATTTTCTTTCCGAAATATGGGTTTTTTATTTCAGATTCGCTACTGAGCCAGTGTGCACCTTTATCATTCAATGCCATAGGACAAAAATCACGATAAATAATTTCGTTTTTCAGTTCTACTTTCTGACATAAAGTGAATGTATTGTCTGAAATGTTTTCAAACAATGCCCTTTGTTTTTCCAGTAGATCGCTTGAAGCTGGTAGGGAAGCGATTTTTTTTGAAAAACTAACTATAGTATCCAGCTCATGAATAATCATATTGTTGATTGCAGTGTCATGAGCTATGTTGCTTTTAAGGCTGTCTGTGATCATGGCAAATGCACCAGCAGTGCTTGCGATGTCATCAGTATTACCAGCTACAAATGCATCTTTGAGTAGATAGTAGTTGTTCAATGCAACTAAGAGTTGATTAGTTGCGCCTGCATTAAGTTTACATGTTGGTGCTGCTTGAGTTGTTGTATTGGCTGCCGAGGTTTGGGCAGTGTCTGTTTTGGTATTGTTGGACATACAACTAGCAAATCCAATAATACAAATGGCTACAATTAGATAACGCATAGATTAGTTCTTTTTAAAAATGTATTGGCGATTAGTTTCTTCTTAATTTCCAATTACTAATACTGCCGTTTGTTTGAGCAGTAGCGAGCAACGGTTTTTGCTCTTGTTCCCAAATAATTGAACCAAGCAATGCGGCTACCACCTCGGCATCCGGATTTGACTCCTGTAAATATTCCGGTTTGAAATATTTATCAATAAACTTTGTATCAAAGTCCCCATTTCGGAAGGCATCTGTTTGTACCGCCCACTTTCCAAAAGGTAAAGTGGTTTGAATGCCATTGATATAATATTCGTCTATTGCGCGGCAAAGCCGTTGAATAGCCTCGTCCCGAGTACTGCCATGTACTACCAATTTAGCTATCATGGGGTCATAGAAAATAGGTATATCCATGCCTTGCTCATAACCGTCATCTACACGAACACCCGGACCTTTTGGCGTTTGATATAAGGCTAATTTTCCTGTGTCTGGTAAAAAGTTATTGTATGGATCTTCGGCACATACACGTAACTCAATAGCATGACCTTGAATTTTTAAATCGTCTTGCGTAAATGATAATTTCTGACCACGTGCAACATTGATTTGTTCCTTTACCAAATCCACGCCTGTTATCATTTCTGTAACACAGTGTTCTACTTGCAATCGGGTGTTCATTTCGAGGAAGTAGAAGTTCAGTTGCTCATCCACCAAAAATTCTACTGTTCCGGCGCCATAGTAATTACAGGCTTTAGCCACAGCTACAGCACATTCGCCCATAGCTTTGCGTATATCTTTTGTAATGCAACTTGATGGAGCCTCTTCAATTAATTTTTGATGTCTGCGCTGTATAGAGCATTCCCGTTCAAATAAATAAACATAATTGCCATGTTGGTCACCCAATAGTTGTATTTCAATGTGTTTTGGTGCACCTACATAACGCTCCAAGAATACATCTCCATTACCAAATGCGCTAAGCGCTTCACTTTGAGCCATACGCATTTGTTCTTCAAATGCAGCTTCGTTTTCTACTACACGCATTCCTTTCCCTCCACCGCCAGCTGCGGCTTTGATGAGTATCGGGAAACCAACTTCTTTGGCAATATTAATTGCGGTTTGCACATCGTCGATTGGTTCGTCGGTACCGGGTACCATCGGTACACCAAATTTTTTAGCTGCTTGCTTGGCTGATATTTTATTACCCATCATATTGATGGAATAGGCTGAAGGGCCAATAAAAGTTAGTCCGGCATCGCTTACAGCTTTTGAAAAATCGGCATTCTCACTCAAGAATCCATAGCCTGGATGAATGGCGTCTGCCCCGGTTTGTTTTGCGGCTTCAAGTAATTTGTCAATACGCAAATAGGATTGAGCAGATGCAGCGGGACCAATACAAATGGCTTCATCTGCAAAGCGCACAAATGGCATATTTCTATCTGCTTCAGAAAAAACAGCAACGGTTTTAATGCCCATTTCACGGGCTGTACGCATTACTCTCAGTGCAATTTCTCCGCGATTGGCGACTAATATTTTTTGCATTTAATGTGTTTGGTTTTTCGTGAAGCTTTGCAAGTAAATCTGCAAAGAGCATGTAGTATTATTTTATCGGATTGGATTATTTCTTATCCACAGCAACGACGGTTTTTAAGTGCAAAGCTTTCGCTGCTCTCATTACTGCTACAATATTTTCAAAGTTGGCTTTTTTGTCGCCATTGATAACAACGGTTGGCTCTGCATCGTGACTTTTTACTACTGCAGTAGCAATAGAGGATTGGAGTGAGTCGGCATTGCTTATTTTAGTACCAATAAAAAATCTTTGTAAAGAATCTACTGTGACTACTACTGTTTGTTTGGCTTTGCTATCACTGTCAGCTTTGGGTACAGATACTTTTACCAAATTAGGGTTGGCCAAAGTCGATATTATCAGAAAGAAAAACAACAAGATGAACAAGATATCATTGAGTGCAGAACTCCCTAAGTCTTTAGATTCGCGCAAGTGTTTCCTTAGATTCATTGATATTATTGGATTGAAAAGTAGTTGGGCTAATTCGTATTTTACAATATGCTGAAGCAAATTAGTCAAAAATAAGACACTAGAAAAAAAACGTTCTTGATTGCACTTTATTTTTTGTTCACCAGTTGTCTTACTTCGTCTCCTTCCGGTTGTGTTGGTACTTGTAATTCAAATTTATGCGCACTCATTTTTTCGCTCATTTTATTTAATCTCTTGTTGAGCCAAAAAGAAGATGCGAGGTATCTTTTGTCCGGATAATAAATGAATAAGCATGATCCATTTTTAATTGTATTAATGATATTGGGCGCCAATTCTGTAGCTACAGCAGGACATCCCCAGCTACGGCCAAGTCTTTGATTACCGGCAATGAAATTTTCACTTACATAATCTGCTCCGTGAAGAACTATGCCGCGGTCAAATGCTGCGGAGTTGTACTGATTGTCTAAACCTTTTAAACGTAATGATAATCCATGTTCGCCAATATAAGTTTCATCAGTAACATAAAAACCAATACTGCTTTGGTGTGAATTTTCTGTGTTTGAAAAAGCGGTGGCAAATTCTTCACCAGACCCTTGGCCATGAGCCACATAAGTGTTGAATAATATTTTATTGTGTTGAAGGTCAATGACCCAAAGCCTATTAACGTTTGCAGAAAGAGAAAAATCACAAATAGAAATAATTTCCTTGTCGTTGCTTAATTGCCCTGCATTTTTAAGACTCAAATAACCACGGTAGGCTTTTTCGAAGACCTCAAAATTTAATTTACCATCCATACAGAAATTGATTTTTCTGTAAATGCTGGTAATATATTCTGTGCTCTCTTTTTCAATATTTGATGTGCTATTGTTTTTTTCGGCATGTGTTGCGGTACTTAATGACAGAACACAGATACTTACAATAGCACGATACAACCAATTTTTCATGCTCACATTGTTTTTTTCTCTACCACATGGGTAGCTCAAAGATAACCAAATTTATAAAAGAGCCGGATTGAGTACTGTTAAAATTATTTAATATGCTTTATTGAGTATTTGAATTGCAGGATGGTTACCGTAATTTTATTTTCAAAAAAGTGGACTTTTGCAAAATATTATGCAATAAACTGCGTTATTAGTATTAGTGAACTGATATTCTATGAAACGAGGGCTGACTTTACTCTTATTTTTGCTGTTTGCTTTAAATAGTTTTGCTCAAGACAAAATTTATTTGAAGTTGCAAAAAACGCCTCTAGAAGTCTTTGTTGTAGCAATTGGTACCCATGAAATAAAGTACAGAGCATTAGATGCGAGCTATATTATTGCAATGGTAGCGAAAAAAGATGTTGCAAAAATTGTTTTCAAATCGGGTCGTACTCAGACTTTTTCTAATTCGCCGGAAACCAATAACGTCACTAGACAATATCTGATTAAAGCCGGACTGTTGTCACCTTTATTTGGGACAAGCGATTTGTATTTAGAAAAACCTTTAAAACGTAATAGATCGGTAGAATATCAGGTCAAAATTATTGGTTTGGGTCGATCAATGAATTATCCATCCAATAATCAGATGTATTATGGCCAACCTAAAGGAGCTTCCTTGGGTATTGGTATGAAATTTTTCAAATCGCCAAAGTATCCTATTATCGATCCATTAGGCTCTAGTAATCCGTTGGAAGGTTACTACATTAAGCCCTCTTTTAATATTATGTATTGTCGTTATGATCAGATGTCCGTTAATAGATCGATAAATACTGCATATCATGAAAATCAGGCTGCGGTTATCTCGTCAAATGTTTCAGTAGAGTTAGGTAAGCAGTGGCGTTTGGGTAATAATTTTTCTCTCGAGATTTATGGACAGTTAGGGTGGGGTATGGATTACACAAATAGCAGGCCCATCTCAAAATATAATAATCCAAATAGTAGTGGGCTCTCTTATTCTTCAGACAGTAATTCAGGGTATCCAAATTTGGGTGCTCCTCAATTTTCTGATGGAGGACTTATTATGGGAGCAGGTTTAAAAGTAGGGTACTTGTTGAATTGGAAAAAGAAGTTGATAGAAAAGTCAAATAGCTCCAATAAATAAAAAAACCTGACAAGTTACTTATATCGCACCGCTACAACCGCTTACCCTTGCTACATTCCTGTCCTGGGGGAGTTCAGCAGGAGCTGGTCGTATAAGACTTGTCAGGGCGGCAAAGGTAATGCCTTTGAAGCAAATAAAAATAATTTTTCAAAATTATTTTTGAACAAATTCACGTGCATCACTCCGTTCATTGGGCAGGTATCTATTGGTACAGTGATTGTTTTATAAATTACTCTGTTGTAGGCCGGTTTCTAGTGAGTATAGTAACAAGGTCTCGTTTTCAATAAGTATTTCTTCCTCAAATTTTAGACCTAGTTTTTCCAGCAAACGAATAGAATAATGGTTCTGTTTAGTGGTTGCTCCCAAAATGTGGGTGTGTAACGAGTCTTGTATTAGCTTGTTTAAAACAGCTTTTACCGATTCATAAGCATAACCTTTTTTCTCGTATTGGGGAAGAAATGCAAAACCAATGTCGTGGTGTTTTAAATAATCTCTTTTGATAAGGGTGACAATACCTATCGCATAGTCGGTATCTTGTATTGTTACAATCCAATATTGTACATTGGGGTTGTCCATTATTTTGCGGATATACTCTTGTGCATTATCTATGGAGTGAATATGTCGGTCTCCAATAAATTGGATCCATCCGGGAGAGTTAACTAATTCGAGAATAAACGAATCATGATGAAGGGTCAATTCATCCAGACGCAATCGCTCGGTGGTTATTTTATCAATCATTTTTGTCAATGTAAATGAAATAATATATCACGCACGACCAGTAGAATACACTTAATAATTGCTACAGTTCGTATTAATGTATTAATGTTTTAATGGTCTTTTCTTAATCATTCCTCCTTTTGTATCTTTTATACTACTCATTACGACAAAGGCATTAGGATCAATTTTTTCAGTTTCCGAATTGAGTTTATTCAATTCTAGTCTTGTTACCACAGTATAAATAATATCAATTTCTGTTGTTGCACCATTTTTTCCATAACCTGTTTTACCATTATATACTGTAAGCCCTCTGCCTATTTGATCAATAATCATTTGTCGAATAGCCTCACTGTGCGGTGAAATAATAGTAACGCCAATATACTCTTCAATACCTTCAATAATAAAATCAAGCGTTTTTGATGCAGCGATATAAGTAATCATCGAATAAAGTGCAATTTCTACAGAAAGAAAGTATGCAGCAGTTGAGAAAATAATAATATTGATGATGATAATGATGTCGCCAATCGTGGCACCTAATTTACGGCTTAAATAAATAGCCAAAACTTCTGTTCCGTCGATTACAGCTCCTCCTCTAATTGTTAATCCTATTCCTGCGCCAAGAAAGAAACCACCGAAAACCGCTACCAGTAAATTATCTTTGGTGACATCCGGGAAATTAACAGTGGCAAGACATAAGGCAAGCCCGGAAATAGCCAATGCAGATTTTATGGCAAAGCTTTTACCTAGTGTATTGTAGGCAAGAATGATAAACGGAATATTGATGCCTATTATAAGCAGTTGAAGTGGTATTGATGAAAGTGCCGATATTAAAAGTGAGATGCCGGTAGCTCCTCCATCAATAAAATGATTGGTAAGCAGGAAACCTTTGAATCCAAAGGCTGCAGAAAAAATACCAACAGTAATTAATAAGACATCTTTAATGTGTCTCCATACATTGGTTTTAAGTGTTCGAAAGCCTTTGGCGAGTTCGTAGTCTGAGCAAGGCAATACCTCTCCTCTCTTGTTTTTTTTGTGCCGGAGTGTTGTCTTGATGATTATTTGTTTCCAAAATGCCTTCATATATAATAGTTGTGTTATCCTCTTTTATTTTGAATAGAATTATGGACTTCTGTCCTCTATTACTTGTGGCATATATTATAGCATCTAAAAAACTAAAATTATACAATTCTGCCGACATGAATGTTAGCTTTGGGATTTTAAAAGAGTAGTGCTGTTTATAAGCCTTATTAATTTCTTCCGCCTGACTTGGGCAGTACTATTTTTCTAAGTGCGTTTTGTAGCCTAGGTTCTATTGTTTGGGCGATTATATAAGCTACCAACATTAAAATAGCTATTGGAATAACAGGTAGTAAAATATCGGGTATGCCGCCGTATTGCTTGTGCAATTTCACTATTAATGCAATTAATGCGTTCTCATGAATTAAGTATAATGGATAGCTGATAAAGCCAACGAATAGGAGCCAACGATGCGATAATATTATTTTGGAAAATACCAATACGTTAAATGATCTGTATTATCTCTATGCTATATTTTTCCCACCTTTAGCAGTAGTGGAAATATAATTGTCCTTACATTAGTCTTCCCCCATGCGGCTTTGAGTGTATTATAAACGAGGTCAATGGGATTGTGTACTTTTTGTTCCATATAATGCTTTACCGCCGACCATGTACCCAAATAACCAATTAAATGTTCGAAAGTCCATTGAACATTATGTTCAAAATCTGGAGTCTGCTTTATTTCAAAAGGAAAGGGTATTGTTTGATAATGATCGTCAATATATTTTCGTTCTTTATCCCAATAAGGTCCTAAAATATTAGTGTAAAAATTTTCAATTAGCTCATCCAGCTCCGGTGTTATTTCCAACTTTCCATATCCTATTACTATGATGATTCCTTGTTTTTTTACCGTCCTTCTTACCTCTTTATAAAATTGATCAAAATCGAACCAATGAATTGCTTGCCCTATGATCACTAGGTCAAAATAATTATCAGGAAAATTGGTGTGTTCTGCGGCTTGTAAAGAATAACTGATTTTTTCGTTCTGAATTGCATTTGCAAGCTGCGGTGTGCTGATGTCTGTAGCACAAACGGTGTCGAAATAATGTGTTAGTTGATGAGCAATTTGACCGTTTCCTGTGGCACAGTCCCATGCGCTATGTTTGTTGGGTACAATAGTATTCAAATATTCAAAAAATGACAACGGATAGGTCGGCCTATATTGTGCATATTGATCAGAACCGGTCGAAAAATTGTCTTTCATAAAATGTTTGCAAGTTTTAGAATTTGTTTTTGTTCATCGGTTATTTAATCAATAATGCAGGGTGCTATTTGTCAAGTTTTATAATGTCATGCTTTGTCTTATTATATTCACTTTGTATTAAGCCACATCGGCTTTGTTTTCAATACGTCTTTGTATATCCTACAAGTCGCTGTATGAGCGCCCTGTAAGTATCCTATACTCATTAAAAATTCATTTACAATTTCTCCGCCAGTGAATTTAAAAGTGCGCTTAAATAATTTTACCCATTCGTCTTTTGATTTTGGATGATGATGTTCTAACCATTTTGCAAACGAACTATATTCTTTTTGAATTTGCAGTATAGTTTTGGCATTTTCTATGGCTGCATTTACTTTTAGTCGGTTGCGGATAATGCCTGGGTCTGCCAGCAACCTTTCCCTGTCTGCTTCTGTATAAGCCGCTACTTTTTTAATATTGAAGTTGTGGTATGCTTTTCTAAAAGTGGCTTCCTTTTTCAATATGGTTTCCCAGCTCAGTCCTGCCTGATTAATTTCAAGTATCAGCCGACAAAATAATTCGTCGTCGTCATGTATTGGAAAACCATATAATTTGTCGTGATATGCTTTGTGCAAAACCTTTTTATCTTCCGACATCGTTTCTATTGCGCTGCAGTAGGACATGTTTTATTAATTGAATGATTGTTTAAATGCTATTGGTGTAAAATTAGTCTTTCGCTTAAATATTTTATTGAATGATTGTGGGTGCTCAAAGCCTAATTGATAAGCCACTTCCGCAACAGACAAATTGCTGGTCGATAGCATTTCTTTCGCTTTTTCAATGAGTTTGTTGTGGATATGCTGCTGCGCATTCTGCCCGGTGAGCGAACGCAGCATGTCGCTTAAATAGCGTGGTGAAATATTGAGTTGCGCTGCAAGATATTGCACTGTGGGCAATCCTTTCATCAATGCCGTTTGGTTATTGAAATAATTGTTTAACAGGTTTTCTAACCTTGACAACAAATCGTTACTCACTGCTTTCCGGGTAATGAACTGGCGCTTGTAGAAGCGATTGCTGTAATTCAAAATCAGTTCAATCTGTGCAATGATCACATCCTGGCTAAAATCGTCTATCGCTGATTGTAATTCGTCATCAATATTTTTGAAAATAGAAAGGATCACTGCTTTTTCTTTTTCAGACAGGTGCAGTGCCTCATTGGCCGCATAGGAAAAGAAGCCAAAATTTGTGATGTTTTTCCCTAACGGATAATTTCTGATAAAGTCGGGGTGAATGAGTAGGGTATGACCCAGGTATTCCGTATCGTCCGTTGTTGCCAGCAATTGATTGGGCGCGGTAAAAACCATGCCGCCTTCATCAAAATCGTAATAGCTTTGACCGTACCTTATTTTCCCCCGGAGGCCTTTTTTATAGGAAATCTTATAAAAATTAAGCAGGAAGGATTGGGGCAATTGTTCTTTCTCTATTGCTATCTCGGTATTGTCCACCAGACTTACCAGCGGGTGCAAGGGTTTTGGCAGACCCAGCACCCGGTGTAAGTCGGATATAGAGTTGAACTGATGTGGTATGTGTTCTTCTTTTTTCACTTTATAAAGATAAGGAGTGGTTTAGTTTCCAAAGAACGTTTGTTCCATTTGTTTTCTGAATGCCTCATCACCTATTCCCAGCCGTTGTGCATAGAGTGCTTTGGCATCTTCACCTGCAATATATCTTAACTTGTCCTGTCCGTCTGTAGCTGCTTCATATACCACTGCTGCTATTTGTTCTGCCGGCGTAAAATTATCCTCACTGATCCCCGCGAACATTTTGTCCACCCAGTGTTGGTAAGCAGGGTGAGTAGCCATATCTGCGGAACGGCTCAGAAAATCTGTTTTGATACCACCTGGAGCAACAGTTTTAATATCCACACCAATTTTTTTCAGTTCAAAAGCCATGCTTTCGCTCCAGCCTTCCAATGCCCATTTGGTAGCATGATACACAGAACTGAATGGAAATGTAATGTGCCCGCCAATGGACGTTGTCGTTATAAACAGGCCATTTTGTTTTGCTCTGAAATAAGGGATGAACGCTTGCGTAACACGAATAACACCTAAGATATTGGTATTTAACTGACGCACTAATTGTTCATCTGAAGTGGATTCCAAAGGCCCCATCAATCCATATCCCGCATTGTTAAACACTACATCAATATTGCCAAAGGCAATTGCTTTTTTGGTTGTTTCTTTTATTTGGTCAAGATTGGTAACATCTAATGGCAACAAAGTAATATTGTCCAGAAGATTTAGTCCTGTTTCGTTTTCGGGTTTACGCATAGTAGCAATTACTTTCCAGCCTTTTGATGCGAATAATTTTGCAGTTGCTTTACCTAGTCCTGTAGAGGCACCAGTAATGAAAATTGTTTTCATTTTTGTTGTTTTTAAATTTGAAACACAAAGGTCATCAGTTGACTGTACAAGGATGTAGCCATATTGCAGCATCTTGTAGCCAAAATGCGGATAGCAAAAAAGTGTTTGTTTTTTATGCGCCGGGAATTATTTCCATCAACATTTCATTGCCTGCTTTATCGTAATAGGTACAAGTCATTTGCTCCATACAAACGGCCCACTTTTCCACCCCTGAACGAGCACAGTCTTTGCAGAAAGTCATATAATCTGTTTGCCCCTGTTGGTGCGCTTTAAGGTCTTGTTGGAATTGAGCGATATTACTTTCTTCCGCAATCACAAGCGGATCATATTTGGACGCGGCAGAAGTTTGGTAATTGTCCCTGCCAAAATAATTAATGTGACCGTCTGTAACATAAGCCTCATAAAACGTAACGCCCAGTTGAATGAGATCTTGTACATAATGGGGGAAATTCGCACCACTTTTTACTTTTGAATGAGCTGCTTTTATTTGTTCTGTTGTAAACATTTTTTTATTTTTTTTAATGGTTATTTATGGATACAAAAGTCCGGTAATCTTACACGCCCTCATTGTAAAAAATCGTTTTTATAGCAATCGTTTGAAATTTTCAGGTGTATCGCCTGTGTATTGTTTGAAGTCTTTTATAAAATGAGCCTGGTCAAAAAAGTTGTATTCAAAACAAAGTTCTGTCAATGATTTATACGTATCCATATTATTTAAAACCGCATTGAAACGTACGATAGACGCGAATTTTTTAGGCGAAGTACCGACTATTTTACGGAACCTTTTTTCGAAAGGGCTTTGGCTGATCAATAATGCTTTACTCAGTTCTTTAATCCTGATTGCCCCTTTCGACTGATAGATCAGCCGTACCGCTTCCACAATCAATTGATCGGCTTGCTTTTCTTTAAGTACCGATAATAAAAACCGCTCCACTACTTGTATCCGTTCTGCATCCGACCGAGCATAAGCCAACTGTTCTTCCGTTGTTGTAATTTGGGCTTTGCTGAATATGTTGTCCAGAGCAATGCTTTGGTTAAATAATTCGTGGGCCGGTGTAGTTGAAAAATGGCTTATGCCTGTTTCAGTAAAGAACACCAGGATTGTACCGATGCCGGCTGAGCTCTTGAAAACTTTATAATTGTCTGATAAGCCTGTGATACCTGCTGTCGCTAAACCAGTTTCTATACGATCCTGTACCACACTTAATTTTCCTTTGTACTGAAAACCTATCACCAGTCCTGTGCCGGGAAATACTTTATACTCCTGCGTTTCTCCGTGTTCAGAGATCACGAGGTATTGTACATAATGGCTTAGCCTGGGTGTTGGTATGATTTTTTCAAATCGCATGTTCTCTTCTTATATCGATCGTTATTCTTCAAAATCATCATCAGAATCTTTGGTTGCTATAGCCCAAAATACCCACATGAAAAATGTAAGTGCCAGAGCAATCCTTGAATAATAAAATGCAACAACAGTGATCAATGCATAGGAAATGATACCGATTACTTGCCCTTTCATCATTGCCTTTAATATAGGAATGCCTTTCTCGGGCTGAATAAAATACTTTTCATTTTGCATAATACATCTGTTCAATATCAGCATGGTGAGGGTTATCGTGCCGGTAAATCCTGTGTAGAAGGCTACAGCAGTACTTTCTGCGTTGGTTCCTATAAAATTACCTACCGTTTTTGTTGGAAAAGGAAACAGTGCTACGACTAATAGCACCAATCCGTTCGCAAGTATAATTCGATGGTTGGCTATTCGTAATTGTTTGAATATTTTATTATGCCCCATCCATATCAGCAATACTGTGGCAAATGAATTGAAATAGGAAAAGTACTCCGGCCAATGTGCCACAATTTTTTGCCAGAGATTGGCATTGTCGGCTCCTTCATATTCTTTAATGCCTATTTCTATAGCCAGTAAAGTAATGGCTACGCCAAATATACCGTCACTAAATGCTTCTAAGCGGCTTGTCTGTTTTTCCATTTCGTTCGTGTTATTCCAAGAGCAGGGTATCAGGTTCTGATCCGGACTTTAGATACTGCTATCCAATATCGTGCCGTTTTCTTATTGCTCGCCGCTTAGCTTGCTTTTATCAGGGCCCAAACTTGCTCATTGAAGTGTGGCTTGCTGATACCGCTTATTTTTTTCAATGCTTTGAAATAATTTTCATTGTCTTTTTCTTTTTTGCCACAGCTCAATAATTCTATTACAGCAGGAAAGCCTTTTTCGTGCTCTATTTTTTGAGCAAGCAATGCATTGATTACAAAATCCACATTCAAAGGAAATTTTCCTTTAGGGTCGAAATTTTTACTTTCGTTGTACAATGCCAGCCAATCCGCATTCGGGTTTTCCTGCGCATAGACTTTGAATTTGTCTAAAATTTCCTGCCAGCTCAGTCCCCAGCTTCCGCCATATAGATATGCTGTCCCTTCATCGACAGGTCTGTTGATGATGTTGGTAGAAAGCACTTTGTGTAACCTTTCGTGCCAGGTATCGTGTGGGTCTGCGCCTATAAACTCAGAAGTGAATATACCGTTTACATTAAGGTACTGGTTGTTTTCCTCTGCCGTTTCGCTATTGCGGGCATAACCATTGTAGTCCAATTTGTAGTCAACGCCAATTAATTGCAATACCTCATGAAAATTATCTGCACAATAAAACTCAGTTGTTCTGACTGGTGCGTTTAATTTCTTATCGTAGTCGGCAACCATTTTAAAAAAATTGGTTGCTTTCACTACATCAAAAGTGTTTTTGTAATGAATATTTACATTATAGATCTGCTGTGTTTTCCAGCTAATGGTATTTTGTTTCAGCGGCGAATTGAAATAGAACTTATGTTCTTTTTTTGAAGCCAGTAATGTAAAATTCGCCCTTAAAGAAGCTGTATGTTCGTGAATGCCCATGTAGGACAACTGAATTAAAAAACTGCTGTCGTTTAACCGTACAGCATTAGTGAGGTAGGCTTGATAAAAATTACTGTCTTTAAATTTATTGCTCTTTGCTAAGTCCTTCATTTCGTCCAGCAATGCAGATGTTGCTAATAAATCTTCGGGGAGTACAAACGTGTTTTCTTTGTTGGGCTTTGCCGTTTGAGCAAGGAAGTCATTGAGTGCAATAAGCAACTCTTTCTTTACTACCGTATCTCTTGGCAACAAAATGTCATTAGATACAATTACATGAGCTGTTTGTGCGAATGCCGCTGTAGCGATCAACGATGCTCCTATTCCTAAGCATAATTTTTTCATAGTTTTATTGTGTGGTTTTAGGTGTCAAATATATGTCGCATGACCAGTTTTGAAAGTTGAGTCAGCTTCTATTAACGCATCAATAGCTAAATTAATCAATTTAAGGTGGGCTTTGTCTTTCTATCTGCTATTGGCTATATATGAACTATTGCACAGCTTATCATAATAAATTGCATCGATGTACAAAGCTAAACGAATACAATTTATTTATTTGACGGTTGGAATACTTGCAATGCTTTATATTATCATTAGGGCATCTAGTGTAGGTGTCACTTATGACGAAGTGTGGACAATCAAAGATTTTGTATCCCAAGATTGGATGAATATTCTCAACTATACCCCCTGCGATGCCAACAATCATATTATCAATACATTGCTGATTAAGTTGTTTTTTATATCTGGCAATCATAGTCTTTTTATTGCCCGATTACCCAATGTTTTAGCCTTTAGTCTTTATTTATATTTCGGGTATAAAATTTGTTACCAGTATTTGGCTCCTTTTATAGGAATTTACTGTTACCTTTTGTTACTCCTTAATCCATTTTTGCTCGACTTTTTTGGATTAGCTAGAGGATATGGTTTAGCATTAGGTTTTGAATTGACATCAGTTTATTTTCTGATTGCGTACATTAAGAAAACACAATCTGTAAAAGCACTATGGTCACTCATCTTTGGAGCGTTGGCAGTTATTGCTAATTTTTCCCTGCTCAATTATTGGTTGACCCTCTTTTTTATCATTCATGCTGTTGCATTATTTTTTAGAAGGGACTTTGATTTTAAGCAGGTTTTTATAAAAAACATTTTTGTTTTATTGGCTCTTGTTGCTATTATTTATGAACCTATCCGGAAATTAAAACAAAACGGTAGCCTCTATTACGGCGGCAATACAAGCTTTTATAACGATACACTTGTATCATTGACCAAATACACGTTTTGTAGTCCTAATACTGCTCCAATTATATTTACTGCATTAAATATCTTCATAGTTATACTGCTCCTTTCTGTAATTTTTTCTTTCTTCTTTAACCGCAAACTATTATCACCTAAAGTGGCACTTCTATTCATTACTGTTTTATGCGTGCTCGCTGTGGTGTTACAACATTTTTTGTTGGGTACATTATATATAATAGACCGGGCGGCGCTGTTTTTTTATCCATTACTTATCTTGAGCCTTTCCTTTTCCTTAAATGACTTTGCGCATAAATGGTCTGCAAAAATCATTGCTGTAGTGAGTGTATTTGCATTCGGCATCAATATTGTTCATCACGCCAATTTATATAAAACGGCAATCTAGTATTTTGATGCTCATGCGGCAGAGCTGTTAGACCGTTTCAATAAAATGGGAAAGGAAAGCAATAGAAAAATTAAGCTTGATTTTTCATGGCCATTTGGCAACTCTTTTGCTTATTATTACGAACAAAATAAATACCCATTTGTAAACATCGTAGAGCATAATGCAGACAGATCGGATCTGAATCCCACAGCTGATTATTACATATACTTGAGTCAGTCGCTAGAGAAAGTCGGTTACGAAGTCAATGAACAAAAGATAGTGTTTTATAACAAAGATATTTTCGATGAGTACAAGCAAGAGTCTATTGTTATTTATACGAAGCTCCGGAAATAGTGTGGCAATAGCTCTACTATATTATTTGATTTTGTGCTTAATATTTAAGCACATAGTCGAGCAAATTCGTTGAGCAATAAATCAAAAAATGCAGATGTTGTTAAATTCATTTACTTCTCTTTTCCATCTTAGCATTGACTGCACACGTTGTTACTAGAATTGTTTTTTGTGAGTGTTTTTTTGAATATTGAATTTATTAATGTGGTGTTGAAAATGACGTATTATTACCGCTTATAAAGAAAAACGACCGCTTGTAAACTTTTTTTGGTCAACGAAAGTTCCAGCTGCTAAATTTATACTGGCAAAACAATTGAGCGCTCGTTGTTTTAGTCAAGGGAGTAATCCGAAAAGCCCTGATTAAAGAGTAGGAAAGACTAAATGAATAATTATGAAAAAAATAGTTTTTATTTTTAGTATAGTATGTTCTATTTCCCAATTGGCAATGGCACAGGAACCATCACCACCACCATGTTATGATTTTAATGATCATTCGCTTTATGCAGATCCTTGGTCTCCAAGCCCTCCTTACGATCACTTTCTATCCTACGGCAATTGGAAATGCGACAACTGCGAAGCTTATTATAATGTGACCTCAGGGGTACCTACGGGAGTTACGTATCCTTGTTCTACTTTTCCAGTAGACCCAACACAAGATATGATAACAATTTTGGATAACGGCGGCTCATCTCATTTTCATAATGACGTTGATTATAATGCTTTGGGTATCAATTATCTACATTATTGTTTAGAGTATGATTATTGGATGCGGCATGATGGTGAATCAGCATGGACTTTTGGCTCAAGCAGTTGTACTGATTATGGGTTTGTAGGGGCAGGTACATCAACATATCTTGCGACTCCTTTTCATCCTAGAGTATATATTACGTGGTCGGAACCGTATCCGGGGGGTACTATAGATCATACGGCCTATTTTGAATGTTTTAGTCCGATTACAGAATCAAGTGGAATGATACATATAGCGGCACCTATAGAGCATAGTTCATCTTCTACTAGTGGTCCTAGTAATTCTTATGGTGCTTGGCATTTGTTAAGTGGTACTTGGGTTGCTAGTGATTTTAACGACATTCTGGATAAGGCTACCAGCGTATGGTTTGATATTGACCGAAACTCAGATCAGAATGAGGCATTTGCTTTTGACAATATCTGTCTAACACCATGCAATGTTGCTTGTAACAGTAATTTCGATTTTGAGGTAGAGGCACGTACTTATACAAGTTTTACTCCTACCAATATCGTTGATATTATGCTGCAAAACTACAATTCAACAGCAACTTATACCTATGATTGGGGTGATGGTACACCACCATCAACAATTGCTTCTTCGGGTCGGAGTTATATTTATTCACCAAGTCCATTTTCATCAGGTGTCTATAATGTTTGTGTAACGGAAACTCAACCTAGTGGCAATCAATGTACCAATTGTATGAACTTTTGTATGCCAACAAGTAGTTCTTTGGCTGGAACTTGTGCTACATGCCATACAGATTTCGATTTCAAATTGTATGCCGATACTTATGGTGCATCATACGTATCAGGATTTGGAGTACCCAATGATTATGTAAGTATTATGTTGAGGAGCTTTAATCCATCTGCAACCTATTCTTATAGTTGGGGAGATGGTACGCCAAATACTGTTGGACATGTACCAGGTGCCGGTCATACTTATGTGCCAAGCATTTATTCATCCGGTACATACACTGTTTGTGTAACAGAGAAAATATTTGATACTTTAGCACAAGATACTACTTCGGCAACAACATGTATGACCTTTTGTATTCCTACACCAAACGCTCCAAGTATGAGAAAAACACAAAATACGATAACATCGTCCAGCGAGATAAAATTATACCCTAATCCAACTGACAATAATGCTATCGTTGATTTTACACTTACCAATGTGGAAAGCGTACAATTGAGCGTTATGGATATTTATGGTAAAACAGTTATCAATCTACCAGCTCAAAAGTTCAATGAAGGAAGCCAGAAGATTAATCTTAATACTTCAGATTTATCATCTGGTATCTATCAGGTGAATATTAAAATTGGTCAAAATGTTACGACTAAGCGACTTTCTATAGTTAAGTAGTTTTTTTGTACCACGTTGATAGCAATAATAAAAAGAGGTGACCCATTTGGGTTGCCTCTTTTATTGTTGTTTTATGTATTAATAAAGATAGTCGCTACAATAAAACAATCCCCTGCCAAATATGGCAGAGGATTATAGGCAAAGCAAACAAACAGTTTTGTTTAAAATAGTACGAGTAGAAAAAACGCAGTGTTTGAAAGTAAATTTAAATTCGTCGTCCTGAAATTACTTTTAGCAATACCGATATGAGCGCTATTACCAATAGTATATGTATGAGTGATCCTGCACCGTATGCAAAGAAGCCTATAGCCCAAAAGATGACGAGTATTACCGCAATGGCATAAAGTATATTGCCCATGATAGTTGATTTTTTAAAGCTTGAATTGATTATTGTGGTATAAATTAATTGAGTGCTACAGACAGGTAAAATGCAATAACGCCGTTTTTGGAATCTGGGAATGTATAGGATTGGCCTAAATAAGTTCTTTCCTTACCAACAGTAGTAAGCCCGTAGCAATATCGCACACCTAGTCCCAGTGGGCCAAGGTCTATACCTCCACCTAAAGTTATACCTGCATCGAAACGATTATAGTCGTCGGCATTCAGGTTTTTTTCAAAGTCGAAGCTATTGCTATTACTTGATTCGTTGGTTGTTTTGCCATTGACCAAGTAGGCTATATAGGGACCAAATTGAAGATTGAAATTTTCGGTAAGGTTTACAGATAATAATATCGGTAGCTCTATATAGTTGAAATGATAGCGTGCTACACCTTCTACAAAAGCATTGTTATAAGTTACTTCTGCGCCTTTGGTAGTATAATATAATTCTGGCTGGATGGATACATATCGAGATATGGGAAGCTTGGCATATACGCCTGCATGGAAACCTACAAGCATTCTATCTTTTTTGGAATCGGATGTGTACAGATCCGAAAAATTGAAGCCCCCTTTGAGTCCTACGCGCGGTTCGAACTTGTGATTATCGTCATGTCGTTCTTCGTGTTCACGCTTGGTCATTATCTCCTGCGCCTGCACCTGCAGAGCGACGTTAGAAAGTAGAATGAATAATGCAGCGGCCTTAATAAAGTTATGAACCATATTGATTATGTTTTATGAGCTAAAAATCGCCTGAGCAATTGTCAGGCGATTTCTCATTGGTTTTTATGGCGGTTAAATCTCTGAAATGATTTTGTGTAATTCTTCTTTGGTCTTGCCTAGTTTGATTTGCAGCTTACCCATCATCTCTTCTTTTTTACCTTCTGCAAACATCAAATCATTATCGGTCAGCGTAGCAAATTTTTGTTTTAATTTTCCTTTTTGCTCATCCCAGTTTCCTTTAATTTGCGTAGTGTTCATCTTGTCTGTATTTGTAGCGTAACAGAATTATTACAGCACAAATGTCCGTTCAATTGTTACAACAATTGTTACACTATTCTATAAATGAGTTACAAGATTCACACATTTAAAGAAGTATTGCGGAGGATAGATCAATAGAACGAGAATTGATCTGAGTCAAAATGATTACAATTTGTTGTGGGTTGTATTGCTGCGAATAATCAAAGGGTGTGTGTTACTTATAATTCTACATGCGCCCTTAAAGAAAATACGCTTAAAGGTCCCCTTGCAGTATTATAACCGGGGTTCATACAAAACTGATAATCGCCGCTAATGTATAACGGTATATTAGATGGCTTGAAATTATAGTACAACTCTGCAATAGTTTCTGCTGCATAACTAAGCGCTCCATCGCCAAGTACAAAACCACTGCCTCCTGCCGCTAAATAATCTTTATGAGATTTAGAAAGGCCATTGGCAACTATTGCAATACCTGCCTGATCATCATTTCTATGCCATTTTTTTCCATCTATCGACAAGCCTAATGAAATGGTACGATCAATTTCAGTAAAACACCATGTTTCATTTTTACCATCATTCCATCCAATACGAGAAAAGAGTCCCCAATTATCATTCAATTTATAATCAGCATTAAGCCCGAGTCCAAATTTACCGGCTCCTGATTTTCTTGTACTGACAATATCCGGAGTGAACGGTAATTGTTGCAATGCGGTGGTGTAATTGCCCATAGGAGCATTGTTATAGTAAGCCAGCAAACTAACATTTGCTGCTTTATGTTTAATACGGAAGCTGTGGCTTATTTCGGCATTGACTGAATAAGATGTTCCAACATTAGTTTGCAATTCAGCACCATTAGCCGTTTTGGGTAATGCTGCAAATGCTAATTTATAAGTCATTTCTTTTTTATGAACAATACCTGCGACTATATAGGTATAACCACGAACATTAGCTGCAAAATCCCACGCGCCATTATTCATTAAAGCCCAATTTATAAATTGAGTGCGTGGTGAATTGCTGAAAGGGTTGGTATCAAAAATATCTGCCAGCGAAAATTTGCCGGCCATTATTTTTACATATTCTACTGGTGTTTTTACTGCTATTTGATTCGCCGCATCGTCTTGCTGCTCACTATTTTTACCTAATGCAAATATTTGTGTCAAGTAAGCTCTTGCTACATACAGGGTAGGAGATGGGTCGCCTACACGGAATGTTTCGCCATTGGTAGAACCACCCATGCCGGAAGCTCCGGATAGTCCACTGCCTCCTGCTATTTCTGGGTTGAAATAAAAAGCAGCACCTTTCCACAATCGTGCACCCAAATACATAGTTGCAGTGATTGAATTTTGCTTTTCCTCCTTACTGGACAAGCTATGTGCACTTTCATAGTCCGAGTGAAACGAAGGTTTATATTGATAAATATAAGTCGTTTGAAAGTGTATATTGAACCTGCTTTGAGAAGAGTCCTGCGCCCATAATTGGATAGTTGAAAACAGTAGTATGGTTGTAATTAATGAACGCATAGGTATATATAAAGTAAATAATAGAATTTAAAAAGTAGCGAAGTTAGTTTTAATGCCTACAAAAATAACCAGTTGCAATTGCAACTGGTTATGAACAAATTGTAAATTGTAAGACAAAGGTAATAAAAATGTTAGTATAACCTAACTTTATTTCACTTTTCTTTTCAAACTATAGATGTTGTTGTATTTTTTTATCGAAAGCTGATTTAGGAGCAGCACCTACTTGCTTGTCCACTACCTGACCACCTTTTATAAACAAAACACATGGAATACTAGTAACGCCGTAGTTTACAGATAAATTAGGATTTTCGTCCACGTTTACTTTTCCTACGTTTACTTTTCCATCATATTCTTTGCTCAAAGCATCGATGGTAGGGCCTAAAGCCAAGCAAGGACCACACCATGGAGCCCAGAAATCAACTACTGAAAGTGTGTTTGCGTTTAACACTTCAGTTTCAAAATTTGCATCAGTGAATACAGCTGCCATTGTTATTTATTTTTATGTTTTTTAATTTTTATTGAAAGGTCAAAGGTACGTGTTTTGGCATTTGCAGCACAAACCAATTAGCAAATATTGCTATTGAAAAATCCTATTATCAACAGCTTATACACAGTAAGTATATATTTAATAAACTAAGTGGTTTCTAACGAATATTGTATATAGTCATGTTCATTAATATAATTCACCAGTTCGTCGTTGACTTCTATTTTGGCGTTGTTGCTGCGCAACCTTACTGACTGCTGTGTCGTGAGGTCGTCTATTTGAAAAACAATCTCCGTATTTCCCGGATGTTTTAATAGATTTTGTTCAAAAAATGCTACTGTTCTTTCATCTAATTTATGAAGGGGCAAGAGCAAGAATACTCTTTTGGTTAACTGTTTCCGAACCTGTTCCAGTAATATTATTCCTTGCACCTCAAATTCCCAAACACCTGGTCGAAAACGGTTTTCAGCATATTTACCGTTAATCATTATTTTTTGACCATCTACCAAATAATTACCAAATGCTACATAATTATCTTTCCAAAAGGTTATCTCTGTTTTACCTGAATAATCGTTCAATAAAAACTTACCGTACTTATCTCCCTTTTTAGTAAATAAATGTTTGGCATCTGATACATAACCTGCAATGCGGACACTTCGGCCTTTCAGGTTTTCCATATCACTAATGGGTGAAAATCCGTAGTTTTTCATTTCAAATTTATACCCATCCAGCGGATGTGCGCTGATGTATATACCCACCACTTCTTTTTCATATTCGAGCAACTCGGGGAGTGTCCACGCCTCGCAAGTGGGTATTTCAGGAGCTTTTACTTCCGGCATTTCCAAATCTCCAAATAGGCTATTAGTAGTCAATGTAGCATCGGCTTGATATTGATTGCCAAATCGGATAATTCGCTCAATACCGTTGATACTTTCGCCTGCCGGTGTATAGAAAAACTGCGCTCGGTGCATATCTTCAAAACTGTCAAACGCACCTGCATACACAAGGCTTTCCAGCGATTTTTTATTGACTGTTCGTTGATTGACACGCATTACTAAATCAAATATGGATTGATAAACGCCATTCTTATCACGCTCTGCTAGTATGTCTTCTACAGCTGCTTCGCCAACACCCTTTACTGCACCCATTCCAAAGCGGATAACACCTTGTTTGTTTACAGCAAATCCTTTGAGTGATTCATTTATATCCGGACCTAAAACGCGTAATCCCATACTTTGGCACTCTTCCATAAAGAAGGTGATCTTTTCAATACTGTTAGCATTATTCATTACAGCCGCCATATATTCCGACGGGTAATGTGCTTTGAGATACGCTGTCTGATAAGCCACAAAAGCGTAGCATGTTGAATGCGATTTATTGAAAGCATATTGAGCGAAGGCTTCCCAGTCTGTCCACACTTTCTCCAATTTATCTTTAGGATGCCCTTTTTCAGTTGCACCTTCAATAAACTTACTCTTCATTTTGTCGAGGGTATAACGGTCTTTTTTACCCATCGCTTTTCGCAGTACATCGGCTTCACCTTTGGTAAATCCGCCAATTTTTTGCGATAGTAACATCACCTGTTCCTGATAAACAGTAATGCCATACGTATCGGCAAGGTATTCTTCCATTTCCGGCAAATCATAGCTAATAGCCTCTTCGCCATGTTTACGTTTAATAAAGTTTGGAATGTATTGAATAGGGCCGGGGCGATACAGGGCATTCATCGCAATTAAGTCAGCAAACTTATCTGGTTTTAAGTCGCGCAAATGCTTTTGCATCCCGTCACTTTCAAATTGAAAAGTGGCATTGGTGTCGCCACGTTGATAGAGCTCGTAGGTCGCTTGGTCGTCGAGCGGAATACTGTCTATATCTATATTGTGGCCATAATTAAGTTTTATAAGTACTAAGGCATCTTTTAAAATAGATAATGTTTTAAGACCTAAAAAGTCCATTTTAATAACACCCGCATTTTCAATTACACTGCCTTCGTATTGTGTAATCAAAAGGTTTACATCTTTAGATGCACTAACCGGTATTAGGTCTGATAAGTCTTTAGGTGCAATAATGATACCTGCGGCGTGGATGCCCGTATTCCGGACTGAGCCTTCCAGTTTTTCTGCCTCGCGCAATACAATGCCCTGTAGCGTTTCTTTTTGGTCTAGAATTGCTCTGATTTGTCGAACATTAATTAAGTCTTCATCACGCAAATCTTCTTTTTCTTTAAGGCTTTTTTCTTCTGCTGTTGAAACATCAATTGGCGCCCTTAAAATACGCTTTAGCGAAATTCCGGGTTTGTCAGGTACTAGCTTGGCTAATATATTTGCTTCTGCCAGTGGCAGATCCATTACACGAGCCACATCTTTAATGCTTGATTTAGCAGCCATAGTACCGTAGGTAACAATATGTGCTACTTGATTTTTGCCATACTTATCTACTACGTAGTCAATCACTTTTTGGCGCCCGCTATCATCAAAATCGGTATCGATATCGGGCATAGACTTACGGTCTGGGTTAAGAAAACGCTCAAAAAGTAAGTTGTATTTGATGGGATCAATATTGGTAATGCCGGTACAATACGCAACAACACTACCTGCAGCAGAGCCACGGCCAGGGCCGATAAATACGCCCATGTCTCTTCCTGCTTTTATGAAGTCAGATACGATAAGGAAGTAACCAGCAAACCCCATTGTTTTAATGGTGAACAGCTCAAATCGAATACGTTCATCTATTTCAGGTGTTATTTCTTTGTAGCGTTCTTTTGCTCCGGTCCAGGTAAGATTTTCTAAAAATGCGTCCTGATCATTATTAAACTCAGGGGGTACTTTAAAATGGGGTAGTAATATCTCCCTTTCTAATTTTAATGGTTTTATTTTCTCTACGATCAGGCCTGTGTTTTCAATTGCTTCCGGGATATCATGAAACAACTTTGTCATTTCATCCGTTGTCTTAAAAAAGAATTGGTCATTATAAAATGCAAAACGTTTGTCTTTTGACGACACACTGTCATCAGAGAAGTCTTTCATACTCGGTGTACTCTGTTTTTCGCCGGTATTAATACACAAAAGAATGTCGTGTGCATTATAATCTTCAACATCTACATAATGGGAATCATTAGAGGCAATAATTGGCACATTGTATTTTCGTGCAAATTTGACAAGGGTTTCATTTACAATAAGCTGTTCGGGAATATCGTGTCTTTGAAATTCTACGTAAAAATCATCCCCAAATAAGTCCAGCCACCATTTGAATTCTTTTTCGGCAGCCTCTTCACCACTTTTCAAAATGGCTTGGGGTACAGACGCACCTAAACAACAAGTGGTGGCAATAAGTCCTTCATGGTATTGGAGTATGAGTTCTTTGTCTATACGGGGATATTTGCCATAGAGCCCTTCCATATAGCCAAGGGAGCAAAGTTTTACTAAATTTTTATAGCCGATTTCGTCTTTGGCAAGCAGTAATTGGTGGTAGCGTTTGTCCTTTTCATCGCGCGAGAAAGCTCTTTTGTGGCGATGTTCTACCACATAAAATTCGCAACCTACAATCGGTTTGACTGTAGGTTCTAAAATATCTTTTCCATCTTCTGTTTTTCCTACAACTTTTGTTTTTTTCCATGCTTCTGCCACAAACTGAAATACCCCAAACATATTGCCATGATCTGTGATTGCAACAGCCGGCATAGCATCTTTCGATGCTTTGGCGTATAATCTTGATATAGAAGAGGCACCGTCAAGTAAGGAATATTGTGTGTGATTGTGAAGATGTGAAAATTTCATTCGGAATGGTTATTTACTGCAATTGCTTATCTGCAAATTAACGAAAAAGAGAGGGCTATCACAAAGATTATATTTCGATATTCAATGGAAATACAAGCTTAGAATTGCTTTAAAACCGAAATACCCAACTTGAACACTTAATGGTCAAGTTGGGTACGGTGGTATTTTATTTTTTATTTATCGTCTTCCTTCAGAACGTTGTTCTTGTTCAACTGGACGCGCCTGAGGTTGTGCTCTTTGTTGTTGCATTTGCATTTGTTGTTGTCTTTGTTGGTTTTGCTGTGTTTGTTGTTGCATTTGTTGTTGCCTTTGTTGGTTTTGTTGCGCCTGTTGTTGCGCTCTTTGTTGTTGCATTTGCACTTGTTGTTGTCTTTGCTGGTCTTGTTGCGCCTGTTGTTGCGCTCTTTGTTGTTGCATTTGCACTTG
>DBTQ01000025.1:0-1924 GCA_002307135.1 Bacteroidetes bacterium UBA1312
AAAGGTATGCGTATGGCTGGTCGTATGGGTGGTGATAGTGTAAAAGTAAAAGCACTACGCGTAGTAAAAGTATTCACAGACAAGAATTATATATTGATCAGTGGTTCAGTCCCAGGTCATAACGGTTCTATCGTTTTAATCCAGAATTAATCAGAAGCCATGCAACTCGACGTCTTAAATAGCAAAGGTGAAGCAACCGGTCGCAAAGTAGAATTGCCCGAAGATATTTTCAATATCGAACCAAACGATCATGTAATATATTTGGCAGTAAAGCAATACCGCGCAGCTCAACGCCTTGGTTTGCACAGCACTAAAACACGTGCTGAAGTAAAAGGTGCTAGCCGCAAATTGCACAAACAAAAAGGTACAGGTGGAGCCCGTAAAGGTAATATCCGTAACCCATTGTATAAAGGTGGTGGTAACATCAACGGTCCTAAACCACATACTTACGGTTTCAAATTGAACCGCAAAGTAAAAGATTTGGCTAAGGTATCTGCTCTTTCTCACAAAGCGCGTGCAAACCAGATAGTAGTGGTAGAAGACTTTAAATATGAAGCACCAAAAACAAAAATATTTGTAGATGCTTTAGCTAAAGTAACCAATAATGCGCGCAAATCATTGCTTGTATTACCAGAATACGATACTAACGTTTACTTAAGTGCTCGTAATATTCAAAGCAACAAAACTGTTGTTTTAAGCGATATGAATACTTATGATTTGATCAATGCTAACGTGATCGTTTTCACAGAAAGCACTGCAAAATTCTTCTCTGAAGAAGAAATCGAAGTAGTAGCATAGTATAATTAAAGAAACAAATTTTCGTCAACTCGAAATATTAAAAAAATGAAACTCACTGACGTTTTAGTGAAGCCGGTACTTACAGAAAAAGCCAATAGCCAAATGGAAAGCAAAAGACGCTATTCATTTGTGGTAGATAAAAAGGCGAATAAACTGGAAGTAAAAACAGCCGTAGAAAGCTTCTATAATGTAAAAGTAATAGATGTAAATACAGCAGTTGTGCCAGGTAAAGCAAAATCTCGTTTTACAAAGGCCGGACTTATAAAAGGTGTTAAACCTTCTTATAAAAAAGCAGTAGTAACTGTGGCTGAAGGCGATTCTATAGATCTTTTTTCAATGTAATTAAATGATGTAAAGTTGTGAATGATCGAATTCAAAGTTCACTCATAGCAACTAGACAACTCAATAAATAAGAAAATGGCATTACGTAAATATAAACCGGTAACAGCCGGTACACGTTGGAGAACTGGTAACGCTTATGCGGAAATCACGACTAATGTACCTGAAAAAAGTTTGTTAGAAGCTTTACCAGGTTCTGGAGGTCGTAACTTTCAGGGACGTCGTTCTATGCGCTACATTGGTGGCGGTAATAAAACGAAATACCGTATTGTTGATTTCAAACGCAACAAGAAAGATATTCCAGCTACCGTAAAATCAATTGAATACGATCCAAACCGTACCGCATTTATCGCATTGTTGGCTTATGTTGATGGCGAAAAACGTTATATCATAGCTCCTCAAGGACTTGAAGTAGGTACAAAAGTTATCAGTGGCGACGCAGTGGCTCCTGAAGTAGGGAATGCACTTTTGCTTAGAAATATGCCATTGGGTACTACTGTTCACAATATAGAAATTCAACCAGGTCGTGGTGGTTCTATTGCTCGCTCTGCAGGTACTTATGCACAATTGACCAATAAGGAAGAAAAATATGCAATTTTGAAAATGCCTTCTGGCGAATTGCGTAAAGTATTGATTACTTGTATGGCAACAGTTGGTACAGTTTCAAACAGCGATCACGCACTTGAATCAATGGGTAAAGCTGGTCGTAATCGTTGGAAAGGTATTCGTCCACGTACACGTGGTGTTGCAATGAACCCCGTAGATCACCCGATGGGTGGTGGTGAAG
>DBTQ01000025.1:2168-52803 GCA_002307135.1 Bacteroidetes bacterium UBA1312
CACCCGATGGGTGGTGGTGAAGGTCGTGCTTCTGGTGGACATCCACGTAGCCGTACTGGTAAATATGCAAAAGGTGAAAAAACACGTAAGCAAAAAGGTTCGGATAAATTAATCATCCAACGCAAAAACGGTAAAAAATTGTAGTTGACAATTAGTCACTCCAATTGATAAAATAAGATTTTGAATTTTCATTTTTGAATTATAACAAATGGCTCGTTCAATTAAAAAAGGACCTTATATAGATGCAAAGCTGGAAA
Source organism: Bacteroidetes bacterium UBA1312 (assembly GCA_002307135.1). Lineage (GTDB taxonomy): Bacteria > Bacteroidota > Bacteroidia > Chitinophagales > Chitinophagaceae > Rurimicrobium. The sequence goes on from DBTQ01000025.1 coordinate 2,426, forward strand.
GCAAAGTGCTATCTATTGCAGAAGGTAAAGCTAAGAAAGGTGTGTTGAAAACATGGAGCCGTCGCTCTACTATCAGCCCCGATTTTGTAGGACAAACTTTTGCAGTACACAATGGCAATAAATTTATTCCGGTTTATGTAACGGAATTTATGGTTGGTCATAAGCTCGGTGAATTTGCACCTACCCGCAACTTTAAAGGTCATAGCGGAAGTAAGTAAATAATAATTAACAAAATAAGATACTTACCCTCTGGAAGTATCAATTTATAAAGAACAACTTTTATAAAATGGAAGCTGTAGCTCGCTTAAATAATCAACCTACATCGCCGCGCAAAATGCGCCTATTGGCCGATTTAGTTCGTGGTATGGACGTAGAAAAAGCGTTGAATACATTGAAATTCAGCCCAAAGCACCCGTCGGTGCCATTGGAAAAACTCCTCTTGAGTGCTATTGCAAACTGGAGAGCGAAAAATGAAGGAGTAGATGTAGTTAGCGCAAATTTGTATGTTAAGACAATCTTCGTTGATTGCGGACGCACACTTAAACGCATGAATCCTGCTCCGCAGGGTCGTGCTTATCGTTTGCGTAAACGTAGCAATCACGTGACTTTAGCAGTAGATAGTCGCAATCAAACTAGTCAAAATTAATTAATTCAACATTCATAATATAACATAGAATGGGTCAAAAAGCAAATCCTATTGGTAACAGGTTAGGTATCATCCGCGGATGGGACTCCATGTGGTATGGCGAGAAAAAGGATTTTGGTCAGAAACTTGTAGAAGACCATAAAATTCGTACTTACCTCGCTGCACGTATCAACAAAGGCGGTATTAGCCGTATTGTTATCGAACGTACACTGGCAAAACTAATCATTACGATACATACTTCTAAACCAGGTATTATCATAGGTAAAGGCGGTACTGAGGTAGATCGTATTAAAGAGGAACTCAAGAAGCTTACAGGCAAAGAAGATGTTCAGATTAACATCATGGAAATTCGTCGTCCTGAGTTAGATGCAATGATTGTTGGTGAAACAATTGCTCGTCAAATCGAAGGTCGTGTAAGTTTCAAACGCGCTATCAAAATGGCGATAACTACTGCCATGAGAATGGGAGCTGAAGGTATCAAAGTTAAAGTTGGTGGTCGTTTGGGTGGTGCTGAAATCGCTCGCTCTGAAGAGTTCAAACAAGGTCGTACTCCATTACATACATTCCGTATGGATATTGATTACGCTTCTATCTTCGCTCTTACAGTGTATGGTAAAATCGGTATCAAAGTTTGGATTTGTAAAGGTGAAGTATTGGGTAAAAGAGATTTGAACCCTAACTTCTCAGCAAGTTCTGACAGCAGAGGCAACAATGCCCGCCCAGCTTCAGCATTCCAAGGCGAAGATCGTCGTGGTGGTGGACGTGGTGGCGATAAAAAATCTTCTGGTGGCGGTGATCGTCGCGGAGGAGGTAACAGAGGCCCTGCTCGCAATTAATAATAATATTTTTTAGCATACTTTCTAAAATATTGTAACAATGTTACAGCCAAAAAAAGCAAAACACCGTAAAGCCCATAAAGGCAGAATCAGAGGCAACGCTCAACGTGGAGCAACTATCGCATTTGGTTCTTTTGGCCTCAAAGCTTTAGAACCAAAATGGATTACTAACCGTCAGATTGAGGCAGCTCGTCAAGCGTTGACTCGTCACATGAAACGTGAAGGTAATGTATGGATTCGCATTTTTCCTGATAAGCCGATTACCAATAAACCAGCTGAAGTACGTATGGGTAAAGGTAAAGGTAGCTTGGAATATTGGGCAGCAGTTGTAAAACCAGGACGTATCTTATTTGAGATCGAAGGGGTTTCACAAAAAGTAGCTCAGGAAGCAATGGAGTTAGCAGCACAAAAATTGCCTATTGCAGTTAAGTTTGTTACACGTCGTGATTATACCGAAGAAGCTTAGTTATATACCCTCTAAAAGCGTTTTTCGCAATTAGTTGTTGTGTAAATAAATAAAATACAGGTAATAGTAGTCTTGCTACTTTTTACTCAAACTAAATACAAAATTTAAAATGGCAAAAGCAAATAAAGCAAAAAACGATGATTACCGTTCACTCGATAATCAAGGTTTGGCCGAAAAAGTAGCAGACTCTAAATTGCAGTTACAAAGACTACAATTCAGTCATGCAGTGAATCCGATAGAAAACCCGCTTACTATCCGTTCACTTCGCCGCGAAATCGCTCGTTTAGTTACGGAGCAAACAAAAAGAACATCAGGTTTCTAAAATTTTTTTAAGATGTCAATTACGATTGTAAGAAAGAGTAGAAAATCGCGTATCGGTATCGTGCGCAGCGACAAGATGAATAAATCCATCACTGTAGCTGTTGAACGTAAAGTAAAACATCCGATATACGGTAAGTTCGTTAAGAAAACGACTAAATTCATGGCGCACGATGAAAATAACATTGCTGGAATCGGTGATGTAGTGCGTATCATGGAAACACGCCCTTTGAGTAAAAACAAAAACTGGCGTTTAGTGGAAATTATTGAAAAAGCTAAGTAATCTTATTTAAAGATGATACAACAAGAATCTAGGCTCAGTGTAGCCGACAACAGTGGTGCCAAAGAAGTACTTTGTATCCGTGTGTTGGGCAATTCAGGTCAAGCATATGCAGGTATAGGCGATAAAATCGTTGTTACTGTAAAAGACTCATTGCCAGGTGGAAATATGAAAAAAGGTACTGTTTCAAAAGCTGTAATTGTTCGTACAAAGAACAAATTACGCCGCAAAGACGGTTCTTATATCAGCTTCGACGACAATGCAGTAGTATTGCTCAACAACTCAGACGACCCACGCGGCACGCGTATATTCGGCCCAGTCGCCCGCGAATTACGTGATAAAGGATACATGAAAATTGTTTCCCTCGCTCCCGAGGTATTGTAAAAAATATGTTGTACCTTTGCAGCCCGTTTGAAAAAACAGGTGACCAGAAGGTTCAACAACTTAACTTCAAGAAAAGTGAAAAAAAGATTTCAACCTAAGTTTAATATCAAGAAGGGCGACAACGTAGTCGTTGTTACTGGTGATGATAAAGATCGTAGCAAACCGCGTACTGTGGTTGCTGTATATCCTCAAAAAGGCCGTGTGCTTGTTGAAGGTGTAAATATCATTACTAAGCACCTTAAGCCAAACGCTCAAAACCCTCAGGGCGGTATTGTGAAACAAGAAGCTCCTATCAACATCTCTAATGTGATGCTTTGGGATGCGAAAACCAAACAGCCAACACGCATTAAACGTGAACGCAAAGAGGGTTCATTTGTTCGTATATCTAAAAAATCAGGGGAGGTAATTAAATAATGGCAACTCTAGCATATAGCCCAAGGTTACAGAAAAAATATAAAGACGAAGTAGTTCCGGCTTTGATGAAAAAGTTCGGATACAAGTCAGTAATGCAATGTCCACGTTTGGTGAAAATTTGCATGAATCAAGGTGTTAAAGGATCTACATCAGACAAGAAATTGATTGATGACGCTGTAAATGAAATGACTAACATTTCAGGACAAAAAGCGGTACCTACAATGTCTACTAAAGATATTTCAAACTTCAAATTGCGTAAAGCAATGCCTATTGGTTGTCGTGTAACATTACGCAGCACTAATATGTATGATTTCTTAGATCGTTTGATTGCTATTTCTTTACCTCGTGTACGTGATTTTAAAGGTATCAATGACAAATCTTTCGATGGTCGTGGTAACTACACAATGGGCGTTACAGAGCAAATCATCTTCCCTGAAATCAATATCGATAAGGTAAATCGTATAAGTGGTATGGATATTACATTCGTAACTACGGCTAACACTAACGAAGAAGCTTACGAATTGTTGAAAGAACTTGGAATGCCTTTCAAAAACATTAAAAAAGATAATAATTAATCATGGCAAGAGAATCAGTAAAAGCACGCCAAATTAAACGCGAAAAAACTGTCGCTTTATATGCTGAAAGACGTGCGGCATTGAAGGCAGCAGGTGATTATGCAGGTTTGGATAAATTGCCCAAAAATGCATCCCCTGTTCGTTTGCACAATCGTTGTCAACTTTCAGGTCGTCCAAAAGGATATCTAAGATATTTTGGTGTATGTCGTAACGTTTTCCGTGACATGGCATTGGATGGCAAAATACCAGGATTGAAAAAGGCAAGCTGGTAAAATTTTTAGTTTCGAGGTCAGATTGATGAACGTCTGAAACCTGTAACAATTATTTACAATAATAACACTCAAAATAAAAAATGGTAACAGATCCAATAGCAGATTTTTTGACGCGTATTCGTAACGCTCAAATGGCACAACACCGTATCGTGGAAATTCCAGCTTCTAATGTTAAAAAACGTATGACTGAAATTCTTTACGATAAAGGTTATATTTTGAAATACAAATTTGAAGACGATAATAAACAAGGTCTCATTAAAATAGCGTTGAAGTATGATGCTGCTACTAAAGAGCCAGCTATCAAATCTTTAGAGCGTGTGAGCCGTCCCGGTTTACGTCAATATGCGAAACCAGCTGATATTCGTCGTGTTCAAAATGGTTTAGGTGTTGCGATAGTATCTACATCTAAAGGTGTTATGACTGATAAAGAAGCACGTACTCAAAATGTAGGCGGAGAAGTTCTTTGCAATATTTACTAAGATAATTTACAAAACCTGTTTCGTTTTTATATAAAAGACCTGATACATTAAGCCCTACATCCTATACAGGCTGACCGGTCAGGCAAGCGTAAAATTTTAATACTCATTTTTAAAACAATTAATTATGTCACGTATAGGCAAAAAACCGATAACAGCAGCGACTGGTGTTACTTTGACGGTTTCTCCTTCAAATGAAATAACAGTAAAAGGACCGAAAGGCGAATTGAAATTAGCTGTAGATCGCGATATTAAAGTAGAACTTAAAGATGGTACAATCGAAGTAACACGCCCGACTGACCAAATTCGTCATCGTGCATTACATGGATTATATCGCTCTTTAGTTGCAAATATGGTAACTGGTGTTACTGAAGGATTTAAAAAAGACCTTGAATTGGTAGGGGTTGGTTATCGCGCAACTGTTACTGGTCAAGAAATTGATTTGGCACTTGGATATTCTCATAACATTATTTTGCAATTGCCTAAAGAAATTAAAGCATCTGCAACTGCTGAAAAAGGTAAAAATCCAACAATATCATTAGAGTCTATTGATAAACAATTGTTGGGTCAGGTTGCTGCTAAATTACGTAGCTTGCGTAAACCAGAACCTTATAAAGGTAAAGGGGTTCGCTATAAAGATGAAGAAGTTCGTCGTAAAGCTGGTAAATCTGCTGGTAAATAATATTAAACTGAATTTTGGATATCAATATTTTGGTATCCAAAATTCTTTGTTCATAATTTTCAAAATTCGGTAGCTCTTAAGGATTTTTTCGTAGAAGCCCGTAAAACTAAAAAGCAAAACAATGTCTTTAGATAACAAAGTTGTTCGTCGTCAAAAATTACGCTGGCGCATTCGTACCAAAATAAGTGGTACAGCACAAAAACCTCGTTTATCTGTTTTTCGTAGTAATACAGAAATTTACGCTCAATTGATTGATGATGTTAATGGTTTGACTTTAGCTGCTGCCAATTCCCGTCAATCGGATATCAAAGCCAGTAAAGTAAACAAAACTGAAAAATCTGTTTTAGTTGGTAAATCTCTTGCAGAAAAAGCAAAAGCTTTAGGACTTGAAGTTTGTGTTTTTGATCGTGGAGGGTATTTATACCATGGTCGTGTGAAAGCAGTGGCAGATGGTGCTCGCGAAGGCGGACTTAAATTCTAGTATTTGATAAGCTGGTTTGCTAATCAGCGACTAATTTTTAAAATAAATCACAAACGTGTAAGATATTAGCTAAAGCTAATAATTACATCAGCTAATTAAATATTATATGGCACAATTAAATCGCGTAAAAGCAGGTGAGCTTGAATTGCACGAAAAGGTAGTTTCAATCAACCGTGTTGTGAAAACAACTAGCGGAGGTCGTACTTTTAGCTTCTCTGCACTTGTAGTTGTAGGGAATGGTAATGGTGTAGTAGGACATGGTCTTGGTAAAGCTAAAGAAGTACAAGAAGCTATCACTAAAGGTATTGATGATGCAAAGAAGAACTTGATAAAAGTACCTGTTATGCATGGAACAATTCCTCATGAACAACTTGCGAAAGCAGGTGCTGCGAAAGTAATGATTCGTCCAGCTGCTCATGGTACTGGTGTTATTGCAGGAGGTAGTATGCGTGCTGTTTTGGAAGCTGCAGGTATTACAGATATTCTTTCAAAATCATTAGGCTCTGCAAATCCACAAAACGTGGTTAAAGCTACAGTAGCAGCTTTAGGCATGTTGCGTGAACCAATTCAAGTAGCAAAACAACGTAATGTTAGCTTGAAAAAAGTATTTAACGGATAATTTTAATCAAGTTCGTTAGTACAATTATTTATTTTTCATTTTTTATTATTATAGCGTCATGGCTAAAATTAAAGTAACTCAGGTAAAAAGCGGTATTGATCGTCCGGAACGTCAGAAGCGTACATTAGTAGCTTTGGGTCTTCGCAAAGTCAATAAAACCGTAGAAGTTGAAGCTACACCTCAAATATTGGGTATGGTGAGAACTGTTCATCATCTTGTGAAAGTTGAAGAATCTAAATAGAATCATTAATTAATCATCAATTTGCGAGCGGTTTTACATTCCGCGCAAGTTTCAAAATTGTAAAATAATGCAATTACACAATCTAAAACCAGCAGAAGGTTCAGTACATAAAGTAAAACGTGTTGGACGTGGTGAAGGTAGCGGTGGTACTACTGCAGGTAAAGGTAACAAAGGTCAACAATCGCGTACCGGTTATCAATCTAAAAAAGGCTTTGAAGGTGGTCAGATGCCAATTCAACGCCGTATGCCAAAACGTGGATTTAAAAACATGTTCCGTGTTGAATATACTGTATTTAACCTTGGTCAATTAGATACCATTATCGAAAAATATGAAATCAAAGAGTTCAATTTGGACAATTTGTACATGAATGGGCTTATCACTCGTACTGATTTAGTAAAAATATTAGGTGGTGGTGAGATGAGTAAAACAGACCTTAAATTTGTAGTGAACGCCATAAGCGAGAAAGCCAAATCGGCGATCGAAGCAGCTGGCGGCACTGTAGAAATCATATAAATGAATAAAATTCTAAAGGACGCATTTGTATAAGTGCGTCTTTTGTCGTTTATTCGCACTTATTATTCGCCGATTAACTTATTTTCCTGTGAAGAAATTAATTGAAACGCTTAAAAACATTTGGAGTATTGAAGAACTCCGTAAGCGTATCCTATTTACCTTATTACTTGTATTAGTTTACCGTGTTGGGTGTTATATAACACTGCCGGGTATCAACCCATTAATATTAGATCAGAAATCTTCTGGACCAGAAGGTTTGTTAGGTTTGTTTAATGCTTTTGCGGGTGGTGCATTTAGTCGTGCATCTATTTTTGCATTGGGCGTTATGCCATATATCTCCGCATCTATCTTTATGCAATTAGCTGGTATTGTTATACCTCAAGTTGCAAAAATGCAAAAGGAAGAAAGTGGTCGTCGTACAATTAATCAATACACACGTTATCTTACAGTATTAGTTACTGCAGTACAAGCAAGTGCTTACGTTGGATATCTTCGTTCTCCTGAATATGCTCCTGCATTAGTTCCTGAGTTTAGCCCATTTATGTTTTGGTTGACAACTATTGTTGTGCTTTCTGCTGGTACATTGTTTGTAATGTGGTTAGGAGAAAAGATCACAGACAAGGGTATTGGCAATGGTACCTCTATTATTATTATGGTAGGTATATTGGCTCGCCTTCCTGAATCATTAGTACAAGAATTCTCTGCCAAGAATATTGGTGGTGGTGGAGGATTACTGATCTTCTTAGCTGAAATATTAGTGTTTATTGCGGTAGTTGTTGGATTGATATTATTGACGCAAGGTGTTCGTAAAATACCTTTGAATTATGCACGCCGCATTATTGGTAGTACTAATGCGGCTAAAGATATTGCTGGTGGGTCACGTGATTTCATTCCTTTGAAAGTGAACTCTGCTGGTGTTATGCCAATTATCTTTGCACAAGCTATTTTGTTTATTCCTGCTACTATTGTCGGTTTTGCTGGGATGACTCCAGAAGGAGCATCAGGTGGGTTTATGCGTGCATTGTCTAATCCTGCTTCTTTTTGGCACAATTTGCTTTATGCTATTTTGGTAATTGCATTTACCTATTTCTATACCGCATTGATTTTTAATCCGACTGAAATGGCGGATAACTTGAAGCGCAATAATAGTTTTATTCCTGGAATTAAACCTGGGGAACCAACAGCAAACTTCATAGGTACAATTATGGATAGAATTACATTGCCAGGTGCTGTGTTTTTAGCTGTTGCAGGTATATTACCTGGTATTGCTTCTTTATTTGGTGTTACTAGCGGCTTCTCTTCGTTTTTTGGAGGTACGTCGATGTTGATTGGTGTAGGTGTTATTTTAGACACTTTACAACAGATTGAAAGCCATTTGTTGATGCGCCATTATGATGGAATGATGAAAACAGGTAGGATAATGGGGCGTCAAACAACAGCACCCGCAGCTACCGAAATTTAAAAATGAACTACTTTTTTTAGAAGATGATACATATCAGATCAAAAGAAGAAATTGAAATAATCAGAAAAAGCGCCTTAATGGTAAGTGCCACCTTAACACAGGTGGCAACTTTTTTGAAACCAGGTATTACTACTATGTCCATCGATAAAATGGCTGAAACCTTTATCAGAGACAATGGAGGAGTACCTTCTTTTAAAGGTTATAATGGATTTCCATCGTCACTTTGCATTTCAGTTAATGAACAAATCGTTCATGGTTTTCCAAGCGAATATGAACTAAAAGACGGAGATATTATTTCTGTTGACTGTGGTGTTTATATGAATGGTTATCATGGTGATTCTGCATATACTTTTGCAATTGGTAATGTAAAGCCAGAGACATTGAAATTGTTGCGTGTAACCAAAGAATGTTTGTACAAAGGAATAGCGCAAGCCGCTGATGGGAATAGAGTAGGGGATATCTCTTTTGCTATTGAGCATTATACTTCTGTCCAGTATGGTTATGGTGTAGTTCGCGAATTGGTAGGGCATGGCGTAGGTAAAAAACTCCATGAGGATCCACAAGTGCCTAACTATGGTCGCCGTGGTGATGGTAAAAGGCTAAAGGAAGGAATGGTATTGGCTATTGAACCTATGATCAATATGGGTACGCGTCAAATAAACCAATTGCCTGATGGTTGGACTATTACGACTGCGGACAATAAGCCTTCGGCGCATTTTGAACACACTACCGCTGTTCGTAAAGGGAAAGGAGAGACATTGTCTTCATTTGAAGGAATCGAAGGCGCGGAGCAGGCAAATGCAGAGTTGTTTAGCACGCATTATAACGACTAGTTTTTAACACAAATATTTTGACACAATAAAAGCGACCCAATAGGTCGCTTTTATTGTATTGCGTTTTATTTCAAGTCACATCTTTGTTGTGATTGTTTATAGTGAATGAATAACGCAACACTCATGTGCTCTATGTGAGTATCCTAGAAAGCCATTTAGCTCAAATAATACCGATTCGCTTGGATATAATCGCTAACTACATCAGGGCAAAGAAAACGAATCGATTTGCCTGCCTTTATTTGTTGACGAATAAACGTTGCCGAAATATCGAGCATCGGCGCATCAAGTATTTGGAGCTTCGCCCCGTATGTTTCTGTTATAGTAAATGAAGGTCTGTTGTACACGATAAAGGAATAATCGCTTACTAATTGTTTATAGTTTTTCCAACGATGGATATTTTGAAAACTGTCGCTGCCAATAATGATTGAGAATTGGTGTTGTGGGAATTTTTCGGACAAATAAGTAAGCGTATCAATAGTGTAGGAAGGCCTAGGCAAATGAAATTCTATATCGCTTGCATGTAGTTTGGTACAGTCTTTTATCGCTAGTTTTATTAAGTGTAGCCGATGGTATTCATTTAATAGCGATTGTGATTCTTTAAGCGGATTGTGTGGCGAAACGATAAACCATACGGCATCAACGGCGCAATTTTCTGCCACATGATTTGCGATAATTAAATGCCCGTTATGTATAGGGTTGAAACTGCCGAAATATAAACCTACACGCAATTTTTTGATTTTTATTTTTGGAAGGTAATGGTTTATTACATAAAATCATAAGCTCTTCGCGCAATATTTAAGCGCAATCCGCTATATATACTCATTGAGGTTTGCTGTGGGAAATAATCATGCTCATAAGTGTATTTGCGATATACAAAACCTAAATCAAAATACAAACGTTCTTTGATTCGGTAGCTGGCATTGAGGCTGATTAACATGCAATTTGATTTTAACCCATTAATCATCTTTACGCCATATTCATTGACATGTGTATTATAGCTAAGAAATATGTCGTTGCCATAATTTAGTCCTCCGGTATCAACTCCTTTAACATAATACATCAATTTGCCAGTCAAGAATAGATCTTTCATCGGACGATATTTAGCAACACCAATAAATTCTATAAAACCAGAGCCTAGCGGATGTGCGAGGGGTTGGTTGTAGTTGGAATAATTGCTTAAGCTATCGGAGTGTGAGTAGGTGTAAGGGCGAACCATATTGAGCTCTGCTTGCAAGTCAAGATTCTTGATGGTAAAAGCATCAAAGTATTTAGCGCCCAGTTGAACACCATATTTGTTACCCCACCAGCCTCTACTGCTAAATAGTTCTTTTGATTTGAACTCGTCCAAAAATAATTGTCCGTATAGTTGGACTTTTTTGAGAATGATAGCTTTCGCGCTAAATCCTAAATTTACATTGTCTGGGCTTCCATTTGAGCGTTCTATAGAACGATAAAAAATGATAGGATTGAGATAACTGAATTGATAACGGTCATTGCGATCAAAAATGACATTTTCAAACAAGCCGATATTTAGCCATTTCGTGGCATTGATACTTAGATAGTGTGTGGTTGAGTATTTGTGTGGTAATTGTTGATCTGCCCCACGTTCGTAAGGTGGTGTGATTTCACTATAAATATTTTGGTAATTGAGTTTCCATATTTTGGTATTCAATTTTAAAAATGTTGCATTAGAAGAAAAATCACTCAAGAAAAGACTACGGATACCGTCACCAATAAATTGTTTGTCATAGCCAAAGCTGGCATTTACATAATTTTTTATGATGGCAAAATCAATATACCCACGAGCTTGAATATAATCGTATGTTTTGGATCCCCCATTGTGTTGGTAATAATCTGCTCCCGGAACTGCCTGGTGACTTTCTATCCAATCTTTGACATAAGAAACAGGTTGCTCCTGGTTGTCGGTCATATAGGCGTAGAAGCCGATTCTTTTTGAAATCCATCCACGAAATTCCGCACCACGGCTACTAGCATACAAACTTTGGGTGGTAGATGTATTGCCTATTTTATATGACTCAGATTCATATTGGGCACTAATAATAGGGTTTACAGAAAGAAAGAAGTCTTTTGTTTTTACATAAATAAAATCAGGTTGTTTTTTATAAAAAGTTTTGAACCAAGGATGTTTAGCATCAATAGCTCCGTTTTCATCTTTTGCCCATTCGCCACTAACAGACATAGCATGCTTTAGGTTGTTCCGGTCAATATTAGATAGCGGAATACTATCGGCAGCTGTTTCTAAAAAGTGTACTTCACTCTTTCTTGTCACAGGGCTGCCACTTATAAATAATTCATTAGAGAGTTTTCCGGATTTTGTTTCTAGTCTGTCGAGCAGGTTATACTCTTCCTCACCCAACGGTAATGTTGTTGTTTGGGCAGTGCTAGCAATGCTCAAACTTAAAAAACTTAAAAAGCTAAGGAGTATTTTTTTTGCCATTTTCTGTTCGTTTTAAATACTTGTGCTAATTTGCCCAAAAGTACATTAATAATTCATCAGAATCATTCCAATAATCATGCCAATACTCATCAAACAAGCGACATTAGTTAATGAAGGTAAACAATTTGTTGCCGACGTATTTATTAAAAATGGAAGAATTGAACGGGTTGCTACCCATATCGATGTTAAAGAAAATGCCCGTATTATTGATGCTACAGGTTTACATTTGTTGCCTGGGGCAATTGACGATCAGGTTCACTTTCGAGAACCCGGCCTTACTCATAAAGCTAATATTCACACAGAGTCCCGTGCTGCGGTTGCCGGTGGTGTTACCACATTTATGGAAATGCCAAATACGATCCCAGCTGCACTTACACAAGATTTGTTGGAAGATAAATATGCAATAGCAGCCAATACATCTGTCGCTAATTATTCTTTCTTTATGGGGGTTGCCAATGACAATGTGGAAGAAGTATTGAAGACGAACACTAAGAAAGATATTGTTTGTGGTGTTAAGATTTTCATGGGCTCAAGTACAGGGAATATGCTGGTTGATAATTATGTTACACTCAACAAAATTTTTTCAGAATCAGAATTGTTGATTGCTACGCATTGCGAGGATGAACGTATTATTAAAGCTAATAAGGAAAAGTATCCCAATGCCGACAATGCTTCCTTTCATCCCCTTATTCGGGATGAGATAGCATGTTTTGAAAGTTCATTTTCGGCAATACAGTTGGCCAAACAAAACGACACCCGTTTGCATATCTTGCATATTTCAACAGCTAAAGAATTGCAGCTTTTTAGCAACATGATGCCTTTAAACGAAAAAAGAATTACTTGCGAAGTCTGTGTACATCATTTACATTTTACAGCTGATGATTATGCGTCATTGGGTAATTTGATTAAATGTAATCCGGCTATAAAAGCGGCAAATAATAAGACTGCTCTTTGGGATGCATTACTTGATGACAGATTGGATATTATTGCCACAGATCATGCTCCTCATACCTGGGAAGAAAAACAACAACCGTTTGCACAAGCACCCTCGGGCTTGCCTTTGGTACAACACTCTCTTTTGCTAATGTTGCATTATGTTCAAAAAGGGAAAATAAGCATTGAAAAAGTAGTAGAAAAAATGGCACATGCACCTGCTCAATGTTTTCAGATTAAAGAGCGTGGATATATTCGGGAAGGTTATTATGCCGATCTGGTATTAGTAGATCTTCAACAAAATTATACTGTAACTAAAGAGAATATTTTATATAAATGCGGGTGGTCGCCACTTGAAGGAATAACACTCCCTGCAACGATTACTCATACCTTGGTAAATGGAAATGTGGTGTATGAAAATGGCCAGGTACTAGAAGATTGGAAAGGCGAGCGTTTACTATTCGATCGACCATAAATATATTGACACTCATAAAAAAAACTCCGAAAATCTATTTTCGGAGTTTTTTTTATGAGTATTTTAAATTGCTTCTTATTTTTTTACTTTCACATGTTCGTCCAACTCATTATCCACTAGGATACGTCCACAATGTTCGCAAACGATAATTTTTTTGTGTTGACGAATTTCTGATTGACGTTGAGGAGGGATAACATTGAAGCAACCTCCGCAAGAATCACGGTGGATTGGCACTACTGCTAAACCGTTAGAATAACTACCGCGAATGCGATTATAGGCCAATAATAAACGCTCATCTACTTTTGCTTGCGCTTCAACAGATTGTACATTCAATGTTTTTTCTTCTTTCTCGGTTTCAACAATGATTTTTTCTAATTCTTTCTTTTTGGCTTTCAAGGTATCTTCTACCACACTTACTTTTTCTTCGGTTTGGTTGCGTTGTACCATGCGCTCTTTCAATTCAAAGTTTGCATCTTTGATATGCTTGTCACATAGTTTCGCTTCCAACTCCTGCATTTCCATTTCTTTAGTCAACGCTTCAAACTCACGATTGTTCTTTACGTTGTCTTGTTGCTTTTCGTACTTTTTAGCTAGTGCAATAGCTTCCTTTTTAGCTTCAGTTCTTTGAGCTATAAAGCCGTTGATGTTGTCAATATCTGCATTAATATTGCCAATACGAGTTTGCAATCCCGCAATCTCATCTTCAAGGTCTTTTACCTCCATAGGCAATTCGCCTTTGAGGGTTTTAATTTCATCTATTTTAGAATCTATTTTTTGCAGTGAAAGTACCGCTATCAATTTTTCTTCAATCGAAAAATCTTTGACTGTTGCCATATTTATTAAAAATATTTTATCGGATTTGTTACCAATGTGGATAAAAGAACCGCAAATGTAACATTATTTTTCTTAAGAATAGCATCAAATATTTCCACGGTAAATTGTTCTGTCTCGTAATGTCCGATATCAGCGATAATAATTCGGCTTTCGGCATCGAAAAACTGATGGTATTTGAAATCAGCACTTACAAAGACATCGGCAGATGCACGAATGGCATCATTCAGCAAAAAATTGCCGGAACCGCCACAAAGAGCTACTTTTTCTATTTTTTTATTTCTAAGAGCTGTATGTCTTATACAATCAGCCTTCATATTTGTTTTTAGTAATTGTAAAAAATCTAATTCCGATAGTGGGCTATCGAGCATTCCAATTAACCCTGCACCAATTTCTTGATTTTCATTTTGTAAAGCTACCAGTTCATAAGCCACTTCTTCGTATGGATGATTGGCTTTTAAGGCACGCAATACTTTATTTTGTAGGTGTACTGGTACAAGAACTTCTATTTTTACCTCTGCCTCGTCTATTCTAGTTCCACCTGCAGATCCTATATATGGTTGAGCTCCCTTGTCCGGCTTAAACGTGCCATTTCCTAATGTGTTGAAACTGCACTCACTATAATTACCTATTCTGCCTGCTCCTGCGGCGAATAATGCTTCGCGAACTTTATTGGCATCTATTGAAGGTGCGTAGGTGTACAACTTAAGTAAACTATTATTTACGGGAGCTAATATCTTAGTATTTATAAGACCTAGCTTCGCTGCAATTCGGTCATTTACGCCGTGTCGCATATTATCCAGGTTGGTGTGTACAGCAAACAGATTAATGTCATGTTTGATTGCTTTCTGCACAATTCTTTGTACGTAATTATTACCTGTTAGTCTTTTAATGCCAGAAAAAATAAGCGGGTGATGAGCAATAATAAGATTGCAATTATTGGCTATGGCTTCATCCAAAACTTCTTCTGTAATGTCAAGCGTAAGCAATGCTGCAGATATTGTATCGTCAGGATTGCCGACCTGTAATCCACTATTGTCATAGTTTTCCTGATAAACGGATGGAGCATATTGCTCAAATAAGGCAATAATATCAGATATGCGCATAAAAAATATAGGATGTTTGAATGCTAAAATACGTACATCAATTGTAAGCAAAATAAATTATTGTATTGTGCAGAAGTGCCAAATTGTAATGGTATTTTATCACTATCACGAATAGTCGTAATTGAGTATTGGTAACGCACACGAGCAAATAGATTTTTGTACAATTGGTAATTGACAGATATTAAGTAATTGAAATCATTTTTTCGAAATGGTGTGGCTTCAGGGTCAAAATTAACAGGTTGATCCGCATCCTCTGTCTCACTTGATTTTAATAATTGGGAATAGGAAATGCCAATCCCAAAAATGAGATTTGATTTAGTAATATAATGTATCATTACAGGAATCTCAATATAGTTAAGTTTGGATACATAGATGTCAGGAACAGAGCCGACGGCAGAAGAGTTGATTACTTGTACATTTTTTGCACCCTTCATAGAGTACAACATTTCCATACTGAGTAAAAACTGCTTGTTGATTTTTGCATAGGTAATTAATCCAATATTCAGACCTGCTTTATGAAAGCCTGCATAGTTGTCACCATCAACTTGTGATGCATTTATTCCTGCAACCACTCCTCCATAGAAAGTCCGTTCTACACCATTTGAGGATACGGTATTGAAATAACTTTCGTGTTGTGCGAAACTAATATGCACACAACAAAGCATAGTGATTAGGAAAAGAAAATAATGATGTCTGAATAACATGATAGCAAGTTAATACAACAAACGCAATTTTTGACCCATTAGGATACTAATAACGTTCCTCTGCGCCTAGGCCAAATAATGCAAAATCATATATTGCCGGGTCGATTGGATTGAGTTCTTTTAATTGTTGCGTGAGTTGAAGCGCATTATTCCAATCGGATTTTGTATTTGACAATAATCCAAATCTATGCGCAACATTGGCCACATGTACATCAAGTGGGCAAATTAATTGGTTGGGCATTATTTTATTCCAAATCCCAAAGTCCACGCCACATCGATCTTTACGCACCATCCACCGTAAATACATATTCAATCGTTTACATGCAGACTTTCTTGCGGGAGTAGCAATATGTTTTTTTGTGCGTTCCGGATGTTCAATTGAAAAGAAGTAATTGTGGAAATGAATTAGAGCATCGCCAACATTAGTAGAAATGTATTTTTTTGTAGGGACAAAAGCATCTTCCAATGAATTGTGCTTTCTGTAATGAAATCGTAAAAAAGAAATAAAATACAATAGATCAGTTGCGTTGAATGTTCGATGAGCAAATTGCATCATCGGTTTCAAATCTATGTCTTGGTGATTGATGATAAAATCGTGTGGCTGTTCACTCATCCACGCCATTATCCGATTACTGTTATTAATGATACTCGTTCGATTTCCCCAAGCAAGAACTGCTGCAAAAAGTCCAGCAATTTCTATGTCTTGTTTCTTCAAAAATCGATGAGGTACAGATATTGGGTCACGATCTATAAATCCTACCTGATTATATAGTTTTGCTTTTTCATTAAGTAGTCTTTTGAGTTGCTCGTTCATCATTATTACGCAATATTACATTATTCATCTTGTGTAATAATGATGACGCCCTTTTTCTAAAAAACTCAGATAGTGTCTAAATGAATTAATGGCCGATGCAGAGTACGCTGAATGTATTGTGTATAATAGCCGTTTTTTTGCCCTCACTACCGGATGCCATTTCTGCAACTGGTAAATAGACAAGATGGGTTGATTCATCTACTGCCAGTGTACGTGCGCCTTTTTGTGTTTTTAAATGTTCTAAAACAATAAACTCATTTGCACTCTTTTCTTTTATGATGGTAAGTGTACCTTCTCCATTACTGGTATAAATATGGTTTAATTTCGCGTCGAAAGCAACGCCGTCACAATCATCTCCTATTGCCACATAGTCTATTAAGTGACCATTCTGCATATTTACTATAACCAACATTTTATTGCCACATCCGGCAAATAATCGTTTGTTTTTTTTGTCAATAGCCAATCCAGTAGGTTCCGTTCCTTTGCCTAAGCTCCAATGCGCTGCTGGGCTCATTGTCTTTGCATCGATAACTGTGATCTCATTTTTGTCTTCAATGTTCACATATAATTTACCCTCATCATCCGTTACAATGGTTTCCGGTTTGCCACTAACTTGAATGGTTGTTACAACTTGATCGGTTGTTGGATCAATTACAGAAATAGACTTACTATGTCCATTGCAAACAAATAATTTTTTTGAAAAAGCATCATAGATCATTGCATCTGGAGATTCGCCTGTTGTTATTGTGCCCAATATTTTATTTGTATGGATGTCAAAAACGCTCAGATTATTTGCTTTGCCATTACTGGTAAAGCCTTTACTAACACTAGGCACAAATGCTATTCCGTGGACACCTTGTGTGTTAGAGATGCTATCTATGGTCGCTCCAGAATTCTTGTCAATAATATTGACCCGAACCCCATGTGCGACATATATATTGCCATTTATTGGATTCTGAGCAATATAATCCCATTTGCCATCACCATTTATTTTAAAGGTTTTTGCAACATGGTAAGCCGCTGGTTTTTGGGCAAATGCTGTAAGTTGAATAAAAAGCAAAGAAGCGAAACAAAGAAATACGGTACGTTTTTTCATCGAAATAATTTTGGTTGCAAATAAAGGTAATAAACACTACTCCTTATTTGCAACCATCCCTTATTTGTAGAAACTTAATGCAATATTAATGTTGCCAACGTATCGCTATTATTAAAAACATCTGCTAATGCCTACGACATACCTGAAATTAAAATATTGGGGATTGGCGTATGGTGGACGGTTGAGAAATAATGGCATATCGAAGCGAATCGTAAGTGGTTTGGCTTTTTCAAAAACGCCCCATTTACGAATGGTAAATGATGTCCCTAGTCCTGCATCTACTCGTACATCACTCATCATTGTGGTTGGTGTAGTATTCCAATAAGTTGAAATGTTGTTGTATTGACTGAGTTCACTAATGCCTGCGTCTGCAAATAAATAGATGTTTGCAGATAGCCAATTGCGTGTAACTTTTGGTTTAATACGTATGTAATTGCTGAAGTCTAATTCTGCATTTATAGCAGCGCCGCTTCTTCCTTTATATGCAATTAATACTTCCCCATTTCGCTCGTCTGCCATGAAATAACCGGCATAGCCACGAAGGTTCAATCCTCCACCTTGTTGAAAGTGGTTGGTCTCATATTGAGATACATTGCCTGTCCAGTTTTCAGGCACTACACCAATGCTTCTAGTGTATTTATCTTCCATCATTTCTTCAGGATTAGCACCAGCAGCAAATAGTGCACTCTCATAAGGGACATTATTGCCTACTCCGTATCTTCCAAAGAAACGTGTACGCAATTCAAGTTTTGCAATTCGATTGCTATTGATAGCCTCTAGTTGAACATATCCATAGTTAAATGCAGCAGTACTATTACCTGTGAGGAAAGGTGCTCTTGCAGAAAGCTTATAATGACCATTGCCATTAAAATAATTATAGCTGTGCATCCACGATGCATTTATTGAGGAATTGGGTAATGCTCTTTGGCTGCTCCATTCGTTCGTGTAAATTAAATAATCGAGGTCATATCCAAGTGTTCGCCACATGGTTTGTCCATATAATTGAAGCGTATTACTACTATTAGCCAGCCAATTAAAACCGCCACGATGATACCAAAGTCCATCCAATAAGCGACTATTAATTTGCAATTGAAACTTTGGATTTGATAATGAAACGGGTGTCGTATAATTGAAGGAATAGTTGATAGGTACATATTTTTTGTACCAACTTTCATTTTGGTACACTAAATATTTGTCTTCTTGCAGAATATGCGTATTCCACCATATCGTCGCATCAATTTTGTGCAGGGAAAATAAATAATCACCTTCAAAATGAATACCAGCTTTGATACCATCTACTGGATTCCACCAAAGATCTGGGCGAATATAAAGACGGTAATGATTTTTGTCCCATGGATTATTTAATCCACCGTCCAGTTTTACTTTTATTGCCTTTGTGCTAAAAGGTAAGCCTCGAGATTTGTAGTTATTCAACATATTCACATCAGCTAATCTATGTGAAGTATCTATTTGTACGTTTGCAATTCCTGAAGGTATTTGTACATTGGCGGTATAGTTAGGATGCAGCTTTGCCCAGCCATACCACTTTGGCAGTGTTGTAGATTTTGTATTCTTACTAAACCAAGTGTTGGGTACTGTATAGTCATATTTTTTCCCGTCTTTGGCGGTAACCGTAAAGTCTATTGGCATTTGCATTTCACCGTTTCTCCGGAAATGGATGGCAAAGTTATCGCGCCCCGATTGTTTCTTGATTTTAGTAACACTATAATCAATCGTTTTTGTTGTTTCAAACCATTCATCAAAAAACCAGTTTAAATCAACGTGTGTAAATTGTATGATTGAATTTTTAAAATCTTCGAAATACGGATGTGCTATTTTCCATTGTTTAAAATAATGCTTCATTGCCTCACTGAATAAGGAGTCGCCTAAGGTGTATTGTAAATTATATAGCATCGAAGCAGTTTTGAAATATACTTGGCGATAACCACCACCATGCCCAAGCGCACTATTAAAATCATCAGAATGGGTATTTAATTGAACCTCTTCTTTGTTCAGCGCATCATAATG
Organism: Bacteroidetes bacterium UBA1312; assembly: GCA_002307135.1. GTDB lineage: Bacteria > Bacteroidota > Bacteroidia > Chitinophagales > Chitinophagaceae > Rurimicrobium. The sequence goes on from DBTQ01000025.1 coordinate 22,370, forward strand.
ATATGGATTGAGCACATTGCCTTCGACTACATCTTTTGATTCTGAAAAATGATTGCGGTATTTTGATTTCGATTGTGCCGGAGGAATAATTTTCCCATCAATTTTCGTTAATCCAAAAGCTGTTAAGAATTGAGTAAAACCTTCATCCATTGCGGCTCTATAAGTTTCGTTACTGCCTACCATACCATAAAACCAATTGTGGCCAAGCTCATGGACTAACAAACCATGATAGCTTGGGTCGCGACCACCGTCAAGGGTAAGCATTGGATATTCCATCCCATCGTTCGCATCTGCAGCCACCATTTTCGGGTAAGCATACATGCCAATCTCTTCCGAGAAGGTTTTGATGATTTTGGCAACATATTCAGCACTGTTTTGCCAGCCGGAAGCATGAGGCTCTTGCACTAATCCTACACACTCTATCCCATTCCAGTAAGTAGTATTAATGCGATAGGATGGATCTGCTGTGAATGCAAAATCATGCACATTGTCTGCGTGGAATTTCCATACTTTACGCACTCCTTTTTGGTATGGAGTAATAATAGAAGGTGCTTCTCCCCATTTCTTTGTAGCAAAGTTTTTTACGTCCAACTTTTCACGCAATTCGTCCGGTAAAACCTCAGCCCTGTTTTGAATTGCTCCCGTCGCTTCCAATACATAATTGCTTGGGAAATCAAGGGAAACATCATAAGCTCCGAAGTCGCCATAAAATTCTTTGTTCAAATGTTGGTAAGTATCCCAGCCAAATTTTCTGTCATAAACACAAATCTTTGGAAACCATTGTACACCATTGTAATGCTTTTGACCCCAAGCATCATACATCTGCATCCTTCGGCGAGTGGCACCATTATCATAATATGTTTTGAAATTGATGGCTAGAACAACTTTCTCGCTGGGAAACAATGGCTTTTCTAGATATACCTTCATGATGGTATTATCTAACTCCGTTTTCAACGATTGGTTATTAGTAGAGATATTTTCTATGATAATACCTTTACCCTCGGCCTCTTTTTTACCTAAATGAGGTTTCGTTTTATTTTCTATTTCTAAAGCATGTAGATGCGATCCTTTTATAAATGCATTTTGAAATAAATGAAAATATACAAAACGCAGTGTATCAGGAGAATTGTTCCAATATTCCAGTGACTCTCTGCCATCTATCCTATTATCATCTTCATCCATTTGTGCTGCAATAACATAGTGGACATCTTGTTGCCAATAAGCGGCGTCAGGTTTCCTGCTTTGCCAATAGTATGAGTTGTGGCTATTGCGGTAACTATTGTCTGAAAATTGTTGTGCTACAGCAATATTGCTGAGTGCAAGGCATAAAAGGAATATAATTCGACGCATAAATTTTTGTAAAATAACGCTCGAAGTTATGAAAATGCAATGTAAACAGCGAAGTGGAGTTTGGGAAGCTTATGTTATTCGAAGCCGTAGAATAATTTTTTTGCATAACTTTGCGCCCTAATTCAATTTTAACTGTTTCAAATATCAATTTAAAATGAGTAAAATAAAAGTAGCTATTAATGGTTTTGGACGTATTGGTCGCTTGGCTTTTCGTCAAATTTACAACATGGAAGGCATTGACGTAGTAGCAATAAATGACCTTACTAAACCAAATGTTTTAGCACATTTGTTGAAGTATGACACAGCACAAGGCCGATTTGAAATACCTGTTAGCCATTCAGAAAGTGCGATTAATGTAGCTGGTAATGAAATCAAGATCTATGCACAAAGAGATCCGTCACAAATTCCTTGGGGCGCTCACGACGTGGATGTAGTATTAGAATGTACCGGCTTCTTTGCTGATGCAGATGCTGCAAAAGCTCATATTACTGCTGGCGCTAAACGTGTTGTTATCTCAGCACCTGCTACTGGTGAATTGAAAACGGTAGTATTCAACGTAAATCATGACATCTTGGATGGTTCTGAAACTGTAATTAGTTGCGCATCTTGTACGACAAACTGTTTGGCTCCAATGGCTAAAGTATTACATGATAACTACGAAATTAAAACTGGTTTGATGACTACCGTACACGCTTATACTAATGACCAAAATACTTTAGATGCACCGCATCCAAAAGGAGATTTGCGTCGTGCACGTGCAGCGGCTGAAAATATTGTACCGAACTCTACAGGTGCTGCAAAAGCAATCGGATTGGTATTGCCTGATCTTAAAGGCAAATTGGATGGTGGCGCACAACGCGTTCCTACCGTTACTGGTTCTTTGACGGAATTAACTACTATTTTGGGTAAAAAAGTAACAGCTGAAGAAGTGAATGCTGCAATGAAAGCTGCTGCAAATGAATCTTTCGGTTACAACGAAGATGAAATTGTTTCGAGCGATATCATTGGTATTTCTTTTGGTTCATTATTTGATGCTACACAAACAAAAGTAATTACTGTTGGCGATCATCAAATGGTGAAAACTGTAAGCTGGTATGACAACGAAATGAGCTACGTTTCTCAATTAGTACGTACTGTGAAATATTTTGCAGGATTGATTATGTAAGATCACATTTAGAGATAATAAAAGTCCCGCTCCGATTTCGAAGCGGGACTTTTTATTTGAAATAAAAAGAGGTCATTCTTTTTATTTCTTTTCAATAATATTTGAAGCTTTTAGTGTCGATTGCATTTGCAGCATGGTGCGTTGCATTGCATCGTTGGAGCCGTCAAGGAAAATAGTATTGCCTTTCCCATTTTCTGCGAAATGTTTGATGGCATCAGTCCACATGGAGAATAAAATGAATGAAGCATCAAGATTGGCTGATTCCATTTCTTTAGCTGCTTGTGCCATACCGCGAGCTACTTCTTCGCGGAACATAGCAACACCTTCACCTCGCATCTTAGCAGCTAACTTTTCTGCTTCTGCAGATATTTTAATAGCATTACCTTCTGCTTCCGCAGCTTTCGTTTTTGTGATGAGTAAAGCTTGCCCTTCATTTTCAGCAGCAGCTTTCAAATTATTAGAGGCTACAACTTGCGCCATAGAACGAATAATTACTTCATCGAAAGTAATATCGTTGATTTGCAAATCTAGCAGATGAAAGCCCCATTCTTCGAGCTGTGTATCCAGTTGTTCTTTTACGTGGTGAATTATTTCCATGCGTAGTTGTAAGATTTCGGATTGTTTTTTTGTAGCTACAAATGCCCGTACAGAGCCTTCTACTGAGCGCACTAGCGCTTGCATGAAATTTCGTTCGTCCACAAACTTGAACGCAACATTCTGAATTGTAGCATCTTCCTGATTGAGTACCGCATAAAGCATCATGGCAGAGAAGTTTACATTTGCCTGATCTTGGGTGATGGCCTGAAATTGTAATTCCATTGAGCGATTCTGAATAGAAATACGCTTGTAAATTTGCTCTATAAGCGGAATGCGGACACTTAAACCAGGTAACAGCACCCGTTTGTATTTCCCGAAAACAGTAATAACAGCAACACTTCCTTGTTTAACAGTAACGAGTCCAGACAAGATAACTAAAATAATCAACGCAACTAAAATCCCAAGAACAGGCATGTTAATAATTTTTTTGTGAATTAATTTTTTTTAAAACGAAATTTGAACACTAAAAGTAACTGAAAATTGGCAGGTGCAAAAAAAATATTAAGGCTGGATACCTTTGCTATTCAAGAAGATTTTTTTTCTGATGTTGTATTGATAGGCATAAGTAGCAGTAAACCTATTTATAGCTTGTGTAGTATTTTTAACCAAGCTTTCAATTTGTCCTTTGCCCGAAGACCTGACTTGGATGTGAAAATGATGCAGTCGGGTAATGAAGAACTTTTTCCAATTTATAAATATGAAGTTCCAATGAGTGGAGCTCATTATATCTTATATAAATTGAGTACGGATAATGGGAAATTATTACCCACACTTAAAAATATAGACTACGTCTGGTTAATATCTGGAGAAGATGCATTAAGTGATGCAAATTTATATTTGACACACTTAAGGGGTGTTGCCGAAATTCAATTCGCTAGTCTCTTAGATACAGAAAAGATAAAAAATATAGAATATTTGGTTTTGTAGCTAATGCCTGTTGAACGTTTCCATCGCTTGCGGTTAATAGTATAGCTAAAGGGTCAATTATATTTTATTTGTTAAACCGATTGTCAATGCTGTTTTATAGCCTTATTTTTCTATTTTTGTTGCCATTTCAAATTTACATCACTGCATGAACTATCGCAAAATTAACAACCTAACTGGTTGGATCGTTGGAGGTATAGCCTTTATCGTTTACCTAATGACCATGGAACCAACAGTCAGTTTTTGGGACTGTGGAGAGTTTTTATCTTGTGCTTACAAGCTCGAAGTAGGTCACTCACCAGGCGCACCTCTATTTATGATGCTCCAACGTATGTTTGGCATTTTTGCGTCTAAAGAACATGCAGCAATGGCCATTAACTCCTTCTCTGCATTGATGAGTGGATTGACGATTTTATTCCTTTTTTGGACAATTACTTATTTCGCTAAAAAATTGTTGGCAGGTAATACTGATGAGCCGGAAAAAAATCAAACTATGCTCATTATGGGTGCTGGTGCCGTCGGCGCATTAGCTTATACATTCTCTGATACATTTTGGTTTTCTGCAGTTGAAGCAGAGGTTTATGCTACCTCATCCTTTTTTACGGCTATTTCTTTTTGGGCTGTGCTCAAATGGGAGGCTGTTGCCAACGAGAAGCACGCAGATAAGTGGTTGCTATTGATCGCTTATATGGTCGGCCTATCAGTGGGTATTCACTTACTCAATCTATTGATTATTCCTGCTGTAGCTGTAGTTTACTATTTCAAGCGTTATGAAGTAACCAATATGGGAACTGCAATCGCCTTTGTGATTGGTTGCGTAATATTAGGTTTTGTACAATTTGGTGTACTTCAAGGGATACCTATACTGGCTTTTGCTTTCGATAAATTGTTTGTGAACTCTTTTGGTTTACCTCGCGATATAGGAGCTATCTTTTTGGTCTTATTAGTTATTGCAGGATCTGTTTGGTTACTTTTTTATGCAAAAAGAAAAGGCCAATATTTATTACATACAGGAATCTTATGTTTGTTATTCATCCTTATTGGATTTTCTTGTTATATCGTTCCTGTAATTCGTTCCAGAGCGGACGTTAGTATTGATATGACTAATCCGGACGATGCAAATCGTTTATTGTCTTATGTAAACCGCGAGCAATTTGGTTCTCAACCGTTACTGTTTGGTCCAGATTTTAATAGTCCAAGAATTGGGGGTAAGAAAACCGGAGATACTTATGCATTGGTCAAAAAAAATGGTAAAGATCAATATGTGGTTGTAGGTGAGAAACAAGAATTAGAATTTGAGCCGGGAAGTACTCGTTTTTTTCCTCGTATTTGGGAATATAATCAACCGGAACATGCGCAATTTTACCAACAATACTTAGGTCTTGGTAAAGATGAAAGGCCAACTTCTGGCGACAACTTCAGTTTCTTTATGGGTTATCAAATGAACTGGATGTGGTGGCGTTATTTTATGTGGAACTATGCAGGTCGTCAAAATGATTATGAAGGTCAAGGTGAAGCCAAAAATGGTAACTGGGTGACCGGTATCAAACCTTTGGATAAAATGCGTGTAGGCGACATGGATATGATGCCCGATGGATATAAAAATAATAAGGCGCGCAATGAATTATATTTATTGCCTTTGATTTTGGGTGTAATGGGTCTAGTATATCAATTTAATCGTGATAAAAGAAACGGATTTATTGTATTTCTATTATTCTTTTTCACCGGTATTGCCATAGAAATATACCTTAATATGCCGCCACTACAACCTCGTGAACGAGATTATGCTTTTGCCGGCTCTACTTATGCTTTTGCTATATGGATTGGCTTGGGTGTATTGATGGTACAACAACTCTTCAAAAAAGCGACCAAAGATCCAGTCGCTTCATTGGCTGCTATTACGCTTTGTTTGGTAGCGGTTCCAGCTTTGATGGCGAGTAAAGAATGGGATGATCACGATCGTTCCAAGAAAACACTTGCGCGTGCAACAGCATACAATACATTGATGTCTTGCGACTCGAATGCAATTCTATTTACATTTGGAGACAATGATACTTATCCCGTTTGGTATTTGCAAGAGGTCGAAGGTATTCGTACGGATGTTCGTGTTATTAATACTAGCCTTTTAGGTATTGATTGGTATATCGATCAATTGAATTATAAAATCAATGATGCAGATGCTGTGCCCATGATTTGGACTAAAGATAAGTATCTTGGAGATAGAAGTAGTCAACTTCCTTATGTAGAAAATCCACGAATACCTAAAGACAAATTCTTTAATCTGGAAGAAATTTGCAAATTCATATCGGACGATAATCCGGCTAATCAGCAAGCCTTACAAAATGGTACTAGTATCAATTACTTGCCAACGAAAAACTTTTTTGTCAATACGTTGAGTAAAGAACAATTGATTAAAAACGGATTATTGTCAGCGGCGGATTCTGATAAAATTTCAACAGAAATGAAGTTTACGCTTAACGAAGGCTATATACTTAAAGATAAAGCTGCAATTATGAATATAGTTGCCGGTATTGCCAAAGAAGGCTGGAAACGTCCAATCTGCTTTGGTGGAGGGCTGCCAGGTGATAATTATCTGAACCTCAGCGAATACTTGCGGATGGATGGAACAGTACTCCGTTTAATGCCTTTTAAATATACGGATAGCATTACACGCAATTTACCTAGCAGAGAACCTGGCTTTGTGAATTTGGATAAATGCGTTGATTTATATACCAACAAATATATATGGGGTGGCGCAGACCGCAAAGATGTTTATTTCGATGAGAAAAATAGATTAATGTTCTTCGCTTATAAATTTGGTGCTGCACGTATTGCTGAATCTTTGGTAGCACATGGTAGAAAGGCAGATGCAGTAAAAGTTCTGGACAAAGTAATGGAAGGGATTTCTGAACAGTCTTTCTGCTACGATCAGATTAGTTATTCAATGGCATTGGCATATATAAATGCCGGAGCACTTGATAAAGGACGTAAATTAGCGCTTAAAATAGCTCAGAACGCAGAGATGGATGTGAATTGGATACTTTCATTGACTGATAATCAAAAAAGTGGACAAGTTAATGAATTGAAACGCGACCTGAGTGTTATTTATCAATTGGGTCAAAGCTCAAGTGCGATGGGTGATACTGCTACTGGTAAAACTTTAGTTACTAAAGTGCAAGTATTAGAGCAAAAAGCAATGGCTAATATGGGGGCATTGTTGCAGCAACAGCAAGGCGCTCAATAATATATTTCCGAGTTTTATTACAAAAGACGCACAATTTAATTGTGCGTCTTTTGTAATAAAAGAGGAGTAAGGAATGCACAGATTTTGACAACTGTAAAAATATTTTAGCCAAATACAAGCGCAGCCGCTATTTTTGTAGTCAATAACACTTAATTATTCTTTCTATGCAATTTACTTATTATGGCCATTCCTGTTTTGCAGTAAATGTTGGAGGGAAAAAGCTTTTGTTTGATCCATTTATTAGTGCCAATTCCTTAGCTCAACATATTGATATTCAGTCTATACGGGCTGATTATATACTTGTATCACATGGGCATGGAGATCATATTGCAGATGTTGTGGCCATAGCTGATAATACCGGTGCAACAGTAATTGGGGCTTTTGAAGTAGTGAACTGGCTCGCAAATAAAGGCGTTAAAAAAACTCATGGAATGAATTTTGGTTCTTATGGATTTGATTTTGGTCGTTTATCATTTGTGCCGGCTTGGCACAGCAGTAGTATGCCCGATGGTTCTTATGGCGGTAATCCGGGAGGTTTTGTCGTTGTTTCTGCTGATGGGAACTTTTATTATAGCGGAGATACTGCATTGATGATGGATATGCAATTAATCCCCCATTATGCACAATTAGATTTTGCTGTTTTACCTATAGGTGGTAACTTCACAATGGACGCGACGGACGCGGTAAAAGCTGCCGGATTTATTAAATGCGATAAAATTGTTGGAGTACATTACAACACATTCCCTCCAGTAGTTGTTGACGTTAATAAAGTAAAGGACATTTTCAAAATGGCGGATAAAGAATTAGTTTTGCCAGCAATTGGCGAACAGGTAGATCTTTAATACAATTCTAGCTTTTAAATTCGTAATCAGAAAAACCAAGGAAAATTAAAATGGCAAAAGTAATAGCAATAGCAAATCAGAAAGGCGGTGTAGGGAAGACGACAACTGCTATTAACCTAGCGGCAAGCTTAGCTGTGCTTGAATATAAAACACTGTTGATTGATGCTGACCCACAAGCAAATAGTACTACGGGTAATGGATTTGACTTGAAAAATATTCAGTTGAGTCTATATGATTGTCTAGTAAATGATACCAGCGCAGGACAAGTGATTTTGGAAACTGAAACACCTAATTTGAATCTTTTACCCTCTCATCTAGATTTGGTAGGTGCTGAAATAGAATTGATCAATCAGCCTAACAGGGAACATATTTTGCGTAAGGCGATAGAAGAAGAAGATAAAAATTACGATTTCATTATAATAGATTGCTCTCCTTCATTAGGCCTTATTACAGTAAATGCGCTTAGTGCGGCTCATTCAGTATTGATTCCCGTCCAGTGCGAATATTTTGCGTTGGAAGGCTTAGGGAAACTTCTTAATACCATCAAAATAGTTCAAACACGAATCAATCAGTCACTAGAAATAGAAGGTATATTAATGACTATGTATGATGGACGACTACGATTAAGCAATCAAGTAGTTGAAGAAATCAAAAATCATTTCGATGCGCTGGTATTCAATACAATTATACATCGTAATACCAAATTAGGAGAAGCACCTAGCTTTGGGAAACCTGCATTGATGTACGATGCTGATAGCACTGGAGCGATCAATTATCTAAATTTGGCAAAGGAAATATTGCAAAAAAATGACCTTACCAAAATTAAAAATGACGATAAAATATTAGAACCTAACGAGGATGGCAGCAAGTAACAATAACAATACCAAGAAACAAGCTTTGGGTAAAGGTATTCGAGCGTTGCTCAATACGATTGATGAAGAGATGAAAGCTCCGGTTCAGTCGGGTGATTCTGGCGATGCTACTCAAAGTGCGGGTTCTATGCTGCGCATTCCAGTAGATCAAATATCAATTAATCCTAAGCAACCAAGGCACGACTTTGATCCGCAAGCTCTTCGTGAGCTTTCGGAGAGTATTGCATTACACGATATTATTCAGCCAATTACGGTTGTGAAATTAGGTAACAATAAATATCAGCTAGTTTCGGGCGAGCGTCGTTGGAGAGCATCTAAAATGGCTGGCTTAACAGATATTCCTGCTTATGTTCGTGCTGTTACAGATGATCAACAATTGCTAGAGCTTGCATTATTAGAGAATTTGCAGCGAGAAAATCTGAACGCTATTGAAATTGCACTTAGTTACAAACGGTTAATGGATGAATGTCAGCTAACACAGGAACAAGTGGCTGAGCGGATGAAAAAAGAGCGAAGTACTGTCGCGAATTACTTGCGGATGCTTAAGTTGCCTCCAGATATACAAAAAGCGGTACGTGACGGACAGCTTTCCATGGGTCATGCTAGAGCCATTATTAGTCTTGAATTAATTGATCAACAGCTGTATGTTTACCGCGAGGTTCAAGAAAAAGGATTGTCAGTTCGCCAGGTAGAGCAATTAGTAAAAGACATGCTCAGTGAAAGGTCGGAGCATGTGACAAAAGATGCTAGTGTAGTTCATAAATTGCCTCCCGCATTTAAACGAATAGAAGATAATATGGCATCTCATTTTTCTACAAAAGTGAAATTAGATAGAAAAAAGAATGGTAAAGGCAGTGTTGTTATTGAGTTTTATAACGACGAGGATCTTGAAAGGATTATGGACAAAATGGGCGTGTAAAATAAATCTTAAAACGAAAGAAATATTTTTAAAAAAAGTTGCAAGTATCAAAAACAAGTCTATCTTTGTAATAGAAAGTGACAAAGCAGAGAAAATAGATACTGCTTTTCTTCATAAAGAGGTTTTCATGGTGATAGGGTTTATAGGGGCTGGTCTGTTCTCAGACTGGCTTTTTTATTGGACTTAACTCTAGTCTTTATTTTTTGATGAGGAACGAAAAAATACCGGAATAACAACTTTAGTACTGCTCTACTTTTTTATATTATTTTGCTAATGATACTTTCTCCACATTGGAAAAAACAATCTGCCGAAAATCAAAAGGCATATAAAAGACTACTCGAAAAAGGGAGTAAGACAAAAATGTTGAATGCTCTTCCCGAATTGCATGAACAGGCTTTTTCGAATATTAATTGCTTGGAATGCGGTAATTGCTGCAAGAATTATTCACCTCGATTTAAACAGCCTGACATTAAGCGAATAGCTAAAGTGCTACGTATGAAGGAAGGCGATTTTACTACTAAGTACTTGCGCCTCGATAATGAAAATGATTACGTCGTTAAACAATCCCCATGCCCATTTTTAGGGGAGGATAACTATTGTAGTATTTATGAAGATCGTCCAAGCGATTGTCGCCGTTACCCCTATACGGATGAAGATGTATTGATAAAACGAGTGACCCTTACATTGAAAAATGCTACCTCATGTCCTGCTGTCTTTACGGTTTTAGAAGCATTATTGAAATTAGAGAAGTAGCATTAAAACTCAGCTGTTAGAAGGTTTTGTAGATTGAAAAATACTTGCTTCTAAAAATATTTGCTCTTTTTTAACGTTTTTATAAAACATCGCCTTATCTTTACCGCTCTCTTAACAAAAAACTGATTTCGTATAGCATATACTTCTACTTCATCTTAATAGTGTCAATGCCCATGGTGTGATTCCTACATCACCTTTTAAACACTCTGAAGTATATGCAATTCAATCACCATTCTACCGATGCTGAACTAATCAGTTGTTTTGTAGCAGGCAAAGAAGAAGCCCTTCAAGTATTAATTTTTAGATATAAAGACAAGCTATACACGTCTATTTACATGCTCGTAAAGGATAAGTATTTAGCTGAAGACCTTTTTCAAGATACATTCTTGAAAATAATACGTACCATGCGTGAAGGCAATTATTCTGAACAAGGAAAATTTTTGCCTTGGGCAATGCGTGTTGCACACAATCTTTGTATGGATTATTTTCGCCGCACTCGAAAAAAATTACCTATTACATTGCCTAATGGCGATGATATTATGGAATTGCTAGCAGGAGTGGATGAAGATCACGAAATGCACATTGAGCGACGAGAGTCCCAAAAAAGTGTACGCCAATTAATAGAGCTTTTACCAGAAGAACAGAGGGAAGTTATAGCTCTGAGGATATATGGTGATTTGAGCTTTAAAGAAATTGCAGACATTACATCTGTAAGTATTAATACAGCACTAGGAAGAATGCGTTATGCACTTATTAATTTGCGTCGAATGATAGCTGAAAAACAATTGGCTTTGAGATAAAATTATTTGATTGGTTGTTAAATGAAGTGCACAAGTCTATTTGTGCACTTCATTTATTTTGATGCAGCTCCCTTTTTTCTCAAATGGCTGTTATCAAAATCCCGAATTAATTAACGGTATTTGCTTTAACTTGCCGCTATGTCGAGCATAGCTTTATTTTATCAGAACACGACGTTAACGCCATCTTTCGAATTACAATTGGAAGAAGAAACGGCGAAGCATATTGTGCAAGTTTTACGCATGAAAGAAGGTACTGCAATTGCACTTACAGATGGTAAGGGTACAAGGGCTGATGCTATTATTATAAAAACAGACAAGAAAAAATGTACTGTATTAATACGAGAAGTACAGTTGCAATCCAAAGCGAAGTATGGGTTGCATTTGTGTGTCGCATTCACTAAAAACACAAGTAGAAATGAATGGTTGTTGGAGAAGGCTACTGAATTAGGCGTGTCTAGTATAACTCCTATGGTCTCATCGAGGACGGAGCGTGAAAAATTTCGTGAAGATCGTTGGCAAAATATAATAGTATCTGCGTTGTTACAGTCACAACAATATTATCTACCGCAATTAAACAGTCCAACCATTTTATCAGAATTAATAAAATCACAAGAGCGTATAACTCGAAAATTAATTGCCCATTGTATTGAAGATATTCCCAGAATACCTATTTCTGAAGCATTGTATGCGCAAGAGAATACAGCAATATTGATTGGTCCTGAAGGTGATTTTACAAGAGAAGAGACTTTATTTTGTATGGAAAATAACTACAGAGGTATATCACTTTGTGAGCAACGACTACGAACAGAAACTGCAGCGATGACTGTTTGTGCTTATTTTAATTTAATTAATCATGAACAATAATCTAGCAAGATATATACTTATTTTTGGTCTCTTTTTTATTGCCCCAAGCACTTTGCTCGCACAACAAATGAAGTTGGGTTTGTTGGTGTACAATGGTGGCGGCGATTGGTATGCAAACCCTACTTCGTTGAAAAATTTAGCCATTTTTTGTAATCAACAATTGCATACTAAATTTGATTCACGTGAAGCACAAGTGGAAGTAGGTAGCCCTGATATTTTTAATTATCCATTTCTTCACATGACAGGGCATGGGCGTTGGGTATTAACTGATGCAGAAGCTAAGAATCTTCGCACTTATTTAGAAGGAGGAGGTTTTTTACATATCGATGATAATTATGGTTTGGATGAATATGTGCAACCGGCATTAAAAAAAGTGTTCCCTGAATTGACACTTGCAGAATTACCTTTTGGTCACCCGCTGTACCATCAGCATTTTAATTTTGCCAACGGCTTGCCTAAAATTCATGAACATGATAATAAACCACCAAAAGGTTACGGGCTAATATACAAGGGGCGAGTAGTTTGTTTTTATTCTTATGAGACAGATTTGGGTGATGGATGGGAAGATCCTGATGTACATAATGATACACCTGAAAAACGGCAAGCCGCATTACAAATGGGAGCCAATATCATTCAGTATGCTTTTGACGGTAGTAAGTAAGTTTTTATTAAGGATATAATGTTCTGTGCCAAAAAATAATCAATTGATGAGATTTAAAAAAATTACGGAGGCTGATTGTCTTTACTTTAATCAGTTGATGGAAAATACTAGAATATTGACAGATGGGGAACAGCTTAAACGTTGTTCCTCTGATCATACGGAGGATTTTTCGTTTGTTCCAGAGCTTGTTTTGCAACCGGTAAGTACTGAAGAGGTTAGTGCAATAATGCGATATTGCAATGAGCAAAATATTTGTGTAACACCACGTGGAGCTGGTACCGGCTTGAGTGGAGGGGCACTTCCGTTGTATGGAGGTATATCGTTGGATATGTGTCGAATGAATAAAATTATAGCACTTGATACGCGCAATTTTCAAGTAACAGTAGAGCCAGGGATGATTACAGAAGAATTGCAGAATGCTGTAAAAGAAAAGGGGCTTTTTTATCCACCGGATCCGGCCAGTAAAGGCTCCTGTTTTATAGGCGGTAATATCGCCGAAAATTCGGGAGGACCTAAAGCGGTGAAATATGGGGTGGTTAAAGATTATGTGCTCAATCTTGAAGTCGTAATGCCGAATGGAGATGTGATTTGGACTGGGGCTAATGTGCTAAAAAATGCTACTGGATATAATCTTACTCAGTTAGTTGTTGGCAGCGAAGGCACTCTTTGTATTGTTACTCAAATAGTATTGCGATTGATACCTTTTGCTACACAAGATTTACTTTTGCTTGTGCCTTTTCGGAATGCAATACAAGCATGCGAGGCAGTAAATGCTATACTGTTGGCTGGTTATACACCTTCTGCATTGGAGTTTATGGAGCGCGATGCATTGAAATGTGCGGTTAATTATTATCAATCTTCAGCGGTTTCGTTACCTGATGATATACAAGCACATTTACTTATAGAAGTGGATGGAAATGATTTGGCGCAATTGTACAAGGAGGTTGAGGCTATCGCCCAGCTTGTTCAACAATTTGATATTGACGAAATATTATTTGCAGAGACTACAGAACAAAAGCAAGCACTTTGGAAATTACGTAGAATAGTAGGAGAGGCGGTAAAGGGAAATTCTATATACAAAGAAGAAGACACCGTGGTTCCTCGTGCTGAATTACCGGAACTATTAAGAATAGTGAAAGAAATTGGCGTTCGCTATGGCTTTAACTCGGTTTGTTATGGACATGCAGGAGATGGTAATTTGCATGTGAATATTGTGAAAGGAGATATGAGTGAAGATGCTTGGCATACCCAATTACCACTAGGAATTAGAGCATTGTTCAGGGAGGTGGTGAGGCTCGGAGGCACTATCTCTGGCGAACATGGTATTGGAATGGTACAAAAACATTTTATGGATATTGCATTCAATGAAATACAATTGAATCTGATGAAAGAAATTAAAAAAGTATTTGACCCTAAAGGCATTCTTAATCCGGGTAAAATATTCGTTGAGGAAATATAATTAGATAGTAAATTGGTATATAGATGATGTTACGAAATACAGGGATCAAATCTTGGTCAGAAGATGATCGTCCACGCGAAAAACTAATACAAAAGGGGCCAGGGGCTTTGAGTGATGCAGAATTGTTAGCAATACTTATCTCAAGCGGTACACGCGAAAAAACAGCACTTGATTTGGCACGTGAAACATTGTCTTTGGTAGGTAATAATCTTAATCAGTTGGGCAAGCTAAATATTGTAGAACTTCAAAAAATAAAAGGAGTCGGAGAAGCTCGATCTATTACTATTGCAGCAGCAATGGAATTGGGTAGGCGTAGGCAAATGAGCCGGGGATTGGAGCGGCAAACATTGTCGGATGCCAAACAAGCGATCCAAATATTGATGCCATTGCTTCAGGATCTTAATTATGAAGTGTTTTGTGTACTTTATCTTAATACCGCACAATACCTGATAAAGCATGAAATAATCAGCAGCGGCGGACTTACTGCTACAGTTGCGGATATTCGGGTGATTCTTAAAAATGCGTTGCTGTGTAATGCGTCTAAAATAATTGTTGGACATAATCATCCTTCAGGTAATAAATCTCCAAGTATTGAGGACATAAGACTAACCACGAAGCTCAAAGATGCAGCTGCGTTAATGGATATAGCGTTGCTCGATCATATTATTGTCGCGGGCGATGCTTATACAAGTTTTGCTAATGATGGATTGTTATAAAGGGAAAAGCGTCAATGGAAACTTTATAATAGCTGTAACGAAGCCTTTAAAACTGGGTAATTATCATTAACTTGCGGCACGATTAAAATAAACTCAAATCAAAAAAATAAGCTGGCAGTAGTATGCTAAAAATTGGAATTTTCGGGGCGGGGCATCTCGGTAAAATACATATCCAGCAATGGAAGGAGATAGAAGGTGTAACATTAATTGGTTTTTACGATCCGAATGATGAAAATGCGGCATCCGCCATTAGTCAGTATCAGGTTACACGTTTTAAAGATATCAATACATTATTACAAAATGTTGATGCGGTAGATATAGTAACTAGTACTACGCAACATTACGAAATTGCCAAAGCTGCATTATTACAGGGCAAGCATATTTTTGTTGAAAAACCTTTTACCAATACTCTGGATGAAGCTCAAGAGCTTATAAAATTGGTAAAGGAAGCGAATGTGAAATGCCAGATCGGGCATGTAGAGCGTTTTAACCCTGCATTATTAGCTTTGGGTGATATTTCTATTAAACCAATGTTTATAGAAGCACATCGATTAGCAACATTCAATCCACGAGGTACAGACGTATCAGTTATTTTGGATTTGATGATTCATGATATTGATATTGTTTTACATTTGGTAAAATCACCTGTAAAAAGAATCTCTGCAAGTGGGGTAGCTGTAATGAGTGAAAACCCGGATATTGCCAATGCCCGTATAGAATTTGAAAATGGTTGTGTCGCAAATTTAACCTCTAGTCGGATATCCCTTAAACGTATGCGTAAAATGCGTCTTTTTCAACGCGACGCGTATATCAGTGTAGATTTCTTAGATAAAAAAACTGAAATTATTCGATTGAGAAGCGAAGGGTCAGCAGCCGGAATGTTTGATTTCCCTATAGAACTAGCTAATGGTGATAAAAAAATTATCTCTATCAATACACCAGCAATTCCTGAAATAAATTCTATTCGTATGGAATTGGCGGAATTTGCATCAGCTGTTATCAATGACTTACCCGTTAAGGTAACTGCCTTTGACGGTTATCAAGCAATGGAAGTTGCGCATCAAATTTTGAAAAAAATGAGTTTGCATAATGAGTTGCACAATGAATAGCTAGATCCTGCGTTATTAAATCCGAATACTATACTCTTTTGAGATGAATAAAATATTACTTGCCTTATTGGTATCATTATCGTTTATTGTTGGTTGTAAAATCATAAATCCTGTAGAACAAACACCGACTTATATACACATTGAACCGTTTACGTTCTCTAATCCGGACTCTTCTTTTACCGGCAGTTCATCGCACCTTATCCCGTCTGCATGGGTATATGCTGGTGGTCAAACAGTAGGTGTTTTTGACTTGCCTTGTACAGTTCCTGTTATCATGAGTAAGACGAGTTTGATCAGCATTATCCCCGCCGTTACCAATCAGGGATTGAAAAGCTATGTTATTAAATACCCGTTTTACGAAAATGACACAACTACCTTGTACTATAACCCGGGAAAAATTCAAAACTGGACTCCTCACACACGTTATCTTTCAGGTATGCTGAAATCCCAATACCCAATTGTAGAACCATTTGACAATGGTAGTGGGTTTGGCAAACTAAGTGGAGATACCACAATGCTAAGAGACACTGTAAAAGCTGATGTTTTTGAAGGTACGGCTAGTGGATTGATCTATCTAAAGGCTCCATTGGTGATGACATCAGAAAATATTTATAATTCAGGATTTAATTTGCCAACAGGAGCCAATTATTTGGAATTAAATTATAAATGCTCATTACCATTTCAAATAGGTGTGAAGGGTTCGGACGATTTGGGTAATAATTATATGGAATACATTGCAGGTTTTAACCCTAAAGCAGAATGGAATAAGATTTATCTTGATTTGAGCGGTTTTACAGGTACTTACAATACCTACACTAAGTATCAAATTGTCATACGGTCTTCGCTCAATGACTATGATGGTAAATATACGGAAGGTTATGTTTTGATTGATAATCTAAAAGTCATTTCACGCTAAACCGCCTATGTATTTATCCCCTCCTAAAAAAAAGGCGATACGCCTATTGGTGCTGACGGATTTTCTGACAGCGGGGGCAGCATGGATATTGTTTTGGGCGGTAAGGCATCAGACTTTGCTACAAACCAATTTTAGTAATGCATTTACATTTATGCGACCTGTCGATTATATTGAAGGTCTTGTTTTTTTACCATCAGGTTGGCTGTTTTTGTATTATTTAGCCGGTACTTATTTTGATTTGTATCGGAAGTCGAGACTTAATGAAGTGTATCGCACATTTATCTCTTGTATTATTGGGAGTTTGTTATTGTCATTTTTGTTGGTAAGCAATGATAGTAATGATTTTACCTATTTTATTTCAATGACATGGAGGTATATGTTGATACATACTATGGTCACATTGATTGCCCGATTGCTGATTTTTAATTGGGTAAAGCGTAATATTACTAAGGGTAAAGTAGGTTTTAATACCATGATAATCGGTGGTAATGATCAGGCAATTCAGATATACAAGCAAATAGCAGAAAACAGTAAAATTCTAGGCAATATTTTCAAGGGCTTTATATATTCTCAAAAGGAAACGGGCAATGGCATGAGCCATTATCTTCCTCAATTAGGAAATTTGTCGCAGCTCGAAGCAATCATTGATGAATATCAGATAGAAGAAGTAATAGTAGCTGTGGATAGTACAGAACGTAATTTGCTCGAAAATATTCTGACGAGATTGAGCTACAGGCCTGTAGTCGTAAAAGTATTACCCAATTTGTATGATATAATATCTGGGTCTGTGAAAACGAGCAATGTTTATGATACAATATTGGTACACATTGAACCGACATTGATGCCGGATTGGCAAGTTGTTTGTAAGCGTGCATTTGATATTCTTGCTTCAATGTTGGCGATACTCTTGTTATCTCCGATATATATACTTGCTGCAATCAAAGTTAAATTGTCTTCTGCGGGTCCTGTTTTTTACAAACAAGAAAGAGTTGGCCTTTATGGTCGGACCTTTAATATTATTAAATTCAGATCTATGCGAATGGATGCAGAATTGTCCGGACCAGCTTTATCAAGAAAGAATGATCCACGTATTACAGACTGGGGCAGGGTAATGCGTAAATGGCGTATCGATGAAATTCCTCAGTTTTATAATATCCTTATTGGCGAAATGTCATTAGTAGGCCCGAGACCTGAACGGAGATATTTTATTGATATTATTAGTCAAACGCACCCTCATTATAAGTATTTACATAAAGTAAAGCCGGGTCTTACTTCTTGGGGTATGGTCAAATACGGATATGCTCAAAACGTTGATGAAATGAAAAAAAGAATGGAGTATGACCTTCTTTACATTGAAAACTGTTCACTTGCTCTGGATATAAAAATAATGCTTTATACACTTATCGTAATTGTAGAAGGGAGGGGAAAATAAAAATTGTTTTCAGGGAAGCACAATTTTTAATCACCAATTGTTTTGGTATGTTCACCATTTGTAAATGGGACGAAAAAAGCAATCCATAAAGAGCGTGATAAGCGTTGGAGCAATGGTTGTATCAATAGCAATAGTAAAATGGTTGAACCTAACCACCAAAAAATACTATTGTCTTTGATAGAAATACCCAGTGTGAAAAACCATATAATAAAACATCCAGCAATAAAAGCTACAGATAACCCATAGCTTACATAGCCTGTGCCAAAATAGAATCCTGTTTCTAATTCAAATGCTTGCCCACATACACTACAATGTTCAGGCATATCCATCATTTTTTTAAAATTGTACGGATTCGATTCTGTAAATAACTTCCCTCTTCTGCAATTGGGGCATTTGTTGCTGAGGACACTGAACAGTATATTGGAACTTGGTTTGATATTTGATGCACACATAATAATGATTAAATTTTTATAGAAAGCTTTCTAAATCCTTCTGGTGTTTGTTGTGTATATTTTTTGAAAAACTTGGTAAAATATGAATTGTCTGTAAAATTTAATTGGGTTGCAATTTCTGAAATGCTCATGTCAGCATTGATTAATAGTCGTTTTGCTTCCAATAGAATTCTATCTCTGATGATTGTTCCTGCAGATTTACCCGTTAGGTCTTGGCATAATCCATTCAAGTGATTCGCTGTTATGTATAATAACCCCGCATATTCTTTGGGTAAACGTTTTTGCGTATAATGTAGTTCAAGCAATTTTTTAAAGTTATGAAGCACTAATCGATTGTGTGAAGTAGTTTGTTTGTTATCTTTCTGTATATGTTCTCGATTAATGGTTATAAATATTACAGATAGATATATGCAAATTATTTCTTTGCTAAAACTGGTGGTGGATTTTGTTTCTTGTAGGGTACGGCCTAAGAAGTCCGTAGTTATTTGTAGTGCATAGGGTGATAGTTGAATTACACTCTCTCTTGCAATCCCTCTGAAAAAATAGAATTCTTCTAGAAATTGCCTGTTGGCCAAAAATGTATTAAATAAATCGACAGAAAAATTAATGACAAAACCATCTACTTTTCCGCTAAAAGCCCAACTATGTACCTGGCCAGGGATCATAAAATAAATTTGTCCAGGATGTACTGGAAACTGCTCAAAATCTATAGTATGTGTGCCTGCGCCTTCAGTGAATAATACAATATGGTAAAATGAATGCCGATGAGCAATATGTAGATTCGGATGCTGTTTAAGATAGCTCGCAAACGGTTCAATCATAATCTGTTCATGTAAATGATTCTCCCTATTCAGCGAGCAAATATCATATATGGGGATTGAACTTTTTTGTTGCACTGTACAAAGGTACTCAGCGTAGTCAATACATTATTGTATAATTTGGCTATTTAATGGTACTTTTTACTTATTCTGTAGAATTGGTCTTTGAGCGCAGTTAAAGAATATGAGTAATGACAGAAATTTATAATGCCATTTTGTGCTAATTGCCACCAAATGGCATTAATCGTTTTATTCCGTTTTTAACTTCCGTTCGACTTCATTAAGTCGGAGAACTATTGAATCGAGATTACGGAAATGAATATATGCTTTGCGATATTTATTGGCATCGAAGGCAGGGGAGCCCATAAGTACCTCGCCGCTTTTAGTAACGCTTTTGGATATACCTGATTGCGCCGTAATTATAGTTTTGTCTGCGATTTGCAAATGCCCTACTATTCCTACCTGTCCACTAAACATACAATTTTTGCCTACTTTGGTAGAGCCAGCAATGACACCATGTGCAGCTATATAAGTATTTTCACCTACTTCTACATTGTGTGCAATATGGATCAAATTGTCAAATTTTACACCTCTGCGTAGTATAGTTGATCCTAATGTAGCGCGATCTATAGCACAATTAGCTCCAATTTCTACATCATCCTCAATGATTACATTTCCTATCTGTGCTATTTTTTTGTTGCCTTCGTTTTCGGGTGCGAATCTAAAGCCATCACTACCAATAACAGTACCCGAATGAATGATACAATCATTGCCAATAATGCAATCTGAATAAACTTTTACCCCAGCAAATAAAATTGTATTATCCCCTATCACTACATTGTCGCCAACATAGACCTGAGGATATATTTTTACATTATTACCTATTTGAGCATTCTCGCTAATAACCGCAAATTCACCAGCATAAAAATTATTACCTATTTTGGCGGATTCAGCTACAAAAGCATGTTTTGAAACACCTGATTTGTTTAGCTTTATTTGATTGTACATTTCCAATAATGTTGCAAATGCATTTTGTGCACTATCTACCCTTATAAGAGTCGTTGCTACTGGGGCAGTCAAAACAAGGTCTTTATTTACAATAACTAAGGATGCCTGAGTATTATAAATATATTGATTATACAATGGATTGGCTAGAAAAGAAATAGACCCAGAAACTCCTTCTTCTATTTTTGATAATTTAGAAACTTTTGTGTCCGCATTACCTTCAATTGTTCCTTGCAGTAAATCTGCTAATTGTTTTGCTGTGAATTCCATTAATTGGCTTTATTAATTGATTTTATGAATAGTTTTTTCCGAAATAGCAAGGGCGCTAAAGGTAAACGTTTTTAGTGATTTTTTATTTTATGCAATCAAATACTAATTCGTTTGTCACTAAATTAAAAAGAAATGCTAAAATTCTGCATTTTTATCCATAACTTATTATGCATTATATGCCTGCTAATGGTACATTTGCCCAAATTTTATCGGCTTTATGTGCTTACTGGATAGCTAAATAATTAACTTCGATAGGTACTACGTTTACATTCGCTTTATCTTCGCAAATATTTTTAGAAGTCAAATAGCTAGTGTTTTTTAAAAGTAATACTCTTTTTGTAAATTATACTTTTGCAAAGTATTGATAATGAATAAATATTGACCATAAATTGGTTTATTAAACTTTAAAATGATTATAACAGATATTTGTATTGTTGGTGCAGGCCCTGTAGGATTGTTCTCGGTTTTCGAAGCAGGCTTGTTGAAAATGCGTTGCCATTTGGTTGATGCATTACCTCAGATAGGAGGTCAATTGTCGGAAATTTATCCTCAGAAACCGATATATGATATTCCGGGTTATCCAACTATTAATGCACAGGAATTGGTAGATAATCTCAGGAAGCAAATAGATACATTCTCTCCTACATTTACATTGGGTGAACGTGTGCAGACTATAGATAGACAAGAAGATAAGTCGTTTATTGTTACTACAAGTGAACATACTCAAATTCATTGTAAAGTAATTGTAATAGCAGGAGGATTAGGTTGTTTTGAACCAAGGAAACCTGCCGTAGAAAAATTAGAAGAATTTGAAGGGAAAGGTGTTGCTTATATGGTGAAAGATCCTGAATTATTTCGTAATAAAGAAATTGTACTTGCTGGTGGAGGAGATTCGGCACTTGATTGGACTATTTTCTTATCTGATATTGCTAAAAAAGTAACTTTAGTACATCGTGGGGAAACGTTCAGAGGGGCTCCTGATTCTGCAGAAAAAGTTTTTCATCTAGCAGAGCAAGGTAAAATTAATTTAGTCCTCAAATCAAATGTTACTAAAATTGACGGTAACGGATGTTTAAACGAGGTAGTTATTGAAGGTTCTGATAATATTCCGTATTCTATTTCTGCAGATTATCTGATTCCATTGTTTGGATTAAGTCCAAAGCTTGGGCCAATTGCAGATTGGGGATTGAACGTCGAAAAATCTGCGATTCAAGTGAATACTTTTGATTATTCAACTAATATAGAAGGTATATATGCAATTGGTGATATTAATACTTACCCCGGTAAATTGAAATTGATATTATGTGGTTTTCATGAAGCTGCATTAATGTGCCAAAGTGCATTTAAGCATGTTTATCCTGATCAACGGTTGAGTTTTAAATACACTACTGTTAATGGAGTAAACGGATTCTAGTTGCAATAATAAATTTGAACACGCATTTATGGAAAGTCAGTTAATACATTTTAAGGTTGAAGACCGTAATGGTGAAATCCGGGAGTTGGATATACCAGATGATATGAGTTTAAGCCTTATGGAAGCTTTGAAAGCTAACGAATATAATATTATGGCTACATGTGGAGGGATGGCACTTTGCGCCACATGTCATGTGCAAGTGTTAGAAGGACTAGATCGGCTGCCTCCTATGCAAGATGCTGAAATAGATATGCTCGATACACTTCCGGATGCAGGATTTGATAGTAGGTTGGCTTGTCAACTACGTATCGATAGTACGCTAAGTGGAGTCTTCATAAAAATTAGAGGAGAGGAAGAATAATTTTATATTGTATTTTTTTAAAGGCCACTTGTGCATTTAGCGCAGGTGGCCTTTTGCTATTTGAATATTTATGCTCAGTATCATTGTATATCAATAAAATATGTATCACGCATAAGGTTTTCCGATTATTTGAATATTGAATAATGTTTTATATAAATTTGGATGTATTAATAAATATTTAACGAAACATTCGCTTTTTTTTACCGTTATAGTTATCTTGCATTTTAAACTCATGTATTATGAAAAAATGTGTTACTTTTTTTCTATTGAGCTCACTTTTCATTTCGATTACGAACATATTTGCACAACAAGGCGCAAGAAGAAATGACGGGCTTGAATCAATAACATTTAATTATGTTTCTTTTGCCGCGCAAAACTCGTCAAATAAAGAAGTTTGGTTGAATTATAATAAGCAATACCCTAATCATCCAGATGAGGGGAAGGTCTTTTATTTTACCCCAAATAGGAAATGCGTAGAGTTAATTAGTAAACGTACTGAACATGAAAAGTATTATGTTGATCCAGATCAGCCAAGTAAATTTTATACACAAACAGGTTATGAACCGCTTCATTACAGAAGGGGTAATGATTGGATTACTATTGATCCTCGTATTCAACCAATAGGAATAGGGCAATATGAAGCCACGAATCAAGTAGAACCTGTAGGTTTTGATGTAAGTAAAAAAAGCAGTTATATAAAAACATCTTCACATGCTAAGGTTAGCCTTAATCAATGGAAATTGTATGGAGAAAAAGATGGGGTGGTGACTACTCTCGCTGAATCCAATTGGACAAAATTAAGTGCAGGTGATGATGGCATTTATATCACTGAAATATTCCCTGGAATTGATGCTGAGATGCGTACAACACGCGGTGGGGTGAAAACAAATTTTATTGTAAAAAAGGAATATTTCGCTTCATACACGAATTTAATATTTAAAGATCATTTCGAGAGTGAATCACCAATTAATTTAGAATTTAAACATAATAGTACCTTAAAAAAGCAAGTTGGAGAAGCCTATATTAGTTATGACAATAAATCAATCGTCGAAGTAAAAAAAGGTATTATGTATGCTGACGGAATACCGAGTACTGCTGCAGATATAGCTTATAATATCGATGGCTTAAATCTTGAAATGATTATCCCCAATAGTTATATCTCGAAATATATTGGGCATGGATCTGTAATCATTGACCCTTTGGTAACAGGCACTAATTCTTACGCCGCGAGTACAATTGGCTCAAAGTATAATGCATCTTGTTCTTATTCTAACTCTTGTGATTATACCATGTCTGTCTCTACTCCAGCAGGGGCAACATTCACAGATGTCAAATGGTCGTTTGCAGTACTTGCTAGTTCACCATGTGGGTTGTCAAATGGTGTTTGGAATATTAGAACGGGAACTTGTGTACCTGGTTATATATGGTTTTGTTCCGGTGGGGCTGGTGCTTGTGGAGGGACTATTTCAGAATGGGGTTTGTTTAATCCTTGTTTACCAGCTCCATCCTGTTCTTCAAGCAGTTTAGATTTTACTTTGAAAATGTGGAGAGGTTGTGTAGGTGTAGATACTGGTTGTACTACAACTTGTTTCAGCGCGTACAATAATTGGGTAATGACTATTGAAGGGCATACTGTTGAACATGCAAATAAAATTGCTATCTCTACAGCTAAAGATAGTGTTTGTGCGAACTCGAGTGTAATATTTAGCAAAGTAACTCAGTATGGGGTAGCTCCTTATAGCACTACTAATTGGAGTACGGACAGAAGTGGTACGCCATCTATCGGAACAGGAGATTCTGTTACCCGTACTTTTCCTGCATCTGGTATTTATTGGACTTATGCAAGGACAACTGATGCCTGTGGTAATTTAGCACTTGATAGCCAAAGAATATTTGTGTCAATGCCACTAACTGTTGTTGATACCTCTACTCCAGAAATTTGTCTTGGACAATCAGTTAATATAACGGCATCCGCAGCAACAAAAGGGAATGCGATAGATTTTAACGGCGCTTCTGGGAATTATATTACAATTCCTAATAGCTCAGCAATTTCTCTTGCGGGTAGTAGTAATTTTACTGTTTCAGCATGGGTATATCCTAGAGCTAATAAGCATCAGCAAATTTTGTTTCATGGGTTGGGCTGCTCTAGTTGGAACAACTGGACGCTAAGTCTTGGTGGTTTTGAAGCAGGGAATGAATGGTGGCCAAAGAAGCTTGGTTTTATATTTTTAACCGGTAATGGATCTGGTCCTAATTATGTAGCTGCTGCCGATACTGTAATCCCTAATCAATGGGTACATGTGGCCGTAACGTATGATGGCAGTACGCTAAAATTATACCTCAATGGTGTGTTAAATAACACGGCCTCAGCTTCAGGAACACCATGGAATTCTCCAGAAAATCTTTACGTAGGCTTTGACCCCGGGTGCGGAGGTCGTATTCCATATAATGGAAAATTAGATGAGGTTCAAATTTGGAATAAAACAAGAACTGCTACTGAAATATCAAATTCTTATAGAGGATTGGCAAGTCCATCTTCAAGCAATTTAGTCGGTTATTGGCGTTTTGACGAGAATAATGGAAAGAATGTTTACGATGTGACTTCTAATGCGAATTACGGAACAATAACAGGAACTGTCAGTAGAGAAATTCCATCCTCCGCACCATTAGACAATATGGCGAGTACAGCGGTAACGTATTCATGGGCACCAACTACTGGTTTGAGTCCGACAACAGGTGCGTCTGTTACAGCTAACCCAACAATAACAACAAATTATACGATCACGACAACGCAAACATCCACAGGTTGTACGAATGTTAGTATGGTTAGAGTACAGGTTGATTCTTTACCTGCAACACCTGTAGTCGTTTCTCCGGTTGTTTATTGTCAAGGTACTACTGCGAGTCCATTAAGTGCAACAGGAACTAATTTAAAATGGTACACAGTTGCAAGTGGAGGTACTTCAAGCACTATTGTACCGACACCAAGTACATCAACTGTTGGTACTACTACATATTATGTGAGCCAAACTATTACAGCGACTGGATGTGAAGGGCCACGCTCTGCTATTACTGTAACAGTAAATGCAACTCCAAATGCCCCAGTTGTAAGCACTCCTGTAAATTTATGTGTAGGTGGCGCAACTGCTGCGTTGACGGCCACATTAGGTACACCAACTGATTCGCTTTTTTGGTATGCTACTCCTACAGGAGGTACACGGAGCCTTACTGCTCCTACGCCAAGTACCGCAACTGTTGGAACAACTATTTATTATGGAAGTCTTAAAACAAATTTGGGATGTGAAGGCCCGAGATCTGCAATTACGGTAAATGTAAATCCATTACCAACGGCACCATTAGTGACCGCTTCGGTAGTATATTGCCAAGGTACAACAGCTGCGGCATTAACTGCCGTGGGGACTAATCTCAAATGGTACACCACTGCTACTGGTGGTGTTGGAAGTTCAACGGCACCTACTCCTAGTACTGCAACGGTTGGTAGTACTGTTTTCTATGTAAGTCAATCCTCTTCTGCTGCGACAGGTAGTTGTGAAGGTCCAAGATCTGCGATTACAGTAACGATTAATTCTACTCCTACAGCGCCTGTTGTTACAACACCGATTGTCTATTGCCAAGGAGCAACGGCAACGGCACTTACAGCAACAAAAATTTCTATTACAGATAGCATTTTTTGGTATAATTCTGCTACAGGAGGAACCGGAACAACAACTGCTCCAACACCAAGCACGTCGGCTAGTGGTACCACATTGTTTTATGTAAGTCTCAAAACAAATTTGGGTTGTGAGGGGCCTAGATCATTGATTACAGTAAATATAAATCCTTTACCTGCTGCACCCGCTGTTACGGCATTGGTTAATTTATGTGTAGGAGGTTCGTCTTCTGCTTTAACAGCTACAGGGACTGGCTTGCTATGGTATACTTCCGCCGCCGGAGGAATAGGTAGTTCGACAGCTCCTACACCAAGCACAGCTGTCGTTGGAACTACAACATATTATGTGAGTCAAACAATAGCTGCTACTGGCTGTGAAGGACCAAGAGCAGCAATAACAGTTGTGGTCAATACCTTACCTACAGCGCCAAC
Source organism: Bacteroidetes bacterium UBA1312 (assembly GCA_002307135.1). Classification (GTDB taxonomy): domain Bacteria; phylum Bacteroidota; class Bacteroidia; order Chitinophagales; family Chitinophagaceae; genus Rurimicrobium. The sequence goes on from DBTQ01000025.1 coordinate 49,415, forward strand.
CGTGGTTACTCCAGTTAACTTATGTATCGGAGGATCGGTATCGGCATTAACTGCAACCGGTACAAACTTAAAATGGTACACTGTCGCCACTGGAGGAACAGGAAGTTCGACGGCTCCAACACCAAGTACAGCATCTGTTGGCTCTACGTCTTATTATGTTACGCAAACATCTGCCGCATCAGTTGGTTCTTGCGAAGGTTCAAGATCGACAATTACAGTTGTTGTAAATCCATTGCCATCTGCCCCTGCTGTAACTACTCCATTAAATCTATGTATCGGGGTTCCTGCATCTGCACTTACGGCTACAGGTATTAATTTGAAATGGTACACTGCGGCAACTGGTGGGACTGCCAGTACCACAGCACCAACTCCAAGTACAGGTACGTTAGGTACTACAAATTACTATGTAAGCCAAAGTTCTGTTTTTGGATGCGAAGGTTCACGAGCAATAATAGCAATAACGGTACAACCTTCTCCTGTATTGACAATTACACCAGTTGGTGTGCCTGACTTTGTATTTTGTGATAGCAGAAAAGTTACATTAAAAGCGAATGCACCTACAGCAATAAGCTATCAGTGGCAGACACTAGGAAGCTCAATAGTAGGTGCGACATCTGATACATTTTCTGCCGGAATAAAAAGATATTATGGTGTCACTGTAATAGATGGCTACGGCTGTATTAAAACAGATTCAGTGTTGGTAAAAGACAATCCTTTGCCAATGCCGATTTTGTCGCCAACAGGTATTCAACAATGCGAAGGCGTAAGTATTACCTTGTACTGTACTCCTGCTACTGTAGGGTATGTTTATCAATGGATAAAGGATGGTGTGCCGATGGCGGTTAGTACAACTGCAGACAATACTTCAGTCGCATTAAAAGGTAATTATACCGTTCAAGTAACCGATATATACACCTGTGTCAAAACTACTAATGTGAGTGCAGTTTCTACTTATCCAACAGTGGTAAAACCGAATATTATTCGATTGGATCCTGTCCTTAAATTGGATAAATCGTATTATAAATACCAGTGGTACAGAAATTTAAAACCTATATTTGGTGCCAACTCGTTGACTTATATAATGCTGTACGATGGTGCTTATTTTGCTGAGGTTGGCGATGTGAGTGATTGTACTAATTATTCTGATACTGTACAGATTTCGGCATTGGGTATTAATGGTATGCAAATCAATAATGGACTTATAAAAATCTATCCTAACCCTACTAAAAATATTTTGAATATTGATGCGCCTATAAATGTAGATGTGGTTATTACAGATGTAGTAGGCAAAATTGTATTGACTAAAAAAGAGGTCAAATCAATTGACTTAACTGAATATGCTGATGGTACTTATTTTTTCAGAATATTTGATCAGGACGGAAGATTGATTTTGGTTGAGAAAGTTAATAAAATGAGTAATGATAAGTAGTATAGTATGAGATTGATAAAATGCTGCAATAAAAAGGGGCGATAGTATTGAGCATATAGAGTCACTTTTTATTGCAGATTAAGGTATTTTTTGAACCCAACGCCATGTATTTCTATTTTGTAAAATCGAAAAACATATAAAATGATGATGAAAAAATCTACTTTTTTCTCCTTCGTAATGATCTTGATATCTATTTCATCATCATTCGGTCAAAGTACAACTTATCCTTGTGGATTTGATATCGTACACAAACAGAAAATGCTTACGGATCGCAATTATGATTCTGCAGTACATCGATTAAATACTCGATGGATCAAGTATGCGACATTATTGTCGTCTGCTTCACTTACGTTTACTTCGAGTGGTTATGTGTATGAAATTCCTATGGTGGTGCATGTATTACATACAGGAGGAGCTGTGGGGACAAGTTATAATCCTGATAGTACTAAGATTGCTCAAATGGTGGACTATTTGAACAATGCTTATGCTGCAGTATCGCCGTTCCCTGATACAACATCAGGAGGCTGTCGTATCCCCTTGAAATTTGTATTAGCAAAAAGAACACCGACAGGAACGGCTACAAATGGTATCGTTAGAATAAATGCATCATCTCTTTCTGGCTACACTACTTATGGTGCAAATGCAGCTACTTCTTCAGGAGTAGATCCGCAGATAATTATGAATTTCAGCAGATGGAATCCTGCTGATTATTTTAATGTTTATTGTGTTAATAAAATTGACGGTAACGATTTGTATTCTACTGGTGGTATAGCTGGTTTTGCTTACTTCCCCGGCTACCCCTCTTTAGATGGAATGATTGTAGCTGCATCGCAAGTAAAATCAGGTAGCACTACTGTAGCTCATGAATTTGGTCATGCATTTAGCTTATACCATACCTTTGAAGGAGATGCTGATGGCACTGCTTGTCCATCAACAAGTTCATGTACTACCACTGGTGATTTAATATGTGATACCGAACCTCACATTAGAGAGAGCTCCGCGTATCCATCTACCTGGTGTCCGCCTTCTGGCGCTACAAATTCTTGTACAGGCCTTCCGTATAATAATGTGCAGTATAACATAATGGACTACACTACTTGTCCTCCAAATAGATTTACAGCGGGGCAAAGAACAAGGGTGCTGAATACTTTAAATAATGAAAGGACAGGATTTAAAACGTCTTTCGGATTACTGGCACCAACAAGCACTGTTACTACAGCTTGTACACCTACTGCAACTTCTTCTGGTTATAATATCGGTCCATATATTGTAGATTTTAATGGCATTAATGTTTGGACAGGTGATTCTTATATGGAAGGAGCAACTTATATTGATCACTCTTACACACAACAATCTTTTGTTACACGAGGAACGGCCTATACAATAAATATTACAACAGCAGTTAATAAACAAATTGTAAAGGTCTTTATCGATTATAATAATGATGGTGATTTTGCAGATGCAGGAGAAAGTGTTTTTAGTCATTCTGGAACAGTCTCGGGAACTGAAGTACATTCCGGAACAATTACTATACCTACTACTGCTACAACATGTGCTTTTTTAAGGATGCGTGTTGTTGCTGATTTTATTAGTGCATCGGTATCTGATTATGCATGTGGCCCTTATGTTTACGGTCAGGCAGAGGATTATGCTATTTACGTAAAATCTGATACCCCGTCGGCCACTACCACTTATACTTATTGTCAGGGTGTCGCTGCATCGGCTTTGACTGCTACAGGATCTAGTCTTAAATGGTACACTACGGCTACAGGAGGTACCGGAAGCAGTACTGCTCCTACTCCTTCTACTTCTACTGTCGGCGCAACTATATATTACGTTTCACAATCTGGAGATAGTTCAAGTACGTGTGAAGGTAATCGCACTGCCATCACCGTTAATGTAACGGCATCACCATCTGCACCAACAGTTACCAGCCCTGTTAATTATTGTGTTGGCGCGA
>DBTQ01000011.1 GCA_002307135.1 Bacteroidetes bacterium UBA1312
TAATAAAATCCATAAATCCAATTTATCGATCTAATCGCCACATCCATTGGACACAACCAATTTACACCCAAATTCACAGGGCTTTGATCAATCCAATTTTTAATCTGATTTTTAAAGGCGTTTGCATATTTTTGATCACTCGTTTGCTGATATACTTGCCCAAGTTTAAAAACGTGTTGAAATCGAGAAAGTTCCCAGGGCACTTTGATATCTGGATGATACTCATCGATAGCCATCTTTGCAGGACTGCCAATTTTTATGTCCTGATAAAAGATGTTGGCTTGCTGGTGCCAAGCACTATCTAAAATCTTGTAAGTGTTTTTGAGGTATTCTACTTTAAAATCTTTTTGCCAATCGATATTGCCGTCATCAAAACAAATCAGTTTGGATCCGAGCACAAAAAAGCGGTTTTGTGCCGCAAGATCTGCACTCATTCTACAATGCCCGCCATAGATCGACTTATCCCATCGTAGCTTTAACGAAGACGGAAGAACAACAGCTGGAAGCTTGTCAAAATATTTGAACGGAATGAACGGTAAAGTTGAGGAACAGCCAACTGTAGCAAAAACCCGGTAAAACTTCTTGCGCATCCTGTGTTTTACTGTTAGAAAAAGGTTTTTACAGCCAAGTTCTGTAACTCGTTTGCTGTAGCGCACCATTTTAGCAAGCATAACGATTAATCATGCTTTTATGTATTTTAAAAATTCTTGTACTGTCTGCTCAAAATTAAGATCAGTGTTATCGATGGTTATTGCATCTGATGGGACAATCAATGGTGCAACTTCACGCTCCTGATCACGCGTATCTCGTAGCTCGATATCTTTTTTTATTTCTTCAATGCTCCTTGTTTCAGCCTTGCGTGCTGGATCTGCCATAACTCGCCTTGCACGTGCATCTGATGTTGCTGTTAAGTAAAATTTATAATCAGCGAGGGGGAATATTATCGAGCCACAGTCACGTCCATCGGCTATAATGTTATATTTACCCACCATTTTACGCTGAATATCAAGCAATAATTCGCGTACATTTTTGTTTANGCTCACAACTGAAGCGATTTGGTCGAGCGAGGAATAAGAAAGCTTGTCTGTGATATCTTTATTTTGAAATAACACATGCGGTTGGCCTTCGATGAATTCATAGTTTATATCTTTGACAAAGCTTAAATCTTTGGCGGAAAGCTCAGTAGCCGAGTCGCTGTTTGCAATTTTGCCAAGCTCTTCAACTAAAATGTATGCAACAGCCCTGTAAAGAAGGCCTGTTTTAAGGTGAAACATCTGCAATCGCTTGCATAATTCCTTTGCGATCGAGCTTTTACCACTTGCACAAGGCCCATCAATAGTAATTATCATAATTCTCTCCGATTTTTGTTAAAAGGTTGTGGTCAACAAATCTAATTTTAAGGGGATACTTTAAACCCGTCAAAGCTTTGTTTTTTTGTTCAAGGGAGGGGTGAATTAGTAAGTATTTTCTTCAATACTGTGGACACAATTTAAACTTCCCGAAAATTAATAACACCGTAGTTTACAACTGCCTGAAAAGCGGGGGATGATTTAATTAAAGTTACGCCCGGAGCTAACTTTGAAAAAAATATGTCAATCAGGCTTTCGTTGTGGTATCGAGCTTTGTAACTGGCCATTGAAAATGAAATATTTTTTTCATTTTCAGCTCGGTCAAGTTGATCCTGAATTTTAACCAGATTGAGTGCGGCGAAACAAGAATTAAAGTGGAAATGAATTGATTCCTTGCTACGAGACTGGCAATCGCCAAGCCCAATGTGTTGTTTGGCATCCCTAAAAATGAATTCTATTTGAAACCGCGCCTTGTAGAAGCAGAATATATTGAATGCTTCCAAGCCTAAGTCAGTCGAGAACAGTAACGCCGTCCCAATCGTATCTTTGTGAATATATCTGACGGCCACAACCTTTATTTTGCGCTCAAGTGATGCATGATAAAAAATGCCAGAGTACAACTTAGTTTTATCGTCAATATCGCGCTCAAAAGTAAACTCCTGCAACTCGCTCACATTGCATTTGCCAACAAATCTTTTTGGCCGACCAGGTCCTTTCTTTCGTTCACCGGTATAAATAATTTTTAGGTCGGCATCACATCGTAATTTCCCAATAAAATTGAAGCCCATTTCCACCACTCCATCGACGAACTTTTTCTTTGCAAAATAACCGTCAAATGCAAAGTATTTTGTATATTTCAGGATTTTAGATTTCAACTTTTCAATGCACTCCAGATAAAAATTTATACGAGTAAAATCATCGCTCTTCGATTGCTTTTTTTTGTCATTTGTTCTTTCAAGCTGCGGCGTTTGCTCCGATGCCAACGCATAGGCTGTATTTTTATCAATGTCAATGATTGCGCAAAGTCCCATTTCTAACCCCTTTTCGGCTCTTGATGCACACCCATTCCAAAAATAATCTTTGCCCCAGGTTTTCTTGCCAGCCTTTTCCTTAAACGACTGATCAAATGCTGCAACCATGTTGCTTTCTTGTGTTATAACTTTGTCTATCGCTTTTGAATTAAACTCGCTAAAATCAAATGGTTTTTTGAACCAGCGCCTGAACGTTTTTTCTGCTACGCCACTGTATCTACTCAAGCTTCTGAAGTTTACTTTGCCATAGATTGAGATTATGGTTTTTATCAGCAGAACAAAAAATTTCTTTTGAGGCTTGCTTACATTTATCATTTCATCTAAAATCGATTCTAAGAGCTTCATTTCTTTCATCCTTCTACCAATTTTTTTTATCTAAAATTAGTATGCAGATGTTGGTATGAAGCTCAACTTTTTTAAACTAACATTTCAAAAACTGTCCACAGTATTGATTTATAAATTATTGCTTTATAC
>DBTQ01000009.1:0-2860 GCA_002307135.1 Bacteroidetes bacterium UBA1312
CGAAATCTAAAGCTACAGTTTGTAACAACAGACATTGAGGCAATTATTAAGCAACAAAAAAAGCCCGAAACAACGATGGAGAGATTGCAAAGGCTCACGGGAAAAAACCCATGCCTGTGTCCAGTATGCAAAGAAGGACGAATGCTGACCATCAGAGAATTGCCAAGAATACGTGCGCCAGCTTGGTTAATGATTGATCGTGCACCATCTCATTCATAAAAAACAACGTCCCATTGCGCTTCATTACGCATAATGGAAAGGGTATGCCCAGATGTGAACAAAAAAACGAAAAACAGCAGCGAACGACTCTTTTGTAACACTATTTTCAACAAAAAATGTTCAGAATAAACAACAAAACCTGCAATACGTCAAAGAACACTGCTCCTTTTTTTCAATAAAAAATCCTAAAAACCTTCATTAAGTACATAGTCCCAAATGGCGGGTGTAGCTCAACTTGCACTCATCGCTAGGCCTTGCAGGCCGCTCAGAGTGCTATTTATTAGCGGCCGTTTTTTTTTATTTTTTATTTAAATCATCGGTTATTGAATCCAAAGCCTTAATTATTGGAGATCCATTGTCTCCCCATTTTCTTACAGTGTTTGACCAATATTGAAATTTATCAAGATCTTTCCGTTTGTAGAATTCATAAGCAATATTGTAAGCCATTTCACTTTTTATTGATTTATCATCGCATAAATTTATAACCTTACTACATGTTTCTTCTGCTTTGTCTAATTTACCCAACTTAAGCTCAGCATATGAAAGCTCCTTGTACAACAAAACATTACTTGGATCTGATTTTATTGCACCTTTTAAGACAGATATTGCCTTGTCGTATTGGTTTAAAGCATTATATGCATAACTCAGTTCTAATTCAAGACCTTTAAACTTCGGATTAATTTGTCTTCCTCTTTCTAAATACGTCAACGCCTTTTCGCACATATCCCAGGAATTATACAAATAACCCCAACGATAAAGCCTTTCTACTGAACTTGTATCGCCCTTATAAAATTGAAGCCATTCAGGTATTATTTCAACTCCAAGCTCATCAAATTTTAAATCAGGTATTAATGCAACTCGAACTTGATTCGGTTCAAGTCGAACCTTTATTGGGTTGGTTTGTTGCTTTTTATAAATAAACTTCCCTTCATTTGAAACCCTAAATCGACCCTCATAATTAAATGTTAGGCCAGCCTGAGGATCTATATAGATAAATCCAAAAGAATATGTGCTATCTTGATTCATTTTAAATGACACCCATCGATCTTCACATTCTACAAATCTTTTATCAAACTGCAAGTTTGTTTGTGCGTTTATAACAATCGAAAAGAATAAAACGAAATACAGTGCAATGTTTCTCATATATGCGATTTTAAATTATTAATAATGGTCAAACACCATCGATGATAATCAATATTTTATGGAGCCACCAATTATTTGCACTTATTGACAGTGAAAATTCGGTGTTAATTGGGGTGCGCGATTGGCGAAATGGCAGCTAACGGGTAGCTAAACTATACGACCGTTGGCGAAGGGGCGAAGCTACGAGCCAAGCGGCTGTAGTTTAGTCCCTATGTTTGAAAAACGAATTGGATCCAAGGTTTAGCATAAGCCAAAGAGTATTATTTTTAAAGCGTATCATCTAATCATTAACACATAACACTCAATGCCTTATGCTAACACAAATGAACAACTTAAATTTTGAAGGGCAAAACATTTACGTCGGTTTTGATGCACATCTTAAAAGCTGGCAAGTGACCATTTTAACAGATGGGCTAAACCTTAAAACTTTTACCATGCCACCCAAGCCAGAAGTCCTGAGCGAGTATCTGCACAGAAATTACCCAGGAGCAACTTACCATTCGGCGTATGAAGCAGGGTTCTCCGGATTATGGGCACATTATCGACTCTGCAATCTGGGAATTCACAACATCGTGGCCAATGCGGCTGACATTCCCGGTACGCAAAAAGACCGACTCCAAAAGGAAGACAGGCGGGATAGCAGAAAAATAGCCAACGCACTTCGGAGTAGAACCTTAACGCCAATCTATACACCATCCGAGAGAACTTTGAATGACAGAGCTTTAATCCGTTCCAGAAGAACTCTGGTTCGTGATTTGGTACGGTTCAAATTGAGAATCAAATCTTTCTTAAATTTCTATGGTATTCAATATCCGGAAGAAATAAAGACTGCAGCCAAGTATTGGTCAAACCTTTTTTTAGACTGGCTCACAGAACTACCAATAAAGCAAGAATCCGGTAGAAAAGCCTTAGACATGTTGGTCTATGAGGCCAGATATCACAAAAAAATGATTCTGGATGTAACTCGTCAAATCAAGCAACTCTCAGAGAATGAAATCTATGCTAAACGATCCAAATTGCTCCGATCTGTACCAGGAATCGCTCTAATCAACGCCATGGCAATACTCACAGAAGTCGAGGACATCCATCGATTCCCCAATGCAGAACGATACGCTTCCTTTATTGGACTTATACCAATGTCCAAATCTAGCGGTGAGAAAGAAAAAATCGGACAGATCACTTTTAGAGCACACGACTTCCTAAGGTGCATGTTTATTGAAAGCGCATGGGTCGCCATAAGAATGGATCCAGCTTTGTTGAGCGCATACCAAAAACTCATCAAACGAATGGAACCAAACAATGCAATCATCAGAATAGCAAAAAAACTCGCAAACAGAACGTATTGTGTCCTTAAATATGACAAACCTTATGAATTAGGAAAGACTGACAACCTGTAAAAACAATCAGCATTCTCTGGAAGTGACCGTTAAACACCAGCTGCGGAAATATTTTATCCGCTGGGCTTAGATTACGGCACTTCCTTCCTTTAAAGACTGAA
>DBTQ01000009.1:3166-3386 GCA_002307135.1 Bacteroidetes bacterium UBA1312
ATAGAAGGTTGTTTTTATAGGATTTAAGATTGTGTTTACAGGGGGCTTTCTCTGATATATCTTATGTGAACGGATCATCAAGGCCATTTCGGCAAAAACCGTTTCTTGAAAAAAAGTCTTTTGACTCTACATGGGAATGGTATGACCGAAAGTCTGGCCACAAAGACAAAAAAGATGACTTTTTGAAAAAAATCGTCAAATCATTTGGTTTTCAACATAG
>DBTQ01000010.1:0-55548 GCA_002307135.1 Bacteroidetes bacterium UBA1312
TCACGTGTCCTTTTTGTATTTGCTATACTTCAAAATCGGGTAATGTTTCAGATGTGTGGTTTTTGAAAAATAAGATTGAAAATGAATAATTATTAGATAAAAATTTTCAATTTTTGTATAAAAGAGGGTGGGTAATTATCCGCCCTCTTTATTTTTTAAGTCTAAAATCATGCTCAAATGAATCAGAAAACTATCTCGTGTTTCAGATGTGTGGGTGGTACAAAAAGTTAGTCTCCCGAAGGGGACTCGTGGCATTGAAAATGAAATTTTCGCAACACTAGAATTATTATTATTTTTGATAAGTTCTTTGAAATTAAACAAGCGGCATCACTTCTTTTTTTTATATTTGCGAACCTTCTAAACAGTAGAATGTATCAAAAGAATTGGTAGGCTGTTATACTAACTGAAAAATAAAACCCACATCTTTGATAGAGATAGGTTCTTATCGAATGATTTTTATGAAACAATTACTAACAGGCATATTTTGTTTGTTTGTTGTTACACAGCTGGCTGCGCAACGTAAATGCGACTCTATATTTACTATTAAAGTCTACGATTCACTAACACATAAACCATTGCAATATGCCACTATTAAGTTTGATAAATTTGATAAATATCAGCTCATTGTTGCCCCTACGAATAAAAAAGGTAGAGCAACGATTTATCTACCTCAAAAAATAAATGCTGATAAGATTTATTTATTCAATGCTGCGCAATCGGGTTATGACAATAAAGATAACATTCCATTGAATCTTGATTGCCATTGCAAGCAGAAGGTATATTTAAGACGTTGGGATAAAGCAGATAGTGCAAAATTCAATGTAACTATAGACGATCATAACCCACCAAAATCGAAGCGCAAGTAAAAGCGATAGTATTTCAGATCAGGTGTTATAAAAAACGAGAACCACTATCGGTCATGCAAGTTTGTCCCCTCGAGTCACAGCATTAATAAATGAAACCGCTGCTTGGCAATTCAAAAAAATGATTAATTTCATGAAGTGGGCATACGTAAAACACATATTCAGCAAAGAGGCTATTATTTTATTACATTTACTAATTACAATTGGCTGCCTTTGATTGCATTAAGCAATGCTTACGATTTGGTATATAACTGGTTTGATGAGCTAAAACGATCGGGACATGCTATTGTTGGCTATGTGATTATGCCCAACCATATTCACCTCATGTTGAATTATCAACCAGGTAATAAAAGCATCAATACCTTGGTAGGCAATGGTAAAAGATTTTTGGCGTATGGCATCGTATCCAGGCTACGAGACACTCATCGAAATGAAATAGTAACACAACTGGAAAGTGCAGTACGAGGGGCTGAAAATGTAAGAGGCAAAAAGCACCAAGTATTTAAGCGTTCCTTTGATTTGCAACATTGCTACAGTCAAAAATTCATACTGCAAAAATTGGGGTACATGCACAATAACCCTTGTGCAAAGAAATGGCAGCTGGCAGCAAATGCATTAGACTATCCGCATAGTTCCGCAAGCTTTTATTTTGATGGAAAACACGCTGCATACCCTGTAGTAAGTTGGTTGGACATTGAAGCCAATGGCACGGCAAACGAATAACTAAACGTAAATGAACAATTAAAAATAAACGTATGAAACAAAAAATGGGAAAGCGATTTATATTGATTCCAATCGGTCTTACAATCATTTCAGGTGCATTAATCATTGCACATTATACTCATCTGCCTGATGCCTTAAGGGGTATTATAATGGGTTTTGGAATTGGCTTAATGATACTTCCACTTGCCTTCAAAAATAACAAACCTAAAAATGCAAACTAGCTTTTAATAAACAGAAATACAATACCCAATAACGTACACTTAAATAGGTGTGCTGAATATTATTTTGAAAAAAAATCGCACCAATAATAATGCAGGAAGAAACAGAACTATCTATAAAAAAAACAATCCGCTAATAGAAATTTTTTGCTACGGACAAGTACACCAATCAGTATTTTGGCGTTCATTTTACCGTAAGGAAACTTTTTCGACCGCTGGGATTTTTTTTTGTGATTCTAAATAATAATACGATACATTCGAGCGGACATAGAATCATTCAAAACAAAAACAACAAACACATGAAAAAAGTACTATTAAGTGTATCGGCTATTGGATTACTATTGATCGGCTCCTGTAAAAAAGGCGACAGTGGGAGCGGTGGAAAATCAAGCATTTTAACTTCAGGTAAATGGCAATTGACTGCCAGCACAAGTCAGTCTATTGTAAGCGGAGTAGCTGGAACTTTAGACGACGACTATACAGGCATGGATGCCTGTGAAAAAGATGATTATACCTTATTTGATGCTTCATCTAAATTAATTATTAATGATGAGGGAGCTACAAAATGCGATGCATCAGATCCGCAACAAACCAACAATGGTCTTTGGGCGTTAACGAATAACGACACTTGGCTCCTTCAAACAAATTCTTTGATAACCATTAATTGGAACATTGAGCAACTCGACGATAATACCCTGAAGATGTCTAATTATGATACCAGTGGTACAACTGTTTATAAAAGTACATCAACATTTAAGCATGTAAAATAAACATAAGTTACGCTATACAATTTACAAAAAATGGAAACCATTGCAACAATGGTTTCCATTTTTTGTACTACTTTTTTATTGCAACAATACCAATATTGACACTATCTGTAGCACGAGAAGAAATCCCTACAGTAGTTTTATGCAATAAAGAGTTGGGTATATAAATAGTAATATACTTGCCTGAAAAAGATGGGTCAATAACAAAACAAAAATCACCAACACTATCACTCATAATAGAAGCGAGTGTGGCCATATAAGATGTAAAGTTAGTTGGCCCTGTTATAGCAAATAATGTGATGATATATTTCATGAGTAAAAGGTTTTATGGTTAACGAAAGGATTCTTTTTTAGTGTGAAAGCGATAGGGGGAAGACGCTGTTTTTTTTCTTTATTCAACCTTACCCAACACAATACCTACAACAGTTTTTTAAACTTTTTAAAATCAAATGTGCAATTTTAAAAAATCTTGCACTAAGTTTGCATTGTAAAACAAACGCAAAAATGCAATCAATACAACTACATCGTCATCATGCTCATACCGGCGCTCAGCCAGGTGATCATGATTTGGTGTAATTAAAACAAACCATATTTTTGAAATCCCGTCTGAGTAGATCAGACGGGATTTTTTTGTTTTCAATAACTCCTTCAGGTTTACTCAGGCACATAACATCTACTTATGAGTAAACTAAAAATTGCCGTTCAGAAGAGTGGCCGATTAAGCGAAAAATCGCTGGAGTTGCTGAAACAGTGCGGCATCAAGCTACCTAATAGCGACCGCAAACTGAAAACAGAAGCAACCAACTTTCCTGTTGAAATACTCTTTCTGCGGGACGATGACATACCTCAGTATGTAGAACAAGGAGTTGCCGATATTGGTGTCTTGGGAGAAAACGAAGTACTGGAAAAAGATAAAACAGTCGATTTGTTAGAGCGACTTGGTTTTGCCTCCTGCCGCTTATCGCTTGCTATTCCTAAAGATGAATTATACACAGGCATTACGTATTTCAATAATAAAAAAATAGCTACCAGTTATCCTAAAATGCTGGCCAAGTTTTTTGTTAACAATGATATAAATGCAGAGATTGAAGAGATCGGTGGAAGTGTGGAAATAGCTCCTGGTATTGGATTAGCACATGCCATTTTTGATATAGTGAGTACAGGAAGTACACTCTTAATGAATGGTCTTAAAGAGGTAGAGCAAGTAATGCGGAGCGAAGCGGTTTTAATTGGATATCCTGATATTAAAGCGCCGCAAAAAGAACTGCTCCGGCAACTTTCCTTCCGGATAAATGCGGTAAGAAACGCCTATGAAAATAAATACATTCTGCTCAATGCACCGGAATCTGCTGTTGCCCAAATCTGTGATTTGTTGCCCGGTATGAAAAGCCCGACCATACTTCCGTTGGTCGAAAAAGGTTGGTGTAGCCTGCATTCGGTGATTCGGGAAGATCAATTCTGGGAAGTCATTGGTCAGTTAAAATCCTATGGTGCGCAGGGCATTCTGGTAGTCCCAATTGAAAAAATGATCCTTTAGTCAATACACACAGCAAGATGAAAAAAATTATTGATCCCCCAAAAATAGATTGGCCCGGCTTGGTGCTGCGACCGCAGAATGCACCAAATGAAATAGCTGCCATCATTGACGAAATATTTGCGGCAGTACAGCATGATGGCGATAAAGCTGTGATCAGGTATAACCAGCTATATGATCAAAATGATGCCGCTATTCATAAGATAGATTCGGCAACAATTGCTCAGGCGGTAGATCAACTTTCAGACAATCTTAAAGCTGCGATTCGAATGGCTGCAACAAATATTGAACGATTTCATGCAGCACAAAGGGAAGTAGTGCAAAAGGTAGCAACAACCAAAGGGGTAATCTGCTGGCGCGAAAGTAGAGCTATTGAACATATCGGATTATACATTCCGGGTGGTACAGCTCCTCTTTTTTCAACAGTATTAATGTTGGGCATTCCCGCAAAATTGGCGGGATGTAAAGAAATTGTACTCTGTACTCCGGCAGATAAGAATGGATGTATCCACCCCGCAATACTTTATGCAGCAAGCCTTTCGGGTATTTCAAACATATTGGGCATCGGCGGGGCACAAGCCATTGCTGCAATGGCTATGGGTACGAAAAGTATCAATAAAGTAGATAAAATATTCGGACCTGGTAACCAATATGTAACTGCTGCCAAACAAAAGGCACAATCAATAGGTGTTGCAATAGATATGCCCGCCGGCCCAAGTGAACTGCTCATTATTGCAGACAAAACCTGTAACCCACAATTTGTGGCGGCTGATTTATTATCGCAAGCAGAGCACGGATCAGACAGTCAGGTGATCCTGCTTTCCGACAATGAAACAACAATCAACAATTGTTTGTACGAACTGGAAATACAATTAACAACACTACCACGAAAAGATATTGCACAAGCGGCTTTATCCAACAGTAGCGCTATTGTTTTGAATAGTGTAGCCTCATGTATTGCTTTCAGCAACCTGTATGCCCCCGAGCATTTAATTCTGGCTATGGAACATGCAGCAGAACAAACGCCAAACATCACTAATGCGGGTTCCGTCTTTTTGGGCAATTTTAGTTGCGAAAGTGCCGGCGATTATGCCAGTGGCACCAACCATACATTACCTACCAATGGCTTTGCCCGTAGTTATAGCGGTGTATCGCTCGATAGTTTTCTGAAAAAAATCACCTTTCAGGAATTGTCCGAGGAAGGTATCCGGAATATTGGATTAGGCATAGAACTCATGGCAGAAGCAGAACAATTATTAGGTCACAAAAACGCAGTCTCTTTACGCTTAAATAGTTTATAAAATGTTTGATGTAGAAAAATTAGTTCGTAAAAATATTAAAGAACTGACACCATATTCCAGCGCACGATCGGAATACATGAGCAGCGCAGGTGTTTTCCTAGATGCCAATGAAAATCCATTCGGAAATATGAACAGGTATCCCGACCCATATCAATATGCGCTTAAAGAAAAAATCAGTTTACTGAAAGCAATACCGCCGGAAAATATTTTTGTAGGTAATGGCAGCGATGAAATCATAGACCTCGTAATCAGAATTTTTTGTACGCCGGGTGTGGACAAAGTACTGACCTTTAAACCCACTTATGGTATGTACGAAGTAGCTACTGCTATCAATGATGTTGCACTGCTTGAAATACCTTTGAATAAAGACTTTCAGATAGACATTGCTTCATTGGATACGATATGGAACAATGAAGCACTTAAAGTAATTTTTATTTGCTCGCCCAATAATCCTACCGGCAATGTTATCGATAATATAGAATATATAATAGAACGATTCAGAGGTATTGTCGTCGTCGATGAGGCTTATATTGATTTTGCACAAAGCGGCTCATGGATACAACAGATCACTACCTATCCAAATCTTATCGTTATACAAACACTAAGTAAAGCTTGGGGATTGGCCGCTGCAAGAATAGGTATAGCTTATGCACAACAAGCCACTATTAACTATCTCAATAAAGTAAAAGCACCATACAATATAAGCAGGCTTAACCAGGAGGCCGCAATGCAGACATTGGAAGATCAAGCAATATTTGAATCAAACAGAGCTATACTCTTACAACAAAAGGCATGGTTGGAAGAACAGTTGTCTGCATTGCCGGCAGTGATAAAAGTATTTGCTTCTGACGCTAACTTCTTACTGGTGGAAATGACGGATGCCGACCGTATCTATAAAAATTTATTGGCACAAAATATAATCACTAGAAACAGAACGCACGTTGTACAAAATTGTATTCGCATTACTGTCGGAAGCTCCAAAGAAAATATCCAATTGATTCAAGCGTTGCAACAAATACAAGCCTAGAAAATTATAAATAAACTATGAAAAGAAAAGTATTATTCATCGATAGAGATGGTACATTGGTGATAGAACCACCGATAGACTTACAGTTGGATAGTCTGGAAAAATTGGAATTTTATCCAGGCGTGTTTCAATATTTGGGTAGAATAGCTCATGAGCTTGATTATGAACTGGTTATGGTTACTAATCAGGACGGTTTAGGAACAGACTCGTTTCCTGAAGCGCATTTTTGGCCCGCACAGAATAAAATAATTCAGGCCTTTCGTAATGAAGGAATAATTTTTAAAGAAGTAATCATAGATCGGTCATTTCCACACGAGAACCTACCTACACGAAAACCCGGAACAGCACTGCTTACACACTATTTAAAGGGCGCTTACGATCTCAAAAACTCTTATGTAATTGGTGATCGTAGCACAGATATACAGCTTGCTAAAAATATGGGTTGTGGGGCTATTTACATTGGCAAGGAATCTAATGAAATGGCGCAGATGAGGACTGACAGCTGGGCAGACATTTATGGTTTACTAAAAAAAGCACCTAGAATAGCTACTGTAAACAGGAAGACTGCCGAGACGAATATTGTAGTACAATTAAATCTTGATGGTAATGGTAAAAGCAGCATCAATACCGGAATTGGTTTTTTTGATCACATGCTGGAGCAGATAGCCAAACATGGCCAAATGGACATGGACATACAAGTGGCTGGTGATTTGCATATTGATGAACATCATACCATTGAAGACGTAGCATTGACCCTAGGAGCTGCATTTGCAGATGCTTTAGGCTCGAAAAAGGGAATAGAACGCTATGGATTTTTATTGCCGATGGATGATGCATTGGCGCAGGTGGCTATTGATTTTGGAGGAAGACCATGGCTCGTTTGGGATGTAACTTTTACCAGAGCAATGATTGGTGCTATGCCTACTGAAATGTTCTTTCATTTTTTTAAATCATTTACGGACCAGGCCAAGTGTAATCTGAATATAAAGGCAGAAGGTAATAATGAACATCATAAAATTGAAGCCATATTTAAAGCCTTCGCTAAAGCGATCAAAATGGCGGTTAGCAAAACAAATAATTTTTCAATACCAAGTACAAAAGGAACATTATGATTGCGATAATAAAATATAATGCAGGTAATATTCAGTCCGTGGCCAATGCTTTGGAGCGATTGAATTATGAATGTATAGTGACAGATAACCCAGCTGAAATACGTCGTGCTGACAAAGTAATTCTTCCGGGTGTTGGGGCTGCAAGTATGGCGATGTCCTATCTGAAAGAAAAAAAAACAGACAAAGTAATTGTAGGATTGGAGCAGCCGGTTTTGGGCATTTGTTTGGGATTGCAATTGATGTGTCAACATTCTGAAGAAGGTGATTTAAAATGCCTCGGCATATTTAATGCAATTGTCAAAAAGATGCCCCCGCTCGATCGGGTACCGCATACAGGATGGAATAATTTAAAGGAAAGAAAGGGAACACTTTTTACAGGTATTCAAGACAATGACGATGTTTATTTTGTGCATAGTTATGCAGCCTCTTTATGTACAACTACAATAGCAATATGTGATTATATACAACCATTTAGTGCTGCGTTGCACAAAAGGAATTTTTATGCTACTCAGTTTCATCCGGAAAAATCTGCTTTTGTAGGTGGTCAGATTTTAAAAAACTTTTTGGCATTATGAAAATTATTCCTGCAATTGACCTGCTCTATGGTAAATGTGTTCGGCTAAGTAAAGGCAATTACAATACCGGCAAAATTTATAACGAAGATCCGGTAGAAGTAGCGATACAGATGGCTGCGCACGGCATCCGATACTTGCATTTGGTAGATCTTGATGGTGCCCGATCTAATCACATAGTCAATCATAAAATCTTAAATGAAATTGTGGCCAAAACCAATCTAGACGTAGATTTTGGAGGTGGCATCAAAACGAATGATGATATTCAAAAAGCATTTGAGTGTGGTGCAACACAAATTACGGCAGGCAGCATTGCAGTAGATCAACCTGAACTTGTCATTCGATGGCTGGAAAAATATGGAGCAGATAAAATTATACTTGGAGCAGATTGTCAAAATAGGATGATTGCTACTCATGGTTGGTTGCAGCAGTCGTCATTAGACGTGATCACATTTATAAAAGAATTTTCGAAGAAAGGTGTTAGCCAAATAATTTGTACAGATATAGCCAAGGATGGAATGCTGGAAGGGCCTTCATTAGCTCTTTATAGAGAAATTATAGATACCCTAAATGTTCGTTTAACTGCCAGTGGAGGCATTACCACATTGCACGATTTGGAACAATTAAAAGCAATGGGTTGCTCCGGTGCCATTATCGGAAAAGCCATTTATGAAAATAGAATTAGTCTCCAAGAATTAAGTACATTATGCTAAAGAAAAGAATCATTCCCTGTCTGGATATTAAAGATGGTCGAACCGTAAAGGGTATTAATTTTGGAAACCTTCGCGATGCCGGAGATCCGGTGGCATTGGCGAAAAAATATGTAGCGGAAGGCGCAGATGAACTCGTCTTTTTGGACATCAGTGCTACCATTGAATATCGAAAAACATTAGCAGATTTAGTTCGTAAAATAGCGCGCGAAATCAATATTCCATTCACCGTAGGCGGTGGTATCAGTACATTGGAAGATGTTGACTTGTTGATTAAATCCGGAGCAGACAAGGTAAGCATTAATTCAGCTGCAGTGCGGTATCCGGAACTGATTACCCAGATAGCCAATAAATATGGGAGTCAATGTGTGGTAGTAGCTATTGACATTAAACTACAAAATGAGGAGTGGATGGTATTTACACATGGTGGTAATACCGCTACATCATTAAAGGCGACTGAATGGGCATTACGTGTTGCTCAATTAGGTGCCGGTGAAATACTGTTGACTTCTATGAATAATGACGGGACAGGTGAGGGATTTGCTCTGGACATCACAAATCAGATCAGCAATAGTTTGAACATACCTGTAATTGCCTCTGGTGGTGCCGGTAAAGAAGAAGACTTCTTTTTATTATTTGAACAAACTACAGCTAGTGCGGCTTTGGCTGCCAGTATATTTCATTACAATACAATTCCTGTCTCTACACTTAAAAAATATTTGAAAGCGAAAAACATATCTATACGATGAATATTGACTTTAATAAATCAAACGGGCTCATACCTGTTATTGTTCAGGATTATACCAACTTACAAGTGCTGATGTTGGGGTACATGAATGAAGCCGCATTGGAACAAACAAAAAAAGAGGGACTCGTCACTTTTTTCAGCAGAAGCCGTAATGAACTCTGGACAAAAGGCGCAACATCCGGATGCTATTTGCAGGTAAAGACAATAAGACTTGATTGCGACAATGATACCTTGTTGATACAAGTAAAAGCTATGGGGCCAACTTGCCATACCGGTGATACATCTTGTTTTAAAGAAATACCGGTTAAGGGTTTTTTATACCAACTGGAAGAAACAATATCAGAAAGGATTGACTCTAATAATACGACATCTTATACCAATCAACTGTATCGAAAAGGTATTAATAAAGTAGCTCAGAAAGTAGGGGAAGAGAGTGTAGAATTAATTATTGAAGCAAAAGACAATGACCCGGTACTTTTTCAAAATGAAGCTGCAGACTTGCTCTATCATCTGCTTATTCTGTTTAAGGCAAAAAATACCAAACTGGCCGAAATTGAACAAGTCTTGAAATTGCGTGACACTAAAACAAATATAAAGGAAGCGTAGCGTGTGTCATACCTAATCGCAAAAAAAAAGCCAAGTATAAAAATACCCGGCTTATAAAGTTACACGAAAAATAAATACATGCAATGATATACCCATATTGGGAATCGACTCATTTTATGTGGCGAAGTAGGGTAGAATAGGGGTAAATAATCGTTTGTACTTGAGCTAAGAGCTACTGTCAGGTTAATAGGATATGCTAAAATGTATATAACCCGGCTAACATAAAATAGAGGCCGAGTATAGAGATACCCAGCCGACAATCGTCTGTGATTTTTTAGTTTTCGAAACGAAGATAATCTACTGCATTATACAAAATTCAGAATTGTGGTAAATGACTGGAGTGTTGGGGTGAACAATTACAGCATATTTGTTCTTGTAGTTTCAACAGTTGGAACAGGAGTCGCTTACTTGTACTAAGTTATCAACGTTCAATGCCGATTCGGCTGAAATGCACCATGTCCATTAGTTATTATTTTACTTAAAAGAGATGACTTGTTTGCCAATAACTTTTTTTTGGGTTGTTGTTGATATTATTAACCAGCACAGCATACACTTCGTCTGTTTCCCCTTTTAAATAAAGGAAGTAGTTTGGTTGGATTATATTATTCCCTTACTTGGAAAATCTGAAATTACACTATACGGTCAAGGATTTATTCGCTGTAAAGCCCTATGATCTGCACTGCCATACACCAACGGGTACTTTTCAAATATTACATGGTTGGCATCTATTCCATAGTTAACATCTTCGCGCACACCGATTAATTTTAAATTGTAATAGCATTTGATCAGCAAGTTCTTCCAGAAAGATAATTCATTGTCATAGGAAAGGAATGAGTTAGCTATAATAAAACGATAGTCACCCATATCATTCTGATCATATTTCTTTTCCTCTGTTCTTTCGTAAGAGAGTTCTCCTGAAGCAATCAGCTCTTTGGTGATATTTCTGAAGAACAGATCTACACGGGGTTCTATACGAAACCCGATGTGCAGGATAATATGATAAATATCTTTTGATAAAGTATGGGATTCATATTGCATGGTATAAGGTTCATCGGTTACATGTACATGCAGTAACCAATAAACATCTGCTTTCTTTGCAGGACTGTGAAATATGGAATCCAGCGTACGTTGTTCTACTTTCCCGGCTTGGTTCGAGGTGGTGAGATACACAAGGTTGGTGGCATAAGTGTGGATCTGGGTATTGTCGCTCAAATCTGCAAATTTTTGCAGCATTACTTGGTTAAAGGAATTCATTATCGTTAACTGTTCCTGCAAATCCTTTCCTTTACGCCATACCAACATCACCGTTGTGAGCAATGCCCCGATAACAAGCATAATCCAGCCGCCTTCATGTAGTTTTTGCAGGTTAGCAATAAGAAAAGATGTTTCTACAGAAAGAAACAAGGCTGTAATCAGTCCTACAGTTAACCAAGAACGCCCTTTGCTTAACAAGTACAGGGCAATCAGAAAAGAGGTAATCAACATGGTTAAGGTAACTGAAAGACCAAATGCAGCTTCCATGTTTTTTGATTCTCTGAAATAAAGTACGGCCAATATACAAGCCACCATCAAAGACCAGTTGAAAAATGGAATATACAATTGTCCTTTAATTTGCCCTGGAAATACAACCCTGTTACGAGGCCACAATCCAAGACGTATAGCTTCATTTACAAGTGTAAAACAACCGCTGATCAAAGCCTGACTGGCGATAACAGTTGCCATAGATGCCAGTATCACTGCCGGAACATAAATAGCGTCCGGAATAATATTATAGAAAGGGCTTAAATCGTTAGCCCTCCCATTTTGCAACAGCCAGGCAGTTTGTCCGGCATAAGATAATATCAGTGTCACTTTGATATATATCCAACTGACACGAATATTATTTCGCCCCACATGCCCCATGTCACTATACAAGGCCTCTGCCCCGGTAGTACAAAGAAAAATCCCCCCTAAAAGCCAGAACCCGCGTGGATAATTGACGAGCAACTGGTAGGCATAGTATGGATTTATAGCTTTCAGTACCGTAACATCATGGTGTAATGCTAAAGCCCCCATTACTCCTATGAAAGTGAACCATACCAGCATCACCGGTCCGAAAAACTTTCCGATCTGCTGTGTTCCAAATTGCTGGATCATGAATAAGCCGATAATAATAGCAATCACAATAGGAACTGTATTGAGTTCTGGATTAAATTTCTGCAATCCTTCTATGGCTGAAGCTACAGATATAGGTGGTGTAATGATACCGTCTGCCATAAGAAAAGACCCTCCGATTACAGCAAGCACAATTGTCCATTTTCCAAAATACCGACGGATAAGGGCATATAAGGAAAAAATGCCACCTTCTCCGTTATTATCCGCCTGTAATGTGATGAGGATATATTTTAAGGTTGTTTGTAAGGTTAAAGTCCATATTACACAACTTAAAATGCCTAGGGCTTTCATAGGGTTAACTATTTCGCCGGGATGAAAAAGGGCATTGTAGGTATATAAAGGAGACGTACCAATATCCCCGAAAACGATACCGGTGGCAATTAATATGCCCGCCAGCTTTACTTGTTTATGAAAAGAATGATGAGTATTAATAGCATGATCTGACATAAGCAGAAGGTATAGATTAGCAATGCTAAGGTAGGAATTTGCTTTATCTCTGGATTAATAATCTGTATTAATCTGTCGTAAGTGCTCAACTAAAAAGCGAAGAACAATAATTAGCCACATTTTTATTTAAACAATGCCCCGGATCCACTTCGGGAGGCTGCATGGCGAAAGCAAATTAAGACTAAAATAAAAAGTAGGGAAGTAAATGCACTCCCTACTTTTTTTACACTCTATTTATTGTCAGGATTTAAAAACAACATTTTAAATATTGCTATTATTATAACGCCAAATTTAAAACATGATCACCCTTCTTATTTATCACCATCTATGATAATACTATTTCTTGTGTGCTTCCACCACACCTTCCAGTATGCGGTGGCATAGCTCATCTAGCTTCGTATCATCTTCTATATGCTGTATCTGTTTTTTTATACTTGCAAATGTGGCCACCAATACAGTCTATACATGACCATATTCTCAGATTTTTTTGTTGGTCAGCAGCTGGAGATATTTTTTATACGGTTCAGTTACAGGTAATTCAAGATTACCAAGAAAAAGGCTGTTCTTTCTGATTGCTGTAACCTGGCCTGTATGGACAATGTAGGATTTGTGAATACGTATGAATTTAGCAGCAGGAATTGCTTCCTCAATACCTTTCATACTATGTCTGATGAGCAAAGGAACTTTTCCCGGCCGGTCATCCACATGTATGGATATGAAATCGTCGGGGTGTAGCTTATTCACAAAAGCCACACGTTCTTCCAGCGTCAGGCGTTTATCATTACTTCTTGTCAGTTGTACGTCTATGTTGTACTCTGGAGCGAGTTCCTTTATACGTTTAGCCACTTTCAGGTTAAGCTCCTTTTCCATCAGCGATCCCGAATGGCAGCCTTCATCAGCTCCGCCATGGCCGGCATCCACTACCAGCATTATCTTTTTATCGCTTTTTATTATTGCTGTACTCCGCTCCCTTGGGTTGAAAGAAAAAATAAGGATACTTCCGACAACCAATGGCAATAATGCCATACGTCTTAGTACGGATGCCCGTACTGTCTTGTTTGTTTGTAGCATAGTCAATCGTCTTTTTATGGGTGAAGAAAAAAATTGGTGTTCGGGGTTAAGGTAGCCTGTAGGGTTATGTACCTGAAGCAGCATTTTTGCAAAGGCCATTGTATATTCCTCTTCTTGTATGCCGTCACTGTTATTTACTATAGCCTGTTCATCTGCTATAAATTCATGTACCATTCCGAGCTCCTTCTGTATAATCCAGTAAAATGGGTTCATCCAGAATATGCAGGTCAGCAACTGGCAGGCCAGTTTATCATAAGTATGCTTTTGCTTTATGTGCGTCAGTTCGTGTCGCAGTATCATTCTGCCACTGTCTGTTTCAGGCGATATACTATCCCTCCAGAATATCCTGTTCATAAAAGAGAAGGGTGCTTTAGGCAAGTCTGTTTGTACGAGTGTTATACCATGTGTAACAGTAAGCGGGTATTGTTTTCCTATACGTAATATCCAGGCTATCCGTGTAAGCATTGTAGCCAGTAGGCTCAGGCTTACCAATGCTGCTATTTCTATTGCAATTGCCTTCCAGTTAATATCAGTAGTAGATATATGTTGTGTAACTGGTGTTATTCCATCTGCACCATTAAATGTATGGAGCAGCATCTTTGTCGAAGTAAATATTACAGGCGCTCTTTCATATACAGGCGACCAATTAAAATCGAGCAATGGCACCTGTACACTTGCATACAAGGTAAACAGCAGGAAGAATCTGTTATAGTTGTGCAGGCGCTTGTTCTTTAGCGCCAGCATATACCATGTACAAAGTATGCCGCTCAATATAGTACTCTTCAGCACGAACAGAATTAATTCATTCATTATGATGATCCTATTTTTTCTTTAGTTGTTTAAGTAACAGCTCTAGGTCTTGTACAGATAGCTCCTGCTCATCGACCAGAAAGGAAACAATACCACTATATGAGCCCTCAAAATACCCCTTGGCCACATTGGTAAGTGTACCTTTGGAATAAGCCTGCTTTGATACCAAAGGATAATACCTGTGTATCCTGCCTATTGGCTCTATGCGCACAAACTCCTTGTCCACAAGTGTTTTCAATATGGTAGCTACAGTGTTCTTATGTGGCTGTGGTTTCGGCATGTTATCTACCACTTCCATCAGTAAACCACGCTCGAGTTTCCACAGTACCTTCATCACCTGCTCTTCTGCCCTTGTCAATGATTTCATTAAACTATATTTATAGTTCAAAAGTAAAACTATGTTTATAGTTTACCAAATAAAAGACAAAATATTTTTTAGAAAGTGATACTGGCCTTATGGTTTCATTTGTATGGCTACCTGCAATAAAATCAACGATTTCTTTTGTTGCTCAGCATAGCGCGTAAATTATCCAAGTGGGTTGTGTTTTGCTTTTATACTTGCAAATGTGGCCACCAATACAATCCATATTCTCAGATTTTTTTGTTGGTCAGCAGCTGGAGATATTTTTTATACGATTCGGTTACAGGTAATTCAAGATTACCGAGAAAAAGGCTGTTCTTTCTGATTGCTGTAACCTGGCCTGTATGGACAATGTAGGATTTGTGAATACGTATGAATTTAGCAGCCGGAATTGCTTCCTCAATACCTTTCATGCTATGTCTGATGAGCAAAGGAACTTTGCCCTGAGATGTGTAATGTATTTTGACATAATCTTTAACCCCCTCAATATACAATACCTCATCGAGCATAACTTTTATTAAACTATAATCGGCATGAAAGAAAATATATCGCCCGGAGGCTTGCTGGTTCATACTCTGTTGTGAATTATATGCTGTCAGTGCTTTGTTACAAGCTCTGATGAAGCGCTCGAATGGTACCGGTTTCAATAGATAATCTACCACGTCCAGTTCATAACTTTCTACTGCATACGAACTGTAAGCAGTGATGATAATGAACATTGGTTTAACAGCGAGGGTTTTGATAAGTTGCAAACCTGAAAGCCCCTGCATCTTTATATCTGAAAATACAAGGTCGATCTTATTGTTTTGTAATATTTCTATGGCAGCCATTGCATTTGAGCAACGCCCCATCAAATGCAGATAAGGGACGTTCTTGATATAATCTTCCAGAAGGTCTAAGGCTAAAGGTTCATCGTCCACTATTATACAACTCAGCATCATGAAAGATTTATTACTAAGGTACTGATATACCAGCCTTCCTGCGTGCGGATATCCAACGAATGTTTGTTTGAATAGAGCAATTTTAACCGTCTTTTTACATTTACCAGCCCTATCCCCTTTGTATCATCTTCATTGACTGTAGTAGGTAGCAGGAATTTATTTTTAACCGTCATTGTAAGTATGCCATTTGAAAAGTGTATTTCAATGATTATTTCCGGATCAGGTATTGACCCGATGCCATGCTTATAGGCATTCTCGATAAAAGGTATGAGCAACATGGGTTCTATGGTATTTAATGGCTCGTTGCCTGTAGCGGGCAATGATATGTCCGCGGTTACTTTTACATCATTACCAAAACGGAGGTTTTGCAGGTTTATATAACTTTTCAGATATTCGGTTTCCTGTTCGATCGATATTTTCCGTTTGTCCGTCTCATATAACATATATCTCATCAGGCTTGACAGGTTAATGAGCATGACATCCAGCTTTTCAGATCGTACGCGTGCAAGTGCAACCATGTTGTTGAGTACATTAAAAAGAAAGTGCGGGCTTATCTGCCAACGAAGAAAGGTGAGCTCCGCATTTAATCTTTCATTTTCATTTTCCTTTTGGATGTGCTCTGCATTAATGTTCTCTCGGATAAGCCCATAGCACAAGCTGCCCAACACTACAATTATATAGCTGAACATCTCAATGCCAAAAGGTCTCGATCTGTCAAGCGAAAACAATATTGGCTCAGCATATTGGAGTAGTAAATAAAATAAGCATACTGCAATGGCCTGTATCGTTAAATAGGCTCTTTTTTTTCTCTGCGCAAACAGCGGTGCTATGAATGCAATATTTAAATAAAAAATTATAGCCAGTAGCAAATTCGTACTAAGCGATAGATAGAGCATGGTATTTTTGTCCGGCAGATGCGGTGGAAAACCATGTGAGCGTAGTGGCCTATGTTCATTTATGGAAAAAAATGGAATGGAAAAGAGCAATAACCAGACTAAGAAATGGGTGGCGAACACCGCCCACTTCTTATCTTTTAAAGCATTTATTTGTCGCATAGATATTGCTTGAGTAGTGTTTTAGTACTATTTATTCGATCATTTTTTATTTACTTCGATATAAAGTGTATCAGAATTAATCCCTGTAAATATTCCTACTCCGTTTGTAATGCCGGTAGAAGGAGTTGACAGGCTCTGTGAGCTATTATTTGTATTGTCATATAAAAAAGCATAGTCTGCATTTATGTGAAACAAAATGATCCTGTGTTTACCGAAATAAGTGAAACTCCGGCTTCTGATATCATAAGTGTCTGTTAATTCAGGTTGGTTGCGAAATGTTCTTGAGGTATCTATGTTTGTGACAGAGGTATCAATGATCCGTTCTGGCGTTGTTTCCATATTTTGTATTACCACAAGATAATAAGTATTATTGCTATTATCCCAGGATAGGGTTATGGATCCGTTATCAGGAAAGCCCGACGCTGAACTTGTCGAGGTTATCTTTGCGACAGATATGGCATCAGCAGATGCCGAAAAACCGGTTGGTTTTTGAGGCACGACTGTTGACGCAGTTACAACTTTATTATTATAAACGAATTGCAGGCGATATGTGCCGCCACTATTCACCAGCAGTGACGGATTTGTATAGCTTCCGTTATTATTTGAAGTTAAATGATAACTGCTATCATTTGCAAGAACAATTATATCCAGTGAGTCAAGACCCGGCGCAACATATACCGTTGATGACGTTGACTGCTGATGGGAAAGCTGCAAACTAAATGGCTCGCCGGCATTAAGATAAGCGGCAACAACCGGTTCAAAATTATATTCAGGTGTGCTTTCCTCTTTTTTGCAGGCGCACAGTAAAAATATGACTGCAAGGGAAAAAAAAATTCTCATGTTACCTTATTTTAAGCGATAATGTCAGATTAGGCGTAAAGCCCAGATAATTTACATTTGTTGATACCACGTAATTGTCCACGACAGTGTATTGTTTGTACCACACGTTCTCCCGTGCATATACATTAAATAAGGACAGCCCAATGTACCCTATATCTTTTTTTGCTTCATTATAAAAATGATAGTTTACGGCAACGTCCATGCGATGGTAGTCAGGAAGCCTGAGGGTGTTTTTTGATGTGACCGTAACATAATTTTCTGTTGTTCCGTCCAGCAATTTTACACTATAACTACCGCCAGGGGCTGTATAGGGCCTACCACTTGCATAGATCCATGTTATCGCAAAATCCCAATGATGCATCTTGTACATACTAACTATTTTGAACTCATTGCGTACATCCTGGTCTGCTGGGAAATAACCCGCGGAATACACATCAAACTGATACATTGTCTTTGCCAAGGTATAACTTACCCAGCCTGTGAACTTACCCATCTTCTTTTGTGCAGTAAATTCTATTCCTTTTGAATATCCTTTACCGACATAAAAATCCTGATTATAATTTATGCTACTGGTGGTTGCAGAAGACTTCTCCGTGTATAGGGAAATATCACTTAGTAATTTATAGTAGCCCTCTACTCCAAATAAAAAATTAGGCGTTTCATAACTGAGGCCTGCTATATAGTGTATTGAACTGCTGACGGGCACTGTGCTTTTGTCGGACAATACCCAAAACTGGCTACTTCCCACAGATATGTCGTCTCTTGTTATGCGGTTGGCAAACTGATAAAATTTTCCATAAGCACTTTTGAAGGAAATATGCTTCGTGATATTATAGTTTAAAGCAAGTCTGGGCTCGATATATTGCTGCTGTGTGGCTTCAAAGTAGGAGAGCCTTGCTCCGGGCGTTATCGTAAGCTTATTCCTGAAGAATATAAACTGATCCTGTAAATAGCCACCCGCAAGCAGGCTGTTATGGTGATTGTCAACTAAAAGGTCGGTGTCGCTATGCGAATAAGTATAATTTATGTCATATTGAGTAGCAAAAATACCGAAACTAATATGGTTCCACTGAGCGATGTCCCAATCATAATCTGATCGGAGAGAAACGTCTTTAAGATTATTATGCTCAAAGATTCCCGTCTCGCTTGATGTCGTATCGCTTCCGGAACGGCTGACAGATCCTGTCGTCAACCTTTTCCTGTCGCTTTCGAAATTTGAATAACTCAATGATGTATTGCTGCGTAATTTCTTCGTCCATTCACGTTGCCAAATAGTGCTCATCCCAGTATTACTATACGTAGTCACATCAGTTGTGCCGAAATTCAATGATATTCCCATATTGGCCAGAAATGATGGTGTTTCAATTTTGAAGCTATTGTTCAAATCATCGCTTCCATTAAAGAAGCTGTAAGTAAATACATCTTTTTTTGTGGGCTTAAATGTGACGCGGGTATTTATATCGTAGAAATAAGATTTTGCTTTTACAACATTGTTTGCACCGCCAGGTCTGCCACCGCTGTTTGATGACTGTGAACCCGTATTGTGGTTAAAAGAATTGAATATCCAGTTATAGATCGGGCCATTCCATGAGCGGCGAGCGGCAGCCACAACAGATAAATTTTCTGTAACCGGGATTTCAGTAAAGAGGTTGGCACTTAGTAAGCTGAGGTCACCACCCAAATTAAATTGCTTGGTGCTGCCTTCTTTACCTGATATGTCGGTAATGCTAGATAGGCGACCGCCATACTTGGCACTAAAACCTCCTTTGTATAAGTCCACTTCTTTTACTGCGTTGGCATTAAAGGCACTAAAGAAGCCATATAAGTGATCTACCTGATAAACTGTAAATCCATCATATAAAACAAGATTCTGATCGGGAGTACCGCCCCTTACGTATAATCCCGAAGACGACTCATTAGCTGCACTGATGCCCGGCATTAACTGAAATGTTCTCATTACATCTTTTTCTCCAACGTTGGGTATCTCGGCAAGTTTAGAGGGGGTTAGCTTTATCGTACTGATGGTATTGGCTGACATGTTCATTATATCGGCTCTATTGCCGATGACAATCGCTTCTTTGAGCATGTGCGGATCCGGCTGGAGACCAATATTGAATTCGTGCCGGTTAATTTTAGAATTTAAAGGCACTTCATTTTGAACATAACCCATATAAGATACCAACAAAGTCACTGTATCTGACGGTACATTCATTAATATATAGGAACCATCTGCATTAGTGGTCGTTCCTAATGAAGTGTTTTTAATGCTGATATACACACCGGATAAAGTTTCATTTGTTGAATCGTCAAAAGCATGGCCTGATAGGGAAAAATTTATTTTGGGGTCTTTTTCTCCGACCTGATCTGTTTTGCTTGCCAAAGACACCGGTCGTTTTCGTCGTATGTTGTGAAAGTGTTTGGCTTTAACATAAATAGTCAAAGTGCTGTCGATCTGGTAAGAAAGGTCTGTTTCTCTTGTTGTAATTTCTATTGCACGGCTAGCGGAGGTTTCCAAAAACCAATAGTAAAACGGAATGGTACTACAATAAGAAGTATCATAGATAATCTTTAGCCCATATCTGTAACTCAGAAAGTTGTACACAGAATCAAGATATTCACCGACGAAATTTTCACTTATTTTTATACTGTCTAGTGGGGAAGGCGGTTCAATGATATGCTTTTTAAATATTTGCGCATTCGCATTTGCTTCCAGTAAAAATGCAAACAGAAAAACAGGAATAAACTTCATTATGTCTTCATTATGTTTTTTGTCGCTTAAAATTGCACTGAAACGCGTTATTCGTAATTCACTTTGAGACCAATTGCGAAAATGTTGCGACAAATAATATAATCACAGTCTATTGTAAAACCATAAGAAATAATAACATATAGTATGTCAAAAGCAATAAAGGACAAGGTTGGGAATTGAATATGTTCTGCACGCCAATATGCACTTCAATTTTTAATGGCTGTCAACAACTAGCCGAACGCGACTTAGCAATCGCTCTTAAGCAGACTACAGTATTTTGAATATTACACAGAAAAAGGGTATGCTTCCCAAGTCATTGCCGTAATATCAATAGTATGTCTATCTGTTGAAATTACAAATTAAAAAGTTCGAACGTTTAACTTTTCTCCAAACTCGTAAAGACCAAATCATTGAGGAAAGCAATTATTTCAGTTTCCTCTTTGGTATTGCCAAAATCAGTGAGCGATGGTAGATGATTCATAAAAAAGTTTTGAAAATGTGCCATTTCAATAATCGTAGATGCTAATGATTTAGGGTATTTGTATTTCGGACTGCATTCCGAAACAATAGCACCAATCACAGCACACAAGTCCTTGTATGGTTTAAAAAAATGTTGTTTATTATCTGCTCCCACTTGCTTTGTCAGGTAAGCCTTTGACCCTTCTGCGATAATGATCTGGTGCAATAATTTTTCGTTTATATGACTTGTTTGCTCATCATCCTGAACGGCTGTGGCCAATAGTTTTATTACCCTTTTCAGCTTAATGGTCGGGTCATTGATATTATTGGTATGGTAACTAATCTGAAATTCAAGCCATCCCCAATACCAAGCCGTCAGATAAACCAAGAGTTTATGTTTATTTTCAAAATAGCGGTAAATGCCTGCTTCGGTTGTGCCAATATCTTCGGCCAGTTTTTTAAAAGTAAACGCCTCAAATCCTGTTTTGTAAATTAATTGAACACTGTGTTTGAGGATATTTTTTCCCAATTCTGAGCTTTCCGGATTACGAAGAAACAAGGCTTCGTTCATTGTTATCTGTAATTGCAACTTCATACTAAGCGTTTTTTTACTTCTGTTCAATAAGGAAGCAAACCTAAGCAAAATATTTTTACAATTATTTATGATAGTAATACTACCATTTAGAAATGTATTTCTATCTTTGTCGCGAACGCTAAAAAATTAAATGATGCTGCTCAATAAGCGAATACCCGCATCCTATATACTCAACAAGGTGAAGTATGATCTTATTTATGTGCTGATTGTATCCTTATTAGTTTATTTTATTACAGAGAAGTATAAAAAACTACTGCCCGAAATGCCATTTACAATTCCGGCTTTTATAGGGACGGCTATTTCAATTTTGCTCTCCTTTAAGTTGAGTCAATCATACGACAGGTGGTGGGAAGCCCGAAAAGTATGGGGTGCAGTCGTTAACGACTCTCGCAGCTTTGTTCTTCAGTTACAAGCTTTGGTTGCAAAAGGTAATGAAGCTGTAATAAAAAAAATTGCGTTCAGGCAAATTGCCTGGTGCTATTCTTTGGGACAATCACTGAGAGGATCGGATCCAATAGAAAATTTAGAAAAATTTATTTCTTCAGAAGACCTCGAAAAAATAAAACAACACAACAACAAACCTTTGGCATTGCTTCAGTTGCACGGACAGGGTATTAAAGACTTAAAAGAAAACAATCAATTGGATGTTTTTGCTCAAGTTCAGTTAGACAATACATTGGTGCGGCTTTGTGATGCACAAGGAAAATCGGAACGAATAAAAACAACTATATTCCCTGTTACTTATCGGCTATTTCTTCATGCAATTATTTACCTCTTTGTAGTTACGCTTTCCATTGCATTAAACGATGTTGCCGGCATTTTTGAGATTCCACTTTTGCTGCTGATTTCCACAGCATTCTTTTTATTGGAAAAATCGGCAACGTACATGCAAGACCCATTTGAGAACAGGCCATCAGACACGGCAGTGACGGCGATAGCACGAACAATTGAAATAAATATTAAACAGCTATTAAAAGAAACAGAGATTCCTGAACCACATCAAGCCGAAAAATTTTACTTATTGTAAACAATTACACACAAATAATAATGAAAACGTTAACCAAAGAAATGCAAACGGCCATAACTCCTTCAATGGCTTTAGAATTGCTGAAAGATGGAAACAAAAGATTCGTCAATAACCTAAAAGTGAACCGCAATCTTTTACAACAAGCCAACGAAACATCAGACGGACAACATCCTTTTGCTGTAATTCTAAGTTGTATTGACAGCCGAACGTCTGCCGAATTAATTTTTGACCAGGGGCTTGGTGATATTTTCAGTATCCGTATTGCCGGAAACATTATTAACGAGGACATTTTGGGCAGTATGGAATTTGGTTGTAAAGTAGCAGGTGCAAAAATTATTGTTGTATTGGGACATACTAAATGCGGTGCAATTAAAGGTGCTTGCGACCACGTTGAAATGGGTAACCTGACCGCGTTGCTAACAAAAATCAGACCTGCAGTTGACGATGAAACTACTACAAAAGAAGATCGCAATTCCAACAATTCATCTTTCGTAGAAAATGTTGCCACCATTAACGTAAAGCGAACAGTTAAATCAATAATGGAGCGAAGCCCAATTCTAAAAGAAATGATTGAAAGCGGACAAATTGGGATTGTTGGAGGCACACACGACATTACAACAGGAGTTGTAGCGTTTTATCCGGAAACATCCAACATACATCAAGTTTAAGAATTGAAATTAATTATTTGAATGGAACAACTCGTAATCTCGGATTTTAAATTGGGCATAATTGCTGGTGGTCAACTTGGGAAAATTTTGGCGCTTACAGCAAGTAACTGGAATGTAAATACCTATATACTTGACCCTGACGAACAATGTCCGGCAGCATCGTGTGCTACAGTTTTTGTTAAAGGCAATCATCTCGATTTTGATGATGTTTATAATTTCGGAAAGAAGGTAGATATGATAACCTTTGAAATTGAAAACATCAATATCGATGCTTTAAAAAGATTAAAGGCGGAAGGAGTGATAATTTTACCGGATCCGGAAACATTATCCTTGATTAAGGACAAAGGATTGCAGAAAGAGTTTTATTTAAAGCAAAATATTCCATCCGCTCCCTTTCATTTGTATGCTTCAAAAGCGGCAATTATGGCAGCAATAGAAACGGATAAAATTGAATTTCCATTTGTTCAAAAATTAAGAACGGGCGGATATGATGGACAAGGGGTTGCCGTAATTAACAACAAAAACGAATCAAAAAAATTATTAGACGGTACATCTGTAATTGAAAAATGTATAGAAATTAAACATGAAATTTCAGTTATAGTTGCAAGAAACCATGCCGGGCAAATAAAATGTTTCCCTCCGGCAGAAATGCTGTTTAATCAAGCAGAAAATATAGTCGAAAAAATCATTTGCCCTGCCTCCACAAGTGATGCAATCAATACTAAAGCTATAGAGCTGGCAAGCCAAATAGCTGCGTCATTAAATTTTGTTGGTTTATTAGCGGTGGAAATGTTCATAGATCCGGAAAATAAAGTATGGATAAATGAAATCGCTCCACGCCCCCACAATAGCGGCCACCATACGATTGAAAGCGTAATAACATCTCAATACGAGCAGCTATTAAGAGCTATATTCAATTTCCCTTTAGGTGCTACTGATTTAAAAATGCCATCCGTCATGATTAATCTTTTGGGGGAACAGGGGTTTGAAGGGAAAGTAAAATATGAAGGCTTATCAAAAGCTATGGCAATAGAAGGAGTGAAAATCCATTTGTATGGAAAAAAACACACCAAAGCCTTTCGTAAAATGGGGCATGTAACCGTACTTGCACAAACAATAGAAATAGCAAAAGAAAAAGCAGATTTAGTCAAACAAACATTGAAAGTAAAAAGTTAATCTATGAAAACACCACTTGTAAGTATTATTATGGGTTCCGGTTCAGATATGAAAATAATGGAACAAGCAGCTCAAGTCTTAACTGAATTTGAGGTACCTTATGAAATCACAATTGTATCTGCACATAGGACACCGAAAAGGTTATATGAATTTTCGGAAAATGCACATCAACGGGGAGTCGAAGTCATTATTGCAGGCGCGGGTGGGGCAGCACACCTGCCGGGAATGGTTGCGGCTATTTCTCCATTACCGGTTATTGGTGTACCTATAAAATCTTCGAACTCTATTGATGGCTGGGACTCAATATTGTCTATTCTTCAAATGCCAGGCGGTGTTCCTGTAGCAACGGTTGCGTTAAATGGAGCTAAAAATGCCGGCTTATTGGCTGTTCAGATACTTTCAGTAAGTAAACCTGAGCTTCGTGATTCGATGATAAAATATAAAAATCAACTTCATCAAAATGTAATGGAGGACGTACAAAGAATTAAAAGTTAGTATCTATCCAGATGGATAGGTTGTGCTCACAATGCATAGCATATTTCAGCCATTTTCAAAAATATCTTTCTTGAGTTTTTAGACAAAAGATATGTATCCGACATCAAAATGTTAATAATGTGTGTAAAATGAGATAATTGATTTTAGCAACTTTATTCAGTGTATATTTGCCTTCAGAAAATAATTGCATACTAGTATAAATATGAACATTGGTCTTAAAATGGGTGAATTGATAAAGTCTATCGGCAAGCGCATCAATGAGGCACTAACCGAGGACGATGCAGCATTGTCAATGGAATATTTTTTTTTACTAAACATCTTATACGGTAGGGAAGATGTTATTCAGCATGATCTGGCCAATATCATGAAGAAAGATAAGTCAGGTATCCTGAGGCAAATTGATCTTTTGGAAAAACTGAAACTGGTTGTACGGGTTCCGGATACTGACGACAGAAGAAGGAAAGCGATAGTGCTTACAAAAGCAGGAGCGAAAAAGGTCGAGAAATTCAGACAGATAGAAGCAGATATTTTTAATGGTTTATTGGAGGGCATTTCTCAAAAAGATCTGCAAGTTTTTGATTCAGTACTTGATAAGATGAAAACTCAGGCCTCTTAAATTTTTTTGCCCTAATAATTGATAAAATCAACTTTCTTACTAATCAACTACAAAAAAGAAATATGAGGTTTCATCCAACAGGAAAATGTATGATGACTGCATTAACCTTTATGCTGTTATCATTTCAGGTAAAGTCTCAAAACCAGACATTATCTCTTAAAGGCTGTATCCAGTACACATTACAGCATCATCCTAATGCCACAATCTACAAGTATTCCGCTCAGTCAGCTGCGGAAAAAATTAAAGAAAACAAAGCTTCCTTTCTGCCATCTGTGTCAGGCAACGTAGGTCTCGATTACAATCTGAAACTCCAGACGAACGTGATTCCCGCAGGTAGTTTCTCTCCAACGGAGACTAAACTGCAACTAGGAAATAAGTTCAGTAACTCAGCATATATACAGGCAGATCAAAACATTTTTGATAAAAGTGCATCGCTTGGCATTAAGACCTCCAGAGTGAATAAAGAGGTGGCCGATCTCACGGTATCCAAAGAAAACGAAACACTTATTTACAACACGGCTTCCTCTTATTATCAAGCGCTTACTTATAAGGAGAAAGGCAGGCTGCTTAAAGAGAGCGAAAAGCAATATGAAACAATGGTCGGTATTCTTAAGCTCCGCTACGAACAAGGGGTAGTTAAGAAAAGCGAGTATGATCGCGCTCGGGTCAATTACAACAATGTACAATCGGAAATACTGGCGAACAGCAATTCCTACGAGTTAGCAATCAACACACTGAAAAACAATATGGGTCTCGAGCTCGAAACATCAATTACTATTGGCGATAGCGTTAATAACGTTGATGTGAGCGAATTACCAGTGACAAAAAACAGTGGCCTCGACGGAAATAATTTAATTGACTTCCAGATCGACCAGAAAAATCTTGAATTGAAAAAGCTGGATGTTCGTCAAAAGAAAGCGGCGTTCCTACCAACGTTTTCTATGTATGGGAAGTATGGCGGCAATGCCTATGGTACTGAATTTGTTCCTGCGCTTGGCACTTGGTATGACTATTCGGTTATCGGTGTGAAAGCTACGATTCCGCTCTTTAGTGGCTTTAAAAAGAAAAGCCAGTTAGCCCAAAGCCAACTCGGTCTCAAATCCCAGGAATTGACCAATAAACTGAATTGGCAGAATTATAAGCTCAATGTAGAAAATGCTGCTACAGGGATTTCCAGCTCTTACATCAATCTTAAAAAGAATAAGGAAAATCTTCAGCTCGCGAAGGAAATGATGGACGCTTCAACGGTGGAATACAGGGAAGGCACGTCAACATTGTCTTCATTGCTCGACGCTGAATATTCGTATAAGGAGGCAAGAACCAACTATACCACCACACTACTGGATTATCTCAATGCCCAATTGAGCTACTATAAGAATACCGGAACCATCACACAATTTATAAACGAACTTAAATAAGACCATCATACAATGAAATCAAAAAGAATCATAACCATCTTAGTCATTGCACTGATACCAATAGCCATCATCATCGGATTGACGGTTAATAAAAAGAAGTTGGAAGATGCGAAAAAACCGATCGACAGAAGTAATGTTGCTATTAAAGTAACGGTCGATACTGTTTCATTAAAAAATGTTGATGGTTCTTTCACGCTACCTGCAACCACTATTGCTGACGAAGATGCAGTAATTACAGCAGAGGCAGCGGGAAAAATCGCCGGCTTGAATATTCAATTAGGCACAACCGTAAAAAAGGGTCAGGTGATTGGGAATATTGATGTTACTGAATCCCGGCAAAAGCTGGAAGCTGCGTTGCTATCCATTACCAAGCTCACTTCTGATTATGAAAGGAATAAAATATTGGTGGCAGGCAATGCCACCAACGCCAATGCCGTAATGGATGCCAAATACGAGCTTGATGCCAAAAAGTTGGAAGCGGCGCAACTGCGTACACAAATCAGCAAGGCAAATATCGTTTCCCCGTTAAGTGGCATTATCACCGATAGGCAAAAAGTAATGGGTGAGTATGTCAGTGCAGGAACGGTGATTGCCTCTGTAACAAACATGAGTGTTTTGAAAGCAAATGTAAGTGTGCCGGAAAGTCAGATCATGTATATTAAAAAAGGACAGGCGGCTTCCGTTGTTTCGAACGCTTATCCGGGAGAAAAATTTTCCGGAACCGTCAGCTATATCAGTCCCAAGGGTGATGAAAATCATAATTACACAGTACAGCTTCTGATTGCCAATACGGAGTCTGTTCCATTGAAGGTTGGTTTGTATATCAATGTTCAGTTTACAGGAATTGCTTCCAGCCAATCATTGATGATGATTCCTAAAAATGCACTTGCCGATGGAATAAAAAATCCTTTCGTTTATGTCTATGGCAATGGCGTTGTGGCAAGCCGGAAATTGGTTACAGGCGTTGAGTCGGGCGACTATATAGAAGTCAAAAGCGGCCTGAGTAAGGGCGAGCTGATCGTTACTAGCGGGCAAATCAATCTATCTGACGGAAGCAAGGCACAAATAATTAAAGTGCAGTAATTGAACTATTCAATTGTGCTTCACTAAAAAAATCAACTATGAGTATTACAGAACTGTCTATAAAACGCCCGTTACTGATAACGGTGATCTTTGTTACGCTGATCCTGTTCGGTATCATCAGCTACAATTCATTGAGCCTTAATTTACTGCCGAAGTTCACCGCCAATGCAATTTCAGTAAGTACAACTTATACTGGTGCATCGCCTGAAGAAGTACTGACCAGTGTTACCAAGCCATTGGAAGATGCCCTTTCATCTGTAGAAGGTGTAGATGCCATCACTTCTACTTCACAGGAAGGCTCCTCATCTATTTCACTGGAATTGACCAATAGTGCTAATACCAATGATGCCCAATTAGATGCCGAAAGAAAAATCCGTCAGATAAAAGCCTCGCTGCCACAAGGTGTTGATGAGCCTGTGGTAAGTCGCATGAATAGTGATGATGCACCCATTCTTAAATTGAGTATCAGCTCCGACATGAGCGATACGAAGTTGTATGATTTCATCGACAAAGAAATTAAACCGATGCTCACCAATATACCAGGAGTCTCAGGCATCAATGTAATTGGCGGAACAAAGCGGCAGATCAACGTTGAAATTGACAATGATCAACTCAAGGCATACAACCTGTCCTTGTTGGATGTAAATACAGCTGTAAACACCAGCGGAGCCTCGTTTCCTGCAGGTAAAATAGAAAGTGAAAGCAGTCGCTATTCATTGGATTTGAATGCCAAAGTTCAAACAGTAGAGCAGTTAAGAAATGTTGTGATACGGCAAAGCAATAACGGGAGCCGGATTTTATTGAAGGATGTTGCCTCTGTTACTGACGGTAAAGAGAAGGCTACTCAGCTGAATCGCTTGAACAGCCAGCCAGCCATTGGCATCGAAATAAAAAAGCAATCGGATGCCAATACCGTAAAAGTAAGTAAGCTCGCCAAGCAAAGAATGGAAGAATTAAAGAAGACCTATGCATCTAGCAACTTCAGCTACAACATTGCATCTGACCAGTCCATTTATACCCAGGCATCAGTAAACGCAGTGGCTCACGATCTATTTCTGGCTGTGATCATTGTTGCCTTCGTTATGCTGCTCTTCATGCATAGTCTGCGAAGCTCCATGTTTGTATTGGTAGCGCTGCCATCAGCTATGATCCCAACTTTTATCCTTATGTGGGCATTTGGCTTTTCGCTGAACATGATGAGCTTGATGAGCCTTTCGTTAGTGGTTGGTATCCTGGTAGATGACAGTATTGTTATCCTTGAAAACATTTACCGCCACATGGAAATGGGCAAAGACAAGCGTACAGCAGCATTGGAAGGAAGAAATGAGATTGGCTTCACTGCAATCGCCATTACATTGGTGGATGTCGTCGTGTTCTTGCCATTAAGCCTTGCAGGCGGTATGATTGGCAATATCGTTAAAGAGTACGCGCTCGTCGTTGTTTTCTCGACGCTGTTGAGTTTGCTCGTCGCATTTACGCTTACGCCATTGCTGGCTTCTCGCTGGGGCAAGCTCACTCAGCTCACTAAAAGTACTTTATGGGGTAAAGTTAATTTGTGGTTTGAATCGCAGATTGATGGCTTTCGTGAGTTTTACACCAAGGTGCTTTACTGGTCGCTGGATCATAAACGCTACGTAATCATCACGGTCATGGTGCTCATAATCGGATCCATTGCTTTGCTTCCCGCAGGCTTTGTTGGGACAGAGTTCATTCCTCAATCAGATCGCGGGGAGCTTAATATACAGATAGACCTTGCAGGAAATACACCTTTGAAGGAAACAAATGCTAAGGTTGCGGAGATAGAAAATATCATTTTGAAGCACAGCGAAGTGGTCAATGTCTTTTCTAATGTGGGTACACAGTCAGGAGCCTCCATGGGAAGCAATGCCTCATCCAACAGTAATCTGGCCGAGCTATCCATTCAACTCACCGATGTTAACAAACGTAAAATGAGTACCGTCGAATTCGGAAGGATGGTACGGGACGAGATCATTCGCATACCCGGGGTGAAACCAACGATCAAGACCGTAGGTATGACCGGAAATGCCAGCTTTGACATACAGATGGCTGTAGAAGGCGCGAACAGGGATTCGATCATGAAAGCTGCCGCCATCGTTAAAAGTATTGTAGAAAAGACCCCGGGAACGGACTATGTACAGTACAGCAGCAAGGAAGCAAAGCCACAAATATCCATCGCACTCAACAGGGAAAAGATGGCGCAATATGGTGTAACGGTAAATGATGTGGGTAATGCCGTCCAATATGCCTTTAATGGCAATGATAATACTAAATTCAGGGACAAGGGAGAGGAATATGCGATCAATCTGCAACTGGACGCATCCAACACCAGAACTATTGAAGATATAAAGAAGTTCAATGTACACAATACAAAAGGCGCAACCATTCCATTGGAAGCGATAGCAGATATTACCGAAACTACGAGCCAATCGGTATTGGAACGGAAAGACCGGCTCAATTCCGTGACCGTGAACGCCATTGCTGTGGGGCGTCCGGCGGGAAGTATTTCGATGGAGATCAAGACGCAGCTGGCGAAAGTTAAACTGCCTGTCGGTGTACAGGTTATAGAAGCAGGATTTGGCAAGAATCAAAATGATGCCTTCAGCAGCCTGTTCCTTGCAGTAGGCCTTGGTATCCTGTTGATCTACCTCATTATGGTCGCCCTATATGAAAGCATTGTGTATCCTTTTGTAGTGCTATTCTCATTGCCAGTAGCAATCATTGGCGCTATACTTGCTCTGGCACTTACCTTAAATACGGTTAACCTGTTCTCGATATTGGGCATTATTATGCTCCTGGGCTTGGTTGCGAAAAACGCTATCCTGATTGTTGACTTTACCAATCAGGAAAAAGAAAAAGGCATGTCTGTAAAAGATGCACTGATTGCTGCCGGCAGAGAAAGACTGCGTCCGATCCTAATGACCACACTTGCCATGATCCTGGGAATGTTGCCAATGGCTTTATCTTCAGACGCTGGTTCGGAAACCAAGAATGGCATGGCCTGGGTGATCATTGGTGGATTAACGAGTTCATTAATATTCACCTTAGTGTTGGTACCGGTGGTCTATACCATTATCGAAAAGTGGAAGAATCAATTTAATTCGCTGTGGACGAAAAAAGAGAAAGAATCTCTTACTTCATAACACTAAATCATACAGTAACTCTAGTAGAAAAATTCCTGCTCATTATTGCGTAAGTATTTTGCTACAGTTGAGGAATTTTA
Organism: Bacteroidetes bacterium UBA1312; assembly: GCA_002307135.1. GTDB lineage: Bacteria > Bacteroidota > Bacteroidia > Chitinophagales > Chitinophagaceae > Rurimicrobium. The sequence continues at coordinate 31,388 of DBTQ01000010.1, forward strand.
GATACTCCTAATCTGAAACATTGTCCTGATCTTACTACTCATTCGAAGGGTTTACCTGTGAAGAGTGACTATTGGAATATTGATATTAGCAGCTAACTTGTTAGACATGCTCCGATGAAACAAAAATTCCAAGAAGTTACGTTGTTTAGGAATAACAATTAATAGGTCTATACGCTGTTCGTCAACGAATTCCGAAATTCCAGATAACACGTCACTATTCTTTATGAAATGAAATTGGGGATGAAGTGAACTCAATGCCTTTTGTAGCGTTGTTGATGAGGGCAGTATTTCGGGATTATCCCATCCTTCAGATTTTTGTACATATAGTATATCAAGGCTGCTGCCGAAAATAGTGGCCATTTTTCTAATATCTTCGAGTGGTGTAGTATCCGAAACATTGTGCATGTCGCAGGCTAAAGCCATTTTTTCTATCTTCCGATAATGTGCATGTTCTGGAATCACGAATACCGGATAATGAAGCTGATGTAATGCCTCAATCGATTGGCTTCCAAACAACCACCTATCTACTGCGCTCGCTCCCCGAATGCCCATTACCACAGCAAAGGTATCTCTTGCTTTTATCAGAACTTCCAGCTCATCTATAAATATACCCGGAACAACAGTAGTGGATATTACTATCTTGCCTTTTGAATATTGCTCCAAATTTTGTTTAAGCGCGATGATCTTAGTTTTGGCTTCAGTAATTGAGACTTCGTCGAGCATGTCTGCAGGTATGGGAACATCTACCGCAATGGGCGGATAGCTCACAACATGTATTAAGGTAAGTGCATTGCCAGTGGCGATGGCTAGGTCTGTAGCATATTGCCCAGCATTAACAGATATAGGTGAAAAATCTATGGCAACAATAATTTCTTTTTCCATGTGAGCTGTTTTTTATTTCGTGGTTATTATTAAACTGAATTTCTAATGCTAGGTAAAATTAAGTACTGCTACCACCTCATCTGATGACATTCGTCAAATTCTATAATGATCCTCGTCATCCATAGGTAATGTATTAGGCATCGAGTAGGCGAGGTCTTTTACCAACAAACAAATGGCACAGCCTGATAAATATCGTTCAACTTATACGCGATATAAAAATCACCGATTGTATTGATCACCGTCATTCTTGTCCTCTGTTTTGCCATGTAAGTTTGTTGTATTGTTTAATCATAAAATCAAATGAAATGAAAACAGACAAGCAATTACAAGACGATGTTATGCAGGAGCTGAAATGGGAACCAAAGCTTGAAGCCGCAGAGATTGGCGTGGCGGTAAAGAATGGCGTAGTGAGCCTTTCAGGGGAAGTCGATAGCTATGCAAAAAAAATCGCAGCAGAAAACGCTGCCAGACGGGTAAAAGATGTGCTGGGTATTGCCCAAGAGATAAAAGTAATACCGCTTTTCGATGGGGAGCGAACAGACACAGATATCGCAGAGGCAGTCGTCAATAGCCTTAAATGGAATAGCAGTGTACCTGACGACGAAATTGTAGTAAAAGTTGAAAAAGGACAAGTAACATTAGAAGGAAACTTAGATTGGCAATTCCAGCGAGAAGCCGCAGAAAGAGCTATTGCTGCTACTATCGGAGTGAAAGGAATAGTCAACCTGATCAGAATTCAACCGAGAGTTTCTACTTCTGTTGTACAAGAGAAAATCAAAAAGGCGCTCGAACGCAGTGCAGATATAGAAGCGAATGATGTAAGTGTAGAAGCAAAAGGTAATAAGGTTGTACTGAAAGGCAAAGCACGGTCATGGGCCGAAAAATACGAAATAAACAGAGCTGCTTGGTCAGCTCCCGGAGTGACAGAAGTGGAAGACAATCTCCTTTTCGTGTAAAAATATATACTAATCAAAAAAGGGATTGAACATAAATGTTCAATCCCTTTTTTCGTTCTCTGAATCGGGGGACAATGCCGTATCGCATGTTTGTACACCTTTTTTCTAGATCCGATTTACAGCCTTGTAAAAGACATTTCCACGTACCTCTATTTTTTTCGTCCGGTAAATACCTGCCGATCGACAATGAAAGTACTATAGTAATTTTTCACGAACAAACATGCTTCGTCCTTGTTCATAACATCTGTAACAGCAATCTCTGCTTTTACAGTTTTAAGTCTCGTTGTATTCGTAATCTCTTTTTGCAATTCGTGTTTGACGGTAGAAGGACCGAATACTACAATGTCATTTGCATCGACAATTTTTTCAATGATCGCCTTGCAAAATTTTTTTATATTTTCCTTTTTCTTATTTTGGATATGTTCTTGCTCATTTATCCCTTTTGCTGAAGAAATGACACCCTTGTTTTCCTCTTTCTCCTCATCAATGAGTGCCTCATGGACAATGTGGTCTAAGGAAATAATGAATGCTCTTTTCTGATCGATATAGATACCGTAGTCTATATTATTTGCGCTGATTTTCATTGTTTAAATTTTTATCTGTATATGTTCAATTGTTTATGTTGATATGCATTCCATTTTTCAAAGATGGAGCTATCTTTCAAAGATTTGACTGACCCCGATCAGTAGCCGTCTTGATTTTAATCATATCGTATTTCGTCCTTGTGATTGTACTTTACAATAGGTTATAAAATCAGTATGTAATGAGCAATTTTCCCAAGAGCGCCGTCTATAAATCACTGATAGTGCCATTGATCGTCGTCTGTACGTTTTTTTATGATATCAGTAGGGTGATGGCTAAGACGGGTTCGCAAGGTGAAATTGGAATGAGCGCGATTCCGGTGCTGTGTTACCATCAGGTACGGAATTGGAAAAGTGCTGATTCAAAAAGCGACCGTATTTATATTCTTCCCGTCAATACTTTTCGTGAACAAATCAAATCACTTCGTAATAATGGCTACCATGTTATTTTACCAGATCAATTGGTAGATTATTTTGAAAAAGGAGCACAACTTCCTGAACATCCGGTTTTGTTGACTTTCGACGATGGAACAGAATCTCAATACTTGAATGCATTACCCGAGCTGGATGCCGCAGACTTTAAGGCGGTTTTTTTTATTATGACGGCAGTGTTAGATCATTCCCCTTTTATGAGTAGGAACGAGGTTGTCGATTTGTCCCGGCGAGGGCACATTATTGCTTGCCATACTTGGGATCACCATAGCGTCAAAGGCTACAATGCAAGTGATTGGATCAAGCAGGTTAAGCTGCCGCGTGAAGAGTTGGAACGGATAATAGGAAAGAGCGTAAAATATTTTGCTTACCCGTATGGTGCCTGGAGCCCCATAGCCATTTCGAAGATAGAGCAATTGGGCTTCACTGCGGCATTTCAGTTGTGGGGTAAATGTGATAAAACAAAACCGATTTATACAATTAGGAGAATATTGGTAAGCGGTTATTGGACTTCCTCGGACTTATTAAATGCAATCCGTAAAATCGAAAAATAGTCACGATACGGTTACTATTTTTTTTCTAAAAGCTATTTAATGTATCGAAAAATGTGGTATTGCAAAAAAAAATCCCGGTGAAGAACCAGCCGAGATTTTTTTTGCAGCAGAAGAACGTTGTTAGTTGATGGAAATAACCTTGTGATTATTTCCGGCAATAGCCTTCTCATTTTTTGGCAAAGACAATTTCAAGATGCCTCCATCATAAGTTGCATCAATCTTGTCTTGTACTACATCTTCGGGCAAGGTGAATGCACGGGAGAATGAAGAATAATTGTACTCCTGACGGGTGTAATTTTCTTCTTTTTCTTCCTTGTTTTGTTCCTTCTCTGCACTGATGGTCAGTACGTTACCATTAACTTCAATCTTGAAGTCTTTTTTATGCAGCCCAGGTGCGGCAACATCAAGGGAATAGCCGTTTTTGTCTTCGGAAATATTGACATTAGGCAATGTCATTGACTTTCCGGGCACTCCGTCTTTGAACCATTCATTCCAAGGTTCGAAAAAATCGTTGAATGCCGGTGTTAAAATTCCTGGCCTTCTTGCAAGCAATGTTCTGATTGACATAATAAACCTCCTTTGTTTGTTTAAATAATTAAATAATTGTAGCGCAAAATTATTGCAGGAAGCTCCCGGCTCAAATGACTTAAGTCACTCTGGCAATTGAACTTAATCAATGAGCTTTTTGAATACCAACGAATAAAAAACAACTCCTGAAATGTATTCAATATCGATACCTCGAACGGATCACAAAATAAAATATACCCGCATATACGTTGGTGATCCTGATCAGCATTTGGTTGAATTCTATCAGTCGTGGAAGATGGCAATGTCAGCTCTGGGACTGACGTTAATCATTGTGTTGGGATAGCCAGCACATTAAGTTTGCAATATTATTTAACCAAAAAATAAAAAATATGAAAACGGATAAACAATTACAGGCGGATGTAATGGACGAATTAAAATGGGATCCTATCCTCGACGCAGCAGAGATAGGAGTAGCGGTAAAGAATGGCGTTGTTACGCTTAGCGGCGAAGTGAGTAGTTATGCAAAAAAAATTGCTGCCGAAAATGCTACTAAGCGTGTTAGAGACGTAAAGGGGATTGCCGAAAATATTTCAGTAAAACTCTTGCTTGATGGTAAACGTTCAGACGCAGAAATTGCCGGTGCAATACTCAATGCAATAAAATGGAACAGCAGTGTACCTGATGACAAGATAAAGGTAAAGGTGGAAAAAGGTTGGGTGACCTTGGAAGGAGATTTAGATTGGCAGTTTCAGAAAGATGCTGCCAAAAGAGCAATAGAGGAAATTATAGGGGTAAAAGGAGTGACGAACTTTATCAATATTACACCTACAATAAATGTACCAGTAGTCAAAGACACAATAAAAAAGGCGCTGGAGCGCAGTGCTGATGTAGAAGCCGAAAGGGTAACTATCGAAACGAAAGGAGGTAAGGTTGTATTGAAAGGAAAAGCCCGTTCATGGAAAGAGAAAAATGAAATTGAACGTGCAGCATGGTCTGCTCCCGGTGTCGTTGCAGTAGAGGATAAACTGGTCATAGACTATATATAATTTTGGATATAGTTAACTCACATAAAGGGAATCATTCACTAATAGCTGAATGGTTCTCTTTTGTAATTAAAGTTCTTGCAGAATATATGCCGTCATTTTCAATGTCAGCCGTTATGCTGACGATAATCATTGGATACAACATTTGACAAGTATAACTTCGTAGTATTAATTGTTCTAAACAATATAACTATGCAATGTACAAACACAATTACAGAACATGTGATGAATGAAGAGTCGCAACAATATCCGCAAATTAGTGAGTGGATAGATCAGTGTTGTTGAAAAGAATAAAGGCTTTATATCAAAAACATCTTATACTGTTGGATTTTCTCGCGGCACTAAAAGTTACTAAAACCGTAAAGCAGTGCATTCATTTTAAAATAAATCACATAGTCGATGAGCAGAAACAGGAAAAGATTGCTAGCGTGTATGTATCCCACTTTATCAGCTTCTGGTTGTTGTTTAATACTTTCTATTTGCGTATGTTCACTATTGTCCGGCAGCTTGACCTATGGTCAAAATAGACCGGACTGGCTGCAATATTCTACTTTACAGAAGGTGAATAAAGATGACCGGCAAAAGCCAGAAGCACATTTAGACACCAGTCAATATAACCTATTGCTCCTTCACTTGGTGCATGGAAAACCCTCGTCCAAATGGCCTGTAAGGTGCGCATATCCTATGCCTGGTGCAATTTTGCCCTTTAAAAGAATTGTAGCTTATTATGGCAATTTTTATTCAAAGGGGATGGGGATTCTTGGAGAGCTACCTCCAGATAAAATATTAAGCAGGCTACAGGAAGAAGTTAAGAAATGGGAAATTGCAGATCCACAAATACGAGTGCAACCTGCTATACACTACATTGCAGTTACAGCACAAAGAAATGCTGGGCGGGGTAAGAAATATAGACTGCGTATGCCCTTTAGCCAAATAGACAAAGCAATGCTATTGGCCAAACAGATCGATGCTATTGTATTTTTGGATGTACAAGTAGGGCACAGTACACTACAAGAGGAACTGCCTGCTTTGGAGTCATATCTGAGTCTCCCAAACGTCCATCTTGCTATTGATCCCGAATTTTCCATGAAGGGTGATGAAGTACCTTGTTCTGTAATTGGCACCTTCGGAGCGTCGGATATTAACTATGCTTCGGAGTATCTTGCACAACTGACCAATAAATACAATATTCCGCCAAAGATTTTGATTGTGCATCGTTTCAATAAAGAAATGGTTACTGATTACCGGAAAATCCTTACTCGTCCTCAGGTACAAATTGTTATGAACATGGATGGCTTTGGTTTTCCTGCAAAAAAAATTGACAGCTATATAAATGCAATTGCCAACGAACCGGTGCAATTCACAGGATTCAAATTATTTTATAAAAATGATCTGTTCACTCCCGGCTGGAAAACGCTGATGCAGCCTAATGATATTTTAGACTTATATCCTTCCCCCATTTATATACAATACCAATAATGGTTCATTACTTGATGATTCGTTGTTTACACGGAATTGACCCGGTATTGTGTTTTCCATCACCAGCAACTATAACCATTTAGCGTCGTCAGTAGCTAATTAAGCTCATCTTTGTATCGTCTTACAGGTGACAAAATTTGCTTGTTACCACATTATGCTGTAGGAACAATGCAATCTATCGCAATAATAAATTGTTAGCATTGTATTATTAGTTAAAAAAAATATAGCTTTGGAATTCTTAATTAGATATCTAAAACAAAACTTATAAAAAAAGTTTTAATGCAATGTTTTTTATGGGCCAGTTTATCGATTTCTTCAGGGAATTATTTAGCAGCGAAGGGTTTCCTGCACGCTGGAACTATGGCAAATGGACAAACTTTCACGGATGGTTTTATATAATAAGCGACACGCTCATCTGGACAGCATATTTTGCCATACCCATCATCATCATCAGGTATATATCTCATAGGCATGATGTTAAATTTGCAAAATTATATTTCTTATTTGGTGGCTTTATTTTAGCATGTGGGTTCACTCATCTGTTAGATGCCATAATATTTTGGTATCCATTATACAGACTGGAAGCTTTAGTGAAATTCATTACCGGTATTATAAGCTGGATTACTGTATTTTATTTGATCAAAAACCTTCCTGTTGCATTTTCGTTAAAAACTACTCATCAATTAGAAGAAGAAATCGCGTTAAGAAAAAATGCGGAAGATGAGTTGGTGAAAAATAATGCTATGTTATTTAAGGCTCATGAGGAACTAATTACTTCACTGGAAAATGAAAAGAAGTTAAATGAATTGAAATCTCGATTCGTTTCCTTTGCATCCCATGAGTTTCGTACACCCCTGACACATATTCTATCAAGCGCGGAGTTAATTAAGTTATACCCCGGATCCGAGCAACAAGACAAAAGGAATAAGCATATTGATCGCATTGTTGTAGCAGTAAGTAACCTAACAGATATTCTTAACGATTTTCTTTCTGTAGAACATTTGGAGAGTGGTAATTATGATGTAGCCATCAAGAAGTTTAATATCGTGACAATCATAGAAGAGATCATCAATGAAATAGATGCTATGGTTGTTAAAAAAAATCAGACTTTCAGCTATACCCACGATGGGACGATAATGGTAAGCCAATCGGAAAAAGTGCTCAGAAATATACTGCTTAACCTCTTTTCAAATGCAAGCAAATACTCTCCGAAAGGTGGACAGATATTCATTCATTCATCGGTCACTGACCATTTGTTAACGCTAACCATAAAAGACAACGGAATAGGCATACCTGAAGAAGATCAGGCAAAAGTATTTACCGGTTATTTCAGAGGCTCCAACGTAGAAAATATACAAGGCACCGGATTGGGGCTGAATATCGTAAAGAAATATGTAGAGCTGCTTAGTGGTAGAATAAGCTTTTTCAGTAGGCTTAATAAAGGCACAACTTTTACTGTTGAATTACCCATTCATCAATAAGAATATCAGAGCTCAAAGTATCCTTGGCTATGATGTTATCATTGCGTGCTCTTCAGATACAAAGGGTCATTAATTCTATAGTTAAATTCGTAGGCAATAGAGGTTTGTCAATAGGCAATTTAATTATAATAATGATTAGGTTGATGAGGAAAATCATAAAAAGAACCAACGTTTGTCATAAAATAGCTCGTTAAAATGTCGTCTTTTTGCTTTGCTTAATTCATATTATATGAAAACGATCCTTATTGTAGAAGACGACAAATTTATTCGGGAAGATGTTGAAGAAATGCTGACTCTAGCCGGCTACAGCGTGGTTATCGCTCAGGATGGAAAAGAAGGCATCGCTAAAGCAAAGGAATTAAACCCTGACCTGATCATAACAGATATTGCAATGCCATTTGTTGACGGGATGGGATTGCTGTATATGCTCCGACATGATACAAAAACAGAAGGAACGCCCGTAATATTTTTAACATCGAAAAGCGAACGCAATGATATTCGTAATGCCATGGCTTCGGGTGCAGACGATTATATTACTAAACCCTTCAACAATGAAGAACTCCTTAAAGCTATAGAAAATCGTTTCAGCAGGCTTGATATATTAAAAAAGAAATTGGCATCAGAACTACAAACAACAGCGGGAAGAATAACGTCGGCAGACAGTGGAGATTTAGAAAAATTGATAGTGGACTGCGAGACCCATAGCTACCAGAAGAAACAACTTATCTATAAAGAAGGCTGTAATCCGCATTATTTATTCTATATTTTAAAAGGTAGAGTGAGAACATATAAGGACCACGAAGACGGAAAGCAGTTATCGACCGACATATACAGTGCCGGAGACTTCATTGGATATAATGCTCTACTGGAGGAAAGTACTTATATGGAAACAGCAGAAGCCATTGATGAAGTAGAATTGGCTCTTGTGCCAAGAAAAAACTTTGAAAACCTTGTGCATGGCAACTTATGCATTGCCAATAAACTGATCAGGATGCTGGCCAAAAACATAACCGAAAAGGAGAATTATCTAATTGAAATCGCTTATGATACACTTCGGAAAAAAGTCGCAAAAACATTGGTGAATGTGCAAAAAAAATTTCAATCTGATAAGGCAAAACCATTTTATAATGATATTTCACGAGATGATCTTGCTTCCATGGCAGGAACAGCCAAAGAGTCATTCATTCGTACACTTGCTGAATTCAAGAAGGAAATGCTGATAGATGTACAAAAAGATAACAAGATTGAAATTATCAATTTCCCAAAGCTGGAGTACCTAATCCGGTAAAAGGTAATAATGTATTTGAATACACCCATTGGTAAGGGTTAATGAATGAGTCTTACCAATTTATTAAGTCATTCCTCTATCACTAGAGGATATAGATGTTTGCCGCAATAGCACAAGTGCAAGGACGATAACCCATAAAAGGAATGCAGCTATATTAATGCGCTCCCAAAGACCTGCCCACGGCGTTGGCAGGTCTGCTTGTACTTTGGGCGCATCTAATGCTGTCAAGAAACCGAACAGAAAGAGCACAATAATCGTAAGTACTGAATAAATTTTGAATTGTCTGCTGATGGCAAACGAACCTGATACTATGGCGGCAAGCATAAGTAACACGGTTGTTCCAGCCATAACAAGATGCAGTCTGTCAGTAATAGTAGCTCCGCCATCAGCGAGTACTTGTCGTGTATGCATCGGTACTAATGGCCAGAGGATACCTGTAATTCCGTATATAAAGAGAAAACTACCGGTAAGACGCAGCGGCTTTGATCGTTCGCCTGAGAGCCAGACACCATAGCCGAATAATGTGACGAGCAGCGTATAAACAGTTCCCAGACTGACCCACATCATTCTCGTAGATACCCCAACAGCTGAAAGTTCACTGACTGTCTGACTGTAGAAATCGTAACCATCGTAAAATCGGGCGATATAAATGCACATCCCGGTATATAATAACGATGATAAGATACCACAGATAAGTAACAATTTTATTCCACCGGAATGGCTAATTCGGGCACCTCGAATGGGTATTAAGCTAGTCATATAATCTAATATTTAGTATGGCCGTATTTCTATGAACAGAATAAAAATTAAAGTTACTTTCTACATTTGCCCATTCAAGCTATGCCTCTTTCTGTGGGGGTAGCTCTACAGGTTCTGCTGGAAGAACGGGGTCTTTTTCAGGATTTATTTCCGGAAGAGGAAGCTCTGTTGGCAGGACAGTTGGCGGTATTGGCGTTACTTCCGGAACTGGCGGAGCGGTAGGAAATTCTGGATTTGTTTTTATAGAGCTCATTACATTGACTTTCTTTTAGAAATTAAACATGGCAAACATACGTCACTGCAACTTTGGGAAGCATTGTCAGTATTAGGAATAGAGCGGTCTAGCAATTACTAACAGGTAACAACAGTAGGTTGGTCATTGGTTGGGATACTCCATAAGAGCATCCCGAAAAACTAGATACTAATAATTGTTCTTAATTGTCTGGTGGCTAAATTATTAATCAATATTAGTTGGTTTTCCAACGCTTCAGATAAGGTAATAGGTTCACAGCCGTATCAATTATGTCTGTAGGTATGTTTCTTTGTTCCATCTGAGTTTTGACAATGGACCGCATTCCATCAATCGTCATATCCGAGTTTATAAATGCACCATTCTGATAACAGTATGTGCAATACTCTTGGCTGGGAGTACCATCTTTTTCTGTTCCTCTGTCAGCTGTATTATCCATAGGCATACTACAACTTTGGCAATATTTATTATCTTCCATATTAGGTGTTTTTTAAGTGTGTATAAAGTTTCTTGTATTTATTTGTGAATCTTAACTAAAGACAAATGCGTGGCTTTTAACACCAGCTTCTTTTCTAACTTTAATTTCTTCTTTTCTATGCTTTTGAATTGCTTTATAGTAGTTTCTTCTTCATTACTCAGATCGCGTGACGAAAAGGCGTTTAAATGTTCATGCATTATTCGCTCGTCATTATAACTACCAATGGTTTCGGTTAATTCCTGGAGCTTTCGGGCTGTCAGTTCATCACTCAGTCGAACTGAATCCCACAGCTTTTTATCAACGGATCCGGAGATATAGAGAATATCCTTTACGTTTTTGCGTATTTCATGAAGTTGAGCATCTGTGACAGAATTTTTCAATGTCACCAGTTGCATCAAACGTTTGCTGATGAAATTATCTAATGCCGACAGGTGTAGTACTTCATATTTATGAGCCATAATCTTTCTAGACGAATTACTGATTACTTTTCTGCTATAACACTTCCTCCATTCCCTTTTCTTCCTGTTCATCTTCTTTTCTAGTGAATCAATATAGCTGGGAACATTTATTTTCATTTTGATTAGAAATTCCTTTTCTAATTCCGATTGCCGTATAACGCCAGCTATATGATATAGTCGCCTGATTTTTTGATGAATTTCAATCTCATCTTTGCCTGCACATGATTTCAACAATCGAAGAAACGAGCGTAATGATTTTATAGATAATCTGAAATCATGGATTATATTCTTTTCAAAGCTATGACCAGTAGCAGAAGAAAGCTTTTCAATAGCCCTCAATTTCTTTTTAAGTAGAGCCTTGATTTCTTTTTTTTTCATGACAGGATTAGTCGATTCATTGATAATGGTCATGATGCTGTCAGGCAAGATTATGTGGTGAATAATATAGAAAATATAACTGCTTTGCTGTTTTCGAAGAAAGGTACGTGTGATCTCTTCTGTCCGTCTTTCACACTTCATCATGTGAGAACTTGTCAGAATAACTAAATGTAAACTACATTATTTTCAACTCTATTATGCGGTTTCGGCCGTTCGTCGCCGAAACCAACAATTATCGCAAGTTCTACCTGTTCAGTCGCGGGAATATTTAAAGTAAAATAATCCTTTGTTTGCATAACAAATCTCGCAAACCCTACAGGACATGTATCCAGCCCCAACGCTTTTGCTGCAAGCATAATATTCTGAGCACACATGCCAACATCCAGTGAGCCCCATTCATCCTTTCGTGGCGACGTAATAAAAATAACTGCTGGAGCGCCATAAAAAACATGATCTTGTGTTTTAATGAAATCAATTACCTTGGAAAGATGAAAAAAGCTCAATGTCATTTTTGCGGCTTCTTTGATACTTAGACGCTTCATCTGTCCTAAAGCTTTTTGGGCTATTTGCTTTGAAAATGATGCAACCTGGCTACTGTCTGTCAGTATGTAGAATTTCCACGGTTGTCTGTTCATGGCAGATGGAGCCATACATCCAGCGGCGATCAATTGGTCTATGACTTCCTTTGCAACGGGTACATTCTTATACTTTCTTACAGCCCTTCGCTCATAGATATTTTTAAGTAACTCATTCATATATCTGTTTTTTAAGTTCGCGTGTTTGTGCGTGTGTATTCATATCGAGATTGCTACAATTGATGACTGTGCTCTCTCTTCTCGAATTGATCAAAAGTACCTGATAAAATAGCCTGAACTAATGACAATAATCAATAGGTCAACTAATCGTTGTCATCCGAATATAAAAAGAAAATGCCCTTAAAGTATTTTATAAGCGTAATAATCGAGATGCATACTTTTCAATAAAAAGATCAAAATATTACTGGCCCGTGGTCTTTGACTTGTTTTTATTCTTCTTTGCTTGTCTGCGAAAGTAGCCTCTGGTAAGAAAATTATGTTTCATTGCTTCCATATTCTCATCCAGTCCGATCGATGCCTTTTTTATGTTAGCCATACTCTGCTGCACAGTTGCTGCAAATGTGGTATCCGTTAATAACATATTTAATGTTCCTTTTCCGGAATTGGCATATTGGATGGTCTGGTTCAGGTTCCCAGAGGCTTTGATCAACTCATCAGATGTTGCTTTGAGTTTGTCAAAAGTGTACGAAATATTGTTGGCTAATGCAGTGTCATTAATCATTGTGTTTAACGCGCCATTTCCCTTTTGAATCTGCGAAGTAAGCTGTTGCAGTGTAGCACTCACATTTAATACCTTACTTGTAATAGCATCAAGATTACTGAAGGAATGCTTTAATTGCTTCGCCATTTCAGGATTTTTGTATAATAGTTGTACCGGGCCGTTGTTTGAATTAATTTCGGAGGTCAACGTTTTCAGGTTATCTGTAATTACCTTAATGTTTTCATTCGATTGGCTCAGTGTTTCCAACACATGGTCTGTGTTTAAAGGGTTGTGCGCAACCAAAAGGTCATTGTCTTTTACTTGTTTATCACCGCCCTTACCTGCAATAATATTTACAATTTTATCCCCCATAAGTCCATCCGAGGCAATGGAAGCGATAGCGTTTGAGTGAATAAAATGTCGTTTTTCTTCTTCTATTGACATGTCCACCTGTACGAGTGTATCATTAATAAGATCTACCGATTTTACGATGCCGACTTTGACTCCATTATAGCGTACGTTACTCCCAAGTTTCAAACCGATAGCGTTGCTGAACTTGGCAGTAATTGGAAATGTCTTTTTGAATATTTCGCTTTTTGAACCGATTAGAAATATACCTGTTATAAAAAGAATGATACCGACAAGTATAAAAAATCCGAGTAAAATATTTCTTTTTAATTCTTTCTCCATAAAATTCAGATTATCGTTTAAAAAAATGCGTTATTTCAGGGTCTGTGTTATGAATAAGTTCATCATAAGTACCTTGTGCATAAGCAATGCCATCCATCAAAAAAACAATACGATTAGCGGCTTCTCTAGCCAGATCAATATCATGTGTGATAATAATAGATGTCGTTTTATATTTCTTTTGCAACCCAAGGATTAATTGAGTGATCTCTTCAGAAGTAATGGGATCCAGACCAGTTGTAGGTTCATCATACAATACAATTTCAGGATTTAATATGAGCGCCCTTGCTATGCCAATTCTTTTTCTCATCCCGCCTGACAACTCGGAGGGCATGAGATTTATTGCATGTTCGAGTCCTACATTCCGAAGGGCTTCTCGGATATGGTCTTCGATATTTCCGGTTATCCTTCTGTGGCGGTCGTGCCGCAAAGGAAATTCAAGATTTTGACGAACAGTCATGGAATCATAAAGAGCGCTACTCTGAAATACGAACCCTATCCGCATCCGCAACTCGTCGAGTTTTCTGTGGTCAAGTTTTGATATGTCCTGTTCTAAAACATGTAAAGTACCACCATCTGGCTTAATTAACCCGATAATACATTTGATCAATATTGTTTTTCCAATACCTGATTTGCCCATTACCACTACATTCTCGCCATTTTGGACGGTTAGACTGAAATCGCGCAATACAACATTGCTTCCAAATGCTTTTTTTAAATGTTGAATCTCTATGGCCGGTTGTGAAGCAATAGTCGTGGATTCGTTGACCATATCTAATGTAGCGTTTATCATTATAAATATCCAAGCATTGAAGTGATCTGGGTAACAACCATATCAATAATAATAACGCCTACCATGGCCATTACTACTGAAATATTAGCAGCTTTGCCTACTCCTTCCGTACCTTTTTTTGAATTATACCCTTTGGTGCAACCAACTAATCCAATAGTGAATCCAAAAAAGAAAGTCTTTATAAATGAAGGAACTACATCAGTATAATGCAGCGCCTCAAACACGCGGTTGAAATAGAAGTATATGTTTATATTGTCCTTAATATTCGATCCAACAAATGCACCAATCAACGAAATAAAATCGGCATATATGGTCAAAATCGGTATCATTAAAGTTGTAGCTAAAATTCTTGTTGCTACCAGATATTTAAAAGGATTCGTTCCAGACACTTCCATCGCATCTATCTGCTCTGTTACTTTCATCGAACCTAATTCCGCACTTATTCCTGAACCGACTTTTCCTGCACATATCAATGCGGTAACCAATGGGCCGATCTCACGAACAATAGATATAGACGACATCGCTGGCAAATAAGAGCCTGCACCAAACTGAATCATGGTAGGCCTAGACTGCATTACCAGTACTAGTCCCAAAATAAATGCTGTAACACCAACAAGGGCAAATGATTTTATACCAATTTCATAACATTGATTCAGTACTTCCTTGAATTCATACGGTGGCCTAAGCCCTTCCTTGAAAACATTGACTGAGAATTGTGCTAATTCTGCGATTCCATAGAAAAAATCGTCTAACGATTTTGAGAAAACTGTTTTTACTTTTCTGACGATTGCCATTAGCTACAAATATTTGAAATACGTTTAGTGCTTTTCCAAAAGTACCAGTTGTTTGCACTATGTATAATGACCAAAATCATCCATAAGAGTAATGTTCATCAACATATAGCGCGGAAACACTTTCTACCTTTAACAGGAATATTTTGGTGTAAGACTCCTAAGAGCAATTATTTCATGCTAACACAAACCGTTTCACGCCAGTAATCATATAAAATTATTTTATGAAATCTAAATTCGAATCTGGGGATGTAGTGAAATTGATCTCAGGAGGGCCCAATATGACCATTCACGGGATTCATTACGATGTATTGGCTAATCAGTATGTACAAGATATGTTTGATTGTGTTTGGTTTGAAAAAGACAATGATCCTAAACAAGAGGCACATTATGGCCCTTTTGGTGCGGATGATTTGGTAATAGTAAATAAGAGAAACACATGACTGAAACTCCTTTAATGATGCAGAACAATGGTTCCGTTGAAGCATTTACACCGGTTGGTTCCAAGCAAGAGGCTATATTCCTTGAAGGCCCTCATTCCAGATGGGGAGAGTTTTTGTTCGCTCTTGATGTTTTTAAAGAGTTTATATATGGATTCAGAAAGCTACATTTTGTTGGTGCCTGTGTTACCGTTTTTGGTTCAGCCCGCTTCCCTGAAACGCATCCTTATTATGAAACTGCTAGGATTATCGGAAGGCAACTCGCAAGAATGGGATTTACTATTATGACTGGTGGGGGACCGGGTATTATGGAAGCGGCGAACCGTGGTGCAAAAGAAGCTGGAGGGCGCTCTATTGGCTGTAATATAGTCTTGCCTAAAGAGCAACGCCCCAATAAATATCTAGATAAATGGATTTATATAAACTACTTTTTTATTAGAAAAATATTGTTGACCAAATATTCCTTCGCATTTGTAGTAATGCCCGGAGGTTATGGAACTATGGATGAGTTTTTTGAATCCATTACAATGATGCAGACCGGGAAATCCAAAAAATTTCCTGTTATACTAATAGGTCGATCTTACCATTTGGAACTCTATGAATACATACAAAAAATGGTTTATGAAAAAACTATTAGCCCTGAAGATATTCACTTATTTCTGTTTACCGATTCAGTTGACGAAGCAATAGAATACATAAGAAAACATGCCGTTAAGGGCTTTGGTCTTAAAAAGAAGAGAAAAATACAACCCTTAAAATGGTTAGGAGAAAAACGCTGATACATCACATCAGCATAAGTGCACAATCTTTCTATTGATCATTATATTTTAAACCATCAAAAAAATATTTTTTATGCCGGAATACATCTTAAAATATAGTAGCATCCATGCATCAGACATTGGTAGGGTAGGTGGGAAGAACGCGTCGCTGGGAGAAATGTTTAACCATCTTTCCTCCAAAGGTATCAAAGTCCCTGATGGCTTTGCCACTACTTCGGAGGCATTTTGGTACTTTATTGAGTTCAATAAATTCGGAGCGGAATTAAAGGCATTGTTAGCTAAGCTCGATCGGAAAGAATTTACTAATTTAAAAGAAACGGGAGCAAAGGCTCGGGAGCTATTTCTGTCTGCTGAAATGCCATCCGATTTGGCTGCGGAGATAATTGCCGCATATACAGATCTTTGTAATGGTACCACCATTGAAGTAGCAGTGCGCAGCAGTGCCACTGCTGAAGACCTTCCAGATGCAAGCTTTGCGGGCCAACACGAATCATTCCTGAATATAAAAGGCAATAAAGACTTGATAAATGCGGTGCAAAAATGTTTTACCTCCTTATATACAGATAGGGCAATTAAATACAGAGAAGATAATGGTTTTGATCATAGCAAGATCGCTTTGTCCGCAGGTATTCAGAAAATGGTGAGATCAGATAAAGCATGCTCAGGTGTGGGCTTTACTTTAGAGCCGGAATCCGGATTTAGAGATATAATTCATCTCTCCGGTGTTTGGGGACTGGGCGAAAACATAGTACAGGGAACCGTTACACCAGATGAGTTTTTTGTGTTTAAGCCTTCACTAAGGGCAAAAAAGAAAGCCATCATACAAAAGAATATCGGAGAAAAATCGCTTATGATGATTTATGCGGAAGGTAATAATGGTGGTGGCACTACTATCAATGTTGCAACATCGCAAGAACTAAAGGAAAAATTTGTACTTACGGATGATGAGGTTATTCAATTGGCAAACTGGGCTTTATTAATAGAAGAACATTATCAAACGCCAATGGACTTTGAATGGGCAAAAGATGGAAGTAATGGCGATCTCTATATAGTTCAGGCCAGACCGGAAACCGTTCATAGCCGCGAGTCTAGTCTTAAAGTACAGGAATACAAACTATTGGAAAAAGGAAAAGTATTAATTACCGGAGAAGCTATTGGGAGTAAAGTTACTTCAGGTATTGCCAGGATACTGCATACTCCTAAAGATGCCGGTAAACTGAAACTAGGAGAAATTGTCGTTACAGAATTAACCAGCCCGGATTGGGATCCTATTCTTAAAAATGCAGTTGCAATTATTACAGATAAAGGAGGGAGAACAAGCCATGCGTCCATTATTGCAAGAGAAATTGGTGTGCCGGCCATCGTAGGTACAAACAATGCAACTACCACAATACAGGATGGAGACATTATAACAGTATCGTGTGCAGAAGGTAAAACAGGAATTGTATATGATGGTAAACTAAACTGGAAAGAAACAAGCTTTGATGTAAGCACAATTCAGATGCCTGAACATACCTCACCTATGCTGATAATTGCTGATCCTGAAAAAGCATTTAAGCTATCCTTTTATCCGAATAGCGGTGTCGGACTTATGCGGCTGGAATTCATCATTAACGATGTCGTGAAAATACATCCAATGGCATTGATAAAATTTGATGGAATAACGGACGAAGAGAGCAAAAGAAAAATTGAACAACTGACAAAACAATACCCAAGTAAAGCGCAATATTTTATAGATAAGCTATCTCAGGGTGTTGCCACTATTGCTGCTGCATTCTATCCCAAAGATGTGATTGTGAGAATGAGTGACTTTAAGACCAATGAATATGCAAATTTGTTAGGTGGTAAAGATTTCGAACCGATAGAGGAAAACCCGATGATCGGTTTCAGAGGTGCGTCCCGTTATTACAACCCATTGTACAAAGAAGGTTTTCGTCTGGAGTGTGCGGCTATGAAAGTAGTACGGGATGAAATGGGGCTTACTAATGTAAAACTGATGATTCCATTCTGCCGCACGGTCGAAGAAGGTAAAAAAGTAATAGGTGTTATGCAGCAAAATGGCCTGACACAAGGCGAAAATGACCTTGAAATATATGTGATGGCTGAGATACCGAGCAATGTGATACAGGCGGAAGATTTTGCTGAAATATTCGACGGGTTTTCAATTGGCTCAAACGACCTTACGCAACTTACTTTAGGTATAGACCGCGATTCTGCAATTATTGCAGATCTGTTTAGCGAACAA
Source organism: Bacteroidetes bacterium UBA1312 (assembly GCA_002307135.1). Classification (GTDB taxonomy): domain Bacteria; phylum Bacteroidota; class Bacteroidia; order Chitinophagales; family Chitinophagaceae; genus Rurimicrobium. The sequence goes on from DBTQ01000010.1 coordinate 49,966, forward strand.
AATAAATCAGCAAAAACAATGATTAAAATGGTCATTGAAAAGGCCAAAAAAAGCAATACTAAAATTGGGCTATGTGGACAAGCACCCAGTGATTATCCTGAGTTTGCACAATTCCTTGTAACGTTAGGCATTGACAGTATTTCTTTTAACCCGGATGCACTACTGAAAGGTATTGAAAACATTTGCAATGCGGAAGAAAAGCAAACTATTTTGAGATAGAACAACTCGTTCGAATACTGATGCGCATTTGTTGTAGATGATGAGGATCAGTGGCCGCACTGACTGACATCATTTCTTAAAGCATACAGCTATAATACTTTTGTAAAAAATAAAGAGCATGAAAAAAACACTATTTACAGCACTGGTTACATTGCTACAGTTTGGAAGCGTAAACGCTCAGGATTGTCCTAACGGGGATTTTGAGAACTGGACATCCCATCCATACAAAGTATCGGATTCCGGATGGTATAATTCCAATCTTCAATCACTCGTGAAAGAAGATAGTCTAACCGTTTGGCCAGTAACCGGATTCATCGGACAGGCAGTGCATATACAAACTGCTATTGTTGGTACAGACACACTTCAGGCATACGTTATTAATACATTAGGAGATCCTAAAGTTGGAACTGGAGGAATGCCTTATTCACAACAACCAACAGCCATTGCCGGATACTACAGGTATAATTTAAAAGGAAATGATTCTGCATTGATGATCATTGAATTTAAAAAAGCTGGAATAGTTATTTCGGCTACCTCTTTTACATTTCGCAATGTTTCGGGCAGTATAGCTTCATTCACAGCATTTAGCTTTCCGCTTGCCTCAATACCTACTGCTCCAGATAGCGTTATTATAGGCATTGCTTCAAGTAATCTTGATGGCATAGGCGTGCAATCAGGTAGCTGGCTAGAAATCGATCAATTAAAATTTACAGGTTCCGGAATCACCGAGTCTATAGCTGGTGGCACTTTTGACAATTGGTCACCTCAGTCACTAGACAAACCTAACAACTGGCAGGTGCAAGCCCATGGCAATAGTGGGAATGGTGTAAATAAATCTACTAGTCATGTTTCAGGTAGCTACTCTATTCAATTAATTACACAACCGTCTAGCAGTGGTAGTGTTGAATGCGCAAATATCACTTCTGGCAATATGTCTGCCAACAATGGACCGTCGGGTGGAATACCATACACACTTATGTCCGATACACTTACTGGTTATTATAAGTATGCACCTACAGGAACTGATACCGGGCGTATAAGCGTTAATTTATCTGCCGCAGGTATATATGTAGGAGGCAATAACTATCATTTCTTTAGTGCGCCAACATGGACCTATTTTGAAATGCCTTTTAGTGCAATGACCACACCTGATACGATAAGGATAGATATTCAGTCAGGCAGTTGGAATGCAATCACTTCTGGTTCTGTACTCAACATTGATTACCTACAATTGAAGTCTCAACCCCTTCCGCCATTAAGTGTGAATAACATACAAAAACTATCTGACCATGTTATTGTTTATCCCAACCCTGTCAATGATCTCCTCAACTTTAAATTTGAAAAAAGTGTTCAGGGTTCGGTTTCGGTAAAAATATACGACATCATGGGTCAGGTAATTGACTATAAAAATTATGAGGTTGCTCCTGCCGTTATATCCTTCCTCGTTGGACATCTGTCTTATGGCATGTATTTCTACGAAATCCGTAATAACGACACTGTAATCAGAGACAAGTTTATTAAAGAATAACATTAAAGCAGGGCTTTTACAGCCCTGCTTCATTTGCAACTAATTGCTCACAATAAATAATAATTTTTTTATGAAAACAAATACTGGTTTAAAAGAAATAAATACAAAAGCAGTCGCAGTCGAGCTATGCAAGTTGCTGGCCGATGAATATATCATCTATACTAAAACTCGCAATGCGCATTGGAATATTGAAGGTGCAGATTTTTATGCCATGCATAAATATTTTGAAGCTCAGTATGAAGCGCTGGATAACATCATTGATAGTATTGCAGAAAGAATACGTTCTATTGGCCATTATGCACCGGCTACACTAACAGAATTCCTTAAACTTACCCACCTTTCTGAAAAAAGAATCGCTAAAAATGATAGCAAGAGTTTTATAAAAGATCTGTTGTCTGACCATGATGAAATTATCATTTTCATACGAGAGAACATAAATTCATTTGCCAATAATTATCATGATTTGGGCACAAGTGATTACATCACAGGACTAATGGAACAACATGAAAAAATGAGTTGGATGCTACGTGCACACTTAAATTAACCAAGATAAATTTTAAATAAAAATGAACAATTTAGTAAATAAAGCAATACTAATAGTGGTAATGACTTCACTATTCTCCTGTAAGAAAACAGAAGATGATTCCAGTTGTTCTTTGAGGATATTAAAAAGCTCGACAGGACAGCTCCAGAGTATTACTGCCAACATTGATAATACTGGTTACACTAACGTCAATGCACAAACATTGCTTGCGGATGGTGGAGCCCCACTTAGAAATTACAACTGGTCTATAGAAAGTAGTCCTGTTCCGCCACAAGGCTTTATTTTCTGGCCTCAATCAGGCATTATTGACAGAACAACGGGTACGTCGAGCAATGGGTTAACTGTTGGTACATCAACATTTAATGTAACAGTCAGCGATGGCAATTGCAGCAAAACAGAAGCCATAGACATTATCGTTACAGGTTATACTCCCGGTCCTGCTGCCATCTTACAACAATTATCGACCAATTTTCAATTAAAAAATGGAGATGCCAATAAACCTTATGGAGCATCATTATTTGCTATGGGCGGTACTCCTCCATACTCATGGCAACTGGACGATACATACGCAGGAAGTGCAGATTTAACAAACGCGGGATTGTCAATAGATGCAACAGGTGGCATCGTAAGAGGTACCTCTCTAAATAGTGCATCCGGAAAAACAATTAAATTTAAAGTTGTTGTTAAGGATAATACAGGTGATATAGCTGTATATAGCCCTGTGTACTCTATACTGGTAAACTAACATGAACGTGTCTAAGTTTTATTATTCCCTGCATTCGAAAGTAAATGCAGGGAATAATAAAATTTCACGAGTAGCATTGATAATCGGTCAAATTATACCAAGCCTTAAACAACAATTAAAATGAACGACCTATGAAACGATTACAGAACAAAGTTGCGATAATTACAGGTGCCGCCGGGGGTATGGGCGAAGCTGAAGCAAGGTTATTCGCAAATCAGGGTGCCCATGTAATGGCTACTGATATACAAGGAGACAAACTTGCTTTATGGGTAGAAGATGCAAAAAAATCTGGGCTTTCTATAGAACATTGTGCTCATGACGTTACATCCCAAAACGATTGGCAAAAGGTGATCGATAAAACTTTGGATGTTTTTGGACGTATTGATATTCTTATCAATAATGCCGGTATTTTCCCGGGCTTTACTACAACTGAAAGTACAACAATAAGTTTGTGGGATAAAGTTATTGCGATAAATCTTACCGGTCCGTTTCTGGGATGTCAGCTTTGTATTCCACACATGAAAAAATCAGGTGGCGGATCTATAATTAATATCTCTTCCATAGCCGGACTGGTTGGTGGCAATGGCCCGGCTTATACAGCTTCGAAAGGTGGTCTGCGTTTACTTACTAAAGACTTAGCTGTAGAGTTAGCATCGAGTAAAATACGCGTCAACTCAATACACCCGGGTGGTGTATTGACACCCATGACAGAGAGCATCGTAAATATGGAAGGCGGAGCAGAGTTGATGAAAGATATGTGTCCGCTAGGACGAATTGGGAATGCAATGGAAGTCGCTTATGGTGCTTTATACCTTGCCTCCGATGAAGCAACTTATACTACAGGTGCAGAATTGGTCATCGACGGTGGTCTTGTCGCTAGGTAATATTTTTCATGGCAGTCATAGAGCAAGGATTTCCATTCTGATAACAGTTAAATTATGCATAGAACAAATATTCGGGCAATATTTATCTTCCTCATTTTTTGCGTACAACATGCACTTACGATGGATGTGTATGCACAGGGGCTGTTATATCCGGTTCTTGTCAATAAATTTTACGCGACAACCCATCAGCCACTATTTTGGTTAAATTCCGCTGCATCTTCAAAAGAAATGAGGGTATTGTTACTGCAAAAATTAGAGAGTTCGGCATATATAGGTACAGACAGGAGCAGGTACAGCTATGGCAAATTGCTCGAAAGTAAACTTGAACAAACGGGCGATAGTGCAACGTTGAAAAAACTAGATATACGCTATACGGACGCTGCTATTGCTTATTGCAAAGATCTATATCAGGGTTATGGGGTAAATACCTGGATCAAGTATGATGAATGGTCCACAAAATATGCAGACAGGGATAATGATTTTATAATTGGGCATTTGTCCACTATAAAGTCTTCTGCTGAACTGAATGGGTTTATTAATTCCCTGGAACCTGTCAGTAAAGAATATGCAGCATATAAGTCGGAGCTAGTCGCTCAATATATCAATAAAAATATTATCAAAGCAAAGCAGGTTGCAGCCTCACTGAATTGCTACAGGTGGATACATCACTTTAATTTCGAAAAATTAATTGTAGTAAACGCAGCCTCCGCCACACTCAATTATTATGAAAATAATAGGGAGATATTGTTTTCAAAAATGATTGTTGGCAAACCATCAAGAAGGACACCTCGTTTTGATGCGACTTGTAAGCAAATTATTCTTTATCCTTACTGGAATGTGCCAACGGACATTGCATTAAAAGAGTTGGTACCCAAGTATAAAAGATACCCAAGCCTTGTTGATCAGCAAAGAATACAAATATTGGACGCCAAGGGCAACATAGTAAATCCACATTCTATCAATTGGAGTCGCTACAGTAAGAACTATTTTCCATATAGACTGCGGCAATCGACTGGTTGTGACAACTCATTGGGTATTATAAAATTTGATTTAACATCGCCATTCGGTGTCTATCTGCATGATACGAATGAAAAAGGGTTGTTTAAATCGAATAACAGGCACAGAAGTCATGGCTGTATGCGCGTTGAGAAAGCTATTGAACTCGGTAATTATCTTCTAAATAATAAACTGGATACCACTTTCCTTCAAGCCTGCTTCAAGGGCGAAGAGCCAAGAGCCATCCAACTGGAAAAACCTGTTCCTGTTTTTGTTGTTTACCTCACCGCAGCATTAGCAGATAATATTGTGGTAAATTATTATCGCGATGTCTATCATCTTAATTATTAGAGATTAAAATACAACACATAAATAAAATGATTATTGTTCAAGGTTGGTAACACAAAACCATAACTCGACCTATTAAATTGATAGGTTGTCCTATTAAAATCATAGGCTAACCAGCTTGCTGGAAATGGTGTCACCGAGATATGCAGTGGTGGTTCAGCGAGCAGGTATAAAAGGAACATTCGTGAACCAATACGTACTAGATAATAAACAAAAAAGCGTGTAAGTTAGAACTTACACGCTTTTGAACTAGTAAAGTGCGGAGAGAGAGGGATTCGAACCCCCGGACCTGTAACAGTCAACGGTTTTCAAGACCGCC